>CAWEQU010000009.1:0-576195 GCA_963811305.1 uncultured Chloroflexia bacterium
TCGCTACGCTCTCGATCCGACATCCACCCCGGCCCGCCTGGACGTCTATGGACGGCTCCGACCGGTTCCACACCGATCCCGACCTGCGGAGCGTGTTCGACGAGTTCACCGGAGCCCTCGGTGCTCGGGTGCTGGCGGCCGATCGGCTGACCGGGCTGGTAATGACGCCTGAACCCGATTCGCCGCTGGCGGTGAAGGACACCAGTGCATGGCTGCGGATCACGGGCGTACCTGATCGCCTGGTGTATGGCCTGGCACTGGGAGCGGTGGCTGCCTGGTGCTATCCGAACGCCCGGGCGGTTCGTGAGCCGGCCACCAGACGGGTCACCGCCATCGATGTCGATCGGCTGATACGTGAACATGCCGCAGCGGTCGAGGCCGGTGACATCGACCTGGACGAACCCCTTGCTGATGCGTGGGACGAATACATCAACAACCGCAAGCAGGTGGCGCTCACCCAGGCCAAACGTCTGACCCGGAGTTGCACCGTGCGGATGTGCGAAGACGCGCTGACGATGCTCGCCGCGTTCCGCCTGCTGGTGCCGGACCGGACGGCGCTCCACCGCGACCCGACTTGAAGGTGTGGCGTTCGACGGACCGATTCCGCGCGCACGTGGCGGCCTGCGGAGGACCGCTGGTGTGGCAGACGATCACCGCTTCATGCGTCCCGGACCGGCTGTCCGGCGGGGAACCGCCTACAGGCCGACCGATGGGGAGGACAGACAGGATGGCGTCTCGAGCGCACGTTTCTCGCCGGAGCTGGCTTCCGGGAGTCGCGCCTGGAGGGGCTGGACATCAACTGGTCCGATCCGTTGGAGCCGACCGGCCATGCCGCGTTGTGGGCCGACAACGGCACGGGCAAGACCACGATTACGGCTCTGAGGTTCGCCCTGTACCTGCCGGACACGCGAGACTTCATCCGCGGCGGGTCGGACAGGTCACTGGCGAAGCTAGTGAACGGCGGCGACGTCTGCCACGTGGTGGAGCAGGCCACCCGGGTAGTCGGCGGTGAGCAGCAGCGCATCGTCGTTGGCTTCGTTGCGCAGTGGCGGGACGGAGTTCAGGATCTCGACAACCCATCACGTCTGCTGCGCTTCTACTACGGGTGGGTCACCGACGAGCGTGGCCTATCGATCGACAACCTGCCCTTCCGTACGGAAGCCAGACGCTGGACCACTCGGAGCCAGTTCGTCGAGGCCGTACGTGCCATGCTCCCCGCGAGGTGGGGGCGCTGCCCGCACATGAGCCCTCCTCGGAGCGCCACAGAGAGTGGCGCAGATGGTTGAGCACGGCCGGGGTCGACCTGGAACAGATTCGCTTCCAGACGGTCATGAACGCGTCGGAGGGTGGCGTCGACCGGGTCATGCGATTCCACGACTCGGACGACTTCGTCCGGTGGCTCATCGGCGCCATCACGCCGGACTCGACAGTCGACCAGATCGCCAAGAGCATCGACGTTCTCCGGACTAACGCCGCCGCACGGCCTCGTTGGGCCGACGAACTGGACCTCTGGGAGCGGCTCACCGATCCGCTGCTGAGCCTCGCTGTTGCATATGAGGAGGTCACCGGCCATCGGCAAGCGTTCGCCACCGCGGAGGCGAACGCCAGCGCGATCGTGGCCGATGCGGATGTGACGGCAAGGACGCTCACGCTGGAACGGGATTCGGCGGCGGAACGACAGGGCCACCACGATCAGCGACGTAAGGACGCGACGGCCACGCTGCGCAGAGCCCAAGCTCACCGGCTGCGCATGCAACTGCGCGCAGCGCACATCAAAGCCGAAGAGGCACGGACCCGGGCGGGTGCTCTGGAGCGGGAACGCAACAAAGCTGCCGCCGCCCTTGCTGCATGGCAACTCGTCCCCACCGTCCTCGAGTTCCGCACGGCCTCCAGCAACGTGGCCGGGCTGGCCGAGCGACTGAACGCGGCTGAGCAGGAGTCTGCGGAGCTGCGGCGGTTGGAAGGTAGCCATCGATGGGATCTCGCGCGACTGCTCACCGAACGTCGTGACCGGGCGACGGCCGACCGAACCCAGTCCGAAGGCCTGCAGCGCCGCGCCAAGGAAGCGATTGAGGAACTCGACAGCGATCTCCGGGAGGCGGTCGCGGAGCACGCCAGGGCCACCGAGCAGGTTCGGCAGGCCGAAGGCGATGCCACTGCTGCTGAACGCGTGATCGACGACGCGACCTCGTCCAGGCTTGATCGACGAGGGCGCGGATCCGGCTGAGGTTGACCGATCCCTCGAGGCCCAGGCCAAGGCTGCCAGGGGCGCCCGAAGGAGCGCCGAAGACGACCTTCGAGGTCTCGGCGAACAGCGGTCCGGACCGAACAGCAGGCCGAGTCGGACGCCCGCCGACGGGCAGGAATCGCGCTCAACGACGCAAACGGCGTGGAAAGCCAGCTACGTGAGGTGAAGAACACGGCGAGTCGAACGGCTGACGCAACGATGATCGGCTCGTCCAGATCCTCGGCGACACCGCGACTGTCGACCTGTGGGCTCAGCGGACCCCGCTCACCGACTTGATCCGCACCGGAATCTCCGCTGCGGATACAGCTGCGGAGGCAGCTCGTAGGGAAATGGCGGCGGCACAGCGGGTGCTGGATTCGGTGGGTTCTGACGGCCTGTTGCCGTCGTCCGCAATCGTCGAAGAAGCCGCTCGTCGTTGTCACGAGATTGCGGACATCCCGGCCTGGCCGGGCTGGCGTTGGTTGGCCCACGATGATATCGAGGCAGCGGCAGCGTTCGCCAAGTCTCGTCCCGAGATTGCGTCCGGTGTGGTGGTCGCCCACCCGAACCTCGTCGATCCGGCGGTCACGGCAATCGGTGAGCTCGACATCGATGTCGCCCTGTGGGTCGGCGCTGTCACCAGTGTTGACATGGCGCTCGCCGGACATGGCGACGCGGAACACAAGCGCACGTCCTGCTCCCACATCGGGGCATCTACGACCGGAGGCCGTGCAGGACATGCTCGATGCCGCACACGCCTCCCTCGCCGCGGCCGGCGAGCGACTCACGGTTGCGACCACGACAGCAACCGATCTCCGCGACCTCCAGGCCGATCTATCAAGTCTGTGGAAGGACCTGCCGGACGATCCACGGCCCGAGCTGAACCAGCGTTTGCAGGCGGCGAACGCACGCCGTGAGGCCGCCGAGAACGATCAACTCGAGGCTGCCGCGAAACTCGCCGAACTCTCCCGGCTCCAGGAGGTTGCTAGACCGACCTCTCGACGGCTCAGCAAGAGGTCGAGACCTGCGGTGAGAGGCGACGCCTCCTCGCCCCGGTCATCGCCGCTGCGACCACACTTCAGGAGGCCAGGCAGCGGCTGCCCGGGCTACGCAGCGCAGTCACCGACAGCCGCATCCGCCGAGACGAGCTCATCAAGCGTCGGCCTGATCTCATCAGTGAGGAAGACACGGCGGCCACGGCCGTACGTGATGCGAAGCGGCGGGTCGACGACGCTGCCGAGAGTCTCCGCGAGGCGGCCCTCACGGCAACCACCGAGGGTCCGATTCCCGCCGACGACGAGCTGACGATCCGCGCCCGGCTCAGCAGTGTCCGGGACACCATCAAGGGCGCGGCCGTCGATCCGGCGTTGCACGAAGATGTGCGGGTGGGTCGGAAGAAGGCCGCCGATCTCGATGCCGAAACTGGATGCGGACCGCCAGCGCCGTCGTCTCGCCGAGCAGTTGGCCGATACCGACACCGCCCGCCATCCTGTCGCCATTGAGTCGGCCATCGAGGAGGCCCGTCAGGCGGAGGCAACCGCCCGGGAGGCGTTCGCGGAGGCGAAGGTGGCAGCGGATCAGGCCGCGGCAGAGCATCGTCGCCGCGATGAGAACACCGCGGACAGGTCTTCCCCGGATGTCGACAGCTTCCCGTCCGCCATGACGGTTGTGGAGGCGGCGGACGCCGACCGGTATGCCGAGCAACTCGACGAGCTGACCGCGGAGCTCCTCTCCACCCAACGCGCCGAGGAGCGCATGGCATCCAGCGAAGAGCAGAAGTCGCGGGGCGCCGAGCAGTCCCGACGGCTCGTTGAGGCATCGATCAATCCGCTGCGCCACCTCAGCGACAAGACGATCACCGGACAACGATGGCCGGATGTCGACCAGCTGATCGCCCGCATCACTGGCGTCAACGAGAAACTGCGAAAGAGCGGCGAGAAACTCGGCGGCGCCAAGACGGCACAACAGTCAGCGGCAAGCCGCGTCCGCGCCCACGCCAACGGCCCGCAGGCCCGCAAGGTCGAGGAGGCCGAGGACCCCGCGTCGTGGACCTGATCATGAGATTACGGGCCGACTCGAACAGCTCCTGCCGAAGCCGAACGCTAGCAGGGCACCTTGAGCAGCGTGCGTGTCGCTGCGCGACGACCTTGAGCGCCACGACCACGATGTGCGCACGCGCGACGATGTTGCAGATGCAGGCCGCGAGGGCGATCGAGCGGTTCGCGCCTACCAGAACCAGTCGCGGCTTCCTGATCGGGCTCGGAGACTGGTCGCAGCGCCGCTTTGTGTCATCGAACATGAGCGGATCCCCGACGACGAATCGGTCGCCATCGACCGGGTCGCCGGGTCGTGCATCGCTGCTGACCCCGGGCGTAGGCCGATCGGATGCAGCATCTCTGCTGTTTGCGGCGGCGCGAGCGCTCGTCGACGCGCCATTTCGGGTGCGACTCCTCAAGCCGCACACCGACCTGTCGCTGGATCGTGTCGATGTCGCCGAGCTGAAGAACTTCTCGGGCGGTCAGCGGGTCACCGCCGGGGTGCTGCTGTACGCGACCATGACTCGGGTGCGCGCGACCGGGGATGCCACCTCGATCGGCTGGCTGTGGCTGGAAACCCGTTCGGTCAGGCGTCGGCGGACCAATTCGTCCGGACGATGCGCCGTGCCGCCGACCAGCTCGGGTTGCAGCTGGTGTTCACTGCCGCACCGAAGGACAAGGGGGCGTTGTCGATGTTCGACCGCACGATCATGCTCGCCCGTCGGTCACGCCCGTCCTCGGGGGAGAAGGTCGTGGTCGTCGACGACGGGTCGCGTGAGGTAGTTGACCTGATGCTGATACAAAGGACGTCGCCGCGGTGCTTGGCGAATGACCGTCGTGGACCTCGACGCGCTCGTTTCCTTACTTGACCCTGACGGGCGTGGTGGGCGTCGTCACGTCGACGATATCGCCGCGGCCGTCCGCCGTTTGGTCATCTACGATCGACGGCAGTCGAGGTACCGCAGCTGGTCCGCGAGACGATCGAGGCGTGGCGAGCGAACAGGGCGCTGGACCGCACCCGCACCACCACCGTCCGCCGCGGCCGACGACGCTGCCGAAGGCCTTGATCTGCCTTCCACACGCAGAGCAGCCGCCCCACGGCTGCGGCCGATAGGCGTCCCGCTACGTGACGAGCTGGCTCGGTGGGCCGCGACGCTCCCCTGTCCCGGCCCAACGCAGCTCCTGTCGCGGTCAACGAGTGGTTACGGCACACTGATGGCGGCGACGTCCCCGTGGTCGAGCTGCGGAACGAGCCTACGAACTGCTCGGCGACGAGAAAGCGTTCGACTCGACTGACCACCCCGTGGGGGTGCCGATCACTATGGGGGCCCGGTCGGTTGACGTTCGATTATTCGGCTGCGAGCGCACCCCGACACCGCTCACATGGGAGCCCGTGACGCCCACCGTGGGGATGCCGGGACCGATCGTCTGCGTGGAGAACCACGCCACGTTCCGCACCCTGCTGCGAATACTTCGCGCGAGCAACAAGCATCCCCAGTGGATCGCCGTCGCGTGGGTCCAGGGCCGCAACACCGCCCCGCTGGAGGCGCTACGAACCCTCCCGTTCACCGTCACTCGCCTCGACTACCTCGGCGACCTCGATCCCGCTGGCTTGGCCATCGCCGCCACCGCCTGCGCCGTCGCCGAAAGCGTCGGCACGCCTGCACAACCCGCCGAGCAGCTATGGGAACTGCTCGTCCAGCAACCTCATCGCCCCGGTCCCACGGTAGCCGAAGCCGAAGCTCGCCGATTGGTCGAATGGTTACCAGCGTCGATCCGCTACGACGCACTGGCGCTGTTCACTGGAGGTCGCAGAGTCCCTCAGGAGGCGCTGCGCATGGAACTTTTGGTCGACACACTGGCGTCTCCGAAACAACAGCGGCCGGCCTGATCGCCCGGCGAGTCTCACGGCTGCCGATCATCACTCCCTGGGTTGTCGGGGAAGAGTGTTTCCAAGTTCAGGCGCCATATTCGCCAGTCACGGCCGTGCTGGCCGATCGCTTCGTGAGCCATCGATGTAGCGTCCTCCGGCGGATCATCGTCTCGGCCGTGCCCCCGCCGGTGGGTTCGCAAGAGGCTGCGGGTGGCGTTGACCAACTCGGTCAGTTTTCGATCAGGATTTGATCTCATTGTGGAGCACAACAAGTCCGTGGATCAACGCTGCGGCCCGGTCGAACGTAGTCGGCACCGTCCGCGTAGCGACGAAACGGCCGAGATGACCAACCGACGGCGTCCCGCGAGACGGCCCTCGGTGGGCCGCCTTGTACATTGTCCGATTCGCGCCTTCGCGCACTGCCAACTACGTGGACCATACTTGGCAGAACAAGAACCGCATACCCGCAGCTCGGGGCCGATCGTGACGCTACCGGCAGTACGCCGACGCAACCCCTGGCCAGTTCAACGCCGGTCACCGCGCCGCACCGTCACCAGACTGATCCGATCCGCAAAAGCAACGGCGTCGCGACCCCGGCCGCCCGACCACCACGACGGGTGCGCCGCGCTGAGCTCCCGACATCTAAGGCCGCGGCGGGACACTCGAAATGGCGCGGCTACTACGAGGCGAGCGAGAACTCGGCGCGCATGCTCGTACCGGTGATCTTGAGGTTAGCTCGCCCTCCAGTGCGCCTGCAAGGCGATGCAGCAACGGAAGGGTGGGCGTGACCGCACCACCTTCCAGTCGCGAGATGACAGTCTGCGTGGTGCCGGCCCGGCGGGCAAGTTCGGCCTGGCTGATGCCCAGCGCCGTCCGCCGGTCATAGACGGCTTGGCCGAGGGCGATGCGTGTACCGGCCTCGATGTACTCGGCACTTTCGCGGTGCTCGTCCGGAACAGTCCATTGGTGTGGTATCCCTTCATCGCTGTCACCCTTCGCGGTCGTAGAGATGGGTCGCCGCCCGGTGCTCGTCTTCACATACCTTTTGGGCAGCCACCGCACGTTCCACCTGGGCTGGTCTCGCCGGTGCGGGTCTTGCGAAAGACCGTCAGCAGCACGATCCGACGCTGAGGCGCGAGCCAGTAGGTGATCCGCCAGGCAGCCCGGCCAAGGTGAAACCGCAGCTCGCGGACCGCGCCCTGAAGATGTTGCTGTACGGTTCGCCGAGCGTGGTCGGTGCGGCGGCGAGCCTGTCTGCGTGGTATTCAACTGTCCGGTATGCGGGGAGCGGTAGCGTGTCCAGCCACCTTCGGACCTCGGGCTCCAGCTCGACGTCATAGCGATCCCCCATATACGCGAGCATATAGCAGGTCGGCGACGGATGGCCAGCAAGATGGTTGAGATCAGCACACCGACCGCGCTATCCGAGGAAACCACGCAGGTTCAAGACAGGTGTCCGGACCGGCCGCAAATCCGATGCTCCAGCCGCTCGGAGTTCATCAGAGGAGCCACCGATCGACCAAAGGGCGAGTGGGCCCGTATGGGGACAACCTCGGGCGGCAGCAGCGTTCGATGACGGAGAGTAGACCGGTATGGGTGCCGTTGCCGACTGCCCAGTTGTCGAGGAGGGTCTGAGCCCTGCAACCGGGCCGACCCGGAGAACATCTCGGACCTGTCGCAATCTGTCAAAGACTAACAGCGCAGCTCAGAGCTCATGCTCTCAATGCCGCATCGGCAACCGAAGAACCGCGCTACGGCCGTGGTTGTCCGACCACTATTGGTGAACCATGACGGTCAGCGCCGCAACCGCCTGCCGCGGTGAGCGGTTAGCCTGCTGTCGTGGCGAGAGCCGAACTGGATGAGTTGATCGTCGCGGACGCCGAGGCGCTGCGAGCGTGGTTGTTGAGCAACCACGCCACGTCGACAGGCGTCTGGCTCGCACTGACCAGGAAGGGCGGCACAGTCACCACGCTGACCTGGCAGCAGGCGGTTGACGAGGCCTTGTGCTTCGGCTGGATCGACGGGCAGGCCCGTAAGCGGGATCAGGAGAGCTCGTGGATCCGGTTCACCCCGCGCAGGCCCCGCAGTTCGTGGTCGCAGCGCAACGTCGCCAACGTGGCCCGGCTGGAGGCGCAGGGGCGGATGCTGCCTCCGGGCCGCGCCGCGGTGGACGCCGCGAAGGCGGACGGGCGGTGGGCGGTCGCCTACGCTCCGCCCTCGGAAGCCGAGGTGCCGGCCGACCTTATCGCCGCGATCGCCGCCGACCCCGCTGCCCAGGCCATGCTCGACGTGCTCACCAAGGCCAACCGATTCGCTCTCATCCACCGCGTCAACGCCGTCAAGCGGGCTCAGACGCGGGAGCGAAAGATCAGCGAATTCGTCGCGATGCTGGCCCGGCACGAGACGATCTATCCGCAGAAGGCCAGGCCAGCGAATCCGCCGCAATCGGCACCTTCATGATCGAGAGTTCAGCAGGGCCGTGATGCCGACGAGCGCGACACCGATCAGCCCGGCCAGCGCGCGACCGGGATACCAGTCACCCAACCACGTGCGGCGACCCCGGGCCTCTCATCGACAAGACAACCGGTGAGACGAAAGCCGGCCGAGTTGGCTGCGTCGCCGCATCGACTTTCGGGCCCCTCGGTCGTCGCGCCACAAGACGCGTACGACCGCGTTTTCCCAGCTCACCGCACATCCGCCCGAGGCGGTTCGCGCACTGCCAATAACTGTCTCACGTTTGCCCAGCTCAAGGGCTATGGGTGGGCGATACTGGGATCGAACCAGTGACCTCTCCGGTGTGAACGGAGCGCTCTCCCGCTGAGCTAATCGCCCGCAACGGGATCAGACTGTACCGGACGCCGGGTACCGCGGCGAACAGGGGTCCGGCGCGTCACGGTCAGTCGCGACAAGAGCCAGTTCCAGACGACCCTGGCCAGGTCGATACCGAAGCTGAGCCGCATCGAGATCCAGACGACTGCCCCGACGAAGACATGCCCAGCACGCCGATCACGACACGGACCTGCAGCGACTGGCGCCCGACCCAGTGGGTCCAGGACGCACGTGCCGCTTGGTGAATTCGAGCAGGTGCCGGGCCCAAACGAACTCGATCGCCCAGATTGCCAGGCCGAGGATGACGATTGCCCAGCCGGGTCCGGGAAACGGGATCAGCACGATGCCGACTGCGACGACCAGGCCGCCCAGTACCCCAACGCAGATCTTCAGGCTGAGTCGGCCAGTTGAGTTGCCACGGATTCTATCCAAAACGCCCACTCGAGTGCCTTGCTCGTCCGGTTTCGCGCTCATTTCATCCCCCAGTGTTCCGGCTTCCCGTCACTACCCGGGAGGAATGGACGTTACCGGAGTAAGTCAACTGCTGGACCACCCGACGCCGGGCGGAACCGAGTAACTGGGCAGAACAGGACAAGATATCGCCTATCGTCTTGTTGAGAGAGGTTTTCGGAACCGTCTTCCCACTACTGGGTGAGATCAGCGTATGGCGGAGCGTAACGACAGGGATCAGCTGAGTATGGGAAACGCGGGGTTCACCAGCCTCGCAGCGGTGCCGGGGGGAGTTCGTCCATGAGTACCATTCGTCCAACGACCGTCGAGGTCGAAACCTCGCTGCGGCTCGTAGCGCCTGATGCCACGGCTCTGCCCGTGCGTGCCAGTCTGCGGTACGACCCAGCCGACCCGTACGCGGTGCACGTGCTGTTCCACGCAGAATCAGCCGGTGGGGAAGCCGTTAGCTGGTCCTTCGCGCGGGAACTGCTCGTGACCGGGCTCGATGAGCCCGCCGGAATCGGTGACGTCCGGGTGTGGCCGTGGGCCACGCCGCGGGGCGACTTCGTAGCGCTGGCGCTGTCGTCACCCGACGGCAATGCGCTGTTCGAAGTGCCACGCAGTGTCCTGGTCCGGTTCTTGCGGCGCACCTATGTGGCGGTGCCACGGGGCCGGGAATCCGATCACCTGGACGTCGACGCCGCGGTCAACCGGCTGCTCGCCGGCCGATAGACAAGCAATTCCGGGGCGACCCGCGCGGACACTGCCGGTCCGCGCGGGTCGCCTTTTTCACCTCTGGCGGAGGCGACCTCAGGATCGGACAAACGAATCGTCAAAGCAGCGAACCTCAGATTTGACCCGTAAAGCGAAAACCGGTCGACCTCGCGGTTTATGTCGGATTTCGACGATCAATTCCAACGACCCGGCCACGACAATGACCTACCACGTGCATCGCTGGTAGCGGCCGGTTACGGTCGCCTCGATGCTCACCTTCGGCCAGCGCGCACTGGGCGCGGCACTGCCGCCGCCCGCGCCGGCGTGGGCCGGGGTCGGTACGTGCACTCTGCCCGAGACCACACTGGCGGCCGAGCAGCCGACGCCGCAGCGACTCTCGTACCATCTGCTCGCCCTGACCACCGCCGGGCACGGCACCGTCGAGGTGGATTTCGAGTCCGGTTCCTGCCGCCCCGGCACGCTGCTCTGGATCCGACCGGGACAGGCGCTGCGCTTCGGCGGCCAGCCTGGGCTGGACGCCGCCATCATCACCTGGGAGCTGGATCTGCTCTCCGCCGATCAGGTCGCCGGCGTGCCGGTGGACGATCCGGCCGGCCCGGGCCGCTGGCAACTGGCCGGCGAGGACGAGGACGCGATGATCAGCGAGTTCGCCCAGCTAGCCGTCGACTGCGACCGGCACTCGTCGGCGAGCGCGACAAACGGGGCCGTCGCGGCCGCGCTGCTACGGCATCAATTGGCTGTCCTGCTGCTGCGGATCGCGTTGCTGACCACCGACGCGAACGTCGACGCGGACAGCGCCGAGGGCCGGACCTTCACCCGCTTCCGCCGCGCACTCGAGGAGGGCCACACGGTAAACGCTGGTAAGAGCGAAGTAATTAATACTGCACTATCCTGGGCCCGCCACATCGCCGCCGAAGCGCTTAATCTTTATTGACGGCGATGGACAGCACCGTCCTGACGAACTTCAGAGCGTTGCAGCCCCTGTGTTAGCAGGGGTGGCGGACATGGTAATTGGCTCGCGCTTCCTGTCAGTCAAGAGCCGCATCCCTGCCTATCGTAGAGTTGGTCAGCTTGGCCTCACGGCTATGACCAACATGGCAAGCGCCGTCCCTGTTACTGATTTACAATCGGGCTTCCGCGCCTTCTCCCGCAGAGCTATAGAGACACTGCAATTCAACGGCACCGGGCTTTCTGTCGAGTTGGAGATGCAATTTCAAGCCAAGGAACATGGACTCTGTGATAGTTGAGGTTCCTATCAGTGTCGTGTACGCCGAGAAAGCGAAGCGCAATCCCGTCGCCCATGGGCTGCAAATAGTTGAGAACATCATAAAACTTGTGGGGATGCACCGCCCACTTTTCTTCTTCGGCATACAAGGGCTGCTGATGCTTATGGCAGGGGGCTTCCTCGCGGTGATAACTACCAATATTTACATGACCACGCGCCAACTTGCCCTGGGCTACGCGCTCATTGCCATAATGCTGCTGATGTTAGGCGTCATGGCGATATTCGTTGGGCTTATCCTGCACTCGGTACGGTCAAGCTTTATGGAGCTTAAGAAGCTCATGCTTGCAAACCGTGTTGTTACGGAGCAAGATTGAACCCGCCCGCCGGCGATAAGGGAAGCGGAAAAGGGAAAAAGGACAACGTATATTCGTCTGCTATCCCTTATCATTTACCCCGTTCGCATAAGAAAGATAGCCTCCTGGCCAGCATCATCGTAGTAAGCTACAACAGTCGCAAGGACCTTGACAGGTGCCTGAGTTCGCTAAAGGTTACCCTGCCCGAAAGGTGCGAGGTAATAGTAGTAGACAATGCGTCTGCTGACGGCAGCGCTGGCCTTGTTGCCGAACGCTTTCCCTGGGTGTGTCTCGTACCCCTTTCTCATAACGAAGGGTTTGCTGCCGCCAACAACAGAGGGGTAGAGCTTGCCCAGGGCCGATACGTGGTCGCTCTCAATCCTGATACTGAGGTGGCCCCTGGATGGCTCACTGCACTTCTGGAACCTCTCGTGGAAGTACAGAATGTAAGGCGGGAGAATGACGAGAGTTCGGAAGCTCATCGACGGCCAGTGGGCATGACTACCGCGCGCATCCTAATGATGAATGCGCCGACCCGCGTGAATACGTGCGGCAACACCATGCACCTGACAGGCATCACCCTTTGCAGGGGGATCCGGTCGATGTCTGATGCTGCTGAGTTAGCAATAGTTTCCGACGTCAGCGCGGTATCTGGGGCCTGCTTCGCAATGCCGAAGCACCTGTGGCAACTGCTGGGCGGCCTTGACACCGACTTTTTTACATACCTTGAAGATACCGACCTATCCCTTCGGTCTAGATTAGCCGGGTATAGGTGCGTGTATACGCCTAAGTCTGTCGTATACCACAGCTACACGGGAACCTTCTCGGCTCGCAAGTTCTATTACTTGGAGCGCAACCGCGTGTTGATGCTGCTCAAGTGTCTTCGGGGAAGCACGCTCCTATTTCTGCTTCCGGTATTGGGTATCGCGGAGTTTATGACATGGGGTTATGCGCTCAGAAACGGCCCGGCACATATCTATTCTAAGCTGCGCGCATATGGCTGGCTCATTGTGAATGCCCGGAGTATAGAGCGCAAGCGCTATCAGGTGCAACTTCATAGGCGAGTTACCGACAGGGAGGTCCTCGCACCCTCTGCGTGGCGTCTCGACATGGCCCAAATGGCTGGGCCAGCGCTGGGAAGGTTAGCCGGAGGCTCTGCTGAACCCTATATTTTACGTGTGGCATCGCGCATTGACTTCTACGCCCAACGCGCCATCTGTAAAAACCGCATAGACGGAGATATCAAATGCGAATCTGCTTTATTTGCCAGGAAGACATAGTCAGACCTCAGGGTGGCACAGGCACTTACGTGCGTAACATTAGCATAGCCCTCGCAACACGCGGGCACGACGTGCATGTGATAGCGCGCCGTCGTGGTGACATCGTGGACCAAATAGTTGACGGTGTGCAGGTCCATCGCGTGGCGGCCCCCGGCCCGGCGGTGCTCTATAGCCCCCTCTTCTTCAGAGCGTCCCACCATAAATTCTCCCAACTCCACGCGCAACAGAGTTTCGACATAATCCATGGTAACCTGCCTCTCATGTCGTCATACGGAATTCGCGACGGAAACCTGCCACCAATAGTCGAAACAGTGCATTGCACGGTACGCAATGAGCTGAAAGCCTTAGCGCGCCAGTCTATTTCACGTCTCAACCTGAACGAGGCGATGGCTCGCGCCCTAAGCCCCGTCTGGCTGCAACGCGAACGATACCTACTGGGCAGGGCTCAGCACGTAATTTCAGTGAGCGCGGGACTAAAGAGGGAGATAGTCACCCAGTATGGCTATCCCTCCAATAGTGTGACCGTCATTCCGAACGGGGTGGATTATAGTCGTTTCGCAACGGCTGCATCCGAGGCCCAGCAGGGCAAACGAGAGATAATGCGGGCCAGCCTGAGTCTCTCCTCGTCTGATCGAGTGATACTGTACGTCGGACGCCTGATGGAGGGCAAGCGGATTATTGACATAGTGAAGGCGCTTCCGAGCATCGCCAGTTCGGTTCCCAGCGCAAACCTTGTAATAGTGGGCAAGCGCAATTCCAATGCCGAGCGGATAGAAGCCATGGCAGTTGAGATGGGCGTGCGGGATCGGCTCACGATGGTGGATCATGTGCCGTATGCCCAGATTCCAGATTATTACGCCATGGCTGACGTTTTCTGCCTGCCGTCTGCATCCGAAGGTTTCCCCTTCACCGTGCTCGAAGCTATGGCCTCGGGTACCCCGGTGGTCGGCTCCGATATATCCGGCATTGACGAGCAAGTAACGCACGAAGTGAACGGTCTGCTCCAGCCGGTGGGCGACATAGAGGGGATAGCGCACAATATTTGCCGGGTGCTTGGGGAGCCACTCCTGGCGGCGCGCATCACGGAAGCAGCCCGCAAGCGAGTCCAAGAGCACTACGACTGGGCAATAATTGGCAGCCTCACTGAGCAGGTACTGCGAGAGGCCGCATCCGGGGCGGCGTTGGCAGCAGGAGTTGTAGCGCAGTGGGCATCATAGGCACTCCTACAGACGTATGCGCCGTGAACGCTCACAGCATCGAAGGGCTGAGGCGGCTCGCCATAGTCTGCTTTGAGGACCCACGCCACGTCACCGGCGGGGTCCAGCGCCGTGTAGCCGCAGAGGTCACTTACTTCGCGGAGCGAGGTGTTGGCGTAACGGTTATATGTGCAGGCACTGGGGAAAGAAAAGTCGAAGGAAATGTTTGCTATGTAACGGTGCAAACCCCCACTCTCATATACCCGCTACGTACGCTCATCTTCTCAGCCCGCGCAGCTAGCCTACTTCGCTCGATGCCTCCATTTGACATCGTAGAGACGCACCATGATGCTGGGGCTGCGGGCCTCATGGCGTTTAGGTCGCGAGGCATGAAAGACGCTGCCTTTGTAGAGGTGGTGCACGGAGTGTTCCGCGACGAGTTTGCCAGCGTGCGGCACTATGAAGGTCTCCTCTCCAGGGGTACATTGGCGGCAAGTGGCCTCCTTGCCCTCTCTCTAGTAGAGCGGTTAGCCTCTCGCCGAGCTGATGCGGTGGTCACAGTCAGCAAATATTCAGCAGGGAAAGTCATGCGCCACTACGGGGTGCGCCGGGAACGAATACACATCTTGCCCAACGGCATAGACACGGCTCGTTACTCCCCAGCAAGCTTACCCAGGCGTGGTGGACAGTACGCCGGGGAGTGCGAAGTGGTTTTCGTGGGGCGATGGCACTCCCGCAAAGGGGTGCCACAGTTACTGCGCGCCTTTAGCATCGCGCACACCATCGTGCCAGGCTTACGCCTCACACTTATAGGGGCAGGCCCACTGGAGGCAGCCCTACGTGAGGAGGCTGTGGAACTGGGCATCCGCGAGTGGGTGAGTTTCAAGAGCGGTCTTTCCGACGCTGAAATAGTCGCCGCCTACCAGGGGGCCGGAATCGTGTGCGTCCCGAGCCTCCAGGAAGGCCAGGGTATAGTAGCGTTAGAGGCGCAGGCCTGCGGAGCGCCCGTTGTTGTTACCCGCGCCGGAGGCTTGGCCGAGACTGTGGTCGAAGGACGCACTGGGACCGTAATCGAGCCGGGCGACGTAGCGGCGCTTGGTCGAGCGCTTGCTGAGATGGCCCTCAGTGATGAGATGCGCCGTGAGTATGGCGCGAACGCTGCTGAGTGGGCTGTGCGTTTCGCCGATCCTAATATGTTGGCGAAGGCAGCGACACTATACAGCCACCTGGTTGTAAGCAAAAAAGAGGCATCGACCGGCGCGCGCAAGGTCGTCCGCCAGCCGTCAGAGAAAAGCAGATGCCTGTAGCCCTTATCTTGGTTGACGCCCTGTCGGCCTCCTACCCGTCAGAGGGAGTATTACCCTCAGTAGCCGAAATTGCACGCGACGGGATGTCCTCCCCTATGGCGAACATCTACGCCTACAGGGGCATCGAGGCGACCCTGTTCACCGGTAGGACGCCTGCGGAGCACGGCGTATGGGGAGAGTTCCAGCCTACCTCCCACCCCAAAAGGGGCGGCATCATGGAGCGCCTGGGACACATGGCTATCAACCTGGGCGACCTGCTCCCCTCTGACCGTCTGCGGATTGATGTACGCTACGTGGTCTCAAAGCTCAACCACCAGCGCCACCTCCCAACGGGTAACCTGATACCCGCTTCGATGATACCCCTCTTCCGAGGGAGCGTTGAGACCGACATTTGGACACAGGGATCCCTACCCGTGCCCACGCTCTTCGATGAATTGCGCGCCGCCGGAGGGAGCTTCGAGAATGTCGTCTACCCTTTGATAAAGCATGACAGCCAGGTGGTCGGGCAGGTCAAGGCACGCCTCCTGGAAAAAGAGCTGCCCGACTTCTGGTACATCAAGTTCGGAGCCCCTGGACGCTCTTGGGCACAAATATGGCCCTGTCATAAATAGGCTTGATCCTGCACTGAGAACACTCGACGCTCAGATAAGTGAGGTGACCTCGTCGTTGCAAGCGGCATACGGCGACAGTCTCGAAATCGTGCTCCTGTCAGAACCATGGCATGAGCGCCGTCAGAGAGATGATAGACGTCAGCCCCCTTCTAGCCTCTAGCAACCTGAAAGTGGGCCGCGACTATCTCTATTTCCTTGACTCGACCACCATACGCCTGTGGTCCGAGTCGGCGCGCAATATCGCCTTGCTGCGTGACATCTTCGCGAGTGTGCCCGGCATGAGGCTACTTGAGGGCACCGAGCGACGGAGCCTGGGCTTACCGGAAGATGAGGCCACCGGAGACCTCCTGGCCGCGCTCTATGAGGGCAAGGTGCTCTTTCCTGATTTCTTCCGCCGAGGTGAAGCCCCTCTCGGCATGCACGGCTACGCCAATGTGGAGACCCAAGAGGGCCTACCATATCTGGCTGCCGGCCCCGGCATGGCGGCGCTCCTGGAAAGCGTGGATGGAAAGTTGCCAGGGCACGCCGATGTATGGTCCGCCGTGCGCCGTAGCTTGGGACTGGCCTCTGGTGAGCGCGCCACAGATATTGTAAGCGCGAAGAGGGCTGCGATATGCACGTGCTAGTGCTGACGCAAAACAATATTGCTCCAGCCAGGTATGGGGGCGCTCTACGGGTTGCAACTCTGGCGCACCACCTCAAGAAGGACGGCCACAGGGTAAGCGTAATTCGCTTCGTATCGCCGGGCGAGGCTCCCTCTGCGGAGTGTGATCTACACATATGCGATGTAAGCGTGCCGCGTGGCTATCCAATGGCCCCCATCGCCATGGTCTATCACCTGCTAGACAGGGTGGCGATCCGACACGCTCTGAAGCTAGACGCTTTACAGAAGATAAGCCTGGTGCAGTCCGATGTGCCCTGGGCAGCTCTGACCGGACACAGAGTGAGCATGAGCCTGGGCGTGCCCCATGTGCTCCTGTCAATGAACTGCGAAACAGACTCTCGCGCGCCAATTCTCGCAGGACGGTCCCGCACGCAAGCTGCCATTCATAGGAGGCCTGCTGGCCGACGCCAACGTGTCGGTGGTCAGGTGGGCGGAAGGTCGCTCGATAAGGCGCGCCAGCCTGACGCTGACACCCTCCGACGCCGATATAGTGGAGATGAAGTCAGAGGGCATCGTTCCGCGGAGGGCCATAGTGCTGGCTAATGGCACGGGAGTCCAGCCAATGCCCGGAGAGCGTGCCAAAACGCGTGTAGAATTGGGCCTGGGGCAAAATGAACCAACAGTCATTTTCGTAGGGCGTATGGACTACCCGCCCAACCGCGATGCCATCGAGGCTATATGCGGCGATATAGCTCCCGCACTCCCTCAGGCGCGGTTCCTCCTGGTGGGGTCCAACCCGCCGCAGATAGAGACCCCACAGAACGTCATCATGGTAGGGCAGGTTGATACGGTTGACCCTTACCTGGCTGTGTCTGATGTAGCTATTGTACCTCTACTGAGGGGTTCGGGCACACGTATCAAGATACTTGACGCCTGGGCTGCCGGCCTCCCGGTCATCTCAACCTCGGTTGGAGCTTCGGGCCTGACTTATACCGAAGGGCGCGACATCCTGGTAGAGGACGACCTGGCCGCGTTCCCATCTCGCATAGACGAATTGTTCAACTCTCCGATGCTTATGGAGCGCTTACGGGAGGGCGCGCTGGCTGCCGCGCTTCCATATAGCTGGGAGGCTATAGGCGAGCGCTACGTCGCAACCCTACAAATGCTTGCTGATGACGGACGATGGATGATGGACGATGGACGACAGGGAGATAAATCCGAAATCCGAAATCCGAAATCCGAAGAGGCGGTGGCGTAATGGGTATGTACACAGCACACGACAGCGCGGCTGTGGACCACATTATCGAGCGCCACATGAGCGTGCTGACAGGTCTTTGCCAGGCGGCTCTGGGAGCCAACCTTAGGAGCTTGGTGCTGGCAGGCAGTTTTGGCAGAGGCGAGGGTAGCGTACTTATATACTCGGACGGCTCTGTACAGCCCCTACGCGACTACGATGTGCGGGCCATCCTACACAAACCTGTGGCTCCCTCCACTATCGAGAGTATACGTCGTGAGTTCATGCGAGTAACGGGCCTGGGGAGCGCGGACGAGCGCTTCTCAGGCGAGACCGGATTCTCAATTACTCTGGAACCCCTCACCGTCAGAGAACTGGCAAGTTCGTTCGTGCGCGACCGTGATTTGCGGGCATACGACCACTTGACGGCCAGTAAACTCCTCTGGGGAGAAGACTACTCGGCGAGCGCAGCCCTGTACTTCCCTGCTCGGGATATACCGAAGGTCAACGGACTACGCTTTCTCTATCAGAAGATGCTCGGTCTGGTGGGCCACTTTCCCGGTCCTGGGGAGACCATTCAGGCTTCCAACGGCGCTGGGAGTCCCCTTGCTTACGAATGCGACAAAACCTTCATAGAGATAGGCACGGCTCTTTGCTTGTTGGCCGATGCCTATGTGCCTTCATACAGGATGCGAGCGCAACTCTTCGCGGAGAATTATAGGCGCTGGTTCCCCGAACTCGCAGAGGAGCAACCCGACCTGGGCAAGCAAGTCCTCCGAGCGACCGAGGAGAAACTACGTCCCGGCTCAACAGCACCAATGCAACCTCATGTGGCTTTCTCCGAGGCTCGCGAAGCCCTATTAGCTGTGCATAGGTACTACGTCCGTCGCCTCTACGGAGTAGATGTGACACCAAGCCCTGCAAATTCTGACAGGCTGGCCAGGGTCCTCAGGGCCAACTATCTCATTGGGCCTGTGAGCAATTGGCTCTCGCCTAAGAAGCTGGACAATCCCCCTGCCAGGTGGGCGCTGAACGAGGCGTATGGGCGCATGTTACGTCTGAAGTATGCTCGCGGCGTTGGCGAGGTCTCCGGCCTCGGCACGTTAGGTGTGCTCAGATCGAGCGAGGCTCCGAACATCTCTATATACCTGGCCGCGTGGTGCGCTCTGAGTGCGGTACTCTGCCGAGATGGACATGTATCAGGTGTGGATTCGGTTCTACTGGAGTGTGCTGGCGTGATGCTGAAGCGACTTCCCGGTGGGGCGGGCATCAATAGCACTATACAGACGGGTATAAGCGATGCGCACTGGAACCTGTATAAGGCCACGCGGGAGCAGATCGCCAGGGCATATCATATTTGGGAGCATAACCGATGATGCAGGATATACTGCACAACGTAAAGGCCGGTGCCAACCGCCAGCCCGGTCCAAAGTATGAAACTTCCATCGCCAGTGGTAAGACCAGTTGGTTAGATTGGGCGAAGACAGCTATCCTTTGCGCAATCGCTTTATGCGCCGGCGCTATTGCGCTATTTGCCGCGCAGAGCGCCCCGGTGCCAGGAGCCGGGGGCGATGTCGGGTGGACCCTTCTGGGCGCTACCCCTGGCATGGTTAGGAGTGGCAGTGCTGGCTGCACTTGTCCTGACCGTCCAAAGCCGCTGGGTGCGCGCACTATCAATCCTATTGTTTGGCGTAGCCACAATGGGGCTGCTGGGATATCTTGAGCCATTCGGGGTCTTCCATAACTCCTGGCGCAATGTAGGTCTAGGCCAGCTTGCCCTCTTCTCCCAACACGCGCAGGCGGCCTACAGCGATCCTTATGTGTCCGGCTCGCCGGGAGGCTTCATTCTGCTCGGGGCCGTCCGCCTGGCCTTCCCGGATACAGCCTCCATGCTGCAACTGTTCCCACTCCTGTGCTTGCTCGTCTACTGCGCGGGCATATATGCGCTGGCGCTGGCCTTCGCCGACGCACACCTCAGCGAACACGCGCTGAGCCATACTCGCGGCAATGCCCATTACAGGGTGCGGTTCGGCCAGTTCGCGGTCTTTGCCTTCCTGGCGGTGGCCTCCATCTTTTCGGTACGTATCAACCCGGCCCCGCAGACGGTGGCTTTCGGCATGCTCCCCTTCTTCCTGGTTGCAATCCTACGCAGCAAAGAGAGCACCCGCTACCGAATAGTGGCCCTGGCCCTCTTCGGCCTTATAGTCTTGACACACCCAATCACCTCGCTCATGGCGGCAGCTATCTGCGGGGCCTTCTTTATCTCAGACCTGAGGCTTGGGGAGCGTGCCAGACCCGTGGTCACGCCCAACACGGTGGCGTTGTACATCTGCCTCTTTCTGGGTTGGCTCATCTATATAGGAACGTGGGTGCTACAGTCGGGCAGTGGCTTCATTGGCCGAATGCTCTCGGTGCTCAATAGCGACCAACGCGCAACCGTCGCGGCCGAAGGGAGCTACATCGCATGGGATTTCCTCTGGACCCATCGTGTTGCCATGCTGTGTGCGGGGCTACTAATAGCTGGAGGTCTGATCGCAATATGGCGAACCAATCGGGCGATGGGGATGAGGTTGGTCGCATGGTTTGCCATATCGACTGCTTGGCTGCCCCTCATGTATTTTGGGGAGTTTGCGGACCGCGGACCGCTTTTCGCGTCGCTTCCTGCCGCCCTCTCGGTAGCCTTTCTGCTAAATATGCGGGGCAAGAACATTAAGATGAAAATTACCAAGATGCTGGTGATCATAGCCATGTTGGTCACTGCCACGACCAGTTTTGCCACCTCCTACTCCAACCATGTCGGAGAGGTCATAACTGCTTCTGAACTGGAGGCTTTCCACGCCATAGCTAAGTTGGTGCCCGATGAGAAAATAGCATACGCGTACGTACCTCCATTCACCGGGGATGACGTGGAGATATATACATCTGACCGGGTGCGTGCTTATGTTTTGGGTGTTGCAGACTTCTCCTTCGACCGGATCCTCAGACAGAGGGGAATAATAGCCGTATCCATAGGGATGCACGAAGCTGCGGCCATGCGGGGGCGTACACATCTGGCAGCTTACACCTCGTTCCTGGCGGAACTAGATAACACAAGCAAGTATGAGCTTGTCTACAGCAACAACTACGTGAGGGCGTATCGTGCGCGCTAACTCGCTACGCGCCGGCCTCCTATGGATTGTAGGCCGCCCCATGGGGCGCGCCGCGGTACGCAATGAGACAACGGACGAAAAACAAAGGTTCAAGGGCCAAGTTTTACATTTCCCGATTCAGTCCCTACTTCGAGCTCCTGTAGCCTCTAAATCAGCCCTCCTTTTCGCCAATGCCATTCTGGGCGCGGCCCTCGGAGTAATATTTTGGACGGTTGCAGCCCGTGTTTACTCAGTAGCCTCGGTTGGCTTCAGTGCGGCTGTAGTTTCCGCCGCCACCCTGGTCGCCACTTTCTCCAACCTCGGTTTAGGTGCTTTGGTGGTCCGCTACCTCCCGACCGCTGGGGAGCGTGGGCGGGCGCTCTGCATTGCAGCCACGGGTATACCCGCAATGGCTTCGGCGGTCATAGTCAGCGTAGGCATGGCTTTCCCAGTGTGGCCCCTCGCCGGTGATTTACTTGCGGGGGGCGTATGGGGGATTCTCTTGCCTTCGCTGCTTGCGGTCACCATGTCGGGCATGTTTGTGCAAGACAGCATTTTCATAGCGCGCCACCAAGCCAGGCAGGTACTAGTACGTGGAGTTGGATCGGGCATCACCCGCCTCGTTCTTATCCTCCCCCTGGCTGGAGGCGGCGCTTACGGACTACTCGGCGTGTTCCTGGGAGGGGCCTGCGTCTCGGTGGCGCTTGGTGTCAAAGCCTGGGGAGTACAATCCCCCGCCCGCTTGATTCCGCACTCGGCACTCGATACTCCACACTCTGACGATCAACAGCCTGGCAAATGGCATAGAGCCATACGAGGCAGCATGGCTCGCTACGCGGGGACCAACTACCTGAGCGGCCTCTTTGCGCAGGCTCCTCACACTCCTCTACCCGGTATTGATAGCCTCCCAGGTATCGCACACGGCAGCGGGGGCGTTTGCATTCGCATGGATGGCTGGTGCTCTCCTGCTCCAACTGCCAGCTTCGGTTGCCAACGTGTTGATGTCCAGGCTCGTGCGCGATCCCTCAGGCGCCGAGAAAAGTATCCGCCACGCCACGAGGGTCTTGCTGGCGGCCATGGCTGCCCTGTGCCTGGTGACTGGAGCAGGTGTAGCCCTCTTTGCAAGCCTCTTCCTGCCTGGCACCTCAGGGGAAATCATTTCATATTTGCCTCTCCTACTAGGTGGAACCTTGCCCTTTGCCTGGATCAGGATGCGCTCCATGTCTATGGCTTTGAACGATGATCTACGGAACCTTATGTTGTTGAATGGACTGGTGGCGGCTCTCGCGGTCGCATTACCGCTTGCCCTGCTGCCAGCCTATGGAGTGCTCGGCCTGGAAGCAGGTTGGGCCGCCAGCCAGGGGTTTGGGGTACTTTGGTCCTTGCTTTTCAGACAGGTTAGGCTGACTTTTCGGGACTAACGTCCCTAACCCCGGGGACAGACCTATTGGTATAATAAACCATAACCAAATTTAATGCTAGCAGATTATCACATAATTATAGAAGAACAGTAGACTATGACCAAGCTAACCAGGCTGATTTATCAAGCAGGCGTTGCCCCTTTGTTTTGGGGCTATCTAGCCCTGGTCACGATGGCGGAGCTAATAACTTCGCTCGTTGACCTGCACATAGGTATGATGTTCCATATGGGCCTCGTGCTGCTCTTTGTTATGCACGGAGCGTTTGGGCGCACAGATCAAGAACGCCGCCTGGCACTCGCTATGACGGTGGTTCCGTTCATAAGGCTTCTCTCCCTATCCTTGCCACTCTCCAGCCTTCCTCAGGTGGCCTGGTATCCGATGGTGGCGGTACCGATACTACTGGGCGCGTGGTATATCGCACGGCAGGTCGGCGCATCGCGTCGCGACCTGGGTCTCGTACGCGGTAAGCTCTCTTTACAACTCCTGCTGGTAGGTGGTGGTCTCGGCTTGGGGGCATTGGAGTACGCGATTCTGCAACCTCGGCCGATGCTTTCGGAGTACGGCCCCACCGAAGTGCTAATTGGCGTACTCAGCTTGATAATCTTCACTGGTTTCAACGAGGAGCTTATCTTCCGTGGGTTCCTGCAAGCCCTTTCGGGGCCGATCATGATACGCCTCGGACCCTTATATGTATCGCTGCTATTCGGTGCGCTCCACATTGGATACTTATCGGTGCTGGACGTGGCCTTCGTAACAGCGGTCGGCCTGCTCTTCTCCTACCTGGTACGCTGGGGCGGCTCCATACTGGGGGTCACCCTAATACACGGGCTGACCAACTCAACGTTGTTCATTCTGATGCCCTATCTGTGGGCGAACCCGCAGAGTGATCTGGCTTATATAGCACCCTGGGCTATCGGCGCAGGCTCACTAATGTCAATCGGGGCGGGCATCGCTATCTGGAAACGCGCCTCCCCTCAGAAAGTGCCAACTCCGTCCCTAGGTGCAGCAAGTCCTACCGCACAGCCCGGTGAGCAACTTGCCGTAACGCCAGAGAAGCTGCTGGCGGACAGTCGCAAGATCAAGTCATATATACTTCCTAGCACGGTCCGCAGTGGGGTACCGTTAGGGATACTGGCTGCAGGCAGGCTAAAGATGTGGAGCCAAAGGTAGGCTTACGCGTCCCTGGTGTCCTTGATTCTGCTCTTAGGAGCTAATAGTTCGCAAGCTTATAAAGTAAGAAAGAATAAGAAAGGAATCCAACTATCATGATTACTACAGTTACAACGACCACAGTCACATCGTTCGCCGTAGCGGCGTCCTTCGCGCTCTTACTGGTTGTGGCGCTGCTCGCCATATTGGTCGGCAAGGAAATCATAGGGAGCCGTAGTAGTGGAAAGGCGCGGAATATGAGCAAAGCGCTGAACGTAGCCATAGTGCCTCTCGCTCTTGTGTTTGCGGTGACCGTCGTCGTAAAGCTCGTAGAGACGCTCGGTTAGGTCCATGCGATCCATATCACCAATCGGTGAGAGTAGTCTAAATTAGGAGATACAAAACTATGACCCAAGTAACTCGCATTGCAAGTCTGACGCTGCTATTCATGCTTGCCTTTACTATCTTCCCTGGCGGCGCCGGGGCACAAGCAGCGAAGTTCAACACCGAAATCGTCACTTTACAGATTGACGCCAGCACCCCCACAGGGACACATGTCATAGGCGCGTTGGTAGTGACCCGGTCCCTCGATACAGGACAGGCCACCCTAAAGTTCAATGGAACCATAGATGGCAAGCCTGCGTCGGCTACCGCAAACGCTACTGAGACCTGGTTTGGGAACGGTAAATCGGCGTTCGCAATTACCGAGATAACGTCCTGGAACGCTCTCGTGCCAAAACCTGAGTTGATAACTATAGAGCTGTCCCAGGCAGGCCCCGGCGTCATCTTGTTCAATGGCGTGCCTATGGCCGCGAGCGCCGACTTGGTCGCTCCAGGCAGTGGCAATCTCTCTTATGTAGTTACCAACTCCGGTAAGGGTGAGGACTCCATAACAATGCTTCCGAAGACCGGCTACGGCTCTACACAGAGCGATCCGTTAATGATCGCAGGGTTCCTGGTTGTCATTGGCCCGTTGATGTTATTGGTGGGCGTGCTCCTCAGCAAAGTATTTGGTTCTGCGCGGCGTAATACCGCAAGTACTGGCGCGAAGTAGGCCGTGCTCATCAGATGGGCGAGCCGCCTGCTAATCGTGGTGGGTTGTCTCATGACGCTATTGGGTGCGTCCTATATCGGGTTCGTCCAACATATCATCTCGCAGGAGAGTGCTTCTCCTTCAACGAGCAGGGTGCTGGTACTCAAGGACGGGCGGCACATCCCATTGCGTCAACCCACCTCATTACCGCTATTGAAGCCCTACAGCAGCATCCCTGGAACCCAATCCATAATAGGTGCGGCAGATAACGGCCCCGTAGCAGTGGCAACTAAGGAGACGGCGGGGGAGCTTCCGGAAGTCAGCGAGCAAATCTTTAAAGCCCAGGTGATGCCGCCGATGCGCCTTTACCTACCCGATATCGGCACCGACTGGCCTGTTGTTCTTAGTAATGGCAAGCAATTGCCCAGATTCAAAGGCATAGGCTGGTTGCTGGGTAGTGCCTATCCGGGCGCTCCTGGCAACATGGTATTGTTTGGCCACCTTGATGGAGAATACGCTACCCTGACGCGCTTGAAAGAGCTTAAGCCTGGCGATATCTTTTCCGTTTTCACCGATGGCGGTGAGTACCGCTACCGCGTCCGCTCCAGCTTCGAGACTACTCCCGATGACGTGGGAGTTATGGCTCCGACGGAAAGCGCAACTGCTACCTTGATAACGTGCAGCGGGCATTGGGACCGAATAGAGAGCATGTATGATCGCCGGCTAGTTGTAATTGCTGACTATCTGAGCGAGTCACGTAGGTAGAGCCGCTCGTCGGGCGCATGACAAAACCCCCAAAAAACGAACATCCAACCAGGAAATAAAGACGCCGCCCTGGATAGTGCCCATGATCGCAATCGAGATATGGCGTGCTATTGCTACTCGTGCCTCGGGGAGTCTCTTTCTTCTTCTCAGTGCCTGCCCGGTAAGAAGCTAGGATGTCCAGCGTTGTAGACCCCAGCCCTTCCTTCTCTAGAATTCGTCCAATGTGTCTTGTTGCTTCTCCAAATCACGGTTCATAAATAGGCATTCCTTCACTGGACGGCGCTATTGTCATGTTTCATACCCTCTACTTTGCTGTTAGTTACAGCAATGTTGGGCTGGAGCCATGTAACGGGTAATGTGAAGCTGAAGGTAGAACCTTCGCCCGCAATGCTTTCAGCGCGAACGTGGCCGCCGTGTAGCTCCACGAGATGCTTGACGATGGAGAGACCCAGCCCCGCTCCTCCCGTCGTGCGCGCTCGAGAGCCATCTGCCCTGTAGAAGCGCTCAAAGACTGAGGACAAATGCTCAGGTGGGATGCCCACGCCGGTGTCGCGGACGCTCACTTCTACCTGGGGACCATCATTGCGAGCAACTATGGTCACCTCTCCGCCTGAAGATGTGTGGGTAATGGCGTTGTTGAGCAGGTTCCGCAGTACCTGGCCGATACGCTCAGGATCAGCTTCTATGAGCGGCAAGTCGGGCACGTCCACTTGCAGATGTAACTCACGCCCCAACGCGAGTGGCTGCACGGCGTGGACCGCCTTCTCGATCACCTCTTTGATCTCTACCGGCTGCTTCACCAGCTTCAGTTGTCCGGCTTCCGCAAGCTCAAGCTCCTGGAGGTCATCCACGAGGCGGCTCAGGAGGAGGGCTTCTTCGTGAAGAGAGTTGATGAGGGCGGGGTTGGGTTTTGCTACGCCATCGCGCATCGCTTCCAGGTAGCCCCTGATGTTGGAGAGGGGAGTGCGTAGCTCGTGAGCCACATCCGTCACCATGTTGCGGCGCAACTGCTCAAGATGGGTGAGGCCGTCCGCCATTGCGTTGAAAGCGTGGGCAAGCTCCCCAATCTCATCCTTAGAGCTTACTTCAACACGCTTGCTGAGGTCTCCCTTCTCCATATTGCGAGCGGCGACGGTGAGCGCTTCCACCGGGCGCAGGATACGCCGTGATAAGAGCCACGTAAGTAGGATAGCCACCAAACCCGCTGCCACCACTGCCAGGATGAGTGAGCGGTTCACCGAGCCGAGGAAGTTGCCACCGCCGGGGCCGCCCTGGTTGTTAGGCACCCGTGCCACGATTAGCCTCCCTTCCCCGGAAGTGTCCTCCGGCACCTGCGCCAGAGGTATGAAGATCGGAGACCATATCGGGCGCTCCCGGGCATCCGCCGTAAGACCAATCGCGGAGGTTATGGGGAGCGGTAGCGTGCCCGAAATGGGGAATGCAAGCGTGCTCGTGACGCCCACCCCAGGCTCCCCTGGGATAGCAAGGTGTCTGTCAAAGAAGAGGGATGACCACTGTGCAGGCCATTCCAGGTGCTCGCCGACCATAATCCCACCCGAGTCGGCCAGCACCTGCCCCGTGCTGTCCGCCACGACCAGGCGCTCGCCAGATGTGTCGGCCAGGCCATCCACCAAACGCTGCAAGTTCTCAGGGCTGCGGTCGCCCTTGTAAGAGGTGAAGAGGTCGTAGACCAGCCGCCGGTTGCGCGCTATATCGTTCTCGACGTAACGGCGGAACTCGCTGGAAGTGGAGTTGCTGGTAAAAAAGGCAATCGTGCCTACGGCTACCAGCACAACGATGCTCATCGTGAGGAGGAGGCGAACCCGAAGGCTATGCAGCATCTGAGGCCTCTGCGAACTTGTAGCCCATACCATACACCGTCAGCACATAGGTTGGCTGTGAAGGGTCCGGCTCGACCTTTTTACGTAGGTTCATTACGTGCACATCCAGGGTGCGCTCAAACCCATCATAGTCGAGACCGAAGACCCTTTCCAGTAGCTCCAGGCGAGAAAAGGCTCGACCCGGCTCGGAGGCGAGCGTAGCCAGCAGCTTGAATTCTTTTGGGGTGAGGTGGACCGCGCTGCCATCCAGACGAACCTCATGGCGTGCGAAATCTACAATCATGTTGCGGTAGCGCACTTCCCGCTGGGACGGCTCATTTTCACCGGAGCGCCGTAAGACGGCCCGCACCCTGGCCACCAGCTCGCGGGGGCTGAAGGGCTTGGTGATATAATCATCTGCACCCATATCGAGTCCCGCTAGCTTGTCATCCTCGGTGGTGCGAGCTGTGAGCATGATGATGGGCACTTTCGAACTCTTCGCGCAATGTGCGGCATATGTCCAGCCCAGCCACATGAGGAAGCATGAGGTCTAGCACCACCAGGTCCGGCTGCGTCCGGTAGTAAGAGGCCAGCGCCTCCCGCCCATCGTAAGCCGGAATGACCCGGTAGCCGTCGCGCTCAAGGTAGAGCCGGATCAGACTCTACCGTTTTCCTGTCATCATCCACAACCAGGACCTTGCAACTCATACATATTCCTTAGATCATCAGCTACCGGCTATGGAGTTTGGAACCTGATGGCATCTATAACCTGGAGGCGGGTCGCGTTGAAGGTATCCCCTTCCTGTGTGCCGGAGGCTGTGACTGTGTTGCCCACTTCCAGGTCTGATAGCGCGATCTCGGCCTGCTTCTGGATGCGGGTATCTGCTCCCAGGCGTACAATCGTAGGCCCGTCTGCCCTTTCAGATTTGACGGTGATCGTATCCCCATCGACTTTCTCCACGGTCCCTATAACGGGCGTGCCCTCGAAGATACGACTACCGGGACCGCCAGGGACGCCAGGGGTCCCCTGTGGAAACTGTCCGTCCTGACCCCTGCGTACGCCTGGGGTGCGCTGGGCACCAGGTGTTCCCCGTGGGAATGCCCCTGGCGTGCCTTGCGGGACCGCACCCCCCGTGCCGCCTGGGCCACCTGGACCGCCCGCGAAGATGCGGCCTCCACCTCCTGCGCGCAAGTTGTCTATCGCACTGGCATCCGCTACCTCCACGACAACGGCATCAACTGCATCGCCATTCGTGGTGCCATTGGCAAGAATAGCGTCCCCAACCTTGATCTCAGCAACTTCAATCGCCATTTGCTTGTATATCTTCGCGCTGTCGGCGAGTTGTATCGTACTGGCCTCGCCAGACATGGGGTTCTTGGTGTATATCTTGCTGCCTTCAATCTTATCTACCACCCCAAAGGCGCCTGGGACTTGGCCGCCACCTGGGCCAAACCCTCCATCCAGGCCAGTTGTATCTGTGACGACACCGGGAGTGCCTGAGCCACGCTCTGCAAGGAACTGCTGTTGAGCATCAGTGCTGGTGCTACCGCTCGCGCTGTCCCCGCAGCCCACCAGGAGCGCACCCATGCCAACTACGCATAGCGCGGCGACTATTGCCGATAACTTCATACGCTTCATTATACCCTTCTCCTTATAGTCTATCGTTTGCCGCCTGTCGTCTTTCCCCCTTACTCGTACCTCAGCGCCTCGATAGGGTCGAGCTTCGCTGCTCTGCGGGCGGGTTCGATACCGAAGAAGAGGCCAACGGCCATCGCGAAACCTACTGCCAAAACCACCAACTCGATGCTAACCAGAGCACGTGTGCTGCCTGTCGCGTTGGCGATAAAGGCAATCAGACCTCCTATCAGAAGGCCAATCAAGCCTCCGGTAGTGCTAAGGGCGAGGGCCTCTATTATGAACTGGGCGAGGATGTCGCGCTCTCGCGCCCCGATAGCCTTCCTCAACCCTATCTCTCGCGTCCTCTCGCGCACCGACACGAGCATGATGTTCATAATGCCAATGCCACCCACGATGAGAGAGATGGCTGCGATTGCACCCAGGTAAAGGGTCATCGTGCGGCTCGTCTCAGTGAGGGTGTTGATGAGGTCTTGCTGGTTGTCTATCCTGAAGTCATCCGACCCGCCGAACGCAGGAAGTTCATGGCGCTCGCGCAGAACCGTCTCTATTTGACTCGTAAGTGCATCGATACTCTTCTCATCCCTGGCTTGCACCACGATGCTCGCAACGGCGGCCTTACCACCCGACGCTACGACACGCCCACCAAAGAGCTTGCGTTGCGCTACTTCGAGCGGTACGAGCACGGCATCGTCATCAAAGCCTGAGGCGGTTGCCCCCTTCGATGCCAGCACACCAATAACGCGGAAGCTCTGACCCCTTATCCGCATAGATTGCCCAACAGGGTCTTCATCCGGGAAGAGGTCGGTGGCCGATTTCGATCCAAGCACGACCACATTGCTGTTAGCCTGGCTCTCATCTATGAAGCTCCCGGAGGCCAGCGTATTGTTGTGCATGGAAAGGTATATAGGTGTTACTCCAAGCACAATAGTGGTTTTGTTATGCGACCCTGCCACAAGAGAAGCTATTGTAGATAACTCGGTGATATAGCGGAGGCGGCAGGGACGTTGGCGGGATCGGCCAGCGCGGTGGCATCATCAATCGTGAGGGTAGCGCCACCGCCACCCGCCGCACCTGACGCCCGTATCGTGAGGAGGTTGGCGCCGTTGGCGGTTATGCGGTCAGCAATGGTTTGCTGCGTACCGCGCCCTATCGCCAGCAGCGCCACCACCGAGGATACCCCTATGATCACCCCCAGCGCGGTGAGGATCGTGCGTAGCGGATTTGCCAGGAGGGTATCGAGGGCGATGCGTATAGTCTCGACGGGGCTAATGCCCCTCGCCTCCAGGGCCTCCTCACCGGCAAACTCCCTGAGTGAAGGTACAACTCTCTGGGGCAGTTCTGGAAGCGTTCCTGGAACTGTATGTTCCTCATACGTTGACATTTGCCAACTCCTTCATGGCGCGCAAGGTGTCGCTCGCGAGCAGGCCATCTCGTATGGTCAAGGTGCGGCGAGCAAATTGAGCCACGTCGTGCTCATGCGTCACCAGCACGATGGTGATACTCTGGGCATGCAACTCCTCGAAAAGAGACATAATCTCGTTACTGGATTGCGAGTCGAGGTTACCTGTCGGCTCGTCGGCGAGGAGGAGGGCAGGCTCCGTTACTAGAGCGCGAGCAATAGCGACACGTTGCTGCTGACCCCCCGAAAGCTCTCGTGGGCGGTGCTCCATCCGGTCTGCGAGACCTACCAACTTCAAGCGCACACTCAGCCCGCTCGCGACGCTCCTGTCTGGAATGTCTGCCATCGTAGACGAGTGGTAACTGCACGTTGTCCAGGGCGGTACTGCGCGATAGGAGGTTGAACATCTGGAAGATAAAGCCAATCTTACGGTTGCGCACCGCCGCCAACTCATTCTTGTCTAGCTGTTCGATGGGGATGCCGTCGAGCACATATTCTCCACCGGTAGGTGTGTCCAGGCACCCAAGGAGGTTCATCAGGGTGGTCTTGCCGGAGCCGGACGGTCCCATGATTGCCACAAACTCCCCTCGGCTTATGTCGAAGGTGACCCCGCGTAGCGCGTGTACCTGTATCTCCCCCATGTCGTAAGTCCGCGCCAGGTCACGAACCGATATGATGCTATCCGTTAATGGCTCCCTTTAGACGGACGAAAGACGAAAGACGATGGCGTAATACGTGAGAATATTCCTGCTTTCTGCCTACTGCCTTCTGCTCACGGTCCCTGGCGGCGTGTGAAGCCCGGACCGCCTGGGCCAATGGGCACTGTCTGACCACCGAATTGGCCTCCGCCGAATATGGGCTGACCTGGCCCAGTATTTTGTCCCGTGGAAGTGGTTGTGACATTGACGGCTACCGTGTCGCCCGTGCGCAGGCACTGGTTGTTGGTGTCAAGGCACGATACTATCTCGGTCATCGTGCCGTTGGTGAGGCCAGTCTCGACGCGCACCGTCACAGGCGTCTTGTTTTCGCCATACAGGACACGCACACTCTTGTTCCTCCCCAGCGACTGGATAGCGCGGCTAGGAACCTGCATCACGCCCGCTCTGCTGTCTACCACGATAGCAGCGTTAGCGCTCATGCCGACTTTCACCGGCGCGTCACCGGGGTTGAAGCCTACCTGTACGAGGTAGGTGACTACGTTATTAGATGAAGTTGCAACGGAGGCGACGGATGTAACCGTTCCGGTGATTGCCTGCCCTTCGATGGCGTCGAAGGTGAGGTTGGCGGACTGGCCCTTCTGTACGTTGGCTACGTCGCTCTCGCTGAGGTCTATATCGAGGTGCATCGAGGAGTTGTCGTTCAGGACGACGGCTGCGGAATTCGGTTGCGCGTTGTCACCCACAACGGCTGAGACCTTTGAGACTACCCCATCGAAGGGGGCTACTATCTTCGCATGTTCAAGGGCAACCCTGGCCTGGTCAAGGGACGACTGCGCCTGGGCGACTGCCAGTTGGGCGGATGCAAGCGTGCTCCCTCCCGCTGGGGTCGTGAGCTTCTCCAAATTAGTCTGCGCCTGGGATAGCTTCACCTGCGCATCGGCTATCTTACCCTTATCCGGCCCCGCGAGGAGCGTATCAAGCGTGGTCTGCGCTTTGTCGACGGCACCCTGGGCATCTGCTATCTTCTGCGCGTCCGGCCCGGACTTGAGAGTGTCGTAGTTCGTTTGGGCTTGCAGCACCGCTGTCTGGGCGCTCGCTAACTCAGCGGCAGATGGCCCGGCCTTAAGAGCAGCCAGCTTCGCTTTGGCGCTATCGAGGTCACCCTGGGCCTGGGCTAATTCGGCAGAGGTTGGCTTGGCTTTGAGGGCAGCAAGGCTCTCCTGCGCTTTCAGGAGATTTGCCTGGGCTGTTGCCAGGTCGGCACTGCTCGCTCCGCTAGCCTTCAAGGAGTCGACTTTAGCCTGGGCTGATTGCACGTTCGCATCCGCGACTGCGAGATCGGCCTTGCTCGCGCCCGCTTTGACGTTTGTCAGCTTGTCCTGTGCGATAGTCACAGCATTCTGGGCCGCGGTAAGTTCCTGGGTGCTTGCTCCTGCTTGCAAATTAGCTAATTTTTCCTTAGCCGACTTCAGAGCTGCGTCGGCATTTGCCAGTTCCAAAGCGGTTGGTCCAGCCTTCGCGGCAGCCAGCTTACTCTGCGCCAGTTGGAGGTTGGTCCGCGCCGTGGAGATGTCCTGGGCGGTGGGCGCTTCTTTCGCGTCATCGAGGTTAGCCTGGGCAGACTCTATGGCAGCCTGCGCAGCGGTAATCTCATCGGCGGTAGGTGCTTCCTGAAGGTCAGCAAGCTTTTCCTGCGCCGATTGGAGGTCTATTTCGGCTTTTTGAAGTTTGAGGCGGAGGTCTCCATCATCTATGCGCGCAAGAACTTGGCCTTTCGTTACGACATCACCTGCTTGCACCAGCACCGCTGTTATCTCCCCGACCTGTTTGAAAGCGAGAGGCAGAGATTGGTTGGGCTGCACGCTGCCACTGCTCTCGATGGTCACATCCAGGTTGCCCTGAACTACAGGCACAGCTATCGTAGTAGCGACTGCGGGTGTTTGTTGGGCCTGCCAGTAGAAATAGCCGCCGGTAGCCGCTATCAGAAGGATCAACACTATTGCGAGCTTGAGCCAGATGGAGCGCTTGCGTTTGCGCACGGCCCGGCCTGAACGCGAAGCAGCACCTGTGGCTTTCGTCTCTTTATCCATATCAATCGCATTTGGTTTTGCAGCTATAGTAAATCTCGCGAGTTTCATTGGCCTTTTACCCTCTGCTTGTATCTCTGTGAAGTCAAAGTCATTCGGCACCGGCAATAAGGCGCCATAAAAGAATGATAGTGCCGGTATTTGGCACTATCATCATAGCAAAGGAGTGTAAAGATTTTATGAAGATGCGATTAGAGTACAATTAGGGATTGGTTAAGGGCCCACTGACAGTCGGTAGGCTGGCCCGTCGAAGCCAGGGGCGATACCCTCGACGCACCCTACCATGCCCCAACCACTGGTCCCGCGCCCTATGACGTCTACGAAATGACCCTGCGAAAAGTCTTCGCCCTTGGCATCACCGAAGAGGGCACCAGCCAGGCCCCCCAAGCCCGCTACATCTTCTAGCCTGACTACCAGCAATTAGCAAGATGCTGCCTGAGTGTTCAGGCAGCATCTTTTTATGAGCCGAAAACCAGGAGTGCAGGGGGCGCAGGATCAGTCCAAATCAGCGGGAATACTTTCTACATGCAGGCAAATAGGGTGATGTATTAGAGCGTGTTATGAGCCATGGGTAATCAAGTTGATAGAATAGGGGTATTTGCAGACAAAGAGCGATACCCCAGTGATGTGAGCGATGATGAGCGGATGTTCCTAACAGGCTCTAGACTGCTTGTCATTTCTTGGGTCTGTTAGTAGCGGGCAGGACTTGCCCGTAAGTAACGGCTGGAATACCGTTCCGATTCGATAATCCTACCTTGACCTAACGCTTGATTTCTTCCCACTTACCGTCTATGTAGTGCAGGATCCAACCTTCTGCGCCGACCGCCCACCCCTCTCCAGTCGGGAGCATGTATATATCGTTCAGATCGCTCGACCTCCCATACTCCCTCGTCGGCCTTAGAGATTTGTCAAGCTTTTGCCATTTACCGTCGCTGTAGTGCAGGAGTGCCCCATCAGTACTGTCTACTGCCCAGCCGTCAGACGATGATGAAAAAGAAGCACCCCACAACCTAAGTCTGGACGACATTGCGTCCGGGTCCAGATTCTGCGCAGTCCACGCCGTACCATCGTAATGTGTAGCGTGACCATAGGAACCGAGCGCCCATACATCATCCGCAGATATTACTGCAAGGCAGTACATGCCCTCCTGGACGCCACGCTCTACCTCCGACCATGTCCCATCCTTATAGTGCATGATCCCGCTACCGCCGGTCGCCCAGCCTTCATCAGCTGAGACCATCTTGATGTCGTAGAGGGCATAGTTCTCGTCACCCGGCGATTTTACCTTTTCCCACCTGCCCCTGCCCCCACCTGCGCCTTCGGTGCCCCCATTTGAGGGTGTCGTGTAATGGAGGATAGTGTTGTTGCCGACTGCCCACCCCTCCGTAGGAGATACCATATCGACAGCAGTCAGTGTGTATCCCTTACCATCCTCCGGTAGCTCTCCCACCGTAGACCATTGAGTGCCGTCATAGTGCAGTATGAATGCCTCGTTATATTCGATGGCACCATTAGACGCAGGATTTCCACCAACAATCCAGCCGTCACTGCCGGAGAGCATATAAATGTCCCTGAGACCGTGAGTACCATGAACACCAGGCATAGTGTCGGGTATACGTTGCGGGACCCATTCGCCGCCTGTGTAGTGGAGTATCACATTTTCGCCTATGGCCCAGCCCTCTGTAGCCGATAACATATGGACGGCATCCAACTTTGCTGAACGTGCGTCCTGGCGAAACCTGGCTTCCATACCAGCAGTCGCTGTGGCTCCAGCTATTTGTGCCTGAGCGGTGGCTGTGGCTTGCCCGGCCAAAGAGACAAAGCCGGCCGTTTTTGAGACTTTCCACTGGCCGCTCACCATGGCGAATTGCAGCGTGCGCACGTGCTCATCCCATGGCTTATCCGCATCCGGGCGTAGCATGGCATGCACTTCGACTGTGGCGTACGCATCGTCCTGGCTGAGCACCTGTATGGAGACGTCCTTGTACGGCACGCTGGTATTGCGTGAAAGGTAACCTTGCACCGCAGCCTCTAGTTCTGCGCTCGGGCTGCTCCCCTGTCGTCGGCTCCGATACGGGCGCTGCTGCAGTGCCCAGAGCGGGGGAGGAAACAGGATTTACCGCGCTTGGGTCGGCGGACCCGCCACACCCGGTGAGTAGGATAGTAGCAGTGAGCAGCAGCCCTAGTACGGTAGGAGCGATGTGCAGTGTTGGACGCTGTCGTTGGTATCTAAGGCTTCTAGAACGTGGCTGAAACATGGTGATGCTCCTTCTTCGCTGGTAACAGGAAAGCGCCTTATGAGTTGCTAGAGCTTTGTGCCAAACGTGGCGCAAGCGCTAGGATAGAATCGAGCGGAAGGACTATATGTGACTTCCGGTTCTCAGGATTATTAGTTGAAATCGGTAACTTACCGCAGCTACTTTTCTGCCTCTGCTTTGTAATTATCTCGTAAGCAGAATAACAGTACCATCATAGCACATAAAGAGGCCCATTTACAAGAGCCTTCGTAGCTTCATTTGTACAATCAAGTCTAGATAAGAGTACACGCATACAATATGAGTGTGGTCGAATGCGCTAGGGACGTGCTGGGGTTGATTGATGATGGATGCTGAAAAGGCAAACCGCCGCAGTAGAATTACTGCCAGACAGCAAGAAATAGGCGCAATTTTGCGTGAGCACCGTAAGATGCGTGGGGTGACCATGGAGCGGTGCGCTCAGCTACTCGGGATGCGGAGGCAAAGTTATTCGAGTATAGAAAATGGAGAGACGGCTATTAGTGTACCGGAGCTAGAGATCCTTATGGAAGTATTGGGGATTTCGCGTGATGAGATGTGGCCCGCTAAAGAACCTACGGGCCGGGTACGGCGTGTAGAGCTGCCTATAGTTCCGGGGGAGACGCTGCTTATCACCGTTGATATGGCAGATAGGGTTTAGCGGGCCACTACTTTCACCCGCTCTTATCGTGTGCACAGGTAGAGCCAATACTTAGCAACTATTAGCAACTAATAGTGTTTTCTATTCAATCGCTCAACCTATATTGCACTAGTTTGGACTGCTCTTCACTTACACTACGGAAGGAGTTCTTATATGGAATACATAACTGATCCATTAGAAGACCTAGAAATGGGTCTAGAAAAGATTACACGCTGGATCGCTATGCGCGTTGAAGTGCAGGAGGTAACGGGGTTTGAACTCATTTCTGTACCCTGATGCAATCGAGCGGAGGTTGCTCGTTGGTATTTATAAGCCAACGATAGAGTTTTTCAAGCTACTCAAGTTCTGGCCCGTTGTTATATTAGACCAAGAAGCTGTAACTATTATAGCGCAGGTCTTTACGCCTTTATACCCTAAAGAAACGAAGGAAATTGGTTTAAATCTTGATTTTATCGTAATTGCGCTGTCTGGGGAGCATCAGAAAGTAAGTACGGAAAGTGAAGGCCCCTTCTATCCGGTCAGAATATTAAACACCGTCTTAGTAAGATTACTTAGGGAATTAAAAGTTGCAAAAGTAAAAACAATTGCAGGACAGCAAGTTAAGTACCTTAATCGCGGAATAGATGATATTCGCAGATCGATGTCTGCGCTTATAAGGTACGTAGATGAAGAATATGCACCACTAGCTGCCTATGTCGAACGCTCTATTGGGTAAGCTTCGTTTCAAACTATTGTTCTCCAGATACAAAGTTGCTTTCTCATTTTGTGAATAATGTTCCACTTATAGATATTGTAGTGTTGCTCGAAGTGAGGCTTTACACGCCTAGCTGCAACTTACGAGAGATAGGTTATGCAGGGTGTTTTGACCCAATATTTTGTACAAAGTGAGATTTGGGTACCAGTCATTACACAATATGAGAAGCTTTTCCGCGCACGAAGCTTTGCCCATTCGATCTGCCTCACGCTCTAGCAGTACCCACCCCTTCCGGAAAATGCCACCTCCAGAACCATAGTGCTGTACAGAGTACATAGCTATGGTATCCGGTGATGCAGTTATCCTTCAACTGCACTTGACTTATTATCAAGTGACAGGTTAGTGACGTACCATATAGTATCCTATCGTTGGGGCTGGCGTTGCCCAAAAAGTGAAGAGCCTAGTATGCATGAGATGAAAATAAGTGAAGAGGTCTTGGAAGCGAATTGAGCAGTATGAGGATGTACAATGTACTACCATATTTTTGATAACCATCCATTTCCAGCTATTCACGGCGCTTGCCTGGTAAGCCCCGACGAAATCAGGGCGACCAGCATGTTGTTAAAAATGGTTTCAATCGACGCTATGTATGGAGTTTGCAGTGGATATGATTTGATTGCATGTGAACTGGACGACTTACCCGACCCTTCCGGAGTGTCAGCGAGTGCCTTAATATCTGGCGACAGCACTCAACTACGGTACAATACGATATTTAAGAAACGTCTACTTCGTGCAACAACATTCCTTTTTGCAGGTATATCTTCGGCGCAAGGCGAGTTCAAAGGTATATATGAAACCTTGTATGCGAAGTGCGGGGACGTGCAAAATATAGTTACAGGAAACCCTGGAGTATGGTCTGTCCAGCGTACCACCCTCGTTGCTCACCTGAACTGGGAGAGTTGGGTGCAGTGTATATCAGAGAAGGTACTTGACTTCGCTCAAACAGGACAAATAGGCGCTCTTGCATTTTATGAGCAAGATGCGTCACCCCACCCCTGGATGAATAATGTAGCAACTTGGTCTGGTAAGCAGTTTGGAGTGAGCGGTCTAACTATTCCTAGAGTTATTTTCAGCTTTGGGGATTTTGAAGATGCCGACCTGCAGGCTCATTTAGATAGCAGAGGAATATGGTCGTGGCGCCACCACTGGTCTTGCCATGCTCAATTTGGTATTGAGTCTCAATTATCAGAACTAGAACTCGCCGCCGATGTTGCCGATGCTAAAGAATCCGTAAAGTATTTGATGGTATGAATACGTTATAACAGCACTCTCTTTTGCACTTTGTGGCTGAATTTGTACAACTCAAGACACCATTACTGAATATATCCACATTCTCCGTTTCAGGCGTGCGCTGACCGCATAATTCTTCTTGAATAGGACACTGCGCAGAAACTGTGTTTTATCCGCGTTCAAGAAACAACTACATGCTGCTTATCACTTTGCGAATCTGTGCAACACTTCGGCTACCTTGGGTGACTATAAGATGCTCTTGATCCTCATGTGATTGAGCGAGCAGGTGCCTTATTTCTGTATTATCACAGTGCACTTGAAACCCACACCTTACATACCAGTCTAGCAAGTGCGGCGTAGATAGGAAGTCAGCGAGCGTGACCCACCCCCATAACATTGTCAGGCCGTCCACCTGGGCAAGGCGGAAAATCTCGCTTACCAAGATAGTTCCAAGACCGCGGCCTCTATAGCCCTCACTGACTTTAATCTCTTCGATTGCGCACGAAGTAGAAGTATCTCTATAGAGTTTAGCGCATCCTACGTTTTGACCAGGTTGCTCTAGCCAAATAACGTGACCCCCATCTTCGTACAAGTCCGTGCGCAGCCAGAACGTCTCACCTTGCTTATCCTGAACCGGCTGCCCACTGGGAGTGCCTTTGGATTTGCCTCCCTTAAGAGGCTGGGATAATCTATCGAACAGTTTCATAAGCCTTTCCCCTCCGGCAGAATTATGGGCGCGCTGTCAAGTGAGTAAGCCGTTTTGTCCATATTGCAATATGTAGCAAAGACATCCCAAAAAAAGACGCGCACCTGGACCCAACATGCTGTGCCACTCTTGTATAATGATAGCAGATGTTGTGCGATGAAGTTGTTTTGCCTCCAATTGTGAGATAGTGGGAGAAAAGAAAATAAGCGCCGTAGGTTAGGTGAGTTCCGTCAAACCTCTACGTGCTTTCAAAGCTCAGTGGTTAGGAGCAATAGGCAATGTCAATTTTTGATGAGATGGGTCAAACAAGGCGTATAACTGAGACCTCACAGGCGCTCCGGTATTTTACTGATAGAGCAAGTATCATCAAAGAATTTCTGTATAGAGCATATTCCGACGCTCCAAACGGAAAAGTTTTCTATTTACATGCAGATGGGGGTGTTGGAAAGTCTTTGCTACTTAGGTTCCTGAGGGACTATTGTTGCAGACGTCTGGCAACAGACGAGCGGGAAACGGTCATGGGTCTGGGAGATGACGAGCTAATAGAGTATCTCCTAAGAACGCCAATTCGGAATCCCATCCATTATGCTTATTTAAACTTTGATGCGGCGAGCCAGGGTCTAGACCAGCCACGGGAATCATTTTCGGCACTCCTTAGCTTGAGGCGACAATTACTTCCAGCCAAGATGCGCTTCCCTCTGTTTGAATTAGCAATTGCCTGGTATTTAGCACAAACAAATCAATTTGACCGACACCACATCAAGGCAGTCATCCCAGCCGAAGTATCAAGCTTAGGGGCCGCTATCGTTGATGGGCTTACTAATTCAGCCCTGGGCTCAATTTTCGTGGGAGTTATGGAGAATTTAGCCCAGCGTAGTAATGTGGATGAATGGCTGCGTCTCCGATTGATGCAGCGTAACCTCAGCCAAACAGATGTGGAAGAGATCCGAGCACTGAGGGCAGACTTTGAATTGTTCGACAAGTTGCCAGAATTCTTTGCCAGAGACCTGAATATTGCTATGGCGATCGAAGAGACCCCAACCCACCTTGTCTTGTTCTTTGATACACACGAGGCATTCTGGGGCATTGAAAGAGATCTCTCTGACGACCTGTTCTTCAAGCGCGATGAGTGGCTAAGGTGCCTCATTGGAAATATAAGCAGACGTCTAGGTATAGACGTCATTATCGCGGGAAGAGACCAGTTACGATGGCCTAGTGCCCCACACTTGCACTATCCTATCGCTGAAAAGTATCTCGAACAGCATGACCTGGAGTATTTTAGCCGCAATGATGCTGAGAGGTACCTTTCCAAAGTAGGCATACCAGAAACTGCACAACCTATCCTAATTGAGCAAGCAACAGTCGATGCCGACAAGGTGCTTCCATTCTACATAGGCTTGGTGGCCGATATTGCACTGGCAGCGCAACATAGGGGCTTAGATATAACTGGAGAGGAATTTTTAAGCAGCTTTACAGCCGAGCCAAGTGGTCAAGAGCTTGTTACTCGGCTGCTTCGATACGTAGACAGAGATGCCGAGAATGCAGTCCGTGCGCTTTGTGCCCCCAGTAGTTTTGATGAAGAGGTTTTCAGGGAGCTTGGAAATCAATTGCATTTTACTCAAACCCATGCTGCATTTGATACCATAACCGGCTTCTCCTTTGTGCAATCCGATGGTCAAAGTGACCCTCCGCAGTTTCGCATACAGCCCCTGTTGCGTAAGATACTGCACGACCAAAATGATGCCACGACGGCGAGAGCGCACGCTGTGCTTCAAACTTACTATAGCACGGTGGCAGAGGCTGATCCCACTGCCTTAGCTAAAGCGATTTATCATACAAACCACCTCAACTGGGAGGAAGGCGTTGTAAGATGGCTTCAAAATTTTCGAGATGCTCTTCAACAGTTAGATTACGCGACATGTAACCCACTGTTGAACGTGCTGCCTGAGCTTATTGTAAAGACATCTCTACGACAAGCTCAGATTCTCATGTTGGAAGGGGAGTACAACTCGCGCCTAGCCCGCTATGAGAGCGCACTCGCAGCTTATGCCTCCGCATTGGCAGCTTGTGAGCGGGCAAGTACCGAAATACCTACTGATATCAATGCACTGAGATTCGAGTTAGAGTTCTGTAGAGGTGATTCCTATATTGGCACCGGAGCCGTCCAAGTAGAGTTATCCACTTACGAGGAAGCTCGCACGAGTTTAAGGGATGCCATACGGTGTTACGAGATCGCTGAAGAACTAAAACCTAATGATGCAAATGCCATCAACGGAAAAGGCAGAGCCCTATCGCAGATTGCTGAGATGGATGCTGATCTTTCACTGTACACTACAGCCCGGGAAAGCTTTCACGATGCTATTGGACACTATGACCGGGCACTTACAAATGAACCTGATAACAAAGGTGTACGAAACAATAAAGGGATAGTACTGCTTCGGCTGGGTAAGCTACAACGTGACCTCGCTCAGTATGACGACGAGATTACAAGCTTGAATGCAGCTATATCTGAGTTCCAAGCAAGCGCTGAGCCACCAAATGGGAACCTTATCGCTTTGAGTAATTTGGGTTTGACATTAGTAGAGCTTGCAGATTTATTGGTCGAAATCGGGCGCTATAGAGAAGCCGATGGGCATTATAGGGAAGCGCTAAACGTCTTTGACCAACCGCTAAACAATACGCCGACCTTGTCGCAAGCGTTAACAAACAAAAGCCTGGCCTATTTTGGGCTTGCTCATCTTCATCATTTGCTAGGTGAATATAACCGCGCCCGCGTGCGATATCGAAGCGCTATCAGATTGAATGAGGCAGCGCTAATTTCGACACCCGGTCATGTCTTTGTACATAGCAACTTGGCATTAGCATACTCGGGCCTTGCGGACACTTTGAAGGAGACTCGGCAGATACGAAGAAGCCCAGCAATGCTATGAAACATCAATTACGCGTTTTGATATGGCTATCGGAATAGCACCAAAATACGGGAACGCTCACACGAATAAGGGTAACGCATTAGCAGTCTCGCCGGTCTCAAAGTTACAATAGGCAACTTTCACGAAGGTAACGAATGTTTCACATCGGCGGAACAAAGCTATATGCGTAGTTTAGAGAATGCGCCGGACTCTGTGAGCGTGCTTAGCAACCAATCTGCACTGCACATACGTATTGCACGCATGAAAGCTAGAGATCCTGAGCACGTAACCGACAGCGATATCCTGGATGAGCAAGACCAGGTGTCGATGAGTGTGGAGGACCACATTGCGGAAGCCATGCGACTGTGCAACATATGTATTGCGCGGGCACCTGATTATGCTGAAGCCTATAATCACAAAGGCGTGGCACTCACCTCCCTTGGAGATTTCCATATGCAACAAGGACTCAGCGACGATGTGGAACAGCAATATATGGATGCCATACGAGAATATGCCAATGCGAGGGAGAGGTCCCAAAGACCTATTCTAGCTTGGAATAATCTTGGTAATACTCTAAGCAGCCTAGGTCTGCTCAAGAGGCAGCAAGGAGACCTCGGAGAAGCACGGGAGTTTTATAATAGGGCAATCCAGGCATATCGCCAGGCACTCACACTCGCGCCAGGCTACTTGGATGCAGTGGGCAATCTTGCGACTGTCTTCGTATACATAGCAGCATTGGAGGCTAACATTGAACGTGATGCACATGCCATTACCTGTTATGAGCTGGCAGACGAAGTTCTTGCACAAGCCCAGCAGACAGCGCCAAACTCTATATCGTTTCACATACATCGGGCTATGGTCCTCAGTAATATGGCTCGTGGAAAGATACTATTGGAGCGCAATCAAGATGCATGCGCAGACCTTCTAAAGGCCCAGAAACAGATCAACTCGGTGATTACAATTGCTCCCATGCTAATTCAAGCGCAGGAGATAGCAACTAAAGTTCAGGCCCAACTGGACGAGTTTTGTGACTAATTTAGAACTCACGCTCGACATTCGTTGCCATGCAGACGCTCCCTAGCGAGTGGTCCAGCCCCGACGCGAGCACCGAGCACCTGTACGACTGGGAGGAACTCAAGTCTCGCATGTACCAGGAAAGTTACGGCAGCCAATAGGTATACGCCTCACTGAAGTTGGGTCAGCAGGATATGTGTTATATAAATGCTCAGGGTAAGGCGCGTAGTGCTGAGCTTAGCATGTCAGGTCCTTACGGCGACATATAAGTGTGGATACGAAGGTGGATACCTTAGAACCGAAAGTTGCTAGGTGCCAGCAGGACCCTTCGCTATGCCGGGCAACGTAAGTTGTTGAAAATCGCGCTGGACAGCATAACCTGTCAAAAAGTCGGAATTCAACTTTGAAAATGATCGACATAAGTTGCTAATAATCCGGCTTACTTTAGGCGAACAGAGAACTATTTATAGAGCTAAGAAATCATCAAAACAGGGCCCGGCAGTTTTGCCGGGCCCCTTGTGTACCAAAATTCATAACAGGCTCTAGAATTGCGTCCCTTATATTGAACTATTTCTCACTCAGGGCTAATAACAGCATTTGTTAAATCCTGCATGGTTCGACCTCTAGTTTATGTCATACTTATACACAGAGCAAAAGCCAACAGTGCTATTCACTTGAATAGTCATCCAAGGAATCATCAGGAGTTGCGTTATGGCTATGAAAGAAAAGCAAATTCCCACAGAGGATCTTAACGCAGAGCCAGACATTAGTCCTGGTGGAAACCCGAAACCACCCATCCGTGACCGCGTAGTACGTTGGAGGTGGAATGGACCGGGCAGTGGTTCGCCAGGTAAGCCTCCCCCTCCTCCGAAGAAACCAACTCTTGATGAAGGTGATTACGCTTTATTCACAGGGGCCATCCTATTTTTATCGCTAATTATATTCGCCGTAGTCGCTGTACTGAAGGTGCCCATAGACGTAGACGCACCGGATCTGGGCAATACCACCCAAGTAGCAGGGACCCTCTCAGCGATAGCATTGGCATTACTAGCCATCGTCCACGAGATAAACCCACAGGAGTTGTACCTGAAGTTAGCACTCGGGATGCTGTGCTTTTTCTTCCTGCTGTCGGCCTTTTGTGCAACTCTCGCGCTCATGCTCTGTGGCAGTCAGATTATTGCTACATCTCAGGTTAGTGTGTACGTAATAATCGCACTACTTGTCGTAATCGCACTCTTTACTGGAGGGGGGCTCAGACGAACAAAGATAAGAGAATCGCCTAGAGTACGCAAGCTCGCAGTTTATACCTTAACTCCGTTTCTTATGCCAATAGCAATAGTGATTGGCATCCTCTTGCCCAATGAACAAGGTATTGTAATACCCCCGGGCAGTGTGCTGCCCTCATTAGCAATGCTCCTTCTGTTAGTGAGTATGGTGGAACTCGCCGTTCTATTAGTTGTATTCCTGGTCTTGGCTTTGCGTGGCAAACCAATCGATGATAGAGAAAAGGAAGTTGTCGAGGTAGTCGGGCAGTATGAGGCCCGTGCTGAGGCTATGTTTATACGTAGTGAGAAACTTAGAGAGAAAATCCTTGAAATCCTAAGGGAACGACATAAACACAGTAAGGAGCTACTATCGCAAAAGCAGTTGAAGGTAGAACTTAGGCGTCATAAAGTAGTTGAAGGTAATGCGTTAATCACCCAAGTGCTAAGAGAACTTAGACAAGATCCTCGTATGCTATTTGCCCGACGTGTAGATTCATCGAATATACCAACCGGGGAGGCTAAGAAAACTGTTTTTGAATACTATATTGCTCCTACAATCCAGGAAATTGAGGGCGCCAACCAGTTCATGCGCATGAGGGGGCTGATATGGGTCGGAGGAAGCAATCTTGGAAACACTCTTGTACAAGAGTTGGGTAAGGATCTACGACTCCCTCCTGAGATAGTCCAAGAGTATATGCTTCCTTCTATTCAACGGATGCTTGAAGAGGAGTATCGGCTATATGGCACAGCTAAGCTTAAAACAGATGCTGAAGGCACAGTCTACATTCGTACCACTGCCCTAAACCAGATTCTTGAACTCTTGTTCATGCGGCGGATGTACCATGAAAGGCGTAGACTGGAGGAAAAATTGGAACTAGCGCACGAGGCCCTACAATCGGCGAGGTGGGAAGCAAGGCGGCGCTGGCCTGGGCAAACTGAACTCGGAATAAATGCTTATCATGTCGTGAGAGATCTGATGACTGAGATAGATACTCTAGAAGAGGCCCTTAAGGAGGTATCAGCAGTAGATAATGAGGTACATCCTGATGTGTGGCTGAGAAAACTTGGTACATTACCTGAGAACCTGGTGGACCTTCTGCCAAACGATTTCGGAGAGAAGAACCTACCCCGTTAGAACAATTCGGACCAATCAGGAGTTTGCGCAATAGGATAATTATCAGAAAACTTAAGGCTGAACCCCAAAGCGTAGCTTACGTTGAAATTGGGAACTCGTTAGTGTACATACTGAAGGAGGCCCGGCAGGATATCCAGATGATAACCCATTGACACGATACATACTTGCCCAAAGAAGATGTCGCTGCTGCAGCGTGCTACATCGGCCCGTAGATTGACGGGGTGTTGGAGTCTTAAGTGCGAAATAGTAAATTGAGTTCGTGCCGCTAGGTTTTCATATCCAGCGGGAAGTAGTATGTAATCGAATACGCCCTCTATGTATAGTTATCAGGACCAGTCACTTACAGATCCCTTTCCCTCGCATGAATGGATGAAGCCACAAGTCGTGCGGTCCGTCCGACGTCCTAGGCGGAATAACCATATGGGGATAAGTGCTAAGCCAGTCAATTGTGCCAAGCGTAACTCAATCTTCTTGGCCAAAGTACTCCGTGGCTTGTACTACGTCGCGTGGAACATCAGTGCTATAATGATGGGGGTTCTTGCAGTCTAGACCAAAAGTAATATGCGACCTCGCAACCACTTAGGAGAGAATATCACGTATGGCTCACAAGAGCAAGCCTAAGCATAGGTCCAAACAATCGTTATCAACAGGTTCGATACGCGCTATACTCACGCGCGCTAGAGAAGCTAGCCAAAAGGAATTGTGGGCTGAGGCTTCTGCGCTGTACGCGCAGGCACTGCCATGCTTACGCCAATGTGATCGTCGCATACGAAGGGATTATGCGGCAGCCTGGCTTGAGTTCGCAGGGTTGCAAATTCGCAATGATGAGTTTGAGAAAGCTCGCTCTTTGTATGAAGAATACTTGTCAGAAGCTATCCTCGATGCGCGTTTCGAAGATGCAGAGAGGGCCATTGCTGCTTACAGAGCCGTTGCTACACTCACTAACCCATTGGATTTGGTGTCTATTTTTAAGAAACTTCAGGGCGCTAGAGTGTTGGCGCAGGTGCCAGTTGCCATCGTTAAACAGGTCTTTGATCAAGCGATAGCAGCCTACGAGAAAGATCGTTCGTCTTCTACTATGCAACTGATTTCCCAGCTATCAGCCTTATTCAAGCAATCAGCGGAGACAGGTGTTAAGACAGTAAACGAAATTTCTAATGACCTGAAGGATTGGGATTTGCAAGCCATATACAGCGAGCGTACGCACGGGGTGGTAATGTACCGAGGGGCAGGGTATGGCATACGGACTGCCATGCTGTATGTCCTTGGTATGCTCAACGATACTGAGGGAATTGAGAAAGTCGTACTCGAAGGGATTGAGGACTTCGACGTCCATTACGATCCCAGTATGACACAACTACTCGAAACCGCAGCCTCTCAGAGGACCTATATCCAAGCCAAGAGTCGAGATGCCGGGCAGCGTCCTTGGTCGGTAGATCAAATGCGGGATGTATTCAATAGCTTTGCCCGAGTTTACTGTGCCGACCCGGAGGCCAACTTCCTGTTCGTTACTGACTATCACTTCGGCGAGCAGGCTTCACTATCGGGCGTACTAGAGTACTCAGATCTATGGGGGTATGACAAAGACCATTCCGTACGAGTATCTATCGCTAATGTCCTGGAGAGTACCTACACTGAACACTTGCGCTTCGACATGGACGAATTTCTGCATCGGATCCGCTTCCGCCGTGTGGAGAGGGTCTTGGAAAGCCCTCTTATAGATAAAATAGCTAAGTGGCTTGATTGCCCTATAGCTGTCGCCAGCGTGTACTATAGCGAATTGCTGCGGGTCCTGTATAACCTGGCTGAGGCTTCAAAGGAAAAGGGAGAGCGTAAAGAGCTATCCAAGCCCGAGCCTGGAGCGGCTTCTCCATAGTATAAAAGCAACGATTGATCGACAGACACTGGAAAGCCCTCTACGCAACGGAAACCTCGAATTGATTACCTTTGGACAAGTTGGTGAAGACTGTGCCGACCCCGATGCCGATTACTACATGGGAGTGTATGCTGATATTCGCCATATAACGAGTGGCCAGGACATCATCCGGCCAGAGTTTATGGCCGAAATTGACAGTAAGTTGCGAGCACGGAACTTCTGCGTTTTACGAGCGCCTTCTGGCTCAGGAAAGACTACATTGATGTACCGCTATGCATATGAGCAGCGCCACAAGCTAGCTGTTTACCGCCTCGAAAGCTTGGAGGGTTCGCCATCTACAATAGCAGACTGCATTCAATTCCTACGCGCACTCAAGCCATCGAGAAGTTCTCCCGTGTTGCTGTTAATAGATGCAATCACCCGTCCCGAAAAGACAGGATGGCAGCAACTTCTGCGACCGCTTTTGGAAAACTCGAACTTCCTTGTGCTTGCGACTACGAGGGAGGACGAGTGGAACGACTTGCCGGCGCGCGGACTAAATGTAGAATACGTATTTCCCTGGTTATCGGAGGAGACGGCGGCAAGCTTTCATGAGATGCTCAAGGTCAACGGGCAACTTCACGCAGATTATCCAGACTGGCGCGAAGCATATGAGGCCAGCAAGACCCACGGAGAAGCGCTGTTTATGGAGTACACTCACATACTCACCAAAGGCCAGCGTATTGAGGATGTGCTGAGAGAGCAAGTTCACAGGGTCCAGGCCCAACCAGCGCCAATTGGCGCTATCCAGACGCAACTCCTGCGATTAATTTGCACGGCTCACGCTTATGGTGGGCGCATCCCGGCAGTCATGCTGCCTCCCATGATGGACACTCATTGCGAAGATCTGGCGCGTCACATCAGACATCTGACGGACGAACACCTGATTGCTCTTCAGCAGGGATACTACGTGGGTCTCCACGAGTTACGCTCACGCTTCCTCAGCGAAATTACTCACGAGGAGGCAGTCCCACCCCTTGCGGACACCGTCAAGATCCTAATGGTGCAAATACCGATACAAGAAGTAGCTTCGATAGCGGAGTTTTTATGTAGATCAAAGCCCGAGTTATTCGAACAAATTGCTTCAGCCTTCGCTGTACGCCTCAATAGGGAAGGTACATTATGCGATTTGGCGGATGTATTGTGGCGGCTGTTCGCCGCTAGCGAGTGGCACTACGCGAGCCAGGTAAAGGCTCACCTCGAGGAATTCGACGTCCCACCTAGCTCTATATCCGCCTTTGCTGTAAAACTTGGTCTGGCTATACCTGAGCCAATGGAGATGTTCAACTCAGAATTGTTTGCGGATCTGCTAAAGGGTTTTGATTCGGCACCTGCTCGTGGTCCTGATCGCTTTGAAGTGATACTGGCAAGTAGATTAGATGCGGAGAGCACAGCCCTGAAGATAGGGGCATCTCGTAGCTTACCTGACATCATTAACTGCCTCAACTGGCTGCACGCCAGCGATCCTGAGGCGGCGCGGCGGGTTCTTTCGCAACTGGACATAGACCGTTTATTCAGCTTCGCCAAAGAAGCTGCATCAGGGCTACTTATCGGCGTGCTGGCCTTCCATCTGTATCGTATTGATCCGACATCTTATCAGCATGCGCTCTCCTTATTAGGAGGATCAACTGGCGTAGTGAATATGCTCAGGGAACGCTATCCACTTATTGCGAAGATTGAGAGAGAAACCAGGGACAATCTGGAGGATGTAATACACGTGCGGTTCTGGGCAGACGAACCACTGGAAGAGTTGGGATCTCACTCTACTACGCATAACAAGACCATTTTCCTTGCCAACGTTGCCCGCAGGATGTTTCCAGACGCCAGGTACGTTCGCACTACTGGTATGTTTGCCACGGGGCATACATACCAGCTAGGTAGGTTCCAGCCAACAACAAAAGAGATGGATGTGAAGTGGCTTCAACCTGGCGAGGATACCGAAAGAAACCGAATCTGGACCCATGTATTGGCAACTCATTATAGCTACAATACCTGGTCTACCTACCTTCACCACGAAACGCGACTGCGGGCTAAATACAGCGATAGCCTGATTGCATTGATAGAACTATTGGTGAGGCTGACACCTACTGCTCTGGGTTTTTCGGAGGCACTCAAAAAGGCTGTGGTCGAGCTATATAAACAGCACGAGTGTATCCGTGTTGAAGGCCGCAACTTCCTCTTCCCTCCTGATATTGAGATCGATGGGCCTGGAACAGGAGGTGATGGGGTCAAGCTTGTTCAAATAAACGACCCAGATAAGACCTTACACGGGGAGATTGTGGAAGGCCGATTTTACACGCTGCCAATAAGTGAGGCCAACTCCGATTTCCATCTACGCAGCTACATGACGCATGCAGATAAGTGCATTGAGCTACTGTGCGTAATTGTAGTCAAGAACGACAATAGTGAACTTGGCAGGCTCAGAGCTAACGTGGCGGGAGCACAGAAAGCACTAGAAGAGTTTGCACGAGAACGCGAGAAGATTAAACTTGGCGCAGACGAGAACGCACGACTATACGCTCAAGAACTCGCCATAGCTGATCTCTTAGAGCGCGCGACTAGATATGTTTTCAAACCGACCTATAGACGTCTATGGGCACAAGCGGAGTTATTGCTGGAAAAAACTCAGCTACTGCTCGATAGTTTGGATGCGTTGTGCAAGCCGAGCGAAAACATAGGCGTAGTGAACGGAAATGCTCTGGTTGTTGATCTGGCGCAGGAGCTAAGGGCGGTTATACCTTCTATTGGCGTATTCGAACATTTAGCTACAACTGTGCCTGTAGGAGAAACTGGCGATCTGTCAATCACTCCTCACCAAGTTGGTCATCTACGTGCGCTGACGCTGTTGGACTACTTTGTCGCCTTGGCCGAACAGCAGCGAACTGCGGACGAAACGGCTAAATTGAAACGTATAGTCGAACGGGCGCAGGCGGATGGCGTAGTAATTGATTTTGGCTTACCACTTAGGAGCGCAGGTAAGCATGGCCTTGAAGAAGACACGTTCTTTCTGACGTTGGAAGCCTCCCAATTGTGGGATGTTTTCACTAGGACAACTACAGTATTCAAGGCGATATTCACGGAGGAGTTCGAGCCACTCACAAAGTTCGTGCTCCTGCTCAAGAATGATAATTCGTTGATTCCCAACCCGGCCGCTATCTTCAGATACTACGATAAAAGCAAATGGCGTCGTGTTGAAGCCCTCCAATCTGGTGGCTATATCAACTTTTGCATGGAGTTTGGAGAGGATTTGAAGATAGCCAGTATCCATCTTGGTCTGTCGGTAGCAGAAGAACCAGAGTATATTAGAGCCTACAAACTGGTAATCAACGCATTGGTTACAATGTCCGAACGGGCATCGCATATTCGAGAGCAGGTGAAACTTGGCTTGGTGGGGGCTGCTGAGGTTGAGCAGGTTGCTGCCGCTACTGTTGAAGAGATTTCCGGTGTAACGGACTTCAAATCGCGATTGCAGTTTCTTCGTGAATATCAGCCAGCGTCCGATTTTGAGGAAGCTCACCAGTTGGTGCGTAATTTCTTGGGTGAGTTAGCAGGACGTATCACTCAGGAGATAGACAGCCTCAAAAACTTGGCGGCTGGCAACACCGACCTACAGAATATCCCTTTCGTTGCTGATGGGTTTGTGCTTACTACTCAAAGACTGGCCGAAGCTAAACTAGCTCTTGGACCTGGGCGCGAAGACATACAAGCAGCATTAGCCGGGGCGCAAGAAGCGGATGCCGAGATAACAATATGGCACGGCCGGATATACTTGGCACTCCTAAACTATTTCCTGTTTTCTAAGTCTCCGGTATAGCCACGAGGATTTTTCTCCGTAGATTTGTGCAGTAAAGTCTCTATAAAGGCAGGGGTCTCGTTTGAGAGCACCAGGTTACGCGAGCGCCGTATTTCGGCAAGTAAGCTAGGTGCAAGCTCATTGTTCACCCCCTGCCCGGACCTGGGCCCGCAGCTAGGCCTGATGCGGCTAGCTAAATTCGCCGCCATCTTTCAGTAATATGATATGAACAAAAAGAGGCCGGTTGTCCAGCCTCTTTCTTCAACATCTTTTGCATCATGAACCTGTAACATTACACAACGAGCACATGAATTGTCATAGGGTTCTGTCCGTGCGAGCTAACGCTGAATATCAACTACCACATACAAAGTTTCGTCGGCAGAGACTGTAACCGGTAGCCGCCGAATCTTTGCGTTGACTGTCGCCGTCGCCAGGCCAGATTGCATCCATTGGAATGTGCAAGTGGCGCATCAATAATTCCCGTTCCACCGCTGAAATAAAAGCCTCTCTACGCTCAATATCGCCATATCGTTGTCATGTCGTCCCTATGACAGATGCACACTCCGTTTCAACGCCCTCACTTTAGACGAGAAAGCGGCCCTCAAAGGCCGCCTTCCTTTTGTGGTTTAGTTGGTGCTCTGGTGCTTCTGCTTAATAAAAGAGGCGATGAGCGGCTGATTGACAACTCGCCTTTAGGTTACCTGAAAAATGTCCATGTAGATCCGAAAATTGTAGAGGATCAGTACCTCAACCTGCGACTACTTATCGCCAGAATCTGCGGCAAACGAGAGGCTGCTTCAGGAGTTCTGCGAAACGCGCAACTAAAGGCAGAGAAGGTAACATCCTATTTGGGTATTCTGTAAGGCGTTGTTCACCCGTCATGCACTAAACTTACACCTGTTTTATCACCCGCACGGCATATACTAAAGCTATAACAGGTAATAGGCCGCTGAACCGGTCTACTCCTGTGGATTGCTAATTGACCGATGGCTTCTCTTGCGCGGTAAGCACGTAACAAATAAATGTATCAGCCTTGTTAGAATGCAAAGGCCCTGTGACCAGCCTACGACCTACCAATCAACGAAGCGACGGAAGGGCACAAAAACATGAGTAAGCAACGAAAATGGCTTCAAACGGTGCTATCAGATGTTCCCAGGCTTTTCGAGGCAGTGGGCAAGAAACGGAGACAAGGCCATGAATGAACACAGAATCACTATATCTAAGAGCGCAGGCAGGATTGTCGTCGCAGTTTTAGCGCTGTTCGCGTTGGCAGGCATGCAGACGCCGTGGACCGCGCACGCTGCACCCCAGGTCCCCCAAACGGGCAACTGGGAGCAGCAGGCCCCCTATCCAACCCGCTTCGCAATAAACGGGGTGGACATGGTCACGGCCACCGAGGCGTGGGCCGTTGCGTACACCGATATACTGCACACCACCGACGGCGGGGTCACCTGGGAGAACCAGCCCAGGCCGGGGAACGAGAACCTCTATGCGGTTGACTTCTTCGATAACCAGCATGGCATCGCGATGGGCAACACCACTTTGTACACGCGCAACGGCGGGGACACCTGGACCCAGGGATGGGCTGCTCGGCTACGACGTGTCGAGATGGCCGACGCGAACCTGGCCTTCATTACCGATCACCGCGTCGCCGGCTATTCCCGCTCGACCGATGGCGGGGCCACCTGGACCTTCCGCACTATGCCCTCCAATATCACCACCATCCAGTGCTTCGACTCGCTCAACTGCGTAGCCGCTTCCCCCAGCGGCGTGTACCACAGCTACGACGGCGGGCTCAACTGGAGCTTCGTCCCCGGGCAAGGCGGCGAGTTCGTCAGCACCTACTTCATAAACCACAACCAGGGCTGGATCGTCATGGAGACAGCGCCAGCCGCACCACCGACGGAGGAGCCACCTGGCAAGCCCAGACGTTGCCGGCGGGAAGCTGGATATACGACACGATGTTCACCGACGCGAACAACGGTTGGGGTGTGGGCAACAACATGGTGCGTACCACCAATGGCGGGGCCACCTGGCAAGAAGTACCCCTGCCCCAGGAATCGCTACCCCTCTGGGACGTGGACTTCGTGGACGCGCAGCACGGCATCGCGGGCGGCGACAGCTTTCTGAATACCGAGAGCGTAATCATCACCAGCAGCGACGGCGGGGCTACCTGGGCCACCAGGACGAACGGCAGCATCAACGAGGTGCTGGATATGGTGGCCCTTGACCACGACCACGCCTGGGCTACGCATGACTACGGCGGCAAGACCTCGCGCACCACCGACGGCGGGCGCACATGGCGAGTCACAGAGGTGGGAGACCAATACGTCGTACTGACCGGCATTGACATGGCCGATACGCTGCACGGCTGGACGGTGGGTTACGACACCACCTTTCTTGATGGCCACATCTACCACACCAGTGACGGGGGCGCGACCTGGCAGCAACAGTTTGACCCAGAGCGCCAACTACCTCCAGGCGGTGGCTGCGCTGGACGCGCAGACCGCGATCATCGTGGGTGGGCGGTCAGGTAGCGGCAGCATCAGGCGCCGCACCACCGACGGCGGCGCGACCTGGCACAACCTGAATGTGCCGATCGGCGCTTTCTTCTACGACGTGTTCTTCCTGGATAGCCAGACGGGCTGGATGGTGGGCGGCAACGGGGACATCGTCAAGACTACCGACGGCGGCGACACCTGGGTCGTCCAGAACAACCCCGCCCAATATACCCTGGCCAGCGTACATTTCAGCGACCCCAACAACGGCTGGGCGGGTGGGTACTACGGCACGCTCGTCCGTACCACCAACGGCGGCGCGACCTGGACCCTTCAGAACCCGCAAATCCCTGAGTACACGCACGTCCTGGATGTCAGCTCGACCAGCCCGCTGCGCGGCTGGATAGCGGGGTATGGCGGCGGGGCCGACTCGCGCCCCTTCGTCAAGTACACCACCGACGGCGGTGCGACCTGGATCGAGCATACCCCGCAGGTCGGCCCCTACGACTCCTTCCCGGCGCTCGCCTTCCTGGACGACGAGTACGGCTGGGCGGCCGGGGCCGGTGGCATCTTCCGGCACACGGGCAACAGCCCACCACCGACTGCAACGGCCACGGCGGTGCTGCCGACGAATACACCATTGCCTGCTACTTCTACTCCCACGGGCAATGCTATAGCCACGGCAACTTCTGTGGTATCGACCCCAACGCAGGCCCAACCGACCAATACAGTCACTGTGCCTACTTCTACGACTACTCCGCTTGCTTCTACTGCGGTGCCAGCAAGCAGCACGCCAGGAGCAGTAACTGCTACTGCCACAGCGACGGCGTGCTCTATCACCTTCAGTGACGTACAGCCCGGCTCGACCTTCTACGACTTCGTGCAATGCCTGGCCTGCCGTGGTATCGTCGGTGGCTACCAGGATGGTACTTTCCGTCCTGATGATGGCGTGACAAGAGGGCAATTGTCCAAGATCGTGTCCAACACCGCAGGGTTTGACGACACTGTGAGCGGCCAGACCTTCTCAGATGTGGGTCTCGATAACACTTTCTACATGTACATAGAGCGTATGGTAATGCACGGTGTGATCGGTGGATATGAAGACGGCACCTTCCGCCCAGGGAACTCCGCCACGCGGGGGCAGATCGCGAAGCTCGTCTCCAACGCGAGAGGCTACATTGACTTACCTACCACGCAAACCTTCGAGGACGTACCTCCCGACCACACATTCTACATGTGGATACAGCGCCTGGCCTCGCGAGGCATCATGAGCGGCTACCCCTGTGGTGGAGAGGGTGAGCCTTGTGGCCTGGACAATAAGCCATACTTCCGACCCTTCAACAACGCGACCAGGGGGCAGACAGCGAAGATAGTATCGAGCGCCTTTTTCCCCACCTGTAACCCATAACAGGGAAGTTCAAGAGCATAAAAACATGGAACATCCCGAATTTTCAGGAGAAGAGGAGGGGAGGAGAACGGGGACGGGAAACAAGCCACAAACGGCTGATAGCGGACCTAAGACGATAAAGAGGAACTGAGGCATCTCGGTTCCTCTTTCCTGTTCTGTGACACCACCAACTCAGGCGTCACTGAAGTAGTAGCTCGTGTGAAGGGTCCAGAAGCGACAAGAGGAAAGCATACACGTGCGCCGCCATCTGCAGCAACTTCAAGCATGATCGCTAGCGAGTGCCAAAGACGTCCCTTTCTGGAACTCAGTGCGGATCCCTCCTTTGACCCCTCTTCGTGCGTCGTCGTGCATATCAAAACCAGTTCCATAAGCATCGTTTCATTTATTACATTCGGTGCAGAGTTTTGACACCCTGTAGAAATGCTAATCAGATGGGTATTCGTCTCACCTGCGACTTACAAACCGACCTCAGGCTGAGTAGAATATTATTCGTTCACAGATGAACCAGTGCAGATTATCTCAGCAATTCAGTGCAGACGAAATATGTAAGTGACACTTATCTTAGGAAGGAACACATAGCTCGCTACTGCTCCACGATCTTCCAGAAGGAGTCCTTTCGCACGATCTCACCGCCGCGAAACTCCCAGAGGTCGCATCCTCTCACATTCACAGGAACTCCTTCACTGGTCGTTCCCGTAAGCGTCCACTCCGAGACACCCCTGTCGCCGCACGTCCAGTGGGTATCGTCCCCATAGTGAACATCGGGGATGCCTGTAAAGCGAGCGGCGAGACCCTCTCGCACACGATCTTTGCCCAGGAATCTCCTTCCCCATGCGTCGGGTCCTCGGGGCAATTCAAAGACGACGTCCTCTGCGAAGAATTCCATGATGGCATCTAAGTCGTGACGGTTGAACGCATCGAGTATTTGCTGTAGAAGCTCTACTGATGCCGAGTTATCCGCGTTCGTGTTCATATTGCACTCGAACCTCTTTGCTCCGTTTGGAATCGCTCTTGCCTCTATCTGTGCGATTGGGTCCTGTAACATACTTATTGTTATTTGTTCTGCAGTTGCCAGGTGGGCTTGTACTCTCTAGCTAATACAGTAACTGCTCTTTTCAGGCGCAACCAAGCTGTTCGGGTGCCATGTCGAGCCATTCTCGTGCCCTTGCCTCGCGGGCTATCTTACCCCCGTAGTTGCGCTCGCTCCAGGTTGACTCCAACAACCTCTCCAATATCTCATCGTCACTGATGTCATTTGGCCACCCGTAAGCGTCGAGCACTGCATGGTCCAGTTTCTTATGAGCTAGCTCCAACCAGGTCGGGCGAGCATTATAGAGGTTCGTTAGTGTTAACTTCTTTACGTCTGTGGCCGGGTCCTCCGGGTTGAGCCAGCGGTCCCGCTTCTCTATTAACTCTCTCGCGGCCTCAGCTATTGCGCCTACACGGGGGTCGTTCTTCGGCTCTTTGCCGGGCGGCCAGGGGAACGGGTAAGTTTCAAAGCAGGTAGTGCTGTTGTATGTGGGGTCATTGCCTACACCATGTCGTGAGGATGTAGCTAACGACCATACTTCATGTAAGCGGGAATGGAGTACACCGAAGAAATAGTCGTCATCACGAGCAAAAGCAAATAATCTACTGTCTGGTACCAGTTCCCTGTCCGCCCATGCGAAAACACGGTGTTTGGCTACTCTCGGCGTTATTATGACTCGCCCTTTACCTTGCTTCGCCTTAACCCAGTCACCGCCGGTCCTACCCAAGCGCCACCAATACGTTCTTCGTTGCCTGTCATTGTTTATGTCCCTAAATGGCTTTACATGCTTCTTAACATACTCGAATGGTGCCTCATACAAAGATGCGTCCTCTAAGCTCATCTCACCAAAGTTGATGATGTACATACTGCGGGGCGCCCAGTTACATCAGAGGCATTCATCCAAGGTTTCACGACATCACTACAGGGCCGACCAGTAATGCTCAATTGGCTCAGCATAACTTGGGCAACGGCCGCCTCAAGTTCGAAGTCGCCTACTTTGACTGGACCCTGATAGCAAATGCTATGATTTTCTTTGAGTTTTACAGCTTTGGTGATGTCAAGTTCTGCAGTAAGGTTGGCATTGATACTAATAACTGGACGGGCCCTTTCCAGGGCAAGATGTGCAGAGTCATCTTTGCTCTCATTTATTCTTCTTACGACCTCACTGCCATTATCGAAACCTACCAGCGATACTCTTACTGACGCTCCGTCCAATATCCAGGGTCTGTCTGACTGCGCGTAGAATATATCGCCGCTGTCCTTAATGCGTTGAAGTACTCGTCTGTTGGCACCCGCCCGTATTGATTGCGTTGCTAGAAGCCCAGCTCGACTAGTTCGACGGGCGCTGATCTGTTGCCTCGCCTTTTCAAACCAATAGGTAACCAAATCGGCGCCCCCAGGAACGCGACCGTCATACATTCTGCGGAGAGCATCTACATAATTATCGCCCAACTCCGTACGCATTCTCTTGTCACCCAAGAATGGCGGATTACCAATAATTACGTCAGCTTGAGGCCATTCCGGCTCCACGGGCTTACCCTCGAGGTCATAAGCCAAGATGGCATCCATCTGGCGAATGTTATCCAGCCGACGGAGGATGGGGGGCGCAGGCGTTCCGAAACCATTGCTATTTAGCCACTGGATGTATCCTATCCATACAACCACTGATGCCAACTCGTGGGCGTAAGGGTTGAGTTCTATGCCGTAAAGTTGAGAGGGGTCCACGTTCGGCATCATCGCTGTGAGACCGTTCGCCGTACCAAACGCCGATATTTCTTTCTCCAGAATCTAACAGTCGTTTGAGGGCCACATACAGGAAATTGCCGCTGCCGCAGGCTGGGTCAAGCACCCTCACCGCGTGGAGTTCGTCTGCAAAGTCAGCCAGCAGTCGGGCCAATTCGTTATGACGGCGGGTGCGCTGACCGGGGTCTTTGGCCGAGTCGCGCAAGGCGATTACTTTATTTGCCTCGTCTTGCACCTGTAACCAGCGTCGGCGTAACGGCTCCATAAGCACCGGCTCCACAATAAGGAGTATGTCCTCTTTGGAGGTATAGTGCGCCCCCAGCTGCGAGCGCTTGGCGGGGTCCAAACTGCGCTCAAACAGCGTGCCGAATATGGCAGGCTCTATGGCTGACCAGTCAAGGCGGGAGGCTCTAAGCAAAACGTCCATGTCCTCACCTGTCAGGTCGAGGGTATCCATATCCTCAAACAGGCCACCATTGAAATAAGGAATTTTAGCGAAGCCGAAGAACCCGCCTGTAGCCATCACTGCGAACAGCTGGCGTAACTGCGCATTGAAAGAGGCCGGATCGCGGCGCGTGTTTTCAAGCAGCTTGGTAAAAAGGTGATCCGGCAGTAAGTTGCTTATATCCTCAGCGAACAAACAAAACAGGAGGCGCATCAGGAAATGGGCAGCCCGCTCCGGGTCCTCCCCGCGTGCTTGAAGGTTCTTCGCAAGCTCCGCGAACTGAGCGGCGATTTTTTCGGTGACTTCCTCAACACTTTGCTGAGGACGCAGGCGCTCAGGTTCCGTAAGCACGGCGCGTAAGACCGCAAGCGCGCTGACGTTCGTGCCAGGTAGCGGGGTGGACTTGCCCAGGTCGTCGAGCGTGAACTCGTACACACGAGGCGCGGTGTTCGTGAAATTTGTATGGACCTCAAAACGGTAGAAATCGCATACTACTAATACGGGCGGGTTATCCAGGTTCTCTCGGTATAGGAGCAATTGCTTGTATGCCTCGACCAGGTTCTTGTGCTTGCCTTTGTACTCCCAGGCGAAGTAACCGCGCCTCCAGACGTCTGCGAAGCCGCCCCCGCCACCCGTTTTTGTAACTCGACGTTCAAACGTGTAGAATTCGCCTGTGGGGTCGGTTTGAGAGGGGGTAGGCACGCCGAGTGCCTGGCACAAATCGAGAAAATGCTCCTGGGCGCCGCTTCGCTCCGACCTGGTAGACGCTTTCCAGCTTGCTATGAAATCCTGTAGTGTAAGTGTCATGCTGGCCTTCGCTTCGAAATCCTTCTGAACATAGATGCAGCACGGCCACACAGGTGGCTGACCCTATATTAGTAGTATAGCCGTTTAGAACCTTAGATGCATGTGCAGCCACTTAGCACATAACAGGGGGCTTACTGGCCAGGAGCAAAGGAGTTGCCATGGCGAAAAGTGTCAGGCGGTTCTTACCTAAGGCAGAGGAGAGCGAGCAAGATTACATTGAGAGGGTACGCGCTACCGTATTGCCGAACTTTCCGCCTACTGTGCTTTCTCAGTGGCTGTACCGTCATAAGAAGCATGCTCTTTATAGCGTGCTGGGCTATGATACTTTGGTTTTTGAGGATGAACCACAGACTTGGGCAACTGACGACATACCCCTGGAAAACTGCGGAGCTTATGAAGCAATTCAGGGTTATGCACAGTGGTATAACGAAAATGTAAATAAGTGGGGTTGTGATGGGCTGTGCAAGTATATGGGTCAACATGGCACCTGGCCCGAGCCCATAATCCTCATAGACAACCGCAATGGGGTCATAAAAGAACCAGAGGCGGGCACCCAGGTTGGTATGCCGTATCACCTACTGGAGGGTCATCGTAGACTAGGCTTCTTTCTGGCACTCAAGAAACGAAATGCTTTGGTAGCAACTCACAAAGTTTGGGTAGTTACGAAGAGATAGTGCGATGGATGCTCCATTCGCCAACTGCAATACGGTCACCGTCATACAATCACTATCTGCTACCCGTATGGAGGCCCTCTGGTAGCAACGGAACCGAAAACCGGAATAAGCTATCCGTCTCCCCGATCTAAGCACAACAAAGTTGCATGTACCCAGGACTGCGGGTGTAAAGAGAGGAGATTTGGTTGTAGCTCCAATCATCACACTTTAGCACTCCAAAGCTCAAACCGATGGCTTATTCCGGTTTTCGGTTCCGTTGCTACCAAGGGGCCAGTATAGAATGTCCCATTTCTCCGCACCTCTTTTGGTATATAATAGGAGCGCATTCAGGAAGTGCTTATCCAGCACGGAGGCTACGCATGGTCGAGGCTCGATCTTTGAGAGAGACGCCCAACAACCTGCCCGCACAGGCTACCCCCTTTATCGAGCGCGGTAAAGAGGTAGCAAGGGCCAGCGCCCTCGTCAAACGTCCAGAGGTACGCCTCCTCACCCTCACCGGTCCCGGTGGCACCGGCAAGACTCGACTGGGGCTGCAAGTTGCCTTCGAGATGCTGGACCAGTTCGATGATGGGGCCTACTTCGTGCCCCTCGCGCCTATAAGCGATCCCACCCTCGTCGCACCCACCATAGCTCGGACGCTCGGAGTGAAAGAGGTAGGCGGCCAGCCCCTGACCGAATCGCTCAGGAGCTACCTGCGCGACAAGAGGATGCTCCTTCTGCTCGACAACTTCGAGCAGGTACTCAAGGCCTCTCCCTTGCTGGCCGATCTGCTGGCCGATTGCCCGTATCTCAAGCTCCTTATCACCAGCAGGTCGGCCATCCATATCTACGGCCAGCACGAGTTCCCCGTCCCTCCGATGTCTCTGCCACCGCTAAGTGCGCCGCGTGCCGCCGGAGATCACACACCCCTTATGCCTCTATCGCAACTCAGTCAATACGAGGCGGTGCGCCTATTCGTAGAGCGGGCTGTGGCCGTCAAGCCCGACTTCGCCGTCACCAATGAGAATGCCCCCGCCGTAGCCGAGATATGCCACCGCCTCGACGGACTCCCCCTCGCCATAGAGCTGGCCGCGACCCGCATCAAGATACTCTCGCCCCAGGCGATGCTGGTCCGCCTCCAAAGCCGCCTCAAGCTCCTTACCGGAGGGGCATGGGACCTGCCCGCCCGCCAGCAGACCCTCCGGGGCGCTATCGAGTGGAGCTACGACCTGCTCGAACCGCAAGAGCAGACCCTTTTCCGCAGACTCTCCGTCTTTGTAGGTGGCTGTTCGCTTGATGCCGCCGAGCAAGTCTGCGGGTTGCAAATTGCAGATTTCAAATTGCAAAATGACCGGGACAGTAACACTTTACAATCTACAATTAACAATTCGCAATCCGTTGACCTGTTTGATGTTATCTCCTCGCTCGTGGACAAGAGTCTCCTCAGGCAAGAAGAGGTAGCTAGCGAGCCGCGCTTCTGGATGCTTGAAACAATACGTGAGTACGCGCTGGAGAAGTTGGCCGAGCATAGCGAAACCTCGGCTTTGCGAGCCAGACATTCCGCCTTTTTCCTCGCGCTGACGGAGGAGGCCGAGCCAAAGCTCAGGGGGCCGGAGCAGTTAGTTTGGCTGACCCACCTTGAGAGAGAACACGACAACATACGGGCGGCCATGCGCTGGTCTGTAGAGAGTGAAGACGCGGAGAGCGGCCTTCGCATGGCCGGCGCGCTCAGTCGCTTCTGGTATCTGCGCGGCCACATGAGCGAAGGTCGCCAATGCACAGCAGAAGCTCTAGCAACTCCAGGCGCGGAAGCGCCTACCCTGGTGAGAGCCAAAGCTCTATACAATGCCGGCTACCTGGCGTCTCTCCAGGGCGACCTCGAACAGGCCCGGCTCGCTCTCGAAGAGAGCCTTCTAATACGGCGGGAGCTGGGCGACAGGCAAGGCATCGCCGCTTCGCTCAACGAGCTCGGGAGCATGGCATACCGTCGAGGTGATTATCCTGCCGCTCGTACACACTTCGAGGAGAGCCTCGCTGTCAGGCGAACGCTGGAGGACAAACGTGCCATCGCTATCCCCCTGAACAACCTGGGCGTACTGGCGGTTGAGCAGGGGGATTACGCCAGGGCGCGAGAGCTATACGAAGAAGGGCTTGTCATCTTCAGAGACCTGGGAGACAACCATAGCGTTGCTAGCTTGCTGCACAACCTGGGGATCGTGGTCGCGCACGACGGCGATTACGCGACCGCTCGCGCTCTATACGAGGAGAGCCTGTCTCTGCGGCGCGAGTTTGGTGACAAGTATGGAATCGCCCACGTTCTTTACGACCTGGGGATCGCGGCCCAGGAGAGAGGCGACTACTCGGAAGCTCGCGCCCTCTACGAGGAAAGCCTCGCTATCAGGCGCGAGGTAGGGGACAAGTCGGGCGCCGGCTGGTCGCTCCTGAACCTGGCCGACGTGGCCCGCCATGCGGGCGAATACGCTCACGCTACTATCCTCCTCAAGGAGAGCTGGTCCCTGTTCGAGGAGACCGGCGACAAGCGAGGTATGGCCGAATGCCTGGTAGGCATGGGCGGAGTAGCGGCGGCGCAGTCGCAGCCTCACTACGACCCAGGCCGTGCCACACGCCTCTTCGGCGCATCGGAAGCTCTCTTTCAGACCATCGGCGCAGTCATGTCGCCCATTCACCGCGCCGGCTACGAGCACAATGTCGCCACTCTGCGGACTGCGCTGGGGAACGCCAGCTTCACAGCGCTATGGGCGGAAGGTCAAACTATACCCCCTGAAGAGATCACTACCTATGCATTAGAGGAAAGAGAAGCCACCCCCGAAACAACCCCTACACCAACTCTGCTGCCCACGCCTACCACCTATCCAGGGGGGTTGAGCGAGCGCGAGGTGGATGTCTTGCGCCTGGTGGCTGCGGGCCTTACCAATGCCCAGGCCGCCGAAAAGCTGGTCGTCAGCCCCTTCACTATAAACGCCCATCTGCGCTCCATCTACAGCAAGCTCGGCATCACCTCCCGCAGCGCCGTCATCCGCTTCGCCATAGACAACAATCTCGTCTAAGTAAGCGAAACAAGCTAGAATATCACCCTCAGCAGAAAGGGACGCCAAATGAGGCACTGTTGGGGTTGCTGGGCGTGCAAGAATACGAGCGGCGATACAAGTAGCAAGCGTGGGTGTGGGAAGGATTGCTTCTAGCCCAGGCCAGTAGTTAGGTCTAACTACTGGCCTCGCCGTTAATCAGTTAGACACTTTAGTTTGTTCTAACGATGTATCAAGCTTCAGATTGCCGTAGACTGTGGGCAGTGACGAGACAGACAGATAGTCACAGAGCAAGAAACCAAAACACAATCAACCAGAAGGAGAACTCCAATGAAGGCAACATCTGCAATCCGCCGCGTAGTAATCTCCGCAGTCGTAATCGCAACAGCAACCCTGACCCTAGCCTTCGGCATAATGATAACCGATGGCCTCATCCTCACAGATGACGCGCAAGCCGGCATCATCCTCAGCGACAACACGCAGGCAGGCATTATGCTTGGTGACGGTGTGGTATTAGGTGATGGCATCACTGTTGGTGATGAAGTGCAGGCAGGTATTCTGCTAAGTGATGGTGTGGTCCTGGGTGATGGCGTACAGGCAGGCATACTGCTCGGTGATGGCGTAGTGATAGGCGATGGCGATGGCGTAGTGATAGGCGATGGCGATGGCGTAGTGATAGGCGATGGCGATGGCATCATCCTCACCGACAACACCCAGGCTGGCATCATGCTGGCTGATGCCCCTCAGGGTTAAAAATCAAGCCAGGTAGCTTCCGTCCAAAAGTGAATAGGGATGCCAAAAGGAGAGGACTGCCTTCAAATAGTGGCAGTCCTCTCCTTTCAACTGCAACTTATGAGCCAGTATAGTTCTAGGGCCTGCCGACCGTTATCGTTACTCTTCTATGGGGATATGCAGCAATTCGGCAGCCTTGCGCTTCGCCCCCTCTGCGCGCCGGTCGTATCGGACCGTAATACCTACCTGCGCATGTCCCGCCAACCACTGTACGGTGGAGAGGTCCGCCCCCGCGTCGAGCAAGTCAGAAATCATGCTCCTGCGAGCTTGTGTAGCACGACCGCAAGCGCGTTACTTTCATTATCATCGGAAGTTGCATCGGGTGTTGGCGCATGATATCTACCATACGTTACCGCGGCCTTCACTTCAATAATACCCCTGACAGCATCAGGCGTGACAAAAACCAAGTCCCCATCTCGATAAAGTACAGGCTTCGTATTGTCATATAGGAGTATGTCTATCTGAGTAGATCGCCAACCATCGTCGATGACAAAGCCCCGGCCGACTTGAACACTGCCTGGTAAGTGTCGCCTGAGCATTGTACGTAAGATTAACTCTTTGCCCTCCCCAACCGTGAGCCAGTGTTGATCACGAACAAAATATTGCATTCGATCCTTCAATGCATTCAACTCACTGGAAATTGACCTAAAATACCCTAAAGTGTCCATACATTCAACTCCTAGAATTATCAGTAAATAAGCGTCACAGACGTAGAATGACACAGGTATATGCAGTATGTATTCAACTTTGACAGGTGCAACGTCATCGGCGAGCGGACAACTACGTGTCCACCTCCTTCAGAAGAGCACACACAGCGAGTTATTGCTCGGTGTGTCTCTTATCGGGAGCTATTGACCACCTCAACGATAAGGTAAATGGTGTCGTCTGGAGAAACGGATACAGGCAAGCGATGTGTACGCCGCTGACCTTCGTGGGCTGTTGACCAGGTCGCCTCTACTGGGATACCGAGGAACTCTTGGAGCAGTTCCAGCTCTACAGCCGAGACGTAGGCCTCCCCGCTTTCGATGTTACGGTATCGGGCACGCCCGGTGCCAATTAATGCGGCACACTCTGAGATCGTGGCGTTGCGGCTCATTCTCGCGCTCTGCAGCATACGTCCGATCTCTATATTGCGCTCTTGCATCCTGGTCTTGTTGTCTGCTGACATAGGGTTTCCGTGTAGCAAATATCCCGTAGACCTTCCAGTCTGCGGATTTGGTGCTTAAATTGGACATTCTCCCACTTGTAATTTCAGAACTGTTGTTCTATAATGCTGATATGTAATCGCCCACGAACGAGCGATTTTCTATCAGGAGCAATTTATGGCACGACGTCACCTAACGTAAAACCCATTCCCACTAACTAAGCAACCATGATACATCCCTTATTGGGGGCAGTCAAACGGGCCCTCCAGCTTTGCTTTTGCTATTTTGGGCAAGCAAGCGGAAACATGGAGCACACAAATGAGAGCAGACATCAAATTAACCCCGTCGAGAGTACGCGACTACGCATCGTGCCCCCTCAAGTTTGCACGCCTTTATGGCCCTGCCGAGGAATATCAGAGCACCGGTGCCAGCTCCGTATCAGGGTACAGCTCATCAGCAGGCAAGGCGCAGAGTGCGGCGATGTCGCTCAGTAACACCCTGCACTCGGTACTGGATGCTTTACACCGCCCGCCACCGTCCCAACTGCTGGGCCTCAAGGAGACCTACCCTGCACAAAACAGCGTGGAAAGGTTCAGTGAGCCGAGCGACCAGGAGCTAAGTAGTATCGTGTCCCGGCACTGGCAGTCAGACGGATACGAGGACAGCCATAGCGAGGAGGCCGCATACCTGCAGGCTTGTGAACTGCTCAGATATTATGTGCGCTCTCCACATATACCCACTGGCCTGGTGCTCGCCACAGAGGCTTTCCTGTCCGCACTGACTACGATCGAGGGCTATCGAGTTGAGCCTGTCCTGCCGCGCAGATCGCATAGAGCTACATGAGAATGGGGTAATTGAGGTACTCGACTATAAGCTCACGCGTAATGGCAAGCTGCCAACTGCCCGTGAGCTTGCCGATGACCTTGCCAATTTTGTGTACTTCCTACTTGTAAGCCACCACTATAAGCGCAACCCCAATGTACATGCTGTGCGCATCTCTCAGCTCAACTTGCTGAGCCTCACCAAAGTTGAGGTCGAGTACGACCAGGAGCAAATTACTCGACACAAAGAAGCGCTGACTGAGTTAGTTGATAGTGTCATGCGAGGTGCCGCAGTAATAGAACCTCGCGTCAGTGCCGGGTGCGCCTGGTGCCCTGTGCAGCAAAGTTGCCCAGCATGGGGCGAGATTAACTTCGATGATCTTACTGAGCTCGCTGAGAAAGGCGGACGTGATGCGTGACATTAAATGGATATCCAGAGACGGGATTATTCATCTGGTATGCAGAATTACGCGCACAGTCTCACCAGGCTCTATATCTACTGACACCCGCTGTGTGCGTACATTCTTATCCGATGGACCCAGCTTTGATGACCTTGGCTTTGATGGCTCCGGCCAGGCCTCACTCAGCGGGACCTCCAGGAAAAGCAGCATTGCTTCGTACTCGGCCGCCGAAATAAGAATCGTACCCGCCTCAAGCCTCCCATACCGCTGCCTGCTGGTCCCTAGATAGTCGGCACACGCCTGTTGTGTGCAGTTCTTGTCTTGCCGAGCAAGGCGTAACACCCAAGCCAAAGCAATAGCGCGCTCCTCCAGTTTTCTCCTATCTAGCGGCATAGCACTCCTTACATCTTGTGCCTCCTTGCCATGTTAATTTCATCGAGGCATAAGCACAATACCAGGCCAATAACCAGCACCTGTGACGAATGTACTCAAAAGCTCTTCCTGACATGAATAGTACCACATTTCAAGAAACTCAGGAAAAAGCAGTAAATTGGTGCCACGATAGCGTGACATTAGCGAGCAATATGTTAGTTTTTGATGTCTTTTAAGGTTCTGTCGATGACAAATTCGACGCATATGGGTATGGTTTAGGTGTGAAAGAGCACCCAAAAAAGTGCTTATGAATAAGCTGAAAGTAAGCCACCGAAATGCATTTCGCTTCGCAAACAATCAACTGACACGGAAAATACGCTAACAAGAAAAAGGAGAGTGAATAAAGCCATGGATGATAACGAATTTCAAAGGCAATACGTCAAGCTGAACCTGTCACCGGCGGCACAAGCTGTCATCGAGCGTGCCAGGAACGGCCCGTCGCGCCGGGTCGGCGGTGGCGGGGGGAATGTACCAGGCTCATACCCTAGCCGCAAGATGGGCGTGGGCATACAGTTTGAAAGTCACACCGTCGAGCTGCCCGGCATAGTCGAGTACGAGTATGATCGGGACGTCCTGGCATATTTTGACCAGCCCGATGCCATAAAACTTACGTATCCCCATAAAGGACGCGAGCGTTTCGCTTCGTTGCATACGTGCGATTTCCTGGTGATGCGCTCAACTGGTGTAAGTTACGAGGAATGGAAGCTGGAGTCGGACCTTATAAAGCTCGCTGAAAAGATGCCTACTCGGTACGTTCGGGGCGAGGATGGCCAATGGTCCTGCCCGCCTGGTGAGGCTTACGCCAAGAAACTGGGTTTTGGTTACCGTCTACGCTCGGCAGCGGACATAAACTGGAACCTGCAGGCTAACCTCAATTACCTCGACGACTATATGCGGCCAAAGATTCGTATGACAGATAGTGGGCCAGTCACAGATCCACTCACGCCTGATACGGAGATAGCGAAATTACTCATCGATCACGTAAATAGTGATCAAGGTATCACGTTCGTTGAGCTGCGGCAAAGGGTTGAGGCCAAGAGACTGGCCAAGGGCTCTGTTAAAGTCGGTGCGGTCGCGAATACGCTGAACATTCTAATTGTACGGCAAGAGCTGTACGTGGATTTGCTCAATGAGCGCCTGACCCCCCAACACCAGGATCGAGGCTCATGTATTCACGACCCAGGAGATGGCACAGGCCTACGAGTACATACCGGTAAAGTCACCTTATCATGATGTCAACTATACGTCTGGTGTCACTATTGCGAATGGGGTGGCCATCAACTGGGACGGGCGTGCCTGGCGTATCGTCAACGTCGGCGAAAATCAAGTTTCACTGTCTGATGACACGGGGTACCTTGCTAATTTTCCGACTGAAACGTTCAAAGAGATGGTCTCTAAAGGTGAGGTCGAGGCTGTCTCGCATGGAATATCCAATACCAGGCGTGCCGAGGCCGAGCTCGTCTTGTTGAGGGCAGACAAACATGCGCTGAACAAGGCGAACGAGCTCTTTGCGCTGATAGCGCCTTACCTGCTGCCTGGCGAGACGCCACCCGCCTGCACTCCATCCCAGGCCAGGCAAATTACGAGGGTTATGAAACGGTTTCGCGAGGCGGAGGCGTACTATGGGGTGGGTTATTTAGGCCTCATCCCTAAGTGGTACCTCTGTGGCGCACAGTTCTCTACCCTGCCTGCGGCAGTGCTTGAGCTCATGGGGGTCTATGCTGGAAAGTACGAAACCGCCATAGGGCGAACTATATCCTCCGTTCACTCTATGTTGGCTGATGCCTGTGCCGCTGTGGGCCTGGACGTGCCTCGATACGAAACGTTCAGAGAATTCTTGCGTCACCGCCCGATATATACTCAGCAACGAGCCAGGAAGGGTGCTAAGGGCGCCGACGAGTACAGCCCTTTTACTACGAGCTGACGGAAACCACGCCTCGACATGGCAGCAGGCCGTTCGAGATAGGTCACTTGGACCATACCCAGCCTGACCTTGAGCTGGTAGTGTTTATCAACGGAGAACGGGTTCCGCTGGGACGGCCCGTGGCTTACGCTACTCACGGACGCTTACAGCCGCCGCATCCTCGCATTCTACCTTACGTTCGATGAGCCCTCTTACCGTTCCTGCATGATGGTCTTTCGGGAGTGTGTTCGCAGGCACGGCAGATTGCCGCAGACACTCGTTATGGACCGTGGCGCTGAATTCCGCTCGGTTTACTGGGAATCGCTCCTGGCTCACTTTGAGATTGTGAAAAAGGAGCGGCCCGGCAAGCCTCGCATAGGCACACCCGTTGAGCGCACGTTCGATACCCTGAACACCATGTTTTTCTATAACTTGCGAGGCAATACCCAGTTGACGCGCAACCCTCGTGAGTCTCTCTGACAGCGTAAACCCGAAAAACCTGGCGATATGGACACTGCCGGACCTGTATGTAGAGGCTCAGTAATTTCTGCTACGGGATATACGATGAGCGAGTCCACGGCACACTGGGCCAGTCACCCAAGAATGCGTTCATCGAGGGGATGGCTAGCGCGGGGACCCGCGAACACATGATCATACCCTACGATGAAGGCTTTATCCGCGATACTATGCCCTCAACGGATTCAGGCGCGGCCAAGGTTACGCTATCGGGCGTAAAAATCAACTACGTGTACTACTCAGACAGGGACGGGGAAAACATTATGCGTATGCCTGGCGTGCTGAACGAAACGGTGCTCGTGCGGTACGACCCGTACGACCTGGGCACCGCCTACGCTTACCTGAAGGGAATGTGGACAAAACTACGTTCCGAGCATTACCTGGAATTTCACGGGCTCACTGAAAAGGTCAAGCGGATTGCTTGTGTGGCACTTGCTGCCCGCAACAAGGGGCTGCGCAAGCACGTTGCGATTACCGCTAAGTCTATCGGTGCTTTCCTCGCATCTCTTGAGGGCAAAGAGGCAGTCATGCTGCAAAAGATAAAGGACCGCGAGATCCAGCCTGAGCACCTCCATATTCTCGGTGGAGCACTCCCCGACTCCGAAAATGCTCCTTATGCACCTCTTACCCTGGTAGCCAAAGACGGCGTTGCTGTGGGCGATTCGGGCCGTGTGGAGGGCCGGGGAGCATCCAATGCACGAGATCAGGCTGCCAGCTCGTCTCCAGGCAGTCCCGGCTCCGATCACCAGGCGTATGCTAAAAAGTACACTCCTAAGATCATAAAGGCACGCTCATGACGAAATCAGCGCCTCAAGCGGTTGACGGCGGCAGTGGTAGCACTGCTGCCGTCACTGACCCCGTGGAAAAACTCTTTCCCAGGGAAGCTGCTGTCTCTGCCGGCCGCAGATAGTAAGGCTTACTTTCATACGCAGATATTTGACCACCCACATTTCGAGACTGCTATTGATAAAGTTCTGCAAGCGATCCTCTACCCTGCGGGCCGATATGTTGTTAGCCTTTATGGGCCCGCGGGTGCCGGGAAAAGCCAGGTGCTTATCGAGGTCCAAAAAGAACTGGCCAAGATGCTCAAACGGGAGCTTGACCAAGATACGGGTAGGCTCGCTTTCGCACGTTTTCAGGTCCCGCCTGTTGAGAGCGGTAAGTCCGTATGGAGTGACGTATATACCGCTTACTTGCGGGGGCTGCTCGACTGTATGTTTGATTACAAGGTCGATCTCGAAACGAGGGGCATCCGGGCCATAAGTACCGGCGCGAACTCAACATACATTGAGGTCGACAAGAACATCCAGATACATAAGCTACGTCGAGCCGTTATCACCGGCGTGCAAAATCGTCGGCCCAAAGCTGTGTTTATGGACAGGGCTCAGAACTTGACCAGGATTGGCAACGGGAGTCCAGGACGTTTGGGCGACCAGTTAGGTGTATTGCAGTTTATAGCTGAGCAGACTGAGACCGTCCACGTCATGGCAGGTAACTATGACCTACGCACCCTGCTTGGGCACCACGATACTCCAACTACTGATATTCACTTGCCCGCCTACAGACTGTATATCGACGAGGATATAAAGGCGTTCATCGATGTGCTTACAACGTTCGAAGCGCATTTACCTATCGCCGAGGAACTCGATTTCAGGAATGACATGCGCTTTTTCTACGGGGGGTGCCTTGGCTGCATCGGTACCCTCAAACAATGGCTGGAACAAGCACTTGCCGTTGCACTTGCCCAGGCTACAGTCCAGAGGGGTGTGCGCAAGCTGACAAAGCCTTTCCGTTATTACCTGGAAGAGGCACTGCTCTCGAAATCCAAGATGTGCGAGATGATGGATGCCATTATGAGCGAGGATAGCAGGGAAATTCAGGTACAAAACGACTATCAGACTAAGCTCTTGAGCTATGAGCATGGCATCGCATTGCCCCGGGCTGGCAGCGCACCGATGCCTAATCTTACGGGTAAGAAAAATAAAACAAAGTCTAAAGGCATTGGTAACAAGCCGTTCAGGCGCAGCCTCGGACGTGATGCTGTAGGAGAGCGCGCACAGAATACGTCGCTTACAGCATAAGGAAATTGAGTATAAGGAAAATGAGCATCTTGAAGATATTATGAAACTATTGTCAATCGATAATAATAGGCAAAGATCTAATATACGCATCCTTACAGCGCGTAGCACCGGCGTAGCGGCAGTTCCTGCAAGGAGTTGCCTGTATCGTAAAGACCCTATAGGTGTAGGCACTCCGTGGGTGGAAAGCCTCACGAGTTACCTGTGTAGAGTTGCCGACGCTCACAGCATCAGCATCGACACGTTACTTACCAAAATTGTGCTGCCGCTGATAAATGAGGCGGTACATGAGAGCGGCGCGGGCCTCACTGTGCAGCGCTTTTACACACCCTGGGGTTCAGGGGCTCAACGCTGCAGGACTGCAGACCGAGAGGCTAATACCGGTCCTTGAACAGCTTACGCATACCAACGGATTGCGCGCCACCACCTGGCGCGCCTGGGACCTGGTATTATCCGAGGGCAATACATTAACGGGAACCCGCATGTGGTGCCCTTATTGTCTTGCTGAGTGGAAAGCGGCCGGGCAGACCATTTATGAGCCATTGATATGGTTCCTGCAGCCTGTCACTATTTGCCCGCGACACAAGCAGCCGTTAAGCTTCTCAGTGCCCGCACGAGGCCTGCCGGAAAACGCAACCGCCCCTAAGTGCATATACCCGGTGCGGATATTGTGCGCTGTGTTACGGTTGGCTGGGAGCACCTGTCGTTCGCAACAAACGGCCGGGCAAGCATAGCAGCCGGGGAGTTGTCAAGGTTAGTGGTGATGGCCCGACCTCCGCAAAGAAGCTTAGTAACGAGTTATGGATAGCGGAGTCGCTAGGCCAGCTGGTTGCTGCGTCGTTGCCTTGTGACGTCTTTCGCCCAGGACGCATCTTTGAGGCACTACATGCATACTTTGGCATTGAGCTGGCCATCAAAGGCGTGCGAGCTGACCTCGTGCTGATTCTTGGGAATAATGACCGCGTATCCGCGTGGGCCCTTTTTAGAGATACGCTCTCGAACCAGGTAGAGTGTCTACGCAAAATATGCATGTACCTGGACATCACGCTGAAAGAGTTCCTTACAGGTGATTTGACTAAGGCAGCGTCCAGGGTAGCTCAGTCGCCACAAATGGGCACCCATACGAGCAGAGTGCCGTCTTGCACGCTCAAATACACAAACCGGCCGCGCAGGCCCTTTGATGTCGAAAAGGTTGGGTTAGCTCTAAGAGAGGTTCTTGAGGACAACAGTTGCCCCCCACCGACTATGACAGGGGTAGCAGCGCGTCTGGGGTATTTTAACGGGTTCCTCTATGCAAAGCTGCCTGAATTATGCATAGCAATCGCAGCTCGCCACAAGGCGCACTCAACGGCAGAGCGTGCCGTCGAAGCTGGTAGAAGTCTACCGGTAAGGCAGCCAATAACCTGCTTGGGCCACCCGCGTCACTCACAGGAGGAATGTGGCGCAGGCGGTGAACCCGGTCAAGAGGAGTCGTCGGGCAACGGCCTGGTATAGGCGTCACGCAATTGAAATAAGCGCCTGGTGGGTTGCAATTAGCACCGAAGGAAGGAATGACGATGGAAGCACACGATACAGTCCCGGCCAGCCGAAATCGTGCCATTCGGATATTCAAGGCGCGGGATGCGACAGTGTACGAGCCTTCTCCGAGAAGTCGTCTTTACAGCCTGCAACCAGGGGGTACAAACACACCCTGGGTGGAGAGCCTCACCAGTTACGTGGCCCGGCTGGCAGATGCACATAGCGTTTATGTATCGACTCTGATTAAGCAGGAGATAATGCCTGCCCTCTCTCGGGAGCGCAGATTGCTGTATGGCAGTGCGTTGGCAGGATCGTTCTGGCGTAAGGCCGTTTCCCTCGATGGGATGGACGAGTGGAATTGCGACTTCACTGCTGCCCTATCCAAGCTAACGGGACGTGCAGGAGCTGCCACACCTTAGTATGTACACCTGGAAGAACGTTATTTCATGTAGAGGGTTACTGAGGCGGGGGCGAGCCTGGTGCCCGCATTGCTTCGCAGAGTGGCGAGTAGCTGAGAAAGTCGTGTACGAGCCCCTGGTGTGGCGGCTAAAGGCCATTACCCACTGCCCACGGCATGCTACACCGTTACGTGAGAAATGCCCGTATGAGCACTGCGGGCGCAGTATGCCGGTGCTCACGGCACATGCATACGCCGGTTGCTGTTACAAGTGCGGGGGTTGGCTGGGACAGGCTATAGCTGAGAGGGCAACCTCTACCCCGGTAACGCTTCCGGTAACGTTAAACGCTGAAGTGACCCGGCAACGCCATGTAGCGTCGGTGGTGGGAGAGATGTTCAAGTTCGCACAGGCGAATCTCGGACCGGTCCCACAACATAACCTGCAAAGAAGCTTTGCAGCGTACCTCGCTATGGCAGCGCAAGATGACCTCGCCAGTTTTGCACGCATAACAAAGGTATCCCGCAGATCACTGCAGGATTTGGTATCCGGTGCTCAAACTCCCCAGTTGCTCACTCTCTTGCGTATATGTGAGGCCCTGGGCACTACTCCCGTAGAGTTCCTGGCGGGGAGGGCCCGGCCTTATCACCCTGTAGACGGCACCTCTACTCGCAGAAGAGCGGCGGGCACTTTTAACTCATCTAAGACCATTCAACGGTCAGGTGATAAGTGAGGCCCTTGCGGCGGAGTCTGTCGAGAACTGAAGAGCCACCTCGTTCGCTCGCCGAGGTAGCAAAGTCTCTGACTTATGATCCGACTTACCTATCACTCCAGCTTCCTGGGCTTTGCAAGCGCATCTCGCGGCGCTATGAGAATTACGTGAAAGCCTCGCGCCTTGAACGGCTTGAGGCGCTCAGGACCGAGGTACGAAGTGCGACAGGCTCAGTGCATGCCCTGGGTCTTTACCCGAGCTATAGGCGAGTTGCAGCTCTGCTGAGTAAGCCTCGACAAATGCGGGATAAGGAGGCGATTATCGCCTGGCATGAAAAGCTAATCGAGTTAGGTTGGAGACTTACGTTGTAGTCCCCATGCCAACATGCTACGGGCGCTATGCGAAGGGAGGCTGTCAGTTGACAGCCTCCCTTCTTTAGTCTAACTAAGCTAACTGTCACTTACATATTTCGTCTGCACTGGATTGCGGAGTTATTCTGCACTAGTTTAAGTGTGAACGAATATGTTCTACTCGGAACGTGAGCGGGCTGATAATTAGCAGTTGAGACGAATACACAGCCAATGAGCATTTCACCTGAGTTTCAAAACTCTGCGCAGAATGCAGTAAATGGAACGATGATTGTGAAACGGCTTTTGAGACGCGGTGCGACGCACGAAGAGGAATCAAAAAGAGGGGAATCTTTTGCTTTGTCAAAAAGGGACGTTTTTGGAACTACCTTTCCAAGGGACATGAACCGACGTCTTTAGCACCTCCAATTACTGACTGTATGTAAGCCATAGTCTGCACGATGATTATGGCTATGACATTTATCTTGGCCCTACCCGGCTTCGCCTGACTGCAGTCTGATTTCTCTGATCGCCTACAGGGCTGGGGCGATGCTTGAAGTTTGGGTAGCTGCATATAGAGGTATATAATTGGTCCATGGTTACCCCAATCTTAGCGACCAAGCTCTATATTCCGCCACCTTCTGCTAAGGTGGTAGTCCGTCCCCGCCTGGTCGAGAGGCTGAACGAGGAACTGCACCGCAAGCTGACCCTCATCTCTGCCCCCGCTGGCTTTGGAAAGACCACTCTGGTCAGCGAGTGGGTCGCCAGCCGCAAGCAACGCGAACCTTTGATTCGGATAGCATGGCTGTCATTGGATGAAGGAGATAACGACCCAACACGCTTTTTGACTTACCTCGTCACTGCGTTACAGACTATTGCGCCGGATAGCGGCACAGGTTTGTTATCTGTGCTGCAATCCCCCAATACCCCGCACCCGCCAACCGAAGCGGCTCTAACGACACTGCTCAATGAAATCATCGCGATCTCAGAACATTTCGTCCTCGTCCTGGATGACTATCATTTAATTGATGCCAAACCGATCGATGACGCCCTCACCTTTTTACTCGAGCACCTCCCACCACAGATGCACCTGGTCATCACCACGCGCGAGGATCCACAACTACCCCTGGCCCGCCTCCGCGCCCGCGGTCAATTGTGCGAACTGCGCGCCAGCGACTTGCGTTTTACCCCCTCTGAAGCCGCTGAATTTCTCAACCAGGTAATGGGTCTAAACCTCACGGCCGAAGATGTCGCTCTTCTGGAAACCCGTACCGAAGGCTGGATTGCAGGCCTGCAACTAGCCGCCCTTTCTGTGCAAGGACATGCGGATGTTACTGGATTCATCAAGTCCTTCGCCGGAGACAACCGGTACATAGTGGACTATCTGGTCGAAGAGGTGCTGCAACATCAGTCGGAAGGGGTCCGCAGCTTCTTGCTCCAGACCTCGATTCTCGAGCGGCTGAATGGCCACCTATGCGATGCTGTCACTGGCCAGCAGGAAGGCAGTGGCCAGGCGCGGTTGGAGGCACTGGAGCGAGGCAACTTCTTTGTCGTTCCGCTGGATGACAGGCGCCAGTGGTATCGCTATCACCACCTCTTTGCTGAAGTTCTCCACGCGCATTTACTGGCGGAGACCGCTGGTCAACCCGACCAGGTATCAACTCTGCACCGGCTCGCCAGCAAGTGGTACGAACAGCATGGTTCAGTGGCTGATGCGATCCGCCATGCACTCGCCGCCAGGGACTTCGATCGAGCGGCGAACCTGGTCGAGCTGGCAGTGCCCGCCATGTTCAGCAGTAGGCAGGAGGCCATGGTGCTCGGTTGGCTCAGGGCACTACCCGACCAGGTGGTCCAGATGCGGCCCGTTCTCAGCGCCGACTATGCCCATGCGTTGCTGGCCAACGGCGAGCTCGATGCCGTTGAGTCTCGATTGCGGGACGCCGAACGGTGGATAGACCAGAGCGTAGACACGCCAGACATCCCGAATACCATGGACACGACGGCAGACAGAAGTGGGATGATCGTCGTGGACGAAGAGGCGTTTCGCCGTCTCCCGGGTATGATCGCGCTTGCTCGTGCCGGATATACTTTTGCTCTGGGCGATGTGGCCGGCATTATCAAATACGCCCGGCGGGTGCTCGACCTCGTACCCGTGGACGACCATTTCTCGCGGGGAGCCGCAGCGGCATTCCTGGGTCTCGCATCCTGGCTGAGCGGGGATCTCGAGGCAGCGCACCGCTCTTATGCCGATGGCATGTCTCAATTGCAAATGGCCGGGCGCACCTCTGACGCAATCAACGGCGCAATCGCCCTGGCCGATATACGCATTGCGCAAGGTCATCTCCACGAGGCAATGCGCACATACGAGCGTGGATTGCAGTTGGCGACGGCAGGGTTCCCGGCATCAGCCAGGGAGCAGACGGCACTCGGCGAGTATGCCTTGAGGGGAACGGCAGACATGTACGTGGGGATGAGCGAGCTCCTGCGTGAGCGTAACGAACTGGATGCCGCCACGCAGCACCTGCTGAGAAGCAAGCAGTTGGGTGAACTCATTGGGTTACCGCAAAACCGGTATCGCTGGCACGTCGCCATGTCTCGAATACGGGAGGCTCAAGGAGATTTGGACGGCGCTGTTGACCTGCTTGGAGAGGCAGAGCGCCTATACATGAGTGGCTTGGCCCCAAATGTACGCCCCATAGCGGCGCTCCGGGCACGGGTGTGGGTCGCGCAGGGGAGGTTGGGGGAAGCCCTGGACTGGACACGTGAGCGGAGACTGTCCGTAGAGGACGAGCTGAGCTACCTGCGCGAGTTCGAGCACATCACGCTGGCGAGACTGCTCCTGGCCCGCTATAAGAGCGATCATGGCGACCGTGCAGACGGCTCCCTTCATGAGGTAATGGGCCTCCTCGAGCGCCTCCTGCAAGCAGCGGAAGCAGGAGAGAGGACGGGAAGCGTCATCGAAATCTTGGTGCTGCAGGCGCTCGCCCACGAGACCCAAGGCGACATCTCTGCTGCTCTCATGCCGCTGCAGCAGGCCCTGACACTGGCTGAACCGGAGGGCTATGTCCGGCTGTTTGTGGATGAAGGCATGCCTATGGCGATCCTGCTGGAAGAGGCCGCGAAACACTGGCCCGCCCACAGATATGTCCGTCGACTACTGGCAGCCTTTGGGGCGGCTAGGGAGACCGGGGAGGCTGGCAAGGCTGAGGACGGAATGCCAGTCAAACAGTCAGTCAAACAGGGTTCGAGCGAGCCACTGAGCGAACGTGAGCTTGAAGTGCTGCGGCTGCTCAGAACCGAACTGACAGGACCGGAAATCGCCCGTGAACTCACAGTGTCCCTGCACACCGTGCGTACTCACACCAGTAACATCTACAGCAAGCTTGGGGTCGACAAGCGCCAGGCGGCCGTTCGCCGCGCTGAGGATCTCGGTTTGTTCTAACATACGCGCAACCACCACATGCAGCCCCGGCAGGTTTATCGTACCACCTGCCGGGGTTTTCTATTGCCCTCGCAGCCTGCAGGCTAATAAATCAACACATCAGTCATTACATGTAGTGATGCTCTCTCATTACATTGGTTTGTATGCTCTGGTGGAAGGCAAGAAGCCAGCGTTCCCCACAACGGCAGGGAATGCAACCACCAAGAGCATCAACTGTCCCAGAGGGAACCCTCACATGAGGAAAATGCGGGAGGCGCAGAATGAGTGAAACATACACAACACCTGAGGATTACGAGGATCTATACGAGCCTGGACTCTATGAGATACGTATCAAGGGACACCTTGACGATAGGCGGGCTGTTTCGTTCGAGGGCCTGACCCTTACGCGAGAAGGCAGTGGCAATACGCTCCTGGTTGGCCCGGTTATAGATCAGGCGGCGTTGCATGGATTGCTGAGAAAAGTGCGTGATTTAGGTATGCCATTGATCTCGGTTATTCGCGTTAGATCCGGCCAAGCAGACGCGTAAGATGCCAAACACAGAGTTGAGACAAGGTGCTTGGAAAGGAGAGTTGCAATGATAAGTTTGTAGTCCGCTTCAACCCGGGAACAAGATCGACGACCAAAGTTCTATACAAGCTCAATTCCGTAGAGCTTGTCACTACCAAAACCAGTTAGACAAGTCACAAAGGAGAAAAACGATGGCTACCATATCTACCATAGTTACCAACGAAGAACTGAACACACACAGAACAACCGCAAGAAGACAAGGAGTCCCCATGAGCCTCACTGAGGAAGACCTCACTCGTTGCGGGCGTGTTCTACCTACTCACTTTCGTCTCAATCCCAGCCCCATTTCTTCTCTATGCCGCTGTGCGCGCTCCGAACTTCATCGTCGGCGCCGGCCCGGACACTCCCGTGTTCGTGGGCGCCATCTTGGAGATCATCGTGGCCCTCTGCGGTATCGGCACGGCCGTAGCGCTCTACCCTGTGGTCAAGCGACAAGGACAAGGACGCGCACTGGGCTTCGTCGCATCGCGCACTCTGGAAGGCACCTTGCTCATGGCCGGCACCGTCACCCTCCTGTCGATCGTGACCTTGCGGCAGGCAGGGGTAGGAGCCGCCGGGTTGGTCACCGGCCAGGCGCTTGCTGCCCAGTACTCCTGGATGTTCCACGTGAGCGGGAGCTTCATCCCAATTCTGAACGCTGTCCTGCTCGGGTCCCTGCTCTACCAGTCGCGCCTGGTGCCACGAGCTCTTCCTGTGTTGGGGTTCATCGGAGCGGCTCTGCTCCTCGCTGTTTGGTTTGCCGTCCTGTTCGGGCTCATCGCAGCGGTGTCCGCGCCGACGGCTGTCGCCGCCATCACGATTGCGGCGTGGGAGTTCTCGCTGGGCGTCTACCTGACCTTCCGGGGCTTCAAGCCGTCCCCTATCACGGCTGACATGTAGAGCGCTTCCTTCTCGCTGTGCGCTACCTGGCAGGGTAAACCCCCTATCCTGCAGCCCGCGGCCGAGTAAAGATCGCTGGAAACTGCATGGAGTGGACAGGCGGCATACTGCCGCCTGTCTCATTGGTTACACGCATTAGGCTCGACACCCCTGTTAGGCCGATGTGTAACAAGTTCAGTTGCATCAAGCTCGTCAGTACCAAAAGTAACCCGAATAGTCAAAAGGAGAAAAACGATGGCTACCAGAGAAGAAACGAATTCAATCATGATCCCCGGGCCCACTGAAGGTGTGACCAACGTGAAATCACCGAAGCTCCTCGCGAGAATAGCCGGCGTCTTCTACCTGATCGTCGGCATAACAGGCGGCTTTTCCGAAGGATACGTGGATCCCAGTATCTACGTCGGAGGCGACGCGGCAGCCACGGCCGGGAACGTACTCGCGAACCCCGAACTTGTGCGCATCGGCGTCTTCGCCCACCTGGTGGATGCGACATTCTTTGTCTTAATGGCCTTGACGCTCTACCAGCTGCTCAAGCATGTGAACAAGAGCGTGGCGAGGTCGATGCTAGTCTTCGTCGCACTCGCGGTTGGGATCATTTCTCTCAATGCGGTCTTCCTGTTTGAGGGCTTGCAGGTCGCAACCGATAGCTCTTATGCAGCCGCCTTCGGCACCGCGGGTTCGAATGCCCTGGTGTTGCTCTTACTAGACATCCAGCACTTCGGGACCCTCATCGCGCAGATCTTCTTTGGGCTATGGCTGGCGCCGATGGGGTATCTAGCCTACAAATCAGGGTGGTTCCCCAGGGCGTTGGGCATCGTGCTGGTCTCGGCCACCGTCTCTTACGTACTTGACACGTGCGCGGCGTTCCTGGTCCCCGCCTTTGAAAAAGAGATGCATCTCTTTTTCATCATCATGCCACTAATCGCGGAGATCTGGTTGCTCGGATACCTGCTCCTTATCGGCGTGAATACCGTGAAGCCAGCCAAGCGCATCCTCCCTGCAGCGATTGCGATGCCGGGTGCTCAAGCCTGAGGCGACTGACCCCTCGGCGCAGGGTGTGCAAGTGAAGTAGTGGCATTTACACCCCGGCCACTTCATAGCCCATTCCAAAAGCAGATAACAAAGCGGCAATGAGCGGTCGTGTTGCAGATCGCTCATTGGCACCACTACTCAGCAGAAACACCAGAGGAGAAACTACAACACAATACGAAAGCGGCCCTTGAGGCCGCTTTCTCGTGTAACTGGAAGCAGAAGGTCATAGTCTCCAACAGGAATGGTTTTGGAATCGACTTTCACAGTCTCAAAAACGACCGTTTATGCTACCCTCAGAAGCGGCTACTTGCAGGATCTTGAGGTCTGATTACTTTGTCCCTGGTGTCACGAATGGTAGGCTTGAGCCTTGTAAGGTGGAAAAGTACCGGCACGTAAAGTACCATCTGGTAATGTTCATATGGATTATACGAAAGTTTGGCGCATTCGGTACGTGAGTTTGGCAGCTATGTCTTACTTGACGATGCTCTTTGCAGATGTGAGATGATTTTAGGCCCTGCATATCTCCAGCGTACTCTACACGCGGTCTATGTCGCCAAACTCACGTACCGAATGCGCCAAACTTTCGTATAATCCGCAATTGCCAGTGACAGCTGGTTCATATATGAACCAGTGCAGAATAACTCCGCAATCCAGTGCAGACGAAATATGCACTCAGTGCAGACGAAAGTTGTCCTCAGTGCAAACGAAATATGCACTCAGTGCAGACGAAATATGTAAGTGACACTAACGGCCTATATTGAGACGTCATTGGTACATCTTAACTCTTGCGCGGGGAAGTTTGTCCGACCCCCTTTACGCGGGGAAGTTTGTCCAGAATAGACAAACCTGGTTTAGAGTCGCAACATTTATACTTGGCCTAAAAACGTGGTACGCCCGGAGGGACTCGAACCCCCGCACCTGGCTTCGGAGGCCAGCGCTCTATCCGACTGAGCTACGGGCGCGTATGCCCAATTATAGATAATCCCTCACCACATTTCAAGCGTACAGCCTATGCACCTATCGCCCATCGTCCATAGTGAACCACGCCTGAATCTTCCTTGACACTCCTCTCCCCGTCCTGTATAATGATATGCGGCCTGCGAAAGGGCTGCTTTAAAAATGGTGGCTTTTATCCCGCACCTGAAAAATATATACCATCGGAAAAGCGCAAAACGGGACGCTCGGTGCGCCGACGTAGCTCAGTGGCAGAGCAGCTGTTTTGTAAACAGCTGGCCGTCAGTTCGAATCTGACCGTCGGCTCCAGGGGCAGTTGCCGGAGTGGTCAATCGGAACTGGCTGTAAACCAGTCGGGCTTCGCCCTACGGAGGTTCGAATCCTTCACTGCCCACCCAAACCCCAAAGCACGCTCGCCACTCGCGGTCGTCACACCAAGTTGAGTGTTTTGCGCTCCCTTTTCTCATGATATACCTGGAACTTGGATAATGCGCCCACGTAGCTCATCCGGCAGAGCACATTCTTGGTAAGAATGAGGTAAGCAGTTCAAGTCTGCTCGTGGGCTCCAGATAACTCCCTGGACCAGTATATTTACAACGAGGCTGGGCCTCATTACATTAGCCAGGCTATAAACACAAACCAACAGGAGGAAAGAAGAATTGGGAAAGCAGAAATTTGAGAGAACAAAGCCGCACGTAAACGTCGGCACCATCGGCCACGTAGACCATGGCAAGACCACCCTCACAGCCGCTATCACCAAGGTGATGGGCCTCCAGGGCGGGGCCAAGTTCGTTGCCTATGACGAAATTGACAACGCACCCGAGGAGCGCGCGCGTGGCATCACCATCGCCATCCGCCACGTCGAGTACCAGACCGCCAAGCGCCACTACGCTCACGTAGACTGCCCCGGCCACGCCGACTACATCAAGAACATGATCACCGGCGCTGCCCAGATGGACGGCGCGATCCTGGTCGTCTCCGCTCCCGACGGCCCCATGCCCCAGACCCGCGAGCACATTCTGCTCGCCCGCCAGGTGCAGGTGCCCGCTATCGTCGTCTTCCTCAACAAGGTTGACATGATGGACGACGAGGAGCTTCTTGAGCTTGTCGAGCTTGAGGTACGCGAGCTTCTCGACAAGTACGAGTTCCCCGGCGACGAGATCCCCATCGTGCGTGGCTCCGGCCTCAAGGCCCTCGAGTCCACCTCGACGGACCAGAACGCCCCTGAGTACCAGCCCATCCGCGAGCTTATGGACGCCGTAGACAACTACATCCCGACCCCTGAGCGCAAGATCGACCTCCCCTTCCTCATGCCCGTCGAAGACGTATTCGGCATCAAGGGCCGTGGAACCGTCGTTACGGGCCGCATCGAGCAGGGTAAGGTCCGCATCGGTGACACCATCGAGATCGTGGGCATGACCGATGAGACCCGCAACACCGTCGTAACAGGCGTCGAAATGTTCCAGAAGACCCTCGACGAGGGTATCGCGGGCGACAACGTAGGTTGCCTCCTGCGCGGTATCGAGCGCACGGACATCGAGCGCGGCCAGGTTCTGGCCCAGCCCAAGTCGATCAAGCCTCACACCAAGTTCACCGGCCAGGTGTACGTGCTGAGCAAGGACGAAGGTGGACGCCACAAGCCCTTCTTCCAGGGTTACCGCCCTCAGTTCTACATCCGCACCACCGACGTGACCGGCACCATCGGTCTCCCCGAGGGCGTTGAGATGGTCATGCCTGGCGACAACATCGACATGACCGTAGAGCTGATCGTACCCGTGGCGCTCTCCGAAGGTCTCCGCTTCGCCATCCGCGAGGGCGGCAGGACCGTAGGCGCAGGCGTCGTAGCCAAAATACTCGAATAGTTAGTTCAAAGTTCCAGGTTCAAGGTTCAATGATTACGGACAACTTTGAACCTGGAACTTTGAACAAGGGAAAAAGCCATGGCAAAGAAGCAGGACCGCATAATCATCTACCTCGCCTGCACGGAGTGCAAGGAGAGGAACTACACCAGCGCCAAGAACAAGCGCAACGACCCTGGCCGTATCGAGCTTAACAAGTTCTGCCGCCGGTGTCGGGTGCATCGCCTCCACCGCGAGACGAAGTAACTATAGTTGATGGACAAGACAAAACCGGAGCGCACGCTCCGGTTTTGTCTTGTCCATCCTGGTTGTATACTGGTATCATGACCGGTGAGGACGAGGCCAGGAAGTTGGCTCAAGAAGCCCAGGAAAAGCGGCGTCTGCAAATTGCCGCCTGGCTCGAAGCTGGCCGCCTCGATGACGCGCAGCGCGACCCCCTCGACATTGATCTCCCCAGGACCTTCATCCTCGATACGACCGCCAGGTTATTCCTGCGCTGGCTGAAGGCGGCCACGCGTGAGGCCGAGCGCCGCAAGTTCCCCACCGAAAAGGGCTACTTCGTCATCCAGCGCGCCCGGGAGCAGGACCACACCGGCCAGTCCGCCACTGACGTGCCCATAATAACTATCGACGCCCTCTTCCACGAGCACACGGGAGGAGTCTTCTTGTACCCCCGCGTCATCTTCTTCAGCATGACCGCCCTCGCCGACGGGCGTATCGCAGTGCAGGCCACCTGCGACCAGGTAGAGCTTGCCGCCTACTACCATGACCTCCTCAATCAGATCGTGCAACACTGGTCAGCCTGACATTCTCAGTAGAGTGAATCATGCCTGACAGTGACCGGGGCACACTATCTCCAGGGGGTAGGCCTGAGCGCCCAGATTGGCGAGGTAGGCGGCTGCTCCCCTTACCCCGACGACTTGCGAGTGAGGCCAACGCTACACGCGAATTGCTGCAACCATCAAAGGTGCTAGAGACGACGGATCTTGACTACCAGGTCGTGGAAACCTGCGATACCCCCAAACTCACCTCTAATCTCGGTGACTACCACTATAGTCATCTCATCAGGGTGTGTGGGCGTGCGGGGAGGTAAATTCCTCAGCGCGTCAGCAAATGCTTCCTCGAAAGATAAGTTGCGTGAACGGCCAGTCGCCTCATCATCGCTAGGACTACCCCATTCCGCGAGTAGGTTGTTGAACTGACTTTCCTCACTTAAGCCTTTAACCTTCACGTGGTCGGAGCCATCAGCATGATGCACTATGACCTCTTTGGGCCGTGATTTTCTCTGGAACAACTGCGATGCCTTGTACGGCGTAATCACATCTGGGCAAAATCCACCGGTATGGCAGCGCTCCAAGAGGAACTCAGGCGGCTCTACAGTCAGTAGATTTTGCTCTATCCTAACCTTATAGCAGGGTGAAGGTAAATTACCCGCAGCCACTATGAGCAGGGAATCACCGAAATAAAAGGCCTTGATTGATTTCGGCTTCCAATTCGCTAACTCGCATGGTTTATTCTTCTCCGTTTGCTCGCTCGGATTGTTCATTGAGGTGCCTCCTTATATGGAACGAATAACGGCGCAAAGCTTTGGCTGTTGCTCTAAGAGTGGTATATAGTACCACTTGCGCTGGCGCTTGTCAAGCCAATATGCTCGGCTAGCAAGAGAGGGTCATGATTTCTACTTAACGGCTATTGTGTCTCAAGGTGTTATACTGCCAGGGGGACTGTGTGGCATGATTAGTAGAGTGACCTATGCCTGAAAGCGATCAGGACATATTACCACCCGGCGGCAGGTCCGGCCGCCCGGACTGGCGGTCCAGGCTGCTATTCCCCCTCACCCTGGCTACTATCGGTGCTCTCGCACTCATCGTCTGGCTTCTAGCTCGTTCCGCGACCCCAACCCCTAACCTATCCTCCAGAGACGTAAGCGCCACCAGAGAAGCCGTGCAGTTCGCCACGAGTGAGGCTGCTCGCCAGGCAACGATGGAGCTAGAAGCGCCCTCTCGCACGGCGGTTGCCCGCACCACGGCTACTGCGGAGGCTCATAAGCGCGAAACCGCTTCCGCCATCGCTTCAACCGCACAGGCTCGCTCTACAACCCATGCGCGTGATACGGCTGCGGTGCCCGTCACTCAAACGGCAAGGGCGCAAGCTTTTGAAACAGCTCATGCCCAGGCCGATGCAACGGCGCAAGCCCTGACCCAACGCGCCACTCTACTCTTTGGGCCGTCGAGCGGCATCCTGGAGCAGAGGGAAGGCGACCAGGCCCCTCAAATAGCGTGCGAGTTCCCCTCACCTCATCCTGCGCGACTTTATCGCCGAAGCCACCTTCCACAACCCCACAGCCTCAGACCCACTCCCCTCACCGCCCGCCTGGGACTACGGCTTCATCTTCCCGAACCTCGATGGTGAGACCGAGTACCGCCTGATCCTCGACTCTGGCGGCTCCTGGACCCTCAACCTGCACAGCAGCGGCTTCGACATCTCCAACCGCGATAGCACCCCTCTGCTGGACCTCTCTACCGAAGGCTCCAACACTCTCAAGCTATACGTAACAGGAGATACCTCTTACCTCTACATCAACAGCCAGTACGTAGACACCCTTGACCTCTCCATGTTCGGCATGGCCCAATCGAGCGGAAGCGCGCACGACATCTCCATATGCGCTGGCATGTTGGTAGGAAACGCGATAGCTGGCAGGCCCACCCTCTATGACGATTTCACCGTCTGGTCGCTCCCTTAAGCTCCTGACAACCCATTCGATTTGTTCAACCAAATAGTCTATCTCCTCAGCCCTCGTTTCTATGACAAGTTGAAAGGTCGCACAATGTAGTGCGACCTTCACTGCCTCTTGCTGCGAAACCCTATCGAGGTATACGTAGAACCTGCCCCGGAAAGATCCGGTTTGGATTGTCTATCCGGTCACGGTTGGCTTCGTAGATACGCTGCCAGGTTGTTGATGGGTCTCTGTCCGCACGGGCGATGGATGATAGGCTGTCACCTGCCTGAACCTCATATGTGTCGAAGCCAGAAAACTCATGGCCCAGCAGGTTGCGCCCGAAGACGATAGGTACGACCACCTTGTTGATCTCGCTGCCGTCCCGCGCCGAGTATGCAAACACCTCGACAGTGCCTTGCGGCGTGCTCGGAGTGCTGCCGAGGATGATCTGCTCCCTGAACTTAGCGAATGTGCCCATGCTCCCGCCCATCGTGGGCACTTCGGTTAGCGGATTGCCGTTACCGTCAAGGACACGAATAGAGATGCCACCCTCGAAAGCCCGGCTGATACCGCTTACCTCAATTGGGTCGTCCACGATATCGTAGGGCTGAGGCCATCGCACCGAATACTCCGGGAAATCGGGCGGGCGGCTTCTGCTCGTGCTTAGTTCCTCTTCCATCGGTTTTTACCTCCTTATATGTGGTCCTACTCCCCAGATTTATATAGGCGGCGCTGAAATCGTATATTAGATAGCACCATACCATGATAACGTATAAAATGTCAAGCCTTTGTCGTCCCAAAATAGTATCCCGTTTTGAGGTACGTTCCTGTTGACAATCCGGTAATCAACCAGACCGATTTTCAAAATAGCCCCAAATTGGTGCCAAAATCATGTCCCATTTTGACCCCAAAATGGGATTAAGTTAATAGATGCATCTCAACCCCCGCAACCGTAGCGAGGGCCATCAACCCTAAGGGAACCCGCTGGTGCCCCGATTTGGAGTGAATAAGAAAGGAGTAACCACAACCATTCACTCTGCTCCCCAAAGGAGCGCCTTGTCACACAACTCCGTACAACCCAATAAGGCTTACCTGCCGAGTGACTGCCACACCCCTCACGCATCACGTTTCACGCAGCACCCGGCAAGCAAAAGTGTCGCGGCGCAGGTCAATCCCCGCTGGTGGAGCGCCACCCCACACCCTCTCCTCCCACAAACAAGAGAGGAAACCGACCAGCACCAGTTACAGTCATCGGGGCACCCACACCCTTCCGTCCAACGTGCCCGTAGGGGCATGGCGACGCCATGCCCCCGTACCTACGTTCCGCTTGACATTTATGCTATGATCACTGGGCACTCCTTCCTGCTGCATTGCATATAAATAGCCGGGGAATCACCGACATGATTGAAAGTAACAGCGCCCACGACCCCAACCCGACCAGAACCAGGCAGACCACCGAGCCTGGACCGCTATACTCTGTCAACGGCGAACAAGATATAGACAAAGGGTTCGAGCGCAGATCACATTCTGAGAACCTGGCTGTTGACCCTATACTATTGGGCAGCCCCGGCCTGCAAAAGCAGGGCAGCGCACCCCTCAGAATCGCTACCATGCGGCGAATGCAACAAATACACGGCAACAAAGCCGTCCAGCGCTACATTCGGTCAATGGAAGCGTCTGAGATGGTGGACATAGAGGATACCGGGGAGAAGAATTCAGGGCAGGTGAAGGCTGTACAGCGTCACTTCGACTTCATAAGCCATGATCACGACCCGCCTGGCGACTTAAACCCGGCCACAGCAGTCTATCCTCCGCCGCCAACGCTATCTCTCGGGCCTCAACCACACCCTATACCCTCTCTGCCTCCGTCATCCCTTCCGCCATCCCTTCCGCCGATGCCTTCACTGCCGCCGGTCTCCCTTCCCAGTATGAGCAGCACGCCATTATCCTCGAACCCTTCTCTCGCTCAAGACCCCTGGACTTCACCTGGGGGCAGTGTCAGAGCCATGTCGCCGCACGGCAGCGTTTACAGGCAGGGTCCCCCAGGTGGTAAATACGGCGCAAAGAGGACCGGAAAGTCCGGAAAGACAAAGGGCACCACCAGAAGGTCGGCAGCCGGCTATGAGAACCCCTCCCACTCTCATGGCAACATGTTGCCTCACTGGGAAGCCGCAGCCCTAAGCCCAATGCGCTCAGGGATGAGCGAAGGTGAGAAACGAAAGTGGCTGATGAAGAAAGAGCGACGTTTTGAAGCAACTTCTCCGGGCCGTTCCAGAACGAAGACCATAAAGGGGCACGGCAAGGGAGTGCTTGGACACGGCGAGTCCGCAGGCTCCAATTGGAACCGCGAAGGGCATAAGAGACCACGCACCAAAAATATGGAACATAACAGGCAAAGTTCAGCGTATCACGGTATAGAAGACCGCGATTGGTCGAATGCCAGTGGTGCCTCGGAAGAGCGCTATATGTCCCCCGGCCCCCACCGGGAGAGTGCCCCCTCTTACTGGAACCCGAAGGCTCCCGGTTACCAGGGAGGCCCATGGCATTCATGGGAGCTAGAGACACCCGCCAGCTACCTCGTTACCACCCTCTATGCCCCCGGTTTCCAGTCTGCCGCCTACTCCGAGCTTAGCATCGAGCCACCTCCCGCCACCCCTACCGCCACTACCCTCGTCACTACCTCCATCATTACCTCCATCACTACTTCTACCCGATCTACCGCCACCCCCGTCATCATTTTCGAGCTTATTTGGGCCAATGAGCGCCTCCAACCCTTTCAGCGCGCTGCCCTTGCCATCTGCCCCGCCGCTTTCTCCTTTCGGCCCCTCATCTTGGTCCCACGATCCCGCCGAATCATCCGTGCACTCATCTTACCCACCTGTTTCCCCACTTTCCCCACTTTCCCCACTTTCCCCGCTTTCCCCGCTTTCTCCACTTTCCCCATTCTCGCCTCTGCCACCTCCTTACTCACCGATTTCGCCTCTACCTCCCTCTTACTCACCGGCTTCGCCACATGAGGATATTCAGTCCCCCTCTTCCATGTTGGAAGATGACGATTTGGATGCCTCACCGTCGGACGAGCATTGGGGGGGCGATAGTGAGGTAGAGGAGATGGCAAGGCTCATGGGCATAGATCAATATGGGAGCATGGTCGGCAAGTTAAGCCCTTCGGACATTGCGAAACTACGGGAGGGCTTGTAGGCAGCTAACTGATACTTAAATCTCCCCGATCTTTGCCCCTTTGCGCCTTTGCGTTCACCTCAATGTACTACTCCCCATCGCACGCTTGACACCGCCCGCAGGCATGGCGTATAATGAAAGACGCGCAACGGTTGCCCCGGTTTCGGGTCGCCCAAATATATGTATACGTGCGTAGCTCAATTGGCAGAGCAGCCGTCTCCAAAGCGGCCGGTTGGGAGTTCGAGTCTCTCCGCACGTGCCACCCCACCAGGCGCACTGCATTTACACAGGAGTAACATTCCAGATGGCTATGATTGGCCGCAAAGAAAAGAATACACCTTCCGCCACCTCGACCACTCAGCCGCGGGATCAGGTCAAGGCTCGTACTGTACCTGCCCCTGGAGGGAGCAACGACAGCACCAGGGTCGGGAGGATGCAAGGCAGGATAGCCGGCATCATAGCCGAGCTACGCAAAGTAACCTGGCCCACCCGCGAAGAGACCCGTAACCTCACCATAGTCGTCATCGGCATCTCCGCCGCGGTAGGCGCGCTCCTCGCCGTTCTCGACGTTATATTCTCTTTTATCTACAACTCCCTCAGCGGCATTCTCTAAATCACACCCGACCTACTATTTCCTAACTTCAAACTCTAAACTCCTACTTATGGACACCCAACCCGAACAGCAAAATACGGCCACCGACACCGGCACGGTCGCAACCGACACCGCGGTCGAAGAGAGCCTGTCTGACGACCGCCACTGGTACGTTATCCACACCTACTCCGGCTACGAGAACAAGGTCAAGAAGAACCTTGAGCACCGCATCCTCTCGCACGACATCAGTGACCGCATCTACAGGGTCGAAGTACCCACCATCGAGGAGATAGAGATCAAGGGCGGCCAGCGCAAGCCCGTGCAGCGCAAAATCTTCCCCGGCTACGTCCTCGTCGAGATGGTCATGGACGAAGAGTCGTGGTACGTGGTGCGCAACACCCCCGGCGTGACAGGCTTCGTAGGCGTCGGCACCAAGCCCACCGCCCTCCCCAAGGAGGAAGCCGACACCATACTCAAGCAGATGCAGACCGCTGCGCCCACCAAGTTCAAAGTGACCCTCCAGCCCGGCCAGGCCGTGAAGATCATAGACGGCCCATTCGCCGACTTCGAGGGGATCGTAGACAACCTCAACCAGGAGAAAGGCAAGGTCCGGGTGCGCGTATCCTTCTTCGGGCGCGAGACCCCCGTCGAGCTAGACTTCCTCCAGGTCGAAAGATTGGTATAATATATACGTACGGGCGCGATAAACCGCGCCCTCGTCAAGCATCGACAACCGAAGATAGAGGAAGGGGCTTCCAGACAAGTCCCGCTAGCCACCTCAGACCGCTCTCTCATCGAGGGCACGCGCCGCCGGAAGGTAGCGTAGCAGGGTTTGGGGTTCGCCCAGGCCCTTTTTGTTTGCCTGGCGTAAAGAGGATGTGTAAGGGGAGCGTCCCCTTGCCGGGGTGTGGGGTGTCCCCACATCTACATACAACGAGCCGCCAACTCCGTATGACGGCTAGCAGCTAAAAGAGGAAACTCACATTGGCTAAGAAAGTACGAGCGATAGTAAAGTTGCAGATAAGCGCAGGCAAGGCCACCCCCGCGCCCCCCGTAGGCCCCGCCCTCGGTGGCCATGGCATCAACATCATGCAGTTCGTGAAAGAGTATAACGAGCGCACCGCCGGTCAGGTGGGCTTCATCATACCCGCCGAGATAACGGTATTCGAGGACCGCTCCTTCACCTTCGTCACGAAGACCCCCCCGGCAGCAGACCTCCTGCGCAAAGCCGCCAAAATCGAGAAGGGGTCGGGCACACCCAATCGCGCCAAGGTAGGCCGCGTCACCCGCGACCAGGTGCTCGAAATAGCCCGCACCAAGATGAAAGACCTCAACGCCTACGACGAAGATACCGCAGTCAAAATGGTCGAAGGCACCGCCCGCAGCATGGGAATAGATGTTATCTAAACGAGAAGTTAGAAGTTAGAAATCAAAATCTAAGATCACAATTTCCTAACTTCTAACTTCTAACTTCTAACTTCAAAAAAGGAGTAAACGATGCCAAAGCATGGAAAGAAATACACGGCGGTAGCCGAAATGATAGAAGAAGACAAGATGTACAGGCCCCAGGAAGCTGTGGAGCTTGTGAAGAAGACCTCATTTGTAAAGTTCAACTCGACCCTTGAAGCTGCACATGAGGCTGGGCATAGACCCACGCCACGCCGACCAGCAGGTGCGCGCCACAGCCACCCTACCCCACGGTACGGGCAAGACGGTGCGCGTCCTCGTCTTCGCCGAGGGTAAGGGCGAGCGCATCGCTCTCGAAGCGGGCGCCGACTACGCGGGGAGCGACGAGCTTATCAACCGCATCAACGGCGGCTGGGTCGAGTTCGACGTAGCCATCGCCGTCGCTGACCAGATGGGTAAAATAGGTAAGGCTGGCCTCGGCAAGGTGCTGGGCCGCCGCGGCCTCATGCCCAACCCCAAGAGCGGCACCATAGTCGCCAACCCTGCCGACCTCCCCCGCGTAATCCAGGAGTCCAAGGGTGGGCGAGTGGAGTTTCGTAACGACAAGACCGGCCTCCTCCACGTCGGCATAGGCAAGGTCTCTTTCTCCGAGGAGCAAATCAAGGACAACCTGATGTCGATGGTGGACGCGGTAGTGCGCGCCAAGCCGACCGGGGCCAAGGGCACCTACGTCAAGTCTATCACCCTCACCAGCACGATGGGTCCCGGCATCCACATGGACGTGCCCCAGACCCTCGCCGAGGCCGCCGCCGACCAAAAAGGTTAATATAACTTAGAAGTAAGGAAGAGGTCCAAATCGCCGTAGGCGATTTGGACCTCTTCCTTACTTCTAAAGATTGGCTTTCTCCCTTCTAATCAGCGCAGCAAGCATCGGAACCATCATCAAGGCAATCAGTACCGTAGTCAGCCTTATGGGCCAAGCGGATACCGGGTCAAGCACCATTTGTAACAAGAAGGCGGGCACAAGATAGCTCCCCCACAGCAGCCCATACCACCACGCCCTCAGAATTCTCCCTGCCGCGAAGCCTGTATAAAGCGGATAGACCAAGCGCCCCAGGCAGCACCAGCAGCACCAGGTCATGCGTGTTAAGCTGCAAGTTGGTGAAGATCGCCGCCAGGAGGGTAAGAGCTACCAGCGCGTCCCACCTGGGCGACCCAGGCCGCCAGGGGCCGCGCCATAAGTACGCCAGTGCTAAAGCCATCAGGAGCGTAGCAACGAGCGTCAGGATCCTCACCACCCCATCAGTGCCTCGCCCAAATAAGGCAGTAAGGCCACCGCTCAAGCTATGGCTGTACCAGGGGTCGAGCAGCAGAGCGCGGTCCCATTGCTGCACCATGCCCACCACACGCTGAAAATCGGGTATCCACTCCGTCCCCATGACCAGGAGCGCGAGAGAAGCGAGCGCAGCGCCTGTCACCCCAATGCCCAATAGGGCACGCCATCGCAGCTTCCACACCAGCACCAGCACGATAAAGAGCAGCCACTGCGTCTTCAGCAGCAAGAACCCCAGCGCGAGGCCCGCCAGCAAATCTTTCTCTTTACGCAGCAGTGCGATGCCCACACCCAGCGCGCCCATGACTATGCCGCTACTCTGCCCCTGCTCAAGATTTACGATGAACGGGAAGGAGGTAACAGCCGCCAGCAGCAATAGCGCCCGCGTTACGCCAGGCAAGGAGAGCGAAGCCAGCAAATACCACAATCCCCCAACAAGCGCGACAATATTGAGCAAGTTCCATATCGCCATCCCGACCAGTGGGGATAAGTCCGCGAGTGGAGACCACAGCACCGCGATGAAGGGCGTGTAGGGATAGGGGTACTTCAGCGACGATCCTTGAGGTAAGTCCAAATACCCCTCTGAGGCTAACGCATCCTGCTCCCTGCGCTGTACCTCAAGGTCGTAAAGCTGCCCACCCCGCCCCGAAGCTACAATGCGTGAGGCTATGGAGATAGCAGGATAATCGGTCTGGGTGAAGAGGCGCACGGGCACACCATTCGCCTCGTTGGGAGAAAGGAAGAACTGCGCCCAGCTCTGAGCGCCCACCGCAAAAGTCGCCATCATAACGACAATCGCGGCTAACACATATAGCCTCGCTCGCCTGAACGGGAAATCACTGGTTGGCTGAGATAACAGAGGTCTCACGCGCCTATCATAACATCGAAAAAAGAGCGTGTATAATCGTTCTATGGGACACCCAGCAGACGCGCATGAGGGCAGTGATGTAGACCACATCAAAGAGTTGATTGACAGTGCTATAGGGCCTGCGCCCTGGTATTGGCAGACCTTCCCCACGCTCTACTCAGGTGAGAGAGTGTTCAAATGGCGCTCGTATGGCACTACAGGCAAGCTGGCTTACGTCACCGTGCTGGAAGAGGAGGGAGTTGGGAAGCCGCTCATCGCGCTGAACACTGCCGTATGGCCCTTCGCCGCCAACCCAGGCTACCTGGGGGTGTGGTATTCGACGGGTAGGTACGATCACGTTGAGGTGCAGACTTTCAAGCTGGACGATCTGCAAGCAATAAAGAGCTTCAGGGCGAGAGCGCAGATATTCAAGAAATCCCTTCAAAACTACCTCCTACATGACTCGACCCCTGCCGAGAGCGTGCAGATACCGCAAGGTCTGTCCAAAGGACGGCACAAGGGGCCGGTCTTACAGAGCGCTAACACCCTCACGGAGCTTCTCTTGCTCGCAAACCCTCCTGGGGAGGGGCTGGTCCATTCCATCTACGTCTGGCACCCTGCAAGCGGCATGGTAGAGGTACTGCCGCAAAAGTGGTTCCGGGAGGAAGATATAGACCCCGGCTACCACTGGATCACCCGCGTCACCCGCGACCCCCAAACCGGGCATATCGTAGGCGGCGGTATTCGCATACTCGGATTTGAACTTGACGATAGCGGTACGCGCCTAAAACGGAGCATCAAGCTATAACCTTGATATATCTGTAATCCCGCCTAGAGGAAGGAGAATTGTCTTTTTCTTTCGATTGGTTGGTCCCTGTGGGACCAACCAATCGAAAGAAAAAGAGATAAGTTTAGTTTGGAAATTTGACGCGCCCGCACGTTTCCGGTATAATAGCGTGTTGGGTTCCAACCCGGCACAGACGAAAAGAGAATAACCTGAGACAGCCGGCGCGTATTTACGCTTAAACCACCAGCCCGCCGAGGTAAGCACAACGCTCAAGCGTGCATCGCCACGCCCCGCAGCGTTGCCATGTGGAGACATCCCTCCCCATGCCTCGGCAACAAGATGAGGTATGGGGATTTTGATTCCCAATCCAAAATCTAAAATCCAAAATCGAAAGAGGGGAGGTGAAAAAGAGAGAATGCCAACAGCCAGAAAGAGAGAAACGGTCAAAGATTTCCAGAAGCTGTTCAACAACAGCCAGGTGCTGATCTTCACGGAGTATCGCGGCCTCACGGTCGCCGACCTCACCAACCTGCGCCGCCAGCTACGCGAGAAGGGCGTCGAGTACCACATCGCCAAGAACACCCTCACCGAGCTTGCCGCTAAGCGTGCGGGCATGGAACATATGTCGGATATGCTTGGTGGCCCCGTCGCTATAGCCTTCGTGCGAGACGACATACCGGGCGCGACCAAAGTGCTCAACGACTTCGTTCGCACGTCCAAAATTATGCAGATACGCGGCGGACTAGCGGGCAAGACGGTACTCAACGCCGAGCAGGTGAGCGACCTTACCAAGATGCTCACCCGCGAGCAGTACATCGCCCAGGTGATGGGAACTATGCAAGCACCCGTCCGCAACTTCGTTACGGTATTGAGCGGCACCATACGTGGCTTCATGAACGTCATGCAGGCGCGCATTGACCAGCTTAAGGAGCAAGGCGACACGTCGGAAGCCCCCGAAGCTCCTGCTATCGATGACGTACAACCTGCGGCCTCGATGGCAACCGAAACCGCAACCACTATGAGCGCGGCTACCGAAACTACAGAAGCGACAGAGGCCACAGCCCCATACATGGAGACCGAGGCTGCAACCAGCGATAGTGATACTGAGGCCACCACAGAGTCTGAAGCCCCGACCACTGAGTCTGAAGCTCCGTCCACTGAAACCGAAACGACTGAGACTGAGACACCCGCAAGCGAAACCGCCCCTGAATAAATAGGCGTCAACTATCTGTAGGAGTGGTTCACGAACCGCCCAACCCAATCACATACAAACAAAAAGGAGAGAACTTCAACAATGGCAACAACAATTTCCCGCGACGAGATACTGGAAGCGATCAAGGGCATGACCGTGATCGAGCTTTCGCAGCTCGTGAAGGACATGGAGGAGACCTTTGGCGTCTCCGCAGCCGCACCCATGATGATGGGTGGGATGATGCCCGGCATGATGCCGGCGGGTGGCGGCGATGGCGCTGCCGCAGCCGCTCCTGAAGAGGAGCAGACCGAGTTCGACGTCATCCTGACCGACTTCGGCCCCAACAAGATTCAGATCATCAAGATCGTGCGTGAGCTTACGGGCCTGGGCCTCAAGGAAGCCAAGGACCTGGTAGAGGCCGCTCCCAAGCCGGTCAAGCAAGCTGTACCGAAGGACGAGGCCAACGCCATCAAGGCCAAGCTCGAAGAGCAAGGCGCGAAGGCTGACGTCAAGTAATTTAGGAATCAGGAAGTCAGGAGTCAGGAATCAGAAACTTCGTCAACTGATTCCTGACTTCTGACTCCTGATTCCTCATTTCAATGCGCGATTCGGATATCGGTCTTGAAAGTAACTTCCGAGAGCGCGTCTGGAAGTTCGTGCGCTCGGTACCGCCGGGTAAAGTGGTCACCTATGGACAGGTGGCGGCTTTGCTCGGCGCGCCGCGCGCTGCGAGGGCTGTGGGCACGGTCCTGTACAACACTCCCCGCTCAGCGGAGGTGCCCTGCCAGCGCGTAGTAAACCGCTGGGGACGACTCGCCCCCACCTACGGCTTCGGTGGCATGGAGCAGCACAAGGGAGAGCTTGAAGCCGACGGCGTCCAGGTCCGCCCCGACTACACAGTAGACCTCGAAGAGTACCAGTGGCAAGTCTGGAGTGCTGAACCGCCCGCCATCTACTAAATTTATCCCACTAAATTCCCGTAATTTTCAGGGACAAATCGTTGCATTTCCCGTTAGGATGTGTATAATAACTGTTGACAGGTGTAATAATAACTGTTGACAAATGTACTAATAATTGATAACTAGAACTACGGGGTAGACCCACAGCCCAATCTGAACTGTCCAGTGGTGGAGGTGGGGCGAAACTTACGAAGATATAAGGTGGAGGAACACTGTGAGCGATTACGCTACTTTCTTGTTCGCTAAACCATCAATTGCAGAAGGTGTTGGACGACTTATTGACGTTGGAGGTTTCTTTAACCGAGTTCAACACATCTCGGAACGAAGAGCAGGCTGATACCATAGCCTTAGCCATGGATTGGAAGGCTGTCGGTGCACAACTGTGGAAAGCTATCGCTGCGCAAGAGCAAGAGATGCAAGAGCGACGTAATGGAGTCAAGAAAGTGGCGAGTAATGATGAGCCGCGAGAAATATCGAAAACCGTACCCCCTGACGAACAGGGGGTACAGTCTATCCTGGAAAAAATTAGTGAAGAAAGTGATATACCTATAGAGGTCTTGGAGAGTCTTCCAAAAGAAATAATAGAGGTTACGGTTGCTAGTGCTTACATGGCACGGTATCGTGGCCCACTCCCGCCACCTGAGATTCTTGCTCGATACAATGAAATCCACCCTGGACTTGCTGATCGGATTGTACAGATGGCTGAACGACAGCAGGGCCATCGAATAGATTTAGAGAAGAAGTCCGTCTATGGTGAGGTTGACAGATCACGAGAAGCCTTACGTCTCGCATTCATCGTCACTGTCGTAATCGTTGCGGGAGCAATTTACTTGCTGGCAACTGGACACCCAATTGAGGGTTTTGGGGCACTTCTTCTAGATACTGCTGTGCTGGTAGGCGCATATATCTATGGTAGAACAACGCGTGAAAAGGAACGTAGGGCTAAGTCAGTATTGATGGCAGGTGCCGAGCCTACTGAGACTAAACATGAACGATAATCAATAAAGAGCGAGCCTCGAAAAACTCGCTCTTCTTATTTTTGTTATTTGAGTTTATGCACTATATTGAACGGATAGTTATCCAATTGGGGTGATGCGAGGCCTCAATAACCCGGCTGTGATTGCGTGGGTGCAACAGACTATTCGCACTAGGTAGCGTGGTATGTTCTCCTATGTGTCTCAACCCTCCAATGGCAATGGTATTAGAAAGGAAAAACCATTGGCAAGTTTAAATAAGCGGGTTCAGGCAAGCATTCTATTCTTTTCCCGAACTCATGGGCGACTTAGATTTCTCTGGCGATTATGACAAGGTGTTAGTACCATTTTAGCTCGATCTCGAAGTCTATAATCATGAACAACTCATTCGCGTCAGGACTTAGTGAGGCCAATTTCACATTCCGGCTCTTCAAAGTTTCCTTCTCACTAGATACTATGGGTGAGAGCGAGGTGATGTTCCTAGAGGAAGTGCGCAGTACTGGTGGAGCCGCCTATTACAGGGCCTTTATCGACGCACGGCAACCTAATCAGACATCAGTCAAGACTGGGAGTTCGAACCCGTTGTGAGTAAGGGGCTACTTCATTCAAATAAGAAGATCATAGTCGTGAAGATTATATTTTAGTCCTGCCTTACTTGGAATAGACATTGACCACTCCGCACCTGCCTTGACACCCCGCCATGCGTGCCCTATAATCACTCTGAAACGATGCAGAAAGAGGACTGCTGCGAAGGGGGGTGAATTACATAATGACCGACGTCGTAGTTGGGGACAACGAGAGCTTCGAGAGCGCGTTGCGCCGCTTCAACAAAAAGGTACAGCAAGACGGCATACTGGCCGAGGCGCGCCGCCGAGAATATTTCGAGAAGCCAAGCGTCACACGTAAGAGGAAGGAAGCCGCCCGCCGCCGCAAGGCCGTACTGAGAGGCACCCGCTAGAATTTTCTTATCCACGAGGGTCCAGTGGTGCCATGTGCCCCCTGGACCTTCATGCTATACTATTATATGTTTCACCTATATGCTTCACCGCAGAGACGCAGAGGCGCAGAGGTTTTATAATGAGCCTGAAAGACCGTTTAATGAGCGACCTGCGAGACGCTATGCGCAGTGGTGACGAACTGCGCAAGTCCACCATACGCATGGCGCGGGCTGCTATAGAGAGCGCCGAAGGAGCACGCCGGAGCGAGCTTCTGACGACGTTGCTACAAGAAGCCGGGGTCGAGGATGCTGTGCACCTGGGTGAGGGCGTCATAGAAGGCGCTAACATAGAGGAACGGTCTAAGCTGGACGATACCGGGATCGAGGCTGTGCTGGCGACGGCGATAAAGCAGAGGCGCGAGGCGGCGGAAGCATATGAGCGGCACAACAGGCCGGAGCTTGCCGCCAAAGAGCAAGCCGAAGCCGCCATCCTGGAAGGCTACCTCCCCAGGCAGATGTCCGAGGAGGAGATAGAGGGCGAGGTCCGCACACTCATGGCCGAGTTGGGTACGAGCGGCACAGGCGACATGAAGCGGGTCATGCCCGCCGCCATGTCGCGGTTGAAGGGCAAGGCGGAAGGGCGCACCATCAATAAGGTAGTCACCAGGCTGCTGTCGGAGAGCAGCGCCCCCTAGGAGCCGCATTGTTCAACGAGGCTCCAAACAGAAAGGAAAGTAGTATACTGGGCACTGGGCAGAGTGCCTGGCAGGTAAGCCAGTCGCTCCGAGCCGGTGCCTTTGTTATTTTGGGACGATGGACGATGGACGATGGACGATGGACGATGGACGATAGACGATAGACGGTGAAACGTGATGCGTGACGTTGGAGGATAACAAGGAATATATCTAACTTCTAACTTCTAACTTCTAACTTCTTGCTACCGACTACTTTGAACTTTGAACTTTGAACTTTGAACTTCGGGATATAGATGAGCGACGCAACTCATAACCAGCGCAAACTTCGTCCTGTGTTGCCGTTCAGGCGACGCCCTGCCGGGTCATTGCCTGGGGAAACTGAGCAATACCGGGGCAGGCCGCATCACGTGCTCATTTCTGCTCTATTGCTTACAGTCATCCTCAGCGCCATCATGGTCGCGCCTATCTTACCCGGACAGGTGGATATTCAGGAGGGCCAACCGGCTGCCCAGGACATCTTCGCGCCCGACAACCTGCGCTACGAATCTGAGATATTGACTTCGAGAGCGCGACAGCAGGTCATGGCCGATCCAGCTAACGAGGTATGGGTGCAAAGCACCGATATCGTACAGCGCCAGCAGTCGCTCCTGACAGACAATCTGAGAGTGATCGACTCCCTGCGCAGTTACGAGATAAGTGACCCATCCGGCCAGCGACCCGACGTATCGAGCCTGCAAGGGATGACCCTTACCAAAACGTTGCTCGACCTGGTACTGGGCCTTTCAGATGGCGAGTACAACTACTGGCGCAACAGCGCCGTGCTTCCCACCTTCAACTCATTTATGAAAGAGGGGCGGCTGGCGAGCGAAGCTGACGTGGAGGCCGCTCGTTCCGGGCTGAATGACCGCCTCCCCCCAACCCTCAGCGCCGATCAAAAGGCCGCCGCAATAACCTTCATCTCCCCCCTCCTCACCACAAACATCAGGCTCGACGAGGAAGCGACCCGGCTGAGGCGCGAAGCGAGTGCCGCTAACGTCAAGCCCGTCGTCCAGACCGTGCAGAAAGGTGAGGCTATCCTGAGGCAAGGAGAGCTTGCCACGCCGGAAGCGATTGAGAAAATGCAGAAAGCGGGCCTCCTCAGCAAGGACTTATCGCTACAAAGCGTTTTAGGAACAACAAGCATCGTCGGCCTGCTCATGATACTGCTACACCTCTACATCTTCCGGTACGCCGTGCCGGTCTGGCGGCGTCACAAGCAGCTCCTGTTGGTCGGTATGTTGATGGTAGTGACGATTGCGGTGGCGCGCGTATTCTTGCCGGGCCACGCGCTCCTCCCATATGTCCTCCCCGTCGCGGCGGTCTCTATGCTCATAGCCGTGCTGCTTAGCACCAACCTGGCGGTAATGGTGACCTTCGTGCTATCGGTGCTGCTGGGGATAGTGGTGAGCAACGGCCTGTCAATGGACCTCCCTGTGTACTACTTCGTCAGCGGCCTCACGGGCATATTCAGCTTGACGCGCATAGAGAAGGTCAGCACCTTCGCCCGCGCCGGGATATACATGGCTGTGGCGTCGTTCCTGGCGGCCCTGGCGCTGAAAGTGCTGGAGGGGCACGTCATAACCTGGTCCGAGGTAGGCTCATTGGGGCTGGCCGCGGCGTTCAGCGCAGGCATGGCGACCTCCGTAACCTATGTGACCTTCTCGATGTTGGGCACGATCTTCGGTATTACTACCCCCCTTCAACTGATGGAGCTTGCCCACCCGGACCAGCCGCTGCTACGCCGCTTGATGCAAGAGGCTCCCGGCACTTACCATCATTCGCTCCTGGTGAGCAATCTCGCGGAGCGTGCCGCCGAGATGATAGGCGCGGACTCCCTGCTCACCCGTGTGTGCGCATATTACCACGACATCGGCAAGGTAGAGCGCCCTTATTATTTCATAGATAACCAATCTGGCATGAACAACGTGCATGACGAGATGGACCCACATGCCAGCGCCCAGATAATCGCCGAGCACGTCCGCGACGGCATACGTCTCGGCCAGAAGAATAGGCTCCCCAGGCGCATTCTGGACGCCATACCGCAGCATCACGGCACTATGCTTATCAAGTACTTCTACTATAAGGCTCTCGAAGCGAACCCTGAGACGAACCACGCAGACTTCCGCTACCCCGGACCCAAGCCTCAGACGAAAGAGAATGCCATATTGATGCTGGCCGACGGCGTGGAAGCCACCGTACGCGCGATGGCACAGAGCGGTGCGCTCGACAAGCTCGCCCAGGAGAAGGCGCTGGGCAACAGCGACGCCACCGAAACGTTTGGCCTCTACAACGACAAGGCTTCCCTATCGGAGGATGCCATAGCCAACGTGGTCCATAAAGTCATCAGCGAGCGCATAGAAGACGGCCAGCTAGACGAGTGCGACCTTACAGTGCGCGACATAGCCCACATACAGGAGGCGTTCGTCAGTATGCTCAAGGGTATATACCACCCACGCGTGACGTACCCTGAGAAGCCCAAAGCCCAACCTGCGCCTGTATCGCTCGCGGCGAACAGCGTAAGCTCAGAAGGCAGAAGGCACAAGGGAGAAAGCAGCGAGCAGAACGGCCACAGCCTGTTGCCTGCTAACGGCCCCGTCACCTCCCCATTCACGCCGGACCTGGCTACGGTCGAGGAAAGCCAGCGTGAGCAGAGGCCCAAAGGCATCAGTGCCTGACGACGAAGGACGAAAGTTGATGGATAACGACATCGCAGATCCAAAATCCAAAATCGTCCCGGACCCTGGTTCAAGCTACCTGATCACGGTGCAGATGGAGCCTGAATACGAGGATAAGCTGGATGCTGATAAGTTGCACCGGCTGGCTATACACGTCTTGAAGGCTGAAGGAGCGGAAGGCCCACTTGAGGTAGGCATTGTAGTCACAACCGATGAAGAGGTGCTGAACCTCAATCGCCAGTACCTGGGGCACGACTACCACACCGATGTGCTGTCGTTCAGTATGGGTGAGGGCGAAGATGCTGACGGTGATGGAGGGTTCGTCACCCCCGCTGAGCGCGCACCGTACCTCGGAGATGTGGCGATCTCATATGACCGCGCCGCCGAGCAGGCCCCCGACTACAACCACCCCGCAGAGGCAGAGGTCGCTACCCTGCTGGTGCATGGTCTACTCCATCTCCTCGGCTACGATGACACCGAAGACGATCAGCGCAGCAAGATGCACGCCCGGCAAGAAGAGCTGATTTTGAGTTTCGGGCCCTGAATTACTGTGTTGCCCAACACCCAATCCAAAATCCGAAATCCGAAATCTAAAATTGGTGAGAGTTTTCGCTACGCCTTCGCCGGGCTTGGTTATTGCTTCCGCACCCAACGTAACTTCCGCATACACGTAGCTGCTGCGTTCCTGGCGGGTCTATTAGGTGCATTCCTGGGGCTGTCACTAACGGAGTGGGCCGTGCTTGCTTTCTTAATTGTGCTAGTGCTCGCCGCCGAGATGGTCAACACGATGGTAGAGGCGCTGGTTGACCTCGTAACGACTGAATATCACCCTTTGGCGAAGGTCGCAAAGGATGTGGCGGCTGGGGTGGTGCTGCTGACGGCGATTGGGGCGGTTGTGGTGGGGCTGTTGATATTCGGGCCGAAGGTGCTGAGCGCGCTCCGACTATAGGTTTCCTCTAACTTCCCTTCAGTTCTTGCCATATACGACGTACCAGGGCATCGTGTATCCATATATCAGGGCGGGCCAATATTGCTTGAAAAACAAGATCACATTCGGCTAATGACATCCTATTTTGACGATACGCTTCCACGATTACTCCTAAAGTACCTTTGACACGCAACCCAGCTTTTTGAGCCTCATCTCTTGCGAGCGCATCATCCAGCAAGACATAGTCAGCGGACTCTATAAGCCCTAATTGAATCAATTCCTTCTCTCCCTTACCCAAATGTAATGACCTCAAAGCCTGGGAGAGATCAGCATCGTTTATCTGTACTACGACCAATTCCCTTCGGATTACCGCTGATTGAACTGCATAGGCGTCAGGCTTCCCCAATTCAGAGCCGCGCACCACTACTTCATCGTACACGGATGCAGGTATCAAGACCGTCGCGTACAGTTGATGTAGTAAGTGAACCAGGCCCAACTTACCTAAATTCATCAATGGGCCGGCATTACTTACTACTTTCATGCTAATTCTGTTTGCACTACTTCCTCAGACCAACGGGGTTCTATACCATATCCGCGAGCTTGACGAATTAAATCTTGCTGAGAAATGCCCGCAATCTCCGCTGCTCGTGCGAAGGATACTGCTCCTCTGCTATATAAGGATAGAGCCTCTTGAATCCTCAGCTGGAGCACTCCTAGAAAAATAATCTCTCTGAGCCTGTCCCTGTAGCGCTCAAATTCGTCAGCCAGATCGTGTGGAAGCTCAATTTCGATTTTGTCCATGTATGACCTCTTACGTGCAAGATTACCTGTAAGCCAACTCAGTACCAGTATACCATCAAGCGGAATGATAGCAGCTACTGTCCCTGGTTTATAATGTCTCATGCGTATCTTAGTCTTAGCCCCACAGTGGCCCGATCCCCCACGTCAGGGTGCTGCTATACGCAACCTGCACATCCTTCTCTACCTGGCTCAGCGCCATCGGGTAACTCTACTGACTTTCGCCTCCGATGGCGAAATGGACAAATCGCGCCTGGAGCGTATGTGCGACCACGTTGAAGTGCTGCCAGCACCCACACGCTCCGCTCAGCAACGTCTAAGAACACTTCTAGCCTCCCCCCTGCCCGATATGGCGTGGCGGCTCCGCTCAGACGCCATGATGGTACGCATACTCGACCTCTGCAAGCACACACCATTCGACGCCATCCACATAGAAGGCATCGAGATGGCCCCTTATGCGCTGGCAGCCCAGGGGTTCAACGACGGCCATATAGAAGGCAGAAGGCAGAAGGCAGAAGGCAGTAAAGGCGTTCCACACTCCGCAGGTTCTTGGGCTGCGCCCAATTCAGGCACTCCGCATTGGAATAAATCCCAAATCGTCTACGACGCCCATAATGCTGAATATCTGCTACAGCGCCGGGCCTTCACGACGGACCTGAAACGTGTGCAGCGTTGGCCTAAAGCCTTTTACTCGCTGGCGCAGTGGTGGCGACTGCGGAGGTTCGAGCGGGAAATCTGCCTGGCGAGCCGCCGCGTGTTGGCTGTCTCCGAGGCAGATAAGGCTGCTTTGCTGCGCCTCTCACCTGGCATAGGGAGACGTATCAAGGTCTTGCCGAATGGCGTTGACCCCACCTACTGGTCGAGGGACGCTGAATACCCCCCCGCACCTGTTGGAGATGCCGGAGACATACTGGTGTTCGATGGCAGTATGGACTTCCGGCCCAACGTAGACGCCGTGCAGTGGTTCGCGGGCGAGGTATGGCCTCTCGTCAGGGCAGAGCGGCCACATGCGCGCTTCTACATCGTGGGTCGCAACCCTACGCGAGAAGTGCTAGCCCTGGGCAGCACGCCAGGCATAACGGTCACGGGCGCTGTAGATGACCCACGTTCATGGGTCGCGGCGGCAACGGTGTATGTCGTACCGATGCGGATTGGGGGTGGGGTGCGCTTGAAGGTGTTGCAGGCGATGGCTATGGGGTGCGCGCTCGTGTCCACTCCGGTAGGTGTGGAAGGGATCGCGGTGCAAGATGGCAATGAGGTCGTAATCACACGCTCAGCGCGAAGCTTTGCCCAGGCTACTCTATCACTCCTATCAGATGCACAACGCCGTACCGCGCTAGGTCATGCGGCACGCGAGACCGCGATTGCGCGTTATGCGTGGCAAATCCTTCTCCCCACTCTTGACCAGGTATACCCGCGTACCATTGCGTGAAGGGGCTTTTCTTATCAAAATGAGCGCCTGCGGCGCTCATTTTGATAAGAAAAGATTATTTTGCATTTTCGCGTGCTTGGACGCATTAGAACTATTACGGTGCCTGTATAAATATGACCGTGAAGACGTAATAGCCCTTGCTGTCTTTCGTCACGCCTACGCCAGCGAGGTTGAAGCGCGGGTCAAGTAGAATGGCACGGTGAGTGGGTGAGCCCATGAACCACTCATAAGCTTTGGAAGCCGCCAACTCCTCGCGGAAGTTGTTCTTGGCGAGTATCTCCCCGCTGAACTTGAAGCGAACACCTGAGGCTTTCAGGAAATCCATATAGCCTTTCCCCTCCGGGGTGACATGCGAGAAATAGCCCCTGACAACCATATCGTCCGAACGCTGCTGCGCTATGGTCGAGAGACGGTCGTCTATCGCTACAGGCTTCAGCCCTGCCCGCTGCCTAGCATCGTTGATATGTACGAGCAGTGCTTTCGATACGGGCGAGAGGGAAGCGCCTGACCCAGGTTCTCCGATTGCACCAGTGCCGAGGCCTGGATGCGCCGCCAGGTACTCTTTGCCCAGGTGCCCTAGCTCTACGGCATAGCCTGAGGCAACCTTCTCAGGGTGGTACTCCATCCGGGCGCGCTCGAAGTATTGGGTGAGGAAACCGTTTATAGTCACAGGCTCGGAGATGGGGAACCCAGCACCCGTACGCTGCCGTTCGCGCTCCAGAAGGCGAGGAAAGCGCCGCTGAGCGAATGGCCCGTCTCGCGGAAGTATAAGCGTTCGTTTGTCGTGGGAATCGGGGCTACAGGGGATAACGGCACTTTGCCACGCGACGCTTCCACGCCGAGAGCGCCCAATTGCACCTCGTAGGGCGTGCCGATAGCCTCTTTGTGGTACTCGAAACGCTGGCGCTCGAAGTACTGGACCGTCATCCCGCCTTCTGCCAGCTCATTGCTGATGGGATAGCCGAATATGCGCACGCCGCCGTACTTATCGAAGAACTGGAGGAAAGCCCCGCCCACGCTGAACCCTGTAGCCGGGTAGAAGCGCGAGCCTTGTGACGCGGGAGCTTGAGTAGAAGCGGAGGCCGTAGCGGGACCCCCGAATATAGCCATAACAGCCACAGTGAGGAGAAGAATCGAGGAAGAGAAGCGCACCAATACGCGAGACGAATGTAACAACGTTTGTACCCTTACGAATTTACAGAACCTGCAGAACAGCCCTGCATTAGAATACCAATCACCGAGTTCAATATGCTGTACTTTAAGGATAATGATTGCGCGGAAAACATCCATAGGAAATTCGGGTGATAAACATTACACACTCAAAAGGTGGCAATACTGTTACCACTTTTTCATGATGAAAGAGTCTTATCATCTCATTTAATCTGCCACCCATCTGGTATAATGCCTAACCACTGGCGCGAAGGGCCAGGTGTATAACTTGTGCATAACCTGTGTGGAAAAGGTCGGGTATTCTGTGGAAAAGTGGGCAGAACCTGTGGATAAACACCCTTTTGAAGGGTGGGTACTGGTCGTATGCAACCCTGTGTCGGGTCTTGGCCGTGGGCTGGAGCGGCTTGGCGTAGTCCGGCGCGCATTCGACGCGAGAGGAGTGAGTTATAAGGCAGAAATCACTACCCGCCAGGGAGACGCTGCCCGGCTGGCCTATTCGGCGGTGAGGGCTGGGTGTAGCGTAGTCGTGGTCATAGGGGGCGATGGCACGCTCTTTGAGGTCGTGAACGGCGTCATGGGTTTCGCCGGCCCGGAGGCAGGGCAGCATACTCTTAGCCCCGTAGCGGTCGGCCTGGTGCAGGCTGGGAGAGGGAGCGACTTTGGGCGCTCTATCGGAGTCCGGTCGGATGTAGAGGCCGCGTGTGACCGCTTGCTGGCGGGGCGCACCAGGACGGTAGACCTCGGCCACGTATCTTACACCACATTCTCAGGGAAGCCGCGAGCGAGGTATTTCATCAACGCCGCTGGGATGGGCTTCGACGCGGAGGTAACACTGCGGTCGAACGCCGCGCCTCACGTTCTGGGCGGAACCGTACCCTATTTGAGCAGCTTACTGACCACTCTTGTCACTTACCGCAACAAACGGCTGTCGATGAGCGTAGATAAGGGTGAAGCACACCAGGCTCGTGCTAACAGCATTATCATAGCAAACGGGCAGTACTTCGGCGGAGGCATGAAGATCGCGCCGGACGCCGAGCTCTCCGATGGCCTATTCGATGTGGTGACGCTGGGCGATCTGGGCAAGATTGACCTGGTGCGAAACGTACCCCGCGTGTACGATGGCAGCCACATCACCCACTCCAAAGTATCTGTACAACGCGCTCAGCAGGTAGAAATCAACTCGCCAGATCGCCTGTTGCTTCAAGCCGATGGCGAAGTGCTGGGCACAGCCCCAGCGCGCTTTACAGTGGTACCGGGAGCGATAAGGCTGATAGTGTGAGATTGCATTCTGAGAGGGCATCCAAAAAGTGTAAAGTAAGGTGCAAAGTAATGAGTGTCATTCTGAGCGAAGCGAAGAATCTAGGATTTTAGCCACAGTGCATGCTCAGAGATTTTAGATTCTTCGCTTCGCTCAGAATGACAGGCTGAAGATTACAGTTCTTAGACAATCTCTCAGAGCTTTAGATTGTTTTTACGTGGCGTGACTGTTACAATCCAGTATATTGGCTAACTATAACTTTACTTGAAGGGAACGCGCATGGGGGCTTTGAAAGCTGCGCCTGAGCAAGAACAGGAAGTCGCGCAAGGTATCACAGGGATTACCGTCTCGGGCTACAAATCAATACGCGAAGAGCAGCATATTGAAGTGCGGCCTTTGACTATCCTTGCAGGAGCGAATAGCTCAGGCAAGTCGAGTATCATGCAGCCTTTACTACTGCTCAAGCAGAACTTTGGAATCTCCATTCGACCCAGGGCCCCTGTGGCTTGGTGGTCCTAACGTGGAGTTCACCTCTGTGGAGCAGATGTCTCTCGCGCGGTGCCAAAGGTTTCAATATAGACATTGACATAGCCCAGAATAACCATCTATCTCTCAATTTTGCTCACGATAGAGAAGGCGTCCGTATACAAGAATTAACAGTAATGGAGCTTGGGCGTACAATTAAGTTCCACGAAGGTATGACGCATGAGGAAGTTATGAATAGCGTCCCTCATGCAAGAGACGTTTATGAATACTTCAAGAACCAATCTAGCGGAATAGGAAGGTGGATAATTGGAAGGGATCGATGCTTTTTAGAGCTAGGACTTGGACTTGATAACAAGAGCAGGCATATTCTCCTGGTTAACTATGCACGTTTTGGCATCTCCTCAACTATCTATCTTACTTCGCAATTTCTTCGAGATATTATCCATGTGCCAGGGCTTCGAGGAAATCCTGAGCGAACTTATCCTGTAACCGCAAATGACTCTTTTGTATTTACGGGTTTGTTTCAATCTTATGTTGCTAGTGTGGTTATGCAATGGCAAGTAGAAGGTAACAGCAAGCTGGAAAGATTGGCGCAAAACTTGATGCAGTTAGACCTAACCTCCTCAATATCTGCCAACCGCCTCAATGACACGCAGGTTGCTTTGCAGGTGGGTCGCTTACCTACTCAGGCTAAACAAGGTAAGAAAGCAGATATGGTCAACATAGCAGATGTTGGATTTGGTGTGTCGCAAGCCCTGCCTGTGCTGGTTGCTTTGCATGTAGCGCAACCAGGGCAATTGGTTTACCTTGAGCAGCCTGAAATCCACCTTCACCCTCGCGCTCAGTGGGAGATGGCACATATGCTGGCTGATGCAGCTAACCGAGGAGTGCATGTGGTTGTCGAGACACATAGCTCCTTATTGCTGTTAGGTATTCAAACGCTGGTCGCACAGGATGTTATCTCTAAGGAGAAGGTGAAGCTGCATTGGTTCACGCGTAACAGCGAGGGCAATACCGAGATCAAGAGTGCTGACCTGACGGAGACAGGCGGCTTTGGCGATTGGCCTGAAAACTTCGCTGACGTATCACTCAGCGCGCAAATCGAGTATCTGAATGCAGCCGAGATGCGGGCGCAGGCACACTGATAGATGCCAAGAACAGGCGCTCACCATCTCGTAATAGACATCTCCGTTGCAAGGTCTGCTGGAGGTGAGCACGCAACCCACCCTACAGCAAAGAACTGCCGCGATTTCTTACAGGTTGTGCTCGCGAAACATTATTGGGTAGTAATGTCACCGGATATTCTGGCCGAATGGTTGAAGTATCGCGTTCCTATAGCTATCTCGTGGCTGGCGGCTATGCGGCAGAAGGATAGGGTGTATGATATAACACCGCCTGAGTTTAAGGAGTTGCACCCGAAAATCGAAGGCTGTGCAAGAGGCACAGCACAACTCAGGCACATGTTGGAGGACTTACATCTCATCAAGGCAGCGTTAGTTACAGACCGAACTGTGGTCTCCGGCGACAGAGAAGTACAGCATTTATTTGCCAGGGCTACACCGGATGTGAAGGAGTTGCGAAATATAGTGTGGGTAGATGCCAATGAAGAAAGCGTCGTTGCCTGGGCACAGGGAGGAGCGATGCGCACGAAGGAGCTTCAGCTTGTAACCCTGGCGAAGAATATCTCGTAGAACTTGATAACCAAAATTATAGGAGTAAAATGTCTATTCCCCCCAATGATAATGACAAATCTGATCCACCGACCCCACCCAGGCCCATACGCACGGGGCAAGGGCGCGGTCAGCGCAGAGGCGGTGGCTTTCGCGGCATAAATACGCGCCTCTGGTGGATACTCGGCTTCATCCTCCTGCTCATCATCGTTATCCCGACCTTCCTCGCGGAGATGATTACCGACTGGATGTGGTTCGCCAGCCAGAACCTCGACGCGGTCTATACCACACGCCTGTGGCTAGGGGTCGTGGTCTTCTTCGGGGCGGCTATCTTAGCAGCGGTCTTCTGCGCGGTTAACTGGATGATCGCGTGGCGCGTATCCCTTCCCACAACCGTTTTTCCTGGACAGAAGGACCCGGTCTCACGCGGCCTTGCGAGGGGCGCGACAATAGCAGCCGCGATAGTCGTAGGGCTTTTACTTGGCTTCATCGCTGCGGAGGAGTGGCCCACCATCCTCCTCTTCCTCAATGGCGTCCCCTTCAATGAGGCCGATCCCCTATTCAACAACGACATCGGCTTCTACGTCTTCGGGCTCCCCTTCTGGAAGTTCCTCCGGGGCTGGGGCATGGGGCTATTGGTGCTGACAGCGCTCGGCTCAGCAGTTATCTACGTCATAGGGTTGCTGCCCGACATCAACCGCCAGGTGGCCGAGATGCAGAAGGCGGGACGCAAGGGTGATATACGCGCCAGCGACCTCAACGGCTTCAAGCTCAACCTCGACAGCCGTGTAGGCGTCCACCTGAGTATATTGGGTGCGATATTCTTACTGCTTATCGCCCTGGGATATTGGTTCGGGCAGTATGACCTCCTCTATGCCTCCCACTCGGTTGCTTACGGCGCGGGGTATTCCGATATCAACGCCCGCCTCCCATCGATCTACATCACGATGGTCGTGGCGGTGCTGACAGCTATTCTCCTCCTGGTCAACCTGCGCGTGCGGACATGGAGGCTGCTCGTGGGCGCGGCGGGATTGTGGGTCCTCACACTCGTGCTGGTGGGAGGGGTGTACCCTGCCATCATCCAGGAAGCGGTGGTCAAGCCCAATGAGCTTGACAACGAGCGCCCCTATATACAGAACAACATAGCCGCGACCCGCAAGGCGTTCGGCCTCGACAAGTTCAAGGACCGCGAGGTGCCCGTGGTCGAGTCGGTCACACTGGCAGAGCTGGCAGCCAACCAGAACACCGTGAACAACATCCGCCTGTGGGACTACCGCCCCCTCCTCGACACATACGCCCAGTTGCAAGAGATCAGGCAGTATTACTCCTTCGGCCAGGTGGATATAGACCGTTACAACCTGGGCGGTAAGCAGCAACAGGTCATGCTCTCCGCTCGCGAGCTTGCCTCCAATGAGTTAGGCGAGCAGTCGCGCACCTGGCAGAACCAGCACTTCTATTACACGCACGGCTACGGCGCTGTGGTCTCACCCGTGGACGAGATCGTGGGGGAAGGCCTCCCCAACCTATTAGTCAAAGACATTCCCGCCCAAGACCGACATAGCAGAATTGAAGATAACTCGCCCGGAGATTTACTACGGCGAGAAAGCTACCGACGAAGACTACATATTCGTCAAAAGCAAGCGCAATGAATTTGACTATCCGTCCAGCGAGGCTGGGGGCGAAGAGAACAAAGAGACACGATATGCGGGCCAGGGCGGGGTAGCTATCTCCGATTTCTTCACCAAGATACTCTTCGCTATACGCTTCGGTGATGGTAAAATCTTGCTCAATGATGACTTCACCGAAGAGACCAAGGTGCTATTCCACCGCAACATACGTGACGCGGTGCAACTCCTGGTGCCCTTCCTCAGCTACGATGGCGATCCCTACCTGGTAATTTCAGAGGGTAAGCTCTACTGGATACAGGATGCCTATACGACTACCGATCTATACCCATATTCGACGCCCTACAACAGAAACATCAACTACATCCGTAACTCGGTGAAGGTGATGATTGACGCCTACAATGGCAACGCGGTCTTCTATATAGCTGACCCTACCGACCCGCTGGTGCAGGCATATCGAGGCATCTTCCCCGCGCTCTTCCAGGACATAGCGCAAATGCCCCCCGATATACGTAGCCACCTGCGCTACCCTGAAGACCTGATGAACATCCAGGCCAGCATGTACAGGAGCTTCCACATGACGAGGCCGGAGGTCTTCTACGCCAAAGAGGACCTGTGGAACGTGCCCCTGGGTATACAGAGCGAAGGCTCTGAGCCGCTAGAGGCCTTCTACGTGAACATGGCCCTTCCCGGCAACCCGCAGGCCGAGTTTATGCTGATACTCCCATTCACTCCCATAAACCGCGACAACATGATAGCGTGGATGGCGGCCCGCAGTGATGGAGAGAACTATGGACAGGTAGAAGTGATACGCTATCCTAAGCAACAGGTAGTGTATGGCCCCAAGCAGATAGAGGCCCGCATCAACCAGGACCCTATCATATCGGCGCAGATTACACTCTGGGGGCAGAGTGGCTCTACCGTGAAGCGGGGCAATCTGCTGACCATACCCATCGCCAACTCCATCCTCTACGTACAGCCTTTATTCCTGCAAGCCACGGCCAGCAAGTTCCCTGAGCTGAAGAAGGTGATCGTGGCTACGGGGAACAGCGTGGGTATGGGAGACAACCTCAAGGACGCGCTTGATGTGGCGTTCAAGCTGAAGCCGGGTGAAGTAGATGGCGGACTCCCAACGCCTGGCATCACTCCCACGCCTGGGCCGGCTCAGACTCCCGTTCCCTGCCAGACCGCAGTGCCACAACCCACCTCCACGGGCAGGAGCGCCTCCGATCTCGCCCAGTCTGCCAGCGACCACTACGACCGCGCCCAGGCCGCGCTCAAAGAGGGAGATTGGGCGACATATGGCCGTGAGATAGACGCTATGAAGGCCGACCTCGACGCCCTCCAGACGATCCTGGGCACGCCCACGCCGCGGCCATAAAGGAAGAAGGATAAAGGATAAAGGATAAAAGATGTTGTGGCAAGCTGAGCATCATAATTTATCCTTTTTCCTTTATCCTTCATAATTATTAAGGAGGAGAGAGATGCAATGGCGATATGGCAATAGCACTACTGCCGTAGGAGTGCTGCTTATCCTGATGGGGTTGGTATTTTTCGCGGTGACGCAAGGGGCGTTCGACCTCGAGTGGCGAACGATATGGCCTGTATTCCCGACTATCGCGGGGGTCTTCTTGCTGTTGCTCGCGTCACAGGCGACTGACAATACTCGGCGCTCCAGCCTGGTTTTCGCGGGCACTATACCCTTCATGGTGGGCCTTTTCTTCTTTACGACCACCACCGGCATCCTTCCCAGGAATGAGATGGGTAGGCTGTGGCCCATCTTCCCTTTGATAGTGGGCGTGGCGTTCTTCGCGGCCTATTTCGCGTCAGGCGGCCAGACTCGATACTACCTGATACCGGGCACGATACTGGTGCTTGTGGGGCTGGTGTTCGGGGGCATACTCCTGAGCGGCGCGTCGTATGGCGCGATAGGGCAGATATGGCCTATCTTCCTGATTATTGCGGGGGTGCTGCTGCTAGTCAGCAATTTTCGGCGTGGAGCGAATAGGCAGGAACAGTAGAGGAAGAACCCTTCCATAGAGTCAAGTCTGGAGGCAGGATTCCAAGCCTTTCCCGCTCTAGAACGCCCCATAGCCACTGAAGAGATGGCCTCAATAGCATGGGAGGAACATGCACGGGAAGTTGGGCGAGAGATGGAGTTGATATACCCCTCAACTGTAGCAAGCTTAGAGCGGCAGCCTGATAGTATAAAGAGTATGGGGTCGTAGGAACCGGATATGGGGCGTTGCATCGCAAGGGCCCGATTATGTTATTGTAATGCGAACACAAACCTACAACTGCCTGGAGGAAGACCGCAATGTTGAGTGAGCTAATCAGAACTATCTACAACTCTGCCGGTATGGACTGGCAGACCGCCGAGAAGGTTACTTATGCTATGCTCACCTACATGGAGCAGAAGCTGCCGCCCGCCGAGTACCAGAGCGTCAAGCGCCACATCCTGGGCGACCCAGAGTACAAGATGCCCGACAGGTCGGCCTACCCAGGCTATGCGGGGGAGATACCCGACCAGGCGCGCTAAGTACGGAATACGGAATGGGCAGTTGCCCTCAGGCCCATTCCACAGGTTCTCCACCAGGATTTTCGCTTAGGGGCGTGTAGCAAGTAGGGGCGTGGCGACGCCACGCCCCTACGGCGTACCTGGGTATCCTATCTATATCAGCCTTTATCGTCCAGCACGAACGAAATCTTGGCGCTGACTCTGAAGTTGGTGATCTTGTCACCTTCTACAATGCCTTGCATATCTTCGATGTAGACAGACTTGATGTTTCTGATCGTCTTTGACGCATGGGTTACGGCTTCCTGGGCGGCTTCCTCCCACCCTTTCGGTGACTCTGCTAATACCTCTATAACCTTGACTATGCTCATGGCCGTGCTCCTTTAACTCTTCTTGGCTTTAGATGATTGCCCCCATGGGGCGCGCCTTCGTAATAGTAGCAAGAAGCAGACCGCCGCATTTCACTGTGTCATCACCCTGCGGAGGGGTCGCAAAGACCTATGCTGAGGTTCTTACAGGTAGACTCGCCTCTTAGAAGGCAAGTCTTCACTTTGTACACCGATTTTTTCCACTGTAGCATCATGCACCAGTTGAGATATAGTGATCTCCAATCGTTCCGCTAATGCCGCAATCTGCTCGAACTCTTCTGGTGTAAATGCTACAGCGATTAGGGCCTTCAACTCGCGCACGCCCTCTTGCCTCTCTGCGCTGTCATAGTCCCACAACTCAGCACCCTCAAGTTCGTGTGGATCACTATCGTTCATAATCTATTAATACCATGTGCCGCGAACTTCGCCTCATTTTCATCATCAAAGAGAAATGTTGTAACGTGTACGTTTGGCAACTGCGCTTCCTACCTTACAACTACCCAGGTCTCGTCCCTCCCTAGTTCCCTATTATATTGATCGTACCCTATAGCCGTCACTTTGTGGCGGCCTTTGTTGAACTGGCACTGCGCCACGAAATCACCCAGCATGGGGTCGAGTAAGGGTTCATAAACCACGAAAGTGGCTGTAGGCGTGGCGGTAGGGAGGCTGGTGGGCGTGGGAGAGGTGGTGGCAGCTACTATTATGGCAGTGGCTTCCTTGCTTACAGCGATCGCGGTCTGGTTGGCGGCTATTGCCCTGGCGGTAGCTTGAGCTATAGCGGTGTTGGTGGCCTGCCCCCTGGCTACGCGAGTCTGCTCCACCTGGATGGTCGCGGCGACCTGCGTGGCAGCGACCGCCTGTACGGGGTCCAGCGTGGGCGTAGGCGGTGCGGTCGGGGGAGGTATGGGTGTGGGAGACCAGAATGGATTCACTCTGAAGCCCGGTCCGGTAGCGTAGCCACCCGGCAGGCCGTCTATATAAATATCCACATGGTGGACCTGAGAGCCTGGGTCTACGTCTACCCACACCTCGTTCACCCCCGCCACTATCTCCTTGTACAGAGTTGGCTTGCTGATCCACACGATAGGCGCTCGCGTGGGAGTAGGCGTGGGACGTGGCCCGGAGGTCGTGATCTGCACAGGAACAGCTCTCTCGCTCACACCGGACGTAGTGTAGACTATCGCGTCTATATCATGAGTGCCCTGAAGAACTCCCCATTTGACGGTCCAGGGCGGGGCCGTGAGGGAGGCAAGACGCCTGCCATCCACGTATATCTCCACGCCTGCAAGGGGCGCACCCGCACCGTCAGCCGCCACCTCGATGTCTATCGCCTCCCCTTCGTATATGGGTGCGCCTGGCGCGGGGGAGATTATGGCAACCGTGGGAGGGCCGGTCACTACGCGCACAATCGTGTCGGTGCGCACCACCTGCCCGCTGGCGGTCTCAAGCGTCAGACGCAGGGTGTATGGGCCGGGAGCTAATCCCTCGGTGTTCCATACGCCCAACACGGCTGTGAAGGGCGGAAACACAGAGTCAGCGATAGGGGTCATGCCTCCGGACCCATCCCCAGCACCGAACTCAAGGGTGTAGCGAGCGAAGTCATCTGCCTGGGCCTGGCCGACGACAGGCACTACGTCACGCACGAAAGCATCGCGGGCAGGCGAGGTAATGTCGAGCAACAGTCCCGGTATAGGTTCCAGTCCTTCTAGCCCCTCACCCCCTATCGGCGGCACAGGCTGGCTATCATCTATGAGCGCGATGGGCGTGATATTCCCTGCGATAGGTGGAGGCTCAACCAGCACGGGCGTAGGGAGAGCCACTGGCTGCGGCCCGGTGGGGAGGGTGTTCGTTATGACCTCCACATGCGATGGCGGCCCGCCCCCTATCCACCCCCTGTATTTGGAGGGGGGCGTAGTGTAGATGCGCTCGATAGTGTCGCTCCTGGGCACCCCCTGTCCCGCAACGGATGCGCCGCCATCGTGTAGAGTTACCGTCACCCACCGGTGCCAGTCGCACTCCACCTGGGGCGTGTTGTTCGGGGTGAAATACTCTATATGGGTGTGGGTGCAGGCAGGCCCCGCCGCCATGCCGGAGAGGTCGCATATCTCCCTTGGCATCAAGTCGGGCGTCCGGTAAAACTTGTCGGGCAGCTCATCTTCGCCGGGGCGCAACAGCACCGACTTTAGCTCCGGCTCGCTGTACACCTTCTTGATGAAACCGTTCCAGATTGGGGCAGCGCCGATTGCCCCCGCGACGTGCGCCATTGGACGGCCATTGTTGTTGCCTACCCACACGCCCACCGCCAGAGCGGGGGTATACCCCATCGTCCAGGAGTTCCTTCCAGTCATTAGTGGTGCCGGTCTTGGCGGCGGCTATGATGCCATCTATCTTCAGGGGAGAGTTGGGTCCGAAGATGGGGGTGCGTGCGGCGTTATCAGAGAGTATGTCGCTGATCTGAAAAGCCACCCCTGGGTCGAGCGCCCGGTTGCCAAGGGGACTCACCCGATCCAGCTCCTCAAGCACGTTCCCGTCGGCGTCTACCACTTTGAGGAATGGGGTCGCAGGAGCATGGAAGCCGTAGTTGGCGAGAGTCGCATAGGCCGATGTGAGATCGAGCAGCGTCACCTCTCCTCCGCCCAGGGTGAGGGCCAGCCCATACCTCTCAGGCTCGTTGAGCGTGGTGATACCCATGCGGTGAGACATGTCGATCACCGTTGATACGCCCATCTCTTTGAGCATCTCGACGGCCGGTATATTGAAGGAGTTGGCGAGGGCCGAGCGTATCGTAACCGGGCCGTGGAAGCGCCCATCGTAGTTTTGAGGCACATAAGGGAGCAGGTTCGCGCCGTTAGTAAACTTCACGGGGAGGTCGGGCACGATAGAGGATGGGTTGAAGCCGCCACGCTGGAAGCCGGTGGCATATGTAATCGGCTTGAAGGACGACCCAGGCTGTCTCAAGGAGGTAGCGACGTTGAACTCGCCATACTGCGGGTCGGTGTAGTCGACCGAGCCGACCATAGCGAGTATCTCACCCGTGCGAGCGTTCAGCGCGACGAGCGCGGCGTTGGAAGCGTTCTGGCGCTTGATGTTCTCTATCTGCGCGGCGGCTATTTTCTGCGCTTCCGCCTGCCATGAGAGGTCTATCGTGGTGAAGACCTTAAGTCCGCCCCTGTTGGCAAGCTGCACGCCGTACTTCTCCTCAAGCACCTGGCGCACGTAGTTGACGAAGTGGGGAGCCTGGCGGGGCACGTTGGCGGGGCGGTCCAGGGGGCGTATCTCTTCGGCGTACGCAGCGTCGGCCTCCTCTTTAGTGATATATTTGTTCTCCACCATCAGGTCTAGCACGATGCGCTGGCGCGCCTTCGCCAGGTCGAAGTTGATGTTCGGGTCATACTGGCCTGGGGCCTGCGGCAGCCCCGCGAGCATAGCCGATTGTGCGAGGGTAAGGTCTTTTACCTTCTTATCCCAGTACGTATCGGCGGCCGCGGCCACCCCATACGAGAGGGAGCCGTAATATATCTCGTTCAGGTAAATTTCGAGGATTTTGTCTTTGGAGTAGCGCTCGGTCACGCGCATGGCAAGTAGGGCCTCGCGTATCTTGCGCGTGAGGGTCGGCTCGTCCTTTTCGGGCAGCAGGACGCGGCGAACCAGCTGCTGGGTAATCGTGGAAGCGCCCGACGTGCCCTGCCTGGTGTAGTTGGTGTAGAGCGCCCGGATGATACCCTCCGGGTCCACGCCCGTGTTCGCTTCGAACGACTTGTCCTCGGTCGCGATGGTGGCGTTGATAAGGGACTCTGGTATCTGGTCTATGTTGATGTAGGTGCGCTTCCCCTGGTCGGGGTCGTACATCTCGTAGAGGAGGTTGCCGTAGCGGTCGTAGATACGGGTAGTCTCGAACTTGATAGCTCGCAAATTATCAACAGGCGGCAGGTCTTTGGAGAAGAACCAGTACGCGCCGAACAGCCCCATCCCCGACAGCAGGAAGAAGCCGATGAATAGCATCCAGAAAGCCCCTGCTATGCCAAGGGACCACGCCAGGGGACGTGGCATTATGCGGGGCTTATGCGTAGTGGAGAGAGAATAGTAACCGCCCCGGTTGACCTGCCCGCGCGCCCGCCGTCGCCGAGCCGTAGCGAGCACAAACAAAGGCTTTCGGCGATTTTGGATTTTGGATTTTGGATTTTGGATTTTAGGCGAGTGCGCTGCCGTCAGGAAGCGGGTCAGCATCAGGGTATGTTGTGAGGGCTTTGCTGTGTGGGCAACGCGCGCCTTTACTGGCGTGGGGTCAGGTACTACTCGCGCTTTCTCAGGGGCGGCAGGGAGAGGTTCAGTGATAGATGATAGATGTTGAGTTGCAAGTATCGAAGGTTCAAGGTTAGAAAGCGGATGTGTATCCCTTTGCTGCCCATTCGATGGTGAAGTATGTCCAAGATGAGCAACCCTACGAAATCGGGTGCCCGCACCGCCTGACTCCCCATTCCGCACTCCGCACTCCGCACTCCGCACTCCCACACGCCTTACCTTGCGTGGAGAGGTGGGTTGCTGTTCGAGGTGGGATTTTGTAGAATATGCAGACATGCGCGAGACGGTGCCGGAGTGGAGGGGATGCGGAAACCCTATTATAGAGGAGTGCCCCGCGCCCTGCGGCCTCTAGCACTAATATACCACTTGCGGCGAACCCATGTAAAAGACCCTCCATTACGCGCCAAAAGTGCTTGCAAACTCGTGACCTCCGTAGTAAGCTAGATAAGTAGCTATGCCAGGGGCCATTTTGCTCGTGTAATCGCACTAAGACCAGAGGTGGAGGAGACAGACCGCCATGATCCAGGCATCAGATAGGGATGCTTCCATACATCTCCTCGCCCACGCAGGTGACCAGGACGCCTTTCAGCGCCTGACCGACCCCTATCGCCGTGAGCTTCTGGTACATTGTTACCGGCTTCTTGGTTCTTTGGAAGATGCAGAGGATATTTTACAGGAGACGATGCTGCGTGCGTGGCGCAGGCTGGCCTCATTTGAGGGGCGAGCCTCCATTCGGGCCTGGCTCTACAAGATCGCGACCAATGCCTCCCTTGATGCACTCGATAGCCGTCGCAGGCGCGTCATGCCAACTATCACCCATGCACCGGCCAATCCTGGGGACCCATTCCCGCAGGCTCGGGCGGGAGTTTCTCTGGCTTGAGCCATTGCCCGATGCGCTCATCGATGAGCGCCCCACCTTCAACCCTGAGGCGCGCTACGAGGCCCGCGAGAGCGTAACCCTGGCCTTTCTCGTCACCCTCCAGCACCTGCCCGGCCGCCAGAGGGCCGTGCTCATCTTGCGCGACGTGCTTGGCTGGAGAGCGAGTGAAGTGGCAGAGCTACTCGACACGACTATCACTGCGGTGAATAGCGCCCTCCAACGCGCTCGAATGACCATGAAGCAGCAGGGGAGTGACCGCATCTCCACAGTGGACATTCCCTTTTCCGACGCACAAATGGCGTCTCTTCTCACTCGTTATGTTGCTGCCTGGGAGGAAGCCGACGCGGCAGCCCTGGTGGCACTCCTCCACGAAGACGCTGTGATGACTATGCCGCCCCTCCCACTATGGTATCGCGGGCGACAGGCCATCCGGTGGTTCCTCGATACGCATCTCTTCAGGGACCAGCCGATCAAGTTGTTTCGCCTCGTCCTTACAGGGGCTAACGGCGCTCCGGCCTTCGCCATCTACCATCGTGAAGAGAGCGGAGCATACAGGTTGCAAGCTCTCCACGTGCTCACTATCCAGGGCGGGCAGGTCGTGGCAATAGACGACTTCATATCAGAGGACGAGCGGCCATTCCGCCACTTTGGCCTACCTATCTTTTTGACCGATTAGTTTCGCTGCTCCCGACCGTCTCATTGGGTGTACGCGCAAGTCGCGGATTATCCTAATAAGAGATAAAGGAGCAAGCAATGAACAACACGCAGGACGCAGCGATTTATCTTCTAGCTATACCGGGCACCCTCGCCCCGGAGACGCTGGAGGAAGCGCGAGCTATCCACAACGAGACCGCAGGCGCGCCGGAGAACGTGGCAGCAGCACGGTCCCTCGGCGATCTCAGCCACATGGTATACGTTCCGGTCGAGCAGACAGGGGCAGGCGCAGGTGAGTTCTTGATTCTCGACCTGTGGAATAATCTCGATGGCCTCGGCCAGTTCTTCGCTAACCCGCAGGTCCAGGAGCAGGGCGGGCGCATCTTCAGCAACCGTGACCCGGTCGTTTGGGCGCCCGCAAGCGGCTTCCTCAGCTACCATCTTCCTGTGCCACATGGCAAGAATGAGCGCATAGTCGCGGTGGTCCGGGGCATGGTAAGCTCGCACGCCGAGGCCCAAACCATCCATAACGCCTTCGTCGCGGGGCAAATAAATAGTGCGCGCAAAGCAGGCGCTGTATCGCACGAGGCCTACTTCAGGATGGCCCCGCCAGACGCTCCAGAGGCGCTTGAGTTCTTCGCTGTGGACGTTTGGATGGGCGCACAGGGCATGGGTGAGTACTACGGAAACCCGGACTTTCTCCGGGGCCTTCAGGGTATGTTTACAGCCCCGCCCGCGACTTCAACCTGGGTCCACCCGCAAGGCGACTGGGTCGAATGGTAAAGGGTAAGAACGAGTAATCAGATCAGGTATATGAATAGGGGCGGTCGGTGAACCGCCCCTATTCATATACCTGAAACTGAATGTTGTATGTATAATAGGCGTCATGCAATATGATGCTACGAACCTCTACATTTACTTTTAGGTCAAATCCAATATGTGGAACTTGCCGCCCGTCGCAGCTCATATAGTCGAGCTACTACTCCTGCTTGCCTTCAGCAGCGTGGCGCTGGGGGTAGGATTGCGACACCTCTATCTCCTGGCACTCTCGCCCATCCTGAGCCTGGGAGAGCGGTTGGTGTTCGGTTTCGCAATAGGGTACGGTGCGCTTGGGTTTGCGATGCTAGGGATGGGCCTGTTGGGGGTGCTATACCTGCCGGTGGGGTTGGTTGTGCTCGCTTTGCTTGCTGTGGCTGGCTATCGCCCTCTGGTAAAAGAGGCAAAACTTGCCTTACCTGCGATACGTAGGGCACTTACGAGCCTGCGCTATCCCCCCAACGCTTTCCTTGCAGTTGTGATCGTGGGGGCTGTCGGAGTGGCGCTGTGCAAAGTCCTGGTGCCGGTCGCCACCCAGGACGACCTGATGTACCACCTGGCCCTGCCGCGCAGGTATATAGAGGCGCACTCGATAGGCTTTTACCCGGATAGCACTTACAGCCTCTTCCCGCAGCTAATGGAGATGCTCTACACCTGGGGTCTCCTCCTGGGGAGCGATAGGTTAGCAGTGCTATTCGCCTTCAGCGTAAGTCTGCTCGGCCCAGTGAGCGTCGCACTCTTCGCAAAGAGGTATTTAGGCGGGGATGGTGTAGGGGCATGGCGCGCCATGCCCCTACTGGCTGCCGCCATCTTCCTCACCACTCCCCTGGTAGGCTACGTCCTCCGAGCCGCCAACACCGATCTCGCCCAGGCCAGCTTCGACCTGCTCGCCGTATATGCCTTCATATTTTGGATTTTGGATTTTGGATTTTCGAGGTCAGGTGAACAGGTAATCCAAAATCCAAAATCCAAAATCCAAAATCCCTCAGACCCCAGGCCCCTCGTCCTGTCGGGCATCTGTTGCGGACTCTCATTCTCGGTGAAGTATTACGGTTTCGCTATGGCGGTAGCCCTGGGAGCGGCATTGGTGGTGGCCCTGGTCTACCGTTATCGCCATGCGCGTCCACAACGCCCGGTGCAGGAAGAGGTACGGAATACGCGCCCACTCAACACACTGGGGAGGCTACGCTTGTTGCAGACCGCGCCTGCTTTCCTGCTGCTATACTTCACGCTACCCATCCTCGACCTGGCGGTGCCCTGGCTGCTGCGCAATACAGTGGCCTCCGGCAATCCGGTATGGCCGCTGGCTGGCAATCTCCTGGGCGGGGCTTACTGGTCGGCGGAAGCCTCGCCTGAGAAGCTGCTTGGGGCGGCTCCCGCCTTCAGAATAGAGAACGTATGGACGGGGGCTGAGTTTGTCTGGTCGGCCTACACGCGCGGCCCACTCGACATAGACAACCAGAGACACATAGTCAACCTGGGCACGCTACTCTTGCCTGCATTATTGACATTGCCCTTCGCCAGGTGGAGACCAGTTGTAAGGTGGCTCGCGTATGCGGCGGGAGCGTACTGGGTGATTTGGGCTTTCTTCTTCTCTCGCACGAGCGTACGCTACCTATCTACCTTTTTCCTGCTGGCAGCCCTCCTGGGCGCTTATGGTCTGGTGTTGATGGCCGTGCGGTATCGCCAGTTGCGGATAGCGGTAGCGGGGGTTACTGGGGTCGCCCTCGGCTTCCTGGCGATACAGACTGCCCTGAGCGTAGGTCCATACTTACCTACCGTGTTCGCGGTAGATAGAGCCGCCGAGCGCCAATACCTCCAGGCATACATGCAAGATTATCAGGTGATGCAGTATATCGCGGATAAGACCGCACCCAATGCCACCATCTACGTGTGGGATGGGCAGCCTCGTGGCTATTACATCCCCAGAAAGTACGTGTATGCCCGCCTCGTACCACTCTACACAGGGTTCGGTAGCGAGATCGAGCAGTGGCGCGCGCGCCTGGCGGAATTAGGTATCACTCACGTGCTGGTCCACAATCGCCGCATCCTGGCCCCAGGCCAGCCTCTCGACTTCGACCCTGAAGCGCCCGACGCCCAAAGATTCGCCGCCCAATACTTCAGCCCTCCCCTCTTCACCGTAGGTGAGTATGTGCTGTACGAACTTCGGTGAAACGTGATGCGTGAAACGTGATTATTAAACGCAAAGACGCAAAGGGAGCAAAGAACGCAAAGATTTTAATGGTAATTCACCGCAGAGACGCAGAGGTCGCAGAGATTTTATAGATAAGGCGGTAATTCCTATAAAAACTTGGCGCTCTTGGTTATCTTGGCGTCTTGGCGTTTAATAATCACGTTTCACGTTTCACGCGTGTACTGGTCTACGACGCGGGAGGCCATGTCCAGGATGGCGCGGCGCATCTCTTCAGGTTCTATCACTTCTGCGCCGGTGCCGAGGGAAAGAGTGTGGCTTAGCGCCGCTTCATACGACTCGAAGGTGAGCGTTATCGTAACGCACCCGTCGTCGTCGGGTAGGCCGGCACGCTCAATGAGGGCGTGGACCCCTTCGCCGTACAGGATAGGCAACATTAGGATGAAGTGCGACTTTACCTTCACAGTGACCTCGTACCTGGGAACGTTGCGCTCGAAGGTTTCACACCAGCCTTTCCAGTAGGCCGCCAGGTCGAAGTCGGCGGGGCGCGGGAAGTGCTCGTGCGTATGCTCAGCCGACTTGATGCGCGAGACGCGGTAGGTAAAGACTTTCCCACGAAGCGCCCCTACCATGTACCAAACGCCCGCTTTGGCGACCAGGCCATAGGGGTTGACGTAGCGTTTTACGCGCACGCCGTCGGCCCGCCGGTATGTAATCAGGAGGCAGCGCCCCTCCCACACCGCTTCCTCTATCATCTTGAGGTGGGGCACTGGCTCTTCGGGGCGGAACCACTCTGCGGTATCTACATGTACGCGGTCGCGTATGCGCGCGACGTCTTGACGATGGGTGGTCGGAAGGCTGGCCGCTATTTTGAGCAGCGCTGCCTCTATAGCCCTGCCCAATCCCAGGTCTGCCAGCGGTCCAGGCACGACTGAAAGAAAGAGTCCTCGCACCTCGCGCTCGGTCAGTCCGGTGAGGTCCGTTCTGTACTCCTCCGGCAAGGTACAACCTCCACCCGGCCCGCGCTCAGCCAGCACCGGCACGCCCGCAGCATTTAACGCCTCAAGGTCGCGGTAGATGGTCCGCTCCGAGACCTCAAGCTCAGATGACAGTTCACTCGCAGTCATCCGTCCTCTCGCTTGCAGGAGCATCATTATTTGTAGCAATCGGTCTGCTCGCATGGGCTGATAGTAGCTGGGAATTGGGATACTTAGGGCTGCCATTACGCAGTACGCAATGTTCGACCAATATAGCATAAATCCTGACAAGGGATGTCAGGAAGGGTGTGCTACTATAGCTGAGCCAAACTCCCAAAGGAGGTCCAGATGACAGAAGGGCACGTTGCAGAGCTTGTATACATTGAGCGGGAAGATGGTCTCGGGTTGGAAGGGGCGATGATACACCCACCTGCGGGATTGGTGAAGAAATCGGTGGCAGTCCTGTGGTTCCATGGAAATACCAGCCGCTTCTACGATCTCCCCTATATCCATCTAGGGCAGGAGCTTGCGGAGGGTCACGGGTACACTTTCATCACCTGCAACACTCACGGCCATGATGTCACAGCCGTCATCTGGGGTCCTGAAGGAGAAGCTACCCCTGGAGGCGCGTGCTGGGAGCGATTCGATGAAGTGCCGCTCGACATAGCCCCCTGGATAGACCTGGCGTTGGAGAGGGGCTTCAAGGGAGTAGTGCTGGCGGGCCACAGCTTCGGCGCGAACAAGGTAGTCTATTACGCGGCGCACACCCAGGATGACCGAGTGAGGGGCGTGATAGCAGCCTCCCCTGACGTAAAATGGAAGGCAGAGCCGGAGCGCATAGAGGAGGCTGAGCGCATGGTCGCGGAAGGGCAGGGTGACGAACTAACCGCGCCGGTAGAAGGCAACCCATCATGGTACAGGATGAGCGCGCAGACCCTCCTTATAAGGGCGCGCATCGGCGCGCACGTATTCAGTTCTGATGTGCAAGAACCGTATGTGGCCTCAGTAAGTTGTCCTCTCCTGGCCTTCTTCGGCACAAATGAGGTATGGCTGGGGGGCGAGGCCGACCTGGAGATGATACGCCGCAACGCATCCAACGCGCCCCGTGTGGACACCCGCCTCATAGAGGGCGCGGATCATGTCTACTGGGGCCAGGCAAAAGAGGCGGCGGTTCTGATAGCAGGTTGGGTTGATATGCTGGCAGGGTGATGCGTGAAACGTGATGCGTGAGATTAAACGCCAAGAAGCCAAGATAACCAAGAACGCAAAGATTTATAGGTTAGACTAAACTCCCACGCAGCCATCGTCCATCGTCCATCGTCCATCGTCCGTCGTCCATCGTCCGTCGTCCATCGTCCGTCGTCCGTCGTCTATCGTCCGTCGTCCGTCGTCCGTCGTCTATCGTCAACGTAAGGAGATATGTATTGCTAAGTTGGCGAGAGTTTGCAGAGGTAGAGCCGGAGCTGGCTGCACATGGCGAACGCCTGTTGGGGGTGAACAAGCCAGGCTCTGATTATGCGAGCGGGCTTGGGTATCTGGCAACGGTCAGGAAGGATGGCGGGCCGCGAATCCACCCTATCTCGCCTGCTCTGCTTGGCGGCAAGCTCTACGCGTTCATCTTGCGAATATCTCCCAAGAGAGGCGACCTGCTCAGAGACGGGCGCTATGCACTGCACAGCTTCCCATACCCGTTGAGCGAGGACTACACAGACGAAGAGTTATACATTTCGGGGCACGTCACGCTCGTAGACGACCCTGCTACAAGGGAGACGGTAGCCAAAGCGTGCCTTGACGACGTTGAACAGGGAGAGGTATTCGAGTTGTTCTTGGAACGAGTGCTCCGCAAGAGCCGCGGCGAGAGCGGGGTAATCTATACCAAATGGATAGCCGATAAGGCGTGACCCCTGACCGTCGCCAACGGATATGCAAAACTCCTACTTACGCCCGATTGACGCTCCAGGAGGTAGCTGATATACTGTTACTTGAACGCCTGTTCTAGTTCGACGCTCCTATAGAGGTTTTCTAGAGCAGGTCAGGCGCGCCTGTCTCCACGCAGGCCGCCGGCATCGAGGAGAATTCAATGCGGTTTGCAATCAACACCCCAAACTTCGGCGCATACTCGGATCCGCGTATGATGGCCGGGCTGGCGCGCGAGGCAGAAGAGGCCGGGTGGGACGGCTTCTATATATGGGACCACATGTTTTGGACGTGGCCGGAGAACCAACCCGTAGCCGACCCTTACGTGCTGCTCACTGCGATAGCGATGTCCACGGAGCGCCTCAGGCTGGGAGCGCTGGTAACACCTATAGCCCGCCGTCGTCCCCACAAACTGGCCCGCGAAATAGTGACCCTCGATCACCTTACCGGGGGGCGCATAACTCTGGGTGTGGGCATCGGGGGTGACTGGTTCGGCGATTACAGCGCCTTCGGAGAGCCTACCGACGACAAGACCCATGCCGAGATGCTCGATGAGGGCCTGGACGTGCTGTGCGGCCTTTGGAGTGGCGAAAAGTTCAGCTACGAAGGGACGCATTACAAGATCAAAGACGCTCACTTCATCCCCACGCCCGTGCAGGGTCCGCGAGTGCCGATTTGGGTCGCTGGTATGTGGCCTAATAAGCGCCCTTTTAGACGTGCCGCACAATGGGATGGAGTTTGCCCTCTGAGGAAGGATGACGAGCCAATGACCCCTGATGACTTCCGGGCTGTATTGGCGTACATCGGTGAGCACCGCACCAGCAATGAGCCTTTTGATGTGATATTCGGAAGCAAGACATTGGGCGAATCTCCCCAGGATGCCGAGAAGGTAGGGCCATATGCCGAGGCTGGAGTGACATGGTGGCTTGAGGGCTTCACCTGGGATGATACGCTTGAGCAGGTACACGAGCGCGTCCGCAAGGGGCCACCCAGGCTTTAGCGACGAAGGACGGAAGACGAAGTGAGTTGTTACTGCTTTTGAGAGGTGCGCTTAGGAGATGGAGGCGGAATTAGCAAAGGAGGGCCAGGATTATGATCGATGCCAAAGCGGTAATAGGTATGTATTCGATAACTTACAGGACCATCAAGCTCCAGACCGGCGGGATGACTCACGAGGAAAGCCTGATGCAGCTACCCTTCGGTGGCAACTGCATGAACTGGGTGCTGGGGCATATCATGGCTAATCGCACCAACGTAGAAACCCTGATGAATCTGCCGGCAATATGGAGCTATGAGGAAGCGCAGCGTTACAGGCGTGGCTCCGCACCCGTGACGGGAGAGGAGGGCGACGAATATCCCTTTGATAAGATACTGGACGACCTGGATCGCTCCCAGGCGCAGTTGGTAGAGGCCCTCCAGGGCATGACGCCGGAAGATATGGAGCAGGTTCGAGGCGATGGCACGCTCGGCGAGCGACTTGCCTTCTTCCATTTCCACGAGACGTACCACGCCGGGCAACTGGAGATATTTCGCCAGATGGCCGGTAGAGACGCTAAGATCAAATAAGCAACATGGCGGGGCATGACGCGGGCACGGCGTGCGTCGCTACGCTCCGTGCCCCTACGAAAGATTTTGAAGGGCACACTTATCTTTAGGAGGCAAAGCAGAATGGGAGTATCTACGCAGACGGCTACAGGCACATTACAAACGGAAGGCGGCCCTCTCTATTACGAAGTGGCGGGTGAAGGGCACCCTCTCGTCTTTATGCACGCAGGGGTCGCGGACAACACGATGTGGGACGAGCAGTGGGACGAGTTCGCCAAACGCTACCGCGTCATCCGCTACGACACTCGCGGATTCGGCAAATCGCCCGTAGCGAAGGACCATCCCTTCTCTAACCGCCAGGACCTGTACGAGCTATTGAAGCACCTGGACGTAGAGAAAGCTTACGTGGTGGGGCTATCCAGAAGCGGGCAGATAGCGCTCGACTTCACCCTGGAGCACCCGGAAATGGTGGACGCGCTCATCTGGGTCGCGGGTGGGGTAAGTGGTTACGATGGGGATATGCCCTCAGATGCGGAAATGGCGATCTTCAACGAGATGGAAGCCATCTGGGAGAAAAAGGAGTGGGAGACGCTCTCAGAGATGGAGGCTAACGTCTGGGTGAACGGCCCCGGCCAGCCAAAAGATCGCGCAGACGCCCAGGTGTACAAGCGCGTGCATCAGATGATACTTAACAACTACAGGACCCACACCGAAGAAGGCAAGCCTATCACGCTCGACCCACCCGCCGCCGGACGTCTACAGGAAGTGAAAGTGCCCACGCTGGTCATCGTGGGCGACCTTGATACGTCCAGCACACAAGCCTCCGCAGACTACCTCGCCAGCAGCGTCGAGGGTGCAAAGAAAATCGTGTTCGAGGGTGTGGCGCACATGGTAAATATGGAGCAGCCTGAGAGGTTCAACCAGGTGGTGCTCGACTTCCTCAGCGAGGTAGATGAGAGGCAGTAGCTCGTAAACATAGGCTATGGAGCTATCTTGCAGGAGATGGTGAGAAATGAACGCTACTCTAGCGAGCAGATCAGCCGTCGTTGATGGATATACCCAATTCGGCGGCACGCATTGGGAGACCGCTTCCCTCCGCAATGTATTAGCGCACAAAGGCGTAGTCGCACCACACAATGGCAACCCACTCACCGAAGCGATGCTCTTTGGTGTAGGCGGGGGCGTAAGTGTGATGTACTTCGTCTTCGAGTACGAGGGATATCCCCCTAGCCTCTACATAGGCACCCGCTACCATGATAACCTGATGGGTGCGGCCTGCAAGAGGCTTGGCATTACCGCGAAGGTCCAGGAAACCACGAGTAGAGAGAAAGCCCTTGCCAACCTGCTCACCGCACTTGAGGCGAGGCACCCCGCCATTGTGTGGGCCAACATGGCAGGTCTAAGCTATAGCGCCCTGCTCAACGCGCCCTACCCCATCATGATGCCGGTCGTCGTGTACGGCTACAGCGAGACTGACGACGTTGCATATATCGCTGATCGCGCCCCAGGGCCGCTGGCCTGCACAACGAGCGAGCTTGATGAAGCGCGTGCGGCCCAAGGGAGTTTGAAAAACAGATTTATGACCTTACACCCGCCTGACAAGCTCAACGATTTATCGTCTGCTGTACGGGAAGGTATATCCACCTGCGCGCAGATGATGCTACATGGCCCGTCGAACCTGCCAAAATTCAAAGGAAACTTCGGCCTCTCTGCGCTGCTGAAATGGGCGGAATGTGATGGTAGACACGAAAGATAAGAAGAGTTGGGCGAAAACCTTCACGCTCGGCGCAAAGCTGTATGCTGGCATGGTCGGCACATTCAAATTTATTGAGACCTGGGGAACAGGCGGCTGTGCATCCGCCCTATGTACGCCGCGTTTCTTGGAGAGGCAAGTACTATACTGGGCCAGCCCGACCTTGAAGATGCGGCAACGCTGTTCCGTACGAGCGGTAAGCTATGGAGCGCCCTGGCAGAAGCGGCGCTACCGGACGTTGCTCCGTTGCTGAGAGAAACCCGCGACCTACTGTTGAAGAAGCATCGGCTCTTTACCGAGCAAGGAATCGATTCCCTACCCCAATTGATGGAAATAGAGATCAACCTGGCAGCTATAGAGGCCGCAGTGTCAGCCGAATTCCCCATGAGCGAAAGGGAGGTTATTGCATGGCGTGAGGAGATGCGGGAACGCATAGTGCGGGTGCATGATGCTGAGAGGGAGGCGGTGCTGACGTTGGATGGAACGCTACAGCAATTAAAGTAGTCCTACGAATTACTGGTAGGGATAGGCTCACCACTCTCTAAACGATCTTCTATATGTAGACGTATGGCATCTTCGATGTTGGCTAAGGCTTCTTCATAGGTGTCACCCTGAGTGTAACAACCTTGTAGAGAGGGGCAATACGCGAAATAGCCGTCACTATCCCCTCTCTACAATCACAGGCAATAAGAACTTATTCACCATAGCATTCTCCCTATTCGCTTAGTGACTACTATCTCTATTCTACAACATCTCAGCTTGACGCATATAACGCTTATGCGGTCGTTAGAAACAGCCATTTCCTACCAACTCCTACGCGGATGTGGAAAACTCGCCCGCCCACCAATTGACCACACTTTGACACCTTTGGTATACTTGTAGTTGAACGCTTGTTCTGAATTATGTCTACCTGACCTCTCCTCTGACCCAGGCCGAACCACGCACCCTTCCAACACCTATCAGAACCTCTGCGCTCTCCGCGTCTCTGCGGTGAATAATTAGAAACTTTGCGTTCTTGGTTATCTTGGCGTCTTGGCGTTTAGATATTCACGCATCACGTTTCACGCATCACGCTTGAACAACCTCTCAAGGATAGGGGATAATAGAATGCTCCAAATTAGCAGTAAGACTTCCCAGAAGAATGGACACTACCACAGAGATATGCCCCAAGTAGAACACCAGCGACTTCCCGGCCACGCGCAGACCCACATTGTCGTGCGCGGGGCGCGGGAGCACAACCTCAAGAACATCGACGTCGCGATCCCCGCGACAAGCTGGTGGTGATCACCGGCCTGTCCGGTTCGGGTAAGTCCTCGCTGGCCTTCGACACCATCTACGCCGAGGGCCAGCGCCGCTACGTCGAAGTCCCTGTCGGCCTACGCCCGCCAGTTCCTGGGCCTGATGGAGAAGCCCGACGTGGATCTGATCGAGGGGCTCTCCCCCGCCATCTCGATTGACCAGAAGGGCGCGTCGCGCAACCCGCGCTCCACCGGTGGGCACCATCACCGAGATATACGACTACATGCGCCTGCTCTACGCCCGCGTGGGCCACCCGCATTGCCCCAACTGCGGCCGCGAGATCCAGCAGCAGACCGTGCAGGAGATCGTGGACGCGGTGCAGTCGCTCCCCGAAGGCTCGCGCATAATGATGCTGGCTCCCATCATCAAGGCACCGCAAGGGCGAGCACCAGAAGGTGATGGAGGACCTGCGCAAGGCGGCTACGTGCGCGCCCGCATAGATGGCGAAGTGCGCGACCTCGACACCCCTATCGATCTCGAAAAGTACAAGATGCACACGATAGAGGCGGTGGTGGACCGCCTGGTGATACACGCGCCTGCCGAAGGCGGCGACCGGGCTTGACCCAGACCGCACGCGGCTGGCCGACTCCGTTGAGACGGCGCTGAAGCTGGGCAAGGGACTGGTGGGCGTCTCGATCATCGACGGGGAGGAGCTGACTTTCTCCGAGCACTTCGCCTGCGCCGAACTGCGGCATCTCCCTCGGCGCGATAGAGCCGCGCACCTTCTCCTTCAACTCGCCGCACGGGGCCTGCCCTACGTGCATGGGCCTGGGCACGCAGGTAGAGCCTGACCCTGAGCTGATAGTGCCCGACCTCAACCTGAGCATTCATCGAAGGGGGGCTGGCGCCCTGGGCGCGCTCCTTCCAGCAGGGCGACAGCTACATGCTGGAGATACTGGAAGCGGTGGGTCGTGAGTACGGGTTCTCGCTCGACATGCCCCTCAACGAGTTGAGCGAGGCCCAGTTGAAGGTGCTCCTGTACGGCTCCGAGAAGAAGATGAGGGTCAAGCACAAGAGCTACCAGGGGCGCTGGCACGAGTATGACGTGCAGTATCGAGGGCGCGGTCAACATCGTCAAGCGCCGCCACGCCGAGACCAATTCGGACGACGATACGCGCCAGAGCTTGAGCGCTACATGAGCGACCGCCCATGCCCCGCCTGTAGGGGCCAGCGCCTCAAGCCTGAGAGCCTGTCGGTGACGATAGACGACAAGGCTATCTCGCACGTCGGTGCCTTCTCGGTGCGGGAGGCCGCCCGCTTCTTCACCTACCTGGCGGGGGACACCGATAAGCCCACGCCCCTCTCCGAGAAGGAGCAGTTCATCGCCCGGCAGATACTCAAAGAGATACGCGAGCGCCTCGGCTTCCTGATGGACGTGGGGCTCGAGCTACCTGAGCATCAATCGCACGGCAGCTACGCTGGCGGGCGGCGAAGCCCAGCGCATCCGGCTGGCCACGCAGATCGGCTCGTCCCTCATGGGCGTGCTCTACATCCTGGACGAGCCATCCATCGGCCTGCACCAACGCGACAACGCCCGCCTCATCAATACCCTCACCCGCCTGCGCGACCTGGGCAACACCCTCATCGTGGTGGAGCATGACGAAGAGACGATGCGCGTTGCCGACTGGATAATCGACATCGGTCCAGGCGCTGGGGAGCACGGCGGGCACATCATCGCCGAGGGCACTTATGACGATATACTGAAGTGCCGGGAGTCCGATAACAGCACAGTACCTCTCCGGCGAAAAGACGATAGCCGTCCCCAAGAAGCGCCGCAAGGGACACGGCAAGAGCATCACTGTACGCGATGCCCGCGAGAACAACCTCAAGAACGTCACGGTGGAGTTCCCGCTCGGCAAGTTCATCTGCGTGACAGGCGTATCCGGTTCCGGCAAGTCCACCCTGGTGCATGAGATATTCTACCGCAAGGTGGCCCAGGCGCTGCACGGGTCGAGGGAGCGTCCCGGCGCGCACGGCAGCGTCGAGGGATTGCAGAACATAGACAAAGTAATCGAGATAGACCAATCGCCCATCGGCCGGACCCCGCGCTCCAACCCGGCGACGTATACGGGCGCATTCACCTACATACGCGAAGTATTCGCCAAGAGTGCCGGAGTCGAAGCTGCGCGGCTACGACAGTGGGCGCTTCTCCTTCAACGTCAAGGGCGGGCGGTGCGAGGCATGCCGGGGCGACGGTATCATCGAGATAGAGATGCAGTTCCTCCCCGACGTGTACGTGCCGTGCGAAGTGTGCCACGGAGCGCGCTACAACCGCGAGACGCTGGAGATACGCTTCAAGGGCAAGAACATCGCTGAAGTGCTCGACATGACGGTCGAGGAAGCGACCGAGTTCTTCGAGAACGTGCCCGCCATCAAGAACAAGCTCAAGACGCTGTGCGACGTTGGCCTGGGCTACATCAGGCTCGGCCAGCCCGCCACCACCCTCTCAGGCGGCGAGGCCCAGCGCATCAAGCTGGCCGCTGAGCTATCACGCCGCGCCACCGGCAAGACCCTCTACATCCTGGACGAGCCGACCACGGGCCTCCACTTCGCAGACATAGACCGCCTGCTCCACGTCCTCCAGCGCCTCACCGATGGCGGCAACACGATGCTGGTGATCGAGCACAACCTCGACGTAATCAAGAGCGCCGACTGGATAATAGACCTCGGCCCCGAAGGCGGCGATGCGGGCGGCGAGGTCGTAGCTGTAGGCACTCCCGAAGAGGTAGCCGATACAGAGCGGTCATATACGGGGCAGTTCCTGAAGACGCGTGCTGCCGGGGCAGCAGGAGGAGCGCTCGCGAGAAAGGTGTCGGCTATTCTTGCTCAGTAGAGTATCGAGCAGGAGAGTCCAACTTAGAGTAAGAGTGGCGATGGAGCGGGTGAGGCAAAGGGTTAATGAAGATGGTCAGCTAAGAGGTAAAGCTATGCCACCTGAAGATGGCCGCCAGTGCATTCACCGCGTAAGCTGCGATGCACGAGTAGAGTCATCATAAATAGCAGCGAATGCCAAAGCCAGAACCTTTTGAGTTCCTGGTATACACATAGATCCCTGGCCTGAAGGTTGTCGTTGAGACGGGAGGATATGTACGATGAATGGGGTCGGTGATAGCGTGTTCATGGATACAAATATATTGGTATATGCGGCTTTCACACGTTCCGCTTCCATACAGGTGTCGCACAGGGATAGATAACAGACTGAAAGGTGCGGGGTAGAGATTTGGATAAGCCGACAAATCCTGCGCGAGTATCTGGCTACCCTCACTCGTCCACAAACCTTCTTGCCAATCCGGAAGTACCCATAGCATCTCACTTATGATAGCTGACTAGTCCGAGCAGCCTCAGTTCCATAATAGCAGAAGATGGATCGCGTGGTAACCAGGAACTTACTTGCACTGCTGACGTTCCCAGGCGGTGGGAAGCAGATTCACGACACTAACATCGTCGCCACAATGCTCGCATATGGCATAACGGAAATTACTGACCCACAACGTGAAGGACTTCACTCGCTTCTCCCCTCTAATCACAGTGGTGCCTCTCTAGAGCAGGCATTACGCCATATAGCAAAGATCATATCTATCCTTCAGGAGGAGAAATGGGCGAAATAGTAGACATCAAAGCAGATGGCGCGAACGTAACAGGGTACATGGCTTTACCTGCAAGTGGCAAAGGCCCAGGCATCCTGCTCATGCACGCCTGGTGGGGCCTCAATGGCTTCTTCAAATCGCTCGCTGATCGCCTGGCGAATGAGGGCTTCGTAGTCCTCGCGCCCGACCTGTACGACGGCAAGACCGCTTCCGAGATTGATGGCGCTCAAGAGCTGATGAATTCATTAAATTCCAGGTACAAGGAGGCCATCAAGCAAGAAGAGGCCGCGCTCTGATTATCTTCTCAAGCATCCCGCTCTCGTCGGCGATAAGGTAGGAGCGATTGGCTTCTCTATGGGTGCGGGTTATGCAGGATGGTTGGCGGCTTTGAGGCCGGAGATCGCGAGCAGTGGTGTTCTTCTATGGCGGTAGCGAGGTGGGGTTCTACGTCGGCAGCGATAAGGACTACGCCGATCAAACGGAGGCTGCCTTCCTCGGCCACTTCGCAGAGGGTGACGAATGGGAGCCTGAGGAGGGAGTAAAGCAGCTAGAGACGCAGCTTCGAGCCGCCGGGCGAGAAGCCAACTTCCATTTATATAGCGGCGCAGGACACTGGTTCTTCGAGGATGACCGCCCTGACGTCTATAACCCTGAAGCCGCCCAGCTCGCCTGGGACCGAACTGTCAGCTTCTTCCGAGATAAGCTAGGTTAGAGTTTGTTATGAATTATCTGATAAGTTGTCCCGCTAGCAAACCAGAAAAACTCAGGCGTGGGTACCTCAAGTAAGGGGGGACTATGAACCGACGTTTCTTTTCCCATATAGTGCTTGCGAGCATCATGACGCTCGCGGGAGGGTTGTTGAGCGCCTGTGACGGCAATACCCCTGCCGAAAATGTCCCCGCGACGCTAACAGCAGGCGCAGATAACCTGTTCGCCTCAATTACAGCAACAGCTAACGCGCAAGCCCTTCCTCGCGGAGCCGACGCCCGACACCGCAAAGTTGAGCTTCGTGGACGAGCTAAGGGACAATGCGAACAACATGACTGATCCACAGTTCGACTACTACCTAGACAATCTGCCGGGTCGAGTGCTGACCAACGAACTGGCCTTCGTCAGCAGCGTGGAAACCGAAGCCTCCTACTGTGGGAGGCAGCCTCCTTGTGTAGAAGTGAAACCTCGCGGCCAGACAAACCTCATAGGCACCAGCTACCATTCCTCTGTCGTATTACCCATTAATCGATCTGACATTATGAACCTAAACAAGGAGCAGGAGATTATGTATTCGGGCACAGTCGTAAGTACAGAGCGTAGTTATTTTCACATTACTGTGTACCTCAAGGACGCTACCTACACAGCTAGGTAACATGAGGGTTTCGCAACCGATAAGAGAGTGTCTAATTAGGTCGATATGCTGGAGCCTGGTATGAACTTTGGACATCGATCCTTTAAGAATTCGTGCGTAATATATGCGTGTTATTGTTTGGCGGATACCCGGATACGAGCCTGAGGAGCGATAATTCCCAATTATGGGTCTCAGAAGCAGCCTTTGGAAGCGCATTCCACGCGTGAATGCAGCAACGCAAGTTCATAACACGCTCTAGAGTTTCTTTCCAGAACTACTCTCCAAAGGAATCCTCTATGGAAGACCAAATGACCAAGTCCAAGCTGCTCGAAACGCTACGTTCGAAACGGGCAGAGGGGGACGCGCTTCTCGCGCAAGTCCCGCTTGATCGCATGACTGAGCCTGGTGTCGCCGGGGAGTGGTCTGTGAAGGACATTATCGTACACCTCACCTACCACGAGCGCTGGATCGCGGATCGGCTGCATGAGGGACTGCGCGGTGAAAGCTACGTGCCGAATGAGATCGACGCACTGCCATTCGATGAGCGCAACGATGTAGTCTTTCAGCGGAACCGAAACCGCCCACTATCAGACGTGCTGGAGGAATCTCGGAGAGGCGTTCCAGCGACTCCTGGAAGGGGTGGAAGCACACTCCGAGGAGTTCTTGATCGAGCCACAGCAATTCGAGGGAGCGCCGGGGCCAATCACGATCTGGAAATTCCTTCGTAGCGACGTTTATGAACATTACGGTCTCCATGCACCTTCAGTTAAGAGTTGGCTGGCTTCTCAGCACGCATAAGCATTACGTTTCCCGAAAGGAGCACCCACATGGACAAAATCATCCCCGAAATCGGCGTATCGGACATGGAGAGGTCACTCGACTTTTATAGCAAGCTAGGCTTCACGAAGAACATGGAGGGCACTACAGACGACAAAGGTCTGCAATGGTGAAGCCTGGAGTTTGGCAACTCGCAGGTGTGGCTCCAGCGCAGCGACGTGGACCCCGATTATCAGCCCGATGCGCCCAAAGGCAACGAAGTCACTATCTATTTGCGCGTAGATGACGTAGATGCCGCCTATGAGGCCACGAAGAAAGCGGGCTTGCAGATGAACATACTCAAGGAAATAGAGACGCACTGGTACGGCCTGCGCGAGTTCAAGCTCGCTGACCCAGATGGTTACGTGTGGACTATCTATAAACCTGCTGATGAAGGTGGCCAGGAAAGCACCGGCGAAGATGGCTAGTACCGGCAGCAATCCTGTGACCAGCCATCTCGCGCAGGACCCTGTACTCGCCCGTCTCATAGAGGAGCACGGGCAACTTACCCTCACCTCCACCACCGAGTATTTCGACACCCTACTTGATGCTATCGTCTCCCAGCAGCTATCCTCGAAGGCTGCGGCTACGATAATGGGCAGGATACGCGCCCTGGTGCCCGGCAAGGATACCCCGGACCCGGAAAGTATACTCGCTCTGCCTGACCAGCAATTGAGGGATGCGGGGCTATCATGGCAGAAAGTAAGCTACGTAAAGGACCTGGCGGGGCACGTGGCGGACGGGCGATTAGACCTGGCACATATTGCGGGGATGGAAGACGAGGAGGTCATCAAGGAATTGGTGGCCGTCAGGGGGATTGGGCGGTGGACGGCAGAGATGTTCCTGATATTCTCGCTGGCCCGCCCAGACGTGCTGGCGGTAGATGGCTACGGCATCCAGGCGGGCATGAAGCGCCTTTATGGGTTGGAACTTGCCCAAGCCGCCCATCATGCGCCAGATAGCCGAGCCGTGGAGACCTTACCGCTCCTACGCATCTCTGTACCTGTGGCGTAGCGCCGACGGCTCGCCCAAAGTTAAGGAGATGTTCACGCCATAAGGCAATTACACAAAAATCGGGCGCGACGCGCCCGATTTTTGTGTAGAGGAAAACTACTCGAATGCTTCGCGGTTCTTGGCTATAAACTCCTCGTATTCGGCGGGCACGTCGTCCTCCGGGTAGATGGCGTTCACGGGGCACTCCGGCTCGCACGCCCCGCAGTCGATGCATTCATTGGGGTCTATAAAGAGCTGGATGGCGGCCTCGAAGCCCGGCTCGTCCTTGCGAGGGTGGATGCAGTCCACCGGGCAAACATCCACACACGAGGCATCCTTCAAGCCGATGCACGGCTCAGTGATTACATATGTCATTTCTTATCTCTCCTCGCTTATGAAATCGTAAATATGGAAAGGTTCCGTCCTCTCTGCGAAACAATAATACACGAAACGCCTAGGCTTGTCATTGTTCTTTCGCAAGGATAAGAAAAGAAATAGATGGCAGAGGAGAAGATGATGATGCCAGACAAATCAATGGCCGCCCGTGTGCGTGCCAGCTTTGATAAGCAGAAGGTCATGCATATGCTAGGCGCAACCATCACAAGCATCGGGCGAGGCCAGGTTGAGGTAACTTTTCCGTTTCGAGAAGAGCTTACGCAGCAACATGGCTTTGTGCACGCAGGGGTAATCACCACCATATTGGACAGCGCCTGCGGTTACGCTGCTTTGAGCGTCATGCCGGAAGGCGCGGGCGTGCTCACTATCGAGTTCAAGACGAACTTGCTTGCCCCGGCAAAAGGGAGCCGTTTCATAGCGCGAGGGCGGGTCGTGCGAGCCGGGCGAACAATCGTAGTGTGCAGCGGTGACGTTATAGCTCTACAAGACGGCGAAGGCGAGCAAGGGGTAACGGTTGCCACTATGTTAGCAACGATGCTGGTCGCCCAGGACCGCTCAGGCATAAGCGACTAGAGGGGCCACACGCTATTCGACCAGAGGCAAATCTTCGGCTATCGCCCGCAATTCCTCCACCTTGAGGATAAGCACCCGTTCACGGCCACTCTTGATGATGCCTGCCCCTTCCCAGCCGCTGAGCGTGCGGCTCACGGTGAAGAGGGTAGTGCCGCTCATCTCAGCGATGTCCTGGCGGGAGAGGGTGAGGTCAATCAACGTGCCGCCGTCAGTTTGCCGCCCCACATGGCGGGCAAGCCTCAGGAGAGCGTGGGCGATACGCCGCTCGACGCGCTGGGTAGCAAGCTCGCGGTAGCGGTCCTGGAATTCCTTTAGTCGCCCGGCCAGGAAGCGCAACGCGTTCAACGCCAGGCGTGGGAACCTCTCCATCAGGTCGCTGATGGTCTCGCTCTCCCAACCGAGAGCCGCACATGCACCTGTCGCCTGCGCGGAGGCGGGGTGGTCGGCATCACCCAATGCGGCTACCGCCCCGAACGTCTCTCCCGGCCCAATCACCCGCAACAAGACTCCGTGCCCTTCGGGTGTCACTTGAGTGAACTTCACCCGCCCCTCCGTCAACACGTAGAGGACTGTGGCAGGCTCGCCCTGGTGGAAGAAGTACGCGCCATCTTTGATACGTCGCAGGCGCGCCGCCTCAGCCACCACAGTGAGCGCGGCATCATCTAGCCCGGCAAATAACAAGCTCTGCCGTAGATGGCGCACATAGTTCCCTCTAGCCGCGAGATGGCTTGCCTCTTTCATATCATTCCACGCTCACAAATAGCCTTCCGCGTGTAGCACTTCGATCAGCTGCGGCTCGCCCGTGTATTCGGTAATGACGCTGCCGCCCGCCTCGACCACAGGTAGGAATTCATAGCCCTTCTCTCGAAACTGCTGCCGAGCTACTTTGTCTCGGCTGATATTGCGTGCCTCGAAAGGGATGTCCATGCGCAAGAGAAACTCCCTTGCATTGTGACAAGGCCCTCAAAGGTTCCCCAGGTATAGCACAACGGGTGGCTTGTCCATGAAGCCTCCTTGCTGGTACGGACCAGGAGTCAGGAGTTGGGAGTCAGGAATGGGTGGCCGATAAGTTCTGATTCCTGACTCCTGATTCCTGATTCCTCACTCCATTGAACCATCCAACTCTCAATAGCGTGTTTATTATATGAGAAAAGCGCGAGAAAAGCCTGTAGAGGAGCTAGTAGATTTCAGCTATGAGGGGAAGCCCCTGCCCCCTAACCTGATGGACTACCGCTTTATGTACCTCAGCATGAGCAGGTGGGCAGATACGGGCAGGATCGGGTGCCTCGGCACCGTTGCCCTCGTCCTTGCCCTTTTCTCGATGTGCGCCCTGGGATTAGCTGCCTACTGGCTCCTGGTGACTATGAAGTGATAAACGGAGAGAAAGACAAGTTTGGTTGGCATGCTGTCTACCTGCTTCCGGCTAGCGACCAACCCTGTAACGTATCAAAGCGGGCGGCAGGGGCAAGTATATCAGTCGGAGGAAGGGTTACGCCTATCGCAGGCGAGTTGGTAGCGTAAGTGTAGAGAGGGCTGTAGAGTATCACCGAGGGCACGTCTGCATAGAAGGCTTGCTGGAAGGAGATGTATCGCTTCGATGCGCTCCTCTCTATCATGGGTGAGGAGAGCGCCCTGCAAGGCTTCATCCGCCTGTGCGTTGCTCCACCCGGAGAAGTTGAGACCACCCTGGACATTCGCCTGGGAAGAATGCCAGTATTGGAAAAGGTCAGGGTCGGCCCCACTCGCTTCCCACCCCGCCAGCACCATGTGGAAGGCGCGAGGGTTGAGGTACTCCTGTAGCAACGCATCGCGTCCTACCAGCGCGAGCTGCAGCGTCTATCCCAACCACTTTGAGGTAGGCGGTTATTTGCTGGGCCGCCGTGACGTTCGCAGGTATGTCTTTGTTGGCAGCTAACGCAATGGTCATGGTCACGCCATCGCGCACGCGCACACCGCCCGCTCCCAATCGCCAGCCCGCGCTATCGAGCAGCCGTTTAGCCTCGGCGGGATTGTATCCCCTCACCTTGATGGAAGGATCATGCGCCCACGACCCCAGCAGGATGGGACTTTCGAGAGGCCGCCCCAGCCTGCCTAGAGCCTGGGCAACCAGCGCCTCCCTGTCTATAGCAAGCTCGATGGCCTGCCGCGTCTCTACCTTATCGAACAATGGTGAGCGCAGGTTGAGGATGAGCATAGTGTAGCGTGCGAGGCCCTGGCGGTGGAGCGCCACTCCCGGCACGGCTTCCACTTCGCCCATGCGGTCAGAAGGGATATGTCCGAGACCGTGCGCTTCGCCCATCTTGAAGCCTGACAGCGCTGCTCCAAAGGTCGGGTAGAGGCGGAACCATAGACGCGCAATTCCAGGGTTGGTCGCGGGTAAGTCCGGGTTCGGCTCAAGGAGCACTCCCTCGGCTGGCGAGATGCCGCCCGGCATAGGCGTGCCCTGGGCGTTGGACGCTGCATTGGAGAGCGATTCGTCGCGCACGTAACGCCACGGACCCGATCCTATGGGAGACTGGTTCAAGTCAGATATGGCTATCTCTGCGGGCTTTACGCTCGACCACAGGTGCCTGGGGAGTATTCCAAGTGTGGTGAATTGCAGAAAAGAGGCGTTGGGAACGAGGAGTGTGAAGCGCACGGCCTGGGGTGAGGGCGCTTCAACTGTTATATCGCGCCAGCGAGCCACGAGCGTGGGGTCCCCCGGAAAATCGGGTGCTCGCAGCAGGCCAAGTGTGCCGAGAATGTCGTCGGAGGTGACGGGCTTGCCATCGTGCCACTTGAGGTCGGGCTTGAGGGTGAATGTATAGACGCGACCGTCCGGGCTGACCTGCCACTCGCTCGCCATATCGAGGGCGATATTCCCCTCGCTATCCACGCGAGTGAGGCCGCTGAATACCAGGTGGGCAAGGTCGGTGTCCGTGTCGGACGCCGCCAGCAGAGGGTTGACGAAGCGGGGCGCGCCTACGATAGCCTCTACATAGGTAGAGCCGGTTATTGAGGGAGCGGGTTGAGATAACCCGGAAACGTTCGCGCTCGCCGTAATCGCCAACGCCGCGATAATGAGGGCCAGCCCGACCAGGGCTGTAACGGCTTGCTTCTTGAAGGAGAAAGACATTTCGTGGAGTGCGGAATGCGGAATGCGGAACGATGAAACGTGATGCCCTATACTCTGTAATTTCGTCTATCGTCCGTCGTCTAATTCCGCACTCCGCACTCCACATTCCGCATTTGCTAGGCGCTGACCATGCTGTTGATGACGGCTATGAGGAAGAAGACGACCGAGAGGCCGATGGTGAACTGGAAAAGGCGGCGCTCGAAGCCCCGGCGCGTCCGGTAGACGGACGATGCCTCTCCACCGAAGATGCCGCCCATGCTCGCGCCTTTGGTCTGCATCAGTATGACCAGGATCATCACTATTGCAAGTATGAACTGAATAAGGTTAAGAGCGTCCTTAATTTCCACCGTGCGTTACTCCTTGCGGCTTATTTAGAAGGGTGATATTTGCCTCAATCTACAGATTATACCATGTCTGCCGCCCCGCGTCCACGTCCGCGCTCGACAAGCCAACCTTTCATCTCTTTTTCTGTGACGATTTTCTGCCCTTGCAGGGCAGAAAATCGAAGACGAAAGAGAAAAAATTCCTCTCCTCTTTTCTTCACTCGACTTGGAATTAGAATACCAAGTCGAGCGCCAAATACGGCGCAGAATGAGATAGCAGCGCACACGGGGATAGTAAATACCCAGGCGCGGATCATGTTGAAAGCTACCGACCACCGCACGCCCGAGAGGCGGCGCGCCGCCCCTACACCCAGTATGCAGGACGAGATGACATGCGTCGTGCTGAGGGGGAAGCCGAAGCGCGATGCCGCTTCGATGATGGTCGCGCCGGTGGTCTCGGCGGCGAAGCCGTGTATCGGCTCCAGACGTACCAGGCGATTGCCCATGGTGTGGATGATGCGCCACCCACCCGCGGCGGTGCCGAGCGCCATTGCGACTGCCGCCAGCATTATTACTTCCCATGGTATGTTGGGCACGCCTTTAGCGTCTACCGACAGAGGGAAGCCCGCGGAGAAGAGCGCCAGCGTTATCACGCCCATCGTCTTTTGAGCATCATTTGAGCCGTGGCTGAAGGCCATGAACGCGGACGACACCAGTTGTAAGCGCCGGAAGACATGCCCCACTCGCTGAGGCGGAGCTTTGGAGAAGAGCCAGAAGAGGAGCTTTCATCAACAGCGCGCGATGCAACAAACCCTATCACGGGAGAGAATATCAGGGGGAGCACCACTTTGTTGAGCAGCCCTTCCCAGATAACCCTGCCTGTGCCTAGAGCGGCGATAGATGCGCCGACAATTCCACCTATGAGCGCGTGGCTGGAAGATGATGGGATGCCATAGTACCATGTGATGAGGTTCCACGCTATGGCCCCTATCAGCGCGGCCATGATCAGCACCTGCCCCAACTGGAACCCCAGGCCCTGAACGGCCTTTGCATCTACCAGGCCACTCGTAACGGTTTTGGCTACGGCCTGGCCGGTGAGCGCGCCGACGAAGTTGAGCACGGCGGCCATCATTATAGCTGCCCCGGCGGTCAGGACGCGGGTAGCCACTACGGTGGCGATAGCGTTCGCCGTATCGTGGAAGCCGTTGATGAAGTCGAAGCTGACTGCCAGGACGATTACCATGACGAGCAACGTCCACGCGGTGGCGTCCAGGTTGCTAGGCATGTTTGATTACCAGTCCGCGCAGCACGTCCGCGATGTCCTCCGCGTTATCGGTCGCCTGCTCCATCTCATGGTATATATCGCGCCACTTGATGATCTGTACTACGTTCTCCGGGTTGGCGAAAAGCTCTCCTAACCCCGCCCTCAACAGCTCGTCGGCCTGGTTCTCCAGGCTGTTTATTTTGATGATCGAAGTCCTGTATCTGCGCCAGCTCCTTCCGCTTGCGCAGATGCGGCACCGCTTTCACTATCTCCTCCGCACAGCCGACGATGCAGTCGGCCAGCAGCTTGGCGGTTGGAAGGACGAAATCGACCTTGTAGGTATTCATCATATCCGCCGCCGAGTGGATCAGGTCGGTCATATCATCAATGGAGCTGTAGAGACGGATGATGTCCTCGCGGTCCATTGGAGTGACGAAGGTATTGTTCAGCTTGTTGTAAATATCGTGACCGATGTCGTCGCCCTGGTGCTCAAAGTCATGGAGGCGAGCCGCGGCCTCCTGCGGGTTCCGAAAATCGTAGCAAAGCTCCCTCAAAGCGAGAGACGCCTGGAGTGTAATATTGGACGCATCTTCTAACCACTGGAAAAAATTGCCGTCATCCTGCTTCAGGAAGTCAAACAGCGGCATATTTACCTCCAATTTCGGATTTGACGATAGACGATAGACGATAGACGATAATCAATTAATCCATAAAAATCTTGGCGGTTTCTTGGCGCTCTTGCGCACTTGGCGGTTCAATAATCACGCATCACGCATCACGTTTCACCTATAAGCCCCTCTATCCGTCCGCGCAGGGTGTCGCGCACCTGGCGATAGGCAGTAAGCTGCTCTTCCTCACTGCCTGTGGCTTTTGAAGGGTCTGGGAGCGACCAGTGGAGGCGGTGCTTGCCTCCCGGAAAGAGCGGGCACAATTCGTTTGCCTGGTCGCACACGGTAATGATAACGTCCCAGGGCTGTTGGATGTAACGCTCAAGGGTCTTGCTCGTCTGGCCGGAGATGTCCACGCCTACTTCAGCCATAGCCCGTATAGCGAGAGGTCTCACCAGTGTCTCTTCAGTGCCCGCGCTGTAAGCTTCAAATCGCTCGCCGCCCAGGTGACGCAGCCACCCCTCCGCCATCTGGCTCCGGGCCGAGTTGTGGGTACATAAGAAGAGAACCCGAACAGGGAAATGCGGAGTGCGGAGTGCGGAGTGCGGATTGAGCATCTCAGGGCTAGCGCTCATAAGATAGGATCAGCTAACAGATATTGTAATTCCGCACTCCGCACTCCGCACTCCGCACTCAGGAGTGTTTTGCCAGCACTTCGCGCTGGCCGTACATCTTGGCGTAGTATTCGGCGAATTCGCCTGACTTTATCTTCTCCCACCACTCGCGGTTATTCGCATACCAATCTACAGTCTCGCGCAGGCCATCTTCGAGGCTCGACTGAGGCAACCAACCGAGCTTTTCCAGTTTGGTTGTGTCCACTGAGTAGCGGAGGTCGTGGCCGGGACGATCTTTGACGTAGTGGATCAGGCTGCGCGGCTTGTCCAGGAGGTCGAGTATGGCGTAGATCACCGTCATATTCTCGCGCTCGTTGCCCCCGCCTATGTTGTATATCTCCCCGGCCTGACCTTTATGCAGCACGAGGTCTATCCCCGCGCAGTGGTCCAGCACGTACATCCAGTCACGCACGTATTTGCCATTGCCGTAGACGGGCAAGTGCTTGTCTTCAAGGGCGTTAGTAATGAATAGCGGGAGGAGTTTTTCTGGGTACTGGCGCGGGCCATAGGTGTTAGAGCCACGCGTGACCATCACATACGTGCCGTGTGTAACGTGGTATGCGCGGCAAAGCAGGTCGCCGCTGGCCTTGCTGGCTGAGTAGGGAGACCTCGGCTCAAGCCTGTCCTCTTCGGTAGACGACCCTTCGTGCACCGCGCCGTATACCTCGTCGGTGGATACGTGAAGCATACGCTCGACACCTAGCTTGCGCGTGGCTTCCAGGAGAGTATAGACCCCGAAAACGTTGGTCTGGATGAAGCTACCAGGGTCCATGATAGACCTGTCTACATGCGTCTCGGCTGCGAAGTTGACGATGGCGTCCACCCCGAAGTCCTTGATAGTGCTCTCCACCTTGTCGGCGTCCGCTATGTCCCCGGCGATGAATAGGAAGCGCGGGTCGTCATTCAGGTCGCGCACGTTCTCAGGGTTGCCCGCGTAGGTGAGCTTATCGTATACGAGGATGTGATAGTCCGGGTATTTCTCAAGCATCATGCGGGCGAAGTTGCTGCCGATGAACCCGGCACCGCCCGTGACCATTATCGTTTTCAAGCGTTCCTCCTATTCCAACCTTCCAACAGCTCCGCGACATGAACTATATGCTCGCGGTAGTGGTCTGTGACCCAACCAATTATATCGGATGCGCCCGTAGGATAAGGCTCGGTTGAGCCAGGATAATATACTGGAGCCTGGCGATGAAAGTCTTTATAGGCCATATCGAGGAGCTTATCATGCGCAGCCTCCATTTGTTCTAACGAAGCAGCACGAACTATCGTCTGGTCAGCGGGCACCCCTGTCTCTCCATCCTCGCTAAGATGGACCTCCCCGTACCCCGCCTCTTGTATTTTATCTACGGTCCCGGCATAGCGTGTAAGCACATTTGTTATATGCGTGAGAAGGTAGCCTATAGAGTAGTCGTCCCCCTCCGGCATGTAGCCAAGCGCCTCGTCCGGCACCCTTTCAAAAGCGTCCTCGAAGTCGTCCCGCGCATGGTCGAAATCGGCCAGGGCCTTCTCGCGGTCTATGATGTCAGCAGCCGTGTCGTCCACTCGTACCTCGAATTTTGAGTTTTGAATTCAAAATTTTGAATTGAGAAACCCATAATTCAAAATTTAGAATTCATAATTTAGAATTACAATACTCCTACTTTGCTGTTGTCTCCCAGCAGCATTTTGTACGCTTTGGGCTTGATGGGGGAGCGGCTGATCTCGACGTTGCGGCCTACGAGGCTATCTTCGAGGCGGCCTGGGAGGTCTATTATCTGGCTGTTCTCAAGTATGATGGAGTGCTCGATCTCGCTATTGGTGATGGTACAGCCATAATTGATGGCAGTATATGGGCCAATGTACGAATTGATGATGCGCGTCCCGTGCCCGATGATAACAGGCCCACGTATTTTAGAGTTGATTATCTCGCAGCTGCTGTCAATGACCACCTTTCCCTTGATGTGGCTATCGCTGTCCACGAACCCCTCGATGCTGGGGACGAGCTTGTCCAGTACAAGATGATTGACCTCCAGCATATCCTCAAGCTTGCCCGTATCTATCCACCAGCCATCTAGCACGCGCGGGTGGACGTGGTAGCCATGCTCAAGGAGGTACTGTATAGCGTCGGTAATCTCGTACTCGTTGCGCCACGAGGGCTTGATATTGTGGACCGCCTCGAATATGTGGTAGTCGAACATGTAGATGCCGACCAGGGCGAGGTCGCTCACAGGCTCGCGAGGCTTCTCAACGAGGCGCTTCACCCTGCCATCTTCCAGTTCGGCCACGCCGTATTGTTGGGGGTTACGGACTCGCTTGAGAAGCACCTGGCAGTTCCATTCGCTATCCTTGAACTCCTGGACGAAGGGAGCAACCCGGTCTTCAAGCATGTTGTCGCCCAGGTACATGACGAATGAAGAGTCGCCCAGGTAGTCCTCGGCTACTATCACGGCATGGGCAAGGCCAAGCGGATCAGGCTGTTCAATATAAGTAATGTTGGCGTTCCAACGGTCTCCATATCCTACCGCTGCCTTGATTTCCGGGGCTGTGGAGCCAACCACGATGCCGATATCGGTGATGCCCGCCCCTACCAGGTCTTCGATAGTATAGAAGAGCACCGGCTTGTTGGCGACGGGTACTAGCTGCTTGGCACTCGTATAGGTAAGTGGCCGCAAGCGCGTGCCCTTGCCCCCGCTCAGTATCAGTCCTTTCACAAACCCTCCAGAAGATTCACTTCGGAAAGAGAATAGCATACGGTATTTGGTTGTGTCAAAGTAACCAGGATATAGGTAAGCGTTCAGACCAGGGTAAAAATGGGAGAGAGGGCCACAAACTAAACTTCACATCTTAAGAGAAGTCTATTTGTAGATAAATTCAACCAGCGTCAGAAGCTTCACTTTTGTTAGAACCTATGTGAATCTTTACTAAATGTAGAAACGAATCGGAAGCTGGCACGTTGCAAACGGTCTCACGTTAGTGTATGTTGCAAATATAGACTATCAGGAGACACGTCCGTGGACACTGCGAAATTATTTCAAAATGGAAATAGTCAGGCTATACGGCTTCCCAAGAAGTACCGTTTTCAGGGGACCAAGGTCTACATCAAGAAGTTGGGCAATGCTGTGGTCCTCATACCTGAGCATGACTCGTGGCAAACACTCAGGGAAAGCCTTGACCTATTCTCTGAAGATTTCATGGAGCGACGCGACCAGCCTGAGGCAGATTGAAGATTAGTCCAGTTAGGGAGTAGCTAAGTCAAACGCCTCATGCGTCTCTATCTGGCTGCCTCCGGGGGTGGGGCCGCCGCTTGGGATGTAGACGACGTTGCCCACTACTGCCGCACCTATGCCGTGTCTGGGGGTAGGCATGGGAGCTAACGGGGTCCAGCTATCGGTTGCGGGATTGTAGGCTTCGTTCTCGCGGAAGGTGCCTGCGCCCTGCTCTCCGCCGAATACGAGCATGTAACCCTGTAGAGCTATGGCTGCGATGCCGCTTCTCGCTGTGGGCATGGGGGCGCGAGCCTGCCAGGTGTTTGTCTTTGGGTCGTACGCTTCGTTGATGCCCGTATTGCGGTCGAAGCTCTGGAAGCGGCCCCCAACCGCGTAAATCTTCCCTGCGAGGGCCACTACACCCAGGTGGTCGCGGGCGGTGGGCATTCCGGTCAGTTTAGCCCAGGTATTTGTGCCGGGGTCATATACCTCGTTGGCGGTCAGGTCGGCGTTATCGCGCCCGCCTACCGCGTAAACTTTTCCATCCACCGCGGCCACCCCCAAAGCGCCACGAGCGGTGGGCATTGGAGCGAGTGACCGCCACTTATCGGTGGCGGGGTCGTATTCATACGTGTCGGCTACGGCACGTCCATTCTCCAGGTACCCACCTACCATGATGAGCTTGCCGTTCAAGCCAACCGCGCCCGCGTGGTTAAGCCCCTTAGGGAGGGGTGCACGACTTCGCCACTTGTCGGTCGCGGGGTCGTACTCTTCATGTACCGCCTGCCCTTGTTGCGAGCTAAAGCCGCCCAGCACGTATATCTTGCCGTTGACCTCGGCCACCGCTACCTCGCTACGTGGGGTCGGTATGGGCGCTTTAGTGAGCCAGCGCCCCTGCCCTGGGCGAAGCTGGCCGAGTTGAGCGGTAGGGCTTGCGGCAGGGAGCGGGGTGCCTGCGGCGTTGTACTTCTGTCCGTATCGAATCCTACCCAGCAGGCTCAACAATACGTTGTTAGGCGGGGAGTTATCAGGGTGCAACTCGAATACGGCGCGCTGGAAATATTGCACGCGGTAAAGCTTGCCGTCTATAGAGCTGCGCTCTTCAAACTCCTCCGATACAGGATAGCCCTGCTGAGCCAGGCCGCCATGCGATTCCCAGTACGAACGGAATGCGCCACCTATGGTCTTGCCCGTCTCGCGGAAGAGAAGCGGATTGTCTGTGCTGGCACGCTGGTTGGGTGCGCCAGTTGTTCCGTAGCGTTGCCGGTACTCGAAGACGCCCAGTAGCGTGAGGAGCACGTCGTAAGGCTTCTGGTTCTGGAGGTGCGCCTCAAAGACGGCGCGCTCGAAGTATTGGACGGTGTAGGTCTGCCCATTGGTGTCGGAACGCTCCTGCATGGGCGCGGAGATAGGGTATCCCTGCTGTGGGAGCGCTCCATTCTGCTGCCAGTATTCAAGGAACCTCCCGCACACCTCCCGCCCGGTCTGCTCAAATCGCTGGCAGCTACCCTGAGTTGCATACACCTCACTGCCGCGCAAGTAAGCCAGCTTCACGCTGCATAAGGCAAGCGCAATCACTAAACAGGCGGCTCGCGTAGCTGCCGATAGAGAGGAATGGTGTCTCATAGCTATTCTCCTCGATGGTCGAATGGGAATCAGTGAGTACATTTTATCATTAGAAGCTATCTCAAAAACAGTCGTACCGCCAGCATCTTGCTGGCATCAGTGCTTGCCGGCGAGACGCCGGCGGTACATCTGCCATTTTTGAGATGACTTCTAGAAGTTATCACAGAACAGGTAGACGGTCCCGTAGGGGCGTGCCGTCGGCACGCCCCTACTTACGCCATACCGCATAATTTTACACTCAAGAATTGACAACCCACTACCTCTCGTTTAGAATTGGCTGGCACTCTATCGTAGTTTTGTGGAGGCGGACTGATTCATGGCATTGGGTGAGTTAGCGGGATGGCTGGCGGCAGGGCTGTCCATCGTACTGGGCATCCTGCTCTATATGCAGAACTCCAGGTTGAGTCGCCTGGAGCGCCAATTTCGCGCGCTTATGAAGGGTGCAGGCGCTACAACGCTCACAATGTCGCTCGGGGACCTCGTAGCCGACCAGGCTGACCGCCTGGAGACGGCACGCGCCGACCTGGAGGTGTTGCGAAAAACGGTAAGCGACCTTGAAGCGCCTGTGGCCCGCAGCGTGCAGTGTGTAGGTGTTGTGCGCTACAATCCGTTCGGGGATACGGGTGGCGACCAGAGCTTTGCCGTCGCCCTCCTGGACCAGCGAGGCGACGGGGTAGTAATCAGCAGCTTACATGGGCGCACGGCGACGCGCTTCTACGCCAAGCCCGTCAAGGCGGGCGCGTCCCACACCACTCTATCGGAAGAAGAAGAACAGGCTATTCAGCAGGCCCTTGCGCATAAGGGCGAGTGATGCGCCGCGAGGCACGAGTTTTGCCTATCACTATCTCGTAGAGTACAATAGGTAGCAGATACGGGTTTTATTCCAGGGGTCCGGGGTGCGAGGCCCATATCCAAATCTGACAATACGGAAGTCGGAATGAGAAAATGGGGTGACTTATGAGCGCGTTACGCAATATTCGGGAAAAGAAGGGGTTCAATATCTCACAACTGGCGTCGCGCTCAGGCATAGCAGGCAAGACCCTGCTTGAGTACGAGGAGGGACGCCAGATCATCCCTCTCGCCCATGCCAAGCTGCTCGCAAAGGCGTTATGGGTGCAGATAGAAGACCTCATGCCCCCGCCAGGCAGTGTAGCCCCCTCTACACCTGCTCCAACAGCCACGCCTGCGCCGCCCACCCCACGTCCAGCCCCCATACAAGCCCAGCAGAGTCCCACCCAGCCTGTCGCGCCTGCTCCAAACAGCGTAAATAAGCAGGCTCAACCTCCTACCCAATACGCGCCTACACAACCGGCCCCCGCGATCAGGCAACCAGAGACCAAGAGCCAGCCCCCGGCATCGAGCGCGCACAACCCGAAACCCGAAGCTCGAAGCTCGAAGCCAAAGATTGCGCCGCCGATCACAGAAGGCCAGACCCAGGAATTGCTAAACCTGGCGCAGAGGCTCAATATAACCCAGGAGCAGCTTGAGGAGCGCGTAGGTAAGCCGCTGGCGACGCTCAACCGCCCGGACGCGACGGAGTGGGTAAAGCGCCTGCGCGCTATAGCAGATGAAATCGCGCCCACCCAGAAGGTGAAATATGGCAGGTGGCCCGATGCCAACGAGGACCGCGAGGCAAGCTACCTGGCAAAGCAGCGCGAAGCGGGTGCTGCCTGCGTCTTCCGCCTGTTCAACGGCGAGGAGTTCAGCGGCAGCATAGCCGACTTCACCCCTTACACGATCACTATCAAGGTGGTAGATAAGGACGAAGAGATAGTGCTACGCAAGCTAGCCATCGCCTACTATCGCTGCACGCCCGCAAGTGGTGAGACGAGTGCTGCGGCCCCTGCGCAGGAGGCACAGCCTCACAACCACACCCGCGACGACCACCATCAACCCATAGACAGGGGCATCGATTCTGATCGCACTGGTCAACCCGACAAACCCGAAAAAGATCAGATGGACGAGGACAGGGGAATGTGAACGAGTGCGGAGTGTGGAATGCGGAATGCGGAGTATTAAGTCTCATCATTCCACACTCCGCACTCCGCACTCCGCACTAAAAATGAGCCTGAGTGATTACATCAAATATCTGCGTGCGAAGCACGGCGGCGACACGCCCTGGGAGATAGCCGAGGCGAGTGGAGTGCCTGCGGGCGCTATCCACCTCCTTGAGGTGAAGCACAGGCGCGTGGGAGAGGATGACGAGCAGCTTAAGAAGCTCGCCACCTTTTTCAAGGTGCCGGTCGAGGAGCTGACGACCAGGCGCGAGGCATATCGCAAGCGCCTGACTTTCTTCCTGGAAGAGCTTGAGAGGAGTGACACGCCAATCACCCTCAAACTGGAGAGTGGAGAGGAGCTAGAGGGTACGCTCGTGTGGTACGCCCGCGAATCGCTGGCGCTCGCACCCGCAAGCGACCCCGGGGGAGAGCCTTACATTGTGCAGCGCGGCTGGATAGCCGACTGGCGCAGGGCGGACAACCCGCGATGGGAAGTTTTGAGTTCTTAGTTTTGAGTTTTGAGTTGCGAGTTATGAAGTTATGCGATGCTTCGTAGACAGTATAATGGCGCTGTGATTGCGCCTACCTCAGAACCTGAAACTCAGAACTTAGAACTCAAAGCTCAAAACTCCTTGGAACTCGGAGCGGCAGCGCCTCGCCAAAGAGTACGCACGTATACGTCGCGTACTCTTCTTCGCAAGCCTGGTCTTTATGCTGGTCGGGGTTGGGTTGCTCCTCTTCACAGGGTGGTCGGTCGGGCTGAGGGAGTGGGCCGAAGGTATCTCTACCGACCTCTGGGCTGTTGTCGCGCTGTACGGGGCGGCGCTGGGCGCGCTCTATACGCTCGTTTCGCTACCTCTCGATTTCTACTCAGGCTACATCCTGCCTCACAGGTATGGCCTTTCCACGCAAAGCCTGGGCGGTTGGGCGCTCGACAACGTGAAGGAGCTTGCATTGTCGGCGGCTTTCGGGCTGGGGGGGCTGGAGCTACTGTACTGGCTGCTCCTCACGTGGCCCGACTGGTGGTGGGTAATTATGGCGGGTCTGGTGTGGCTCTTCATGGTAGCGATGGCGCAGCTTGCCCCCGTGCTGCTTATGCCCCTCTTCTACAAAATGCGACCGCTTGACGACCCCGCTCTCACGCAACGTCTGACCTCCCTGGCAGAGCAGACGGGCACGCGGGTACGCGGCGTGTACGTGATGGATATGAGCAGCCGCACGACTGCCGCTAACGCCATGCTAACAGGCATGGGGCGCACCCGGCGCATCATCCTGGGGGACACCTTGCTTGAGGGCTATACCCATGACGAGATAGAGACCGTGCTGGCGCATGAGCTAGCCCACCACGTACATAATGACATGACAAAGAGTCTTGTAGTCGAGGCGGCTTTGCTTCTTGCAGGCATGTGGGTAGCAAGCCATGTCCTGGCGTGGGGTGTAACTACGTTCGGCTTCAGGGGCATTGCTGACGTAGCCAACCTGCCGCTCTTTGTGGTCGCTATGTCGATCTTCGGATTGTTGGTGATGCCCGCGGGCAACTTCATGTCGCGGCAGATGGAGCGGGCTGCCGACCGCTACGCCCTGAGGGTCACGGGCAAGAGTGAGGCGTTCCGCTCGGTCATGCTCAAGCTGGCGGGACAAAACCTGTCGGATGCGGACCCTCCGGCCTGGGTACGCTTCCTCTTCCACAGCCACCCACCCGTCTCGGAGCGCATCCAGGCGGCGGAATAGACGACGGACGACAGAAAGTAAATTCACCGCAGAGACGCAGAGTACGCAGAGGTTCTTTAGGAGTTACGAGTTACAAGCTAATCTCACGCATCACGCATCACGTTTCACGTATCATCGTCCGTCGTCCGTCGTCCGTCGTCCGTCGTCCAATCACATTTCAAGAGTTTAGAATAAGAAAGAGAGCTTGATGTCAGATACTCATATAGAGACGCCCGCGTGGGTGCGCGATGCGGTCTTTTACCAGATATTCCCTGACCGTTTTGCCAAAAGCGATAAGGTGCATAAGCCGCGCAACCTGCAAGGGTGGGATGATACGCCCACTTTCCACTCCTATAAAGGTGGTGACCTCCTGGGGGTCGTGGAGCGCCTGGACTACCTGGTTGACCTCGGTATCAACGCTATATACTTCAACCCGGTCTTCCAGTCGGCCTCGAACCATCGCTATCACACGCACGATTACTACAACGTTGACCCCCTGCTGGGCGGGAACGCCGCGCTACGCACGCTGATTGACGAGGCGCATGCTCGCGGCATAAGGGTTGTGCTGGATGGGGTATTCAACCATGCCAGCCGGGGCTTCTTCCAGTTCCACGACATCATGGAGAACGGACCGTTCTCTCCGTATATAGACTGGTTCAAAATCCAGCGCTGGCCCCTGAACGCATACAATGAGAGCGAGGTGCCCAATTACGAGGCATGGTGGAACCTCCACGCCCTCCCCAAGTTCAATACAAGCAACTCGGACGTGCGGGAGTTCCTCATGGGGGTAGCCGAGCACTGGATACGCTTCGGTATTGACGGCTGGCGGCTCGACGTGCCCGCCGAGATCAGGGATGACAGCTTCTGGCAGGAGTTCCGCCGCAGGGTGAAGGCTATCAACCCGGAAGCGTACATCGTGGGGGAGATATGGCACGACGCCCGCCACTGGCTGAAGGGAGACCAGTTCGACGCGGTGATGAACTATCTATTCACAAAGCTGTGCATAGAGTTCTTCATAGCGGGCGAGGTCGATCCAGCGCTCGTCAAAGGCACATCGATGTGGCCGGTACGCGACATCGGCTCACATGAGTTTGGGCTGGAGATGGAGGCGCTGCTCAAGCTCTATCCACCCGAAGTGACAGCAGTGCAAATGAATCTTCTAGATAGCCACGATACAGCCCGCTTCATCACTATGGCAAATGGCGATTGGAGTGCCCTCTGCATGGCGACCCTCTTTCAGATGGTCTATCCGGGCGCGCCGTGCATTTATTATGGCGACGAGATAGGCATGGCAGGTGGGCGCGACCCGCTATCCAGGGGCGGCTTCCCCTGGGAGACGGAGCGATGGCACACGGACGTTCGTGACTTCTTCAAGAAAGCTGTTGGCCTCCGTCAAAACCACCCAGCGCTGAGGCACGGCAAATACAGCACCCTCTACGCGCATGACACGATATATGCGCTCGCCCGCGATCTCTCCGGCGAATGCCTGGTGGTGATATTCAACGTCGGCAGGGAAGCTACCGGGGCCAACATCCCCACTAACGACCTCCTCCCCGACGACGCCACCCTCACCGACGCCTGGACAGGCGAGCGATACTCCGTCGGCACAGGGGAAATCACATTGCAGGTGCCTGCACGCTCCGCATTAGTCTTGATAACGACGTAGTTCAAAGTTCAAAGTTCAAAGTGCTTCGTATTCGGGACTTTGAACCTTGAACTTTGAACTTTGAACTAAATATGAAAGACTTCACCAACAAAACAGCCTTCCTCAAAGCCATCGCCGAACGGGTACACTTGCGCGAGGGGCCGGAGGCTGTGGAGAGCGTGCTGCGCGCTATTTTCGATGTGCAGGCCAACCCTGGAGGCGAGCTTGCGGACGAGCGCACGCTGGCTCGCATTGCGCGCCTCCCCATGCCCGTCATTAACGCACTGCGATATGAGCTTCAGAGTGCGGGTGCGCTCGATCAGGCCGGACCTGGCATTCGTCTCAGTGCTGACGCCCTCAATGCTGTAGAGGAGGGCTGGGGTTGGACGCCGCCGAAGGTTGAGGGGCAAACTACGTCGTCTGCCGCTTGCCGGGCGTGTGGCGGAACAGGCGTGGTGCCTACGGGACCGCATTGGGACGGCGTGCTTGAAGCTCTGCGCCGCCACCTTAAGAAATCTGGGGTTACGCCTGAAGCTGAGCTACGACGGGTGGCATTCATGCACGAGAGCAACGCATTGGCGGGCAAGGATGTGCTGGTGATGGGGGAGGACGTGCTGGCGGCGGCAGGTATAGCCCTCGCCGGTAAAGCCTTATCGCAGTCGGGTAAGCTGGCGCGCAGGGTGGTAGCCCTCCACCCCGATGAGCGCGTGCTGAGCGAAGTGCGCGACATCGCGGTGCGTGAGGGGGTTATCGTTGGCCTCGTCAAGCACGACCCGCGCCGCTCCATCAAGGAAGACCTCGAAGGGGAGTTCGATAGCGTTTTTGTCGCACCCTCCGCAGGTTTTTCCAGCATGGTCAACCTTCTTTCACGCGCTATAGAGGCCGCCAAACCGAAGGGTGGCAGGGTCTTCCTCGCGTGTCCGCCCCTGAGCCTCGATGACCGTCTGGACGCCCAGCGCGCTATCCTCGATCTGGGACTGGCGATAGAGCATCTGGTGCCCGACTTCGATAAGTATGAGAGTGGTAAGCCTCCAGGCGACCTCTACATCCTGAGCGTAACCGAGGATGCAATTGGGGGCGATGAGGAGGATTAGGGCACCTGGCCCCGCCCGGCACATGAATGTGCGGGCTACACATACGAAGCCTCCCTTCGGAGGCTACCACTATTTTCCTCAATCTGATTATTTTACCCAGCAGCCCGCGCAGGCGGGCTTCGTTTATGTAGCACGCGGATTTATCCGCCGTGCTTTCTCTAATGAAGATTACTAAGACCTTACGGAGATGCTGAGGCTGTGGACCATGCTGCGACCCTGGATGTGATTAGCTGCCACGCTAGCAGGCCGATAGCCGCTACCATCACCAACACACTCGGCAGCACTGCGAGGGTATTATTGCTCTGGTATAGCGTCAGCGGGGGAGGCAAGTAGCCCGTCCATAGGATGATTAGCCACGCAGTCGTCAAGGGCTTGCGCCACTCGCCCGACATAGCATACGCACCAATTATCCACGCAGGGAATATCAGCAGGGCAAGGTCGTGGGGATTGAGATGCAACGAGGTCAGTACCGCCACGATACCTGCCAGCGCCCAGAGCAGGTCCCAGGCCTGCGTGTATGCTGGCGCCTTCACATTCTCCAGGGCCTCACGTGAGCTAAACCAGGCACGAACGAGCAAGCCCACCGATAGAAGTGAAGCCAGAATAAAGAAGGGAGTCACCAGCCCGGCGAGATGCCCACTGAAGAGATTTGTGAAGAAGCCGCGCCAGTTGTGCATGATGGCAGGGTCTATCGCTCCGACATCCTGCCATCCTGCCACGCCGACGAGGAGCTTCACGTAATCTAACGGCCATGCAACCCCCAGCGTGGGCATAGCGGCCACGCTTAGACCGAGCATGAGCGCGGCGAAGGTGACGAGCGCCTTCCAGTGCCCTTGCAACAGCATGAGAAGCAGGACGACGGGGAGGACCTGCGGCTTCAGCGCAACCAGCAGCAATGATGCGCCTGCCCAGAAGGGCTGCCCGCGCTTGAGGGTCACGTAGGTTGAGCAGAGGCCGAGCAGAACGAGCGGAGTGTTCTGCCCCAGCATGAGGCTTCTAATAAGAGGGAGGTAAGAGCAGGCCGCCATGCTCATCACCCACCCCACGGGACGCGACACCGGGTGAGCGCCATCCAGCATCCCCAGCGAGACGCCGATAGCCAGACCCGCCGCCATCGTCCAGAAGGCGAAGATAAGGGGGTACGGTATGTCGAGCATCGGCGCTATAAGCAGCGCCTCGAACGGCAGGTGGTTGTAGGGGAGGAGCTTGGTAGGTTGGCGAGACGTTAGCACGAAGTCCTGGGCCTCATGCTGGGCGTCCTGGTCGTACAGGAGGCGGCCGTTGCCGTCGCGTATAATGGTCGCGCCGGTGAGGGTGGAGATGAAATCAACCGGGCCGCGCTCGCTCCCAGGCGTAGACGAACCCTTTATGTATCCCTCCGGCCCGCCAACGTCCTGCACCGCCTTGACCCAGATGAAGAGATAGCCGATCACCAGGCCCAACGACAGAATCAGCGCCAGCTTGCTGAGAAGAGACCACCTACCGGCCTGCCCTTGCGCGGAATCAGACTCCACACTTTGGCTGGAAGACCCCAATCCCTGGCTTCGCAGAAGCTCGCGCTCTAGCTCTACCGGATCGTCTGTGGGGAAATCGTTGTCCCTACCGCGCAACGACACTCTCCGCCCCAGCGTGTGCGTGGGATGATAGAAGCTGCCCGGACCGCCATGCGTCAAGCATCGCCTGCAAGAAGCGTCTGCCATCGTCACAACCAAGTATGCTCTCAGCCGCCCGTTCGGGGTGAGGCATGAGGCCGAGCACGTTCCCCTGCGGGTTGCAGACCCCGGCGATAGCGTCAGATGAGCCGTTGGGGTTCGCCGCCGAGTTCGAGAGAGCCGTCTGGTGCGCAATAACGCAGGACTACTTGCCCGTTCCGGTCCAATTCTTCCAGCGTTTCGGGGCCAGCGAAGTAGCGGCCCTCGCCGTGCGCGATAGGCAGACGCCAGACTGTGCCCGGAGCCACGCCCGCCAGGAGGGCGCTACGCGATGGCTCGACGCGAACGTGGACCCACCGGCACGCGAAGGATAGCTCGCCGTTACGCATTAGCGCGCCGGGTAGGAGATGGGATTCGGTTAGCACCTGGAAGCCGTTGCAGATGCCCAGCACCCATCCCCCGGCGTCGGCGTAGCGCGTAAGGGCACCCATCACGGGCGAGAAGCGCGCTATCGCCCCGGCACGCAGGTAATCGCCGTATGAGAAGCCGCCGGGGATAACTACGAGGTCATACCGGGAGAGGTCGGTCTGAGTGTGCCAAACCAGCTCCGCCTGCTGCCCCAACACCTCTCCGAGCGCGTACAAAGCATCATGGTCACCGTTCGAGCCAGGGAAAACCACGATGGCGATTTTGGATTTTGGATTTTGGATTTTGGATTTTGAATTATTCATAGCTCGTTATCACTCTGTCGTTCGTCGTCTGCCGTCCGTCGTCAGCTTAGAGGCTATACGGGCCGCTATCTCTCTGAAGGCTACCGACTCTGCCGCGTCTGGGGCGTCCTGGGTCAGGGGGTGGCCGGAGTCGATGCCCCGGCTGATGGCCTGCTCCATCGGAATGCGGCCAAGTAGCTCAAGCTCCTCTTCTTCCCGCATGGCCCAACGTCGGTCGCTACGGTGGAACACCTCAACGCGATTGCCGCAGTCGGGGCATACGAAGTAGCTCATGTTCTCGATCACACCCACGATTGGCACTTTGGCCTTGCGAAACATCTCCAGGGAGCGGCCCGCATCTAGAAGTGACAGGTCCTGCGGGGTAGTGACCACCACGACGCCGTCGAGTTGTACAACGTCCACCAGGCTCTGCTGAGGCTCGCCCGTGCCTGGGGGTAGGTCTACAAGCAGATAATCGAGGTCGCCCCAGAGGACATCTCTGAAAGTGCGCGTGACCATCATCCCTGCGAAGCGGGGGTCCGGCATCACCGCCTGGGTTTCACCTAACAGCAACCCCATTGACATTACCTTTAGGCCGTATCTCTCCAGCGGCTCGATGTACGGCTCAGGCTCGGCGCGAGCGATAGGCATCAGCCCACTGGCGGCTTTGGTGCGCCTTATGCCGAGCATAAGGGGCACGTTAGGTCCGTAGATATCGGCGTCGAATAGCCCCACGCGAGCGCCACTCTGCGACAGAGCGAGCGCCAGGTTGACTGTGACTGTGGTTTTACCCACACCACCCTTGCCGCTTGCCACGGCCAGGATATGTGATACGCCTTCGATGCGAAGAGGCATGGCTGGGGACGGACGATGGACGATGGACGATGGACGATGGACGATGGACGATGGACGATGGACGATGGACGATAGAAACGTGAAACGTGATGCGTGATGCGTGATGCGTGATGCGTGATGCGTGATTAGTTGGGACTACTGCTACTGCCTTTTGCTGTCTGCTGTCTGCTTGCTGCTTACTGGCTCGCGGGTTGGAGGTCGAAAGCGTAGTCCTCTATGACGGGGTTAGCCAGGAGGCGGCGGCACATCTGGTGTACCGCTTCCTCAGCTTCGCTTTGGGTGGAGGCGTCGAGGTATACCTGGATTAGCTTGCCGGAGCGCACCTCGCTCACACCAGCGTACCCCAGGTTGTGCAGAGCGTCGCGCATAGCGAGGCCGGGCGGGTCGTTCACCACAGGCTTGAGGGTTACGCGGATGCTGGCTATCCAGGACTGAGGACTGAGGACTGAGGACTGAGTGTTGCTCTGCCTATCCATTAGTTGGTTCTCACTGCTCATACTGTACCGCTCACTCTATAGTGCTTTGCCCTCAGTCCTCACTTCTCATTCAAGCTCGGCGCGGAGGTTGCGACGGGCTATCTTTTGGTAGGCTTCGAGGTACTTTTCGGCGGTCTTCCGGGTAACGTCGTCGGGGAGGGGCGGAGCAGGTGGCTCGCGGTTCCAGCCCGACTTGAGGAGCCAGTCGCGCACGAACTGCTTGTCGAGGCTAACCTGGCTCTCACCGAACTTATACTTCTCGATCTCCCAGAAGCGGGACGAGTCGGGAGTTATCATCTCGTCAATCACTATCAATTCGTCGCCCAGCCAGCCGAACTCCAGCTTGGTGTCGGCGATGATGATGCCCTGCATCCGGGCGAATTCAGCGGCAGCGGCATAAATACGGAGGGTGGCGTCACGTAGCTTCTCAGCGACCTCCTGGCCCACGATGGAGGCCATCTGCTCGAAGGTGATGTTCTCATCGTGGCCCGTATCGGCTTTGGTAGCGGGAGTGAAGATAGGCTCAGGTAGTTGGCCGCTCTCCACTAAATCGTGCGGCAGGCGAATGCCCGCGACACAACCTGTTTCGTTGTACTCGGCCCAGCCAGAACCTGCCAGGTAGCCGCGCGCCACGCATTCTATATCTATCCTCTTAGCCTTCTTGACGAGCATGGCGCGCCCTTTGAGCTGGTCTCGCTTATCGCGGGGCCAGGAGCGCCAGTCGAATGGGAACTCGGCGGGGCGGATGCTGATCATGTGGTTAGGCATCACGCTCTCCGTCCGCTTGAACCAGAAGGCGGAGAGGGCAGTCAGCACCTGCCCTTTATAGGGGATGCCTGTGGGCAGCACGCTGTCGAAGGCCGAAATGCGGTCCGTCGCCACTATGAGGAGATTATCGCCGAGGTCATAAGTATCACGAACCTTCCCCCTCCCGAAAAGGGGCAGCGGGAAGTTGGTCTGAAGTACAGGAGTGGGTCTCATGGGGTGCATTATACCATGATTGTGAATGGGGATTACTAAACGCAAAGACCCTGGATGAAATGGAAATAGCTGCCTTGACAATATAGTGATGCTGGGGTACTTTACTGGTAGATGCTCTCGCTAGAATTGTTGAGCCGTTTGCCTATTGAGGTCCGTTATGGCAGTAAACTCACAGTTAACAATTTGCAAAGGTATGCCACCTAACTTCGATGCTACCATGTCGGCGATCAACAGCTCACGGGCTATGTTGGAGTGGGAAGCTAATTGGGATGGAGAAGGGAGTCCACTCTATGCCGAGGATACGTGGAGCAGAGCTACAACCTTCCTCGTCCAAAGTGCCAAAGACATGTGGCGAGACTACAGTATATCCATTGCAGCCCCTATGATCGAGCCAGGACCGGATGGCAGCATAGATATTCATTGGTTACTCGATGATAGGGAACTGTCGCTTAACGTGCCTGCTGATGCGGAGAAGCCCTCTCTTTCTATGGTGATAACAGCGCAGGCGAGTCAATCAAGGGTATGCTCAATACTTCCACCAATAACCTGTGGCTCCTAATGTGGCTGGCGAAATAGAGGCGCGTTGGGAGAAAGAGCAGATACCTGACGAGGACCACTTATACCGGCGAGTCCCACAGGCAAGGATGCTCCCCAGTGGCGGCGTCAGGCCAGGAGCGTTCACCGATTACCAGGGGGCATGTCTACCGACTGGAGCAAATACTCGTCGCCTGAAGAGACCCTACTTCGCGTCACCCATCGACCACCCGAAGAGTTCGCCGTAGTGTCGTTGCCTGTGGGCGAAGTGCGAATATTAGGACAACTGGTGGAGCACGACCCATACCCGGATAACCGGGCGCATACAAACGTAATTGGCGAGAAAGATCCAGAAATACGTATAAAGCTTTCTCGCCTGTGCAGAGTGGTATTTGCGCTCAATACCTCTACGTAAACAGGATTGTCATCGTATGGAAAGTCCTGTTTGTAGAAAGGATCCCACGAACGGCTGACACTATCAAACAGGACTTTCCGTGTTTAGGAACTAACGTTCTTTGAACCAGCCCACCAGGTCGCCCTCGGTTCTTGCCTTGAACTCAGCCATCTGGTCGAGCGTTTCGAGGCAGCGGGCGTAGCCACGCTCTGCCTCACCCTTCAGGTGCTCATCGTAAAATGCTACCAGTTCGTCACGGTATTTGGCGGGAAGCTGGCCGCTTGCGATCACCAGGCCGCTAACCCAGTGGCTCCCCAGGGTTGGGATTACATCCCAGTGGCTCTTCACGTAGTGCCAGGTTGGGACCTGCGCGTGAGGCAGCGTGTACATGTAACGCAGGACGGGGCCGATTCCTTCTTGCGGGATGATGCCGTCGTCCATCAGCTTGAAGGTGCGCTCAACCAGGTCGGCCTTGCGGAAAGCCGGGAAGCTGTACAAATAGCGATTCGTCTCCTGGGGAGAAGTAGAGCCACCCTTGCGGTCCTGGTACACCTCAACGTTACGGTCAAAACGCTTACTGTCACCGAATTGGGCGGCGGCAGCCACCAACGTGCCTGCCAGGTTGGCATCTACCGACGCGGGGTCGGCAGCCTCCCGGTCGGCAAGCTCCGTGACCTTTGCGATTGTCGCTGGGTCCTGTGCCAGCGTCGCCATAGCATCTACAAGGGCGGTGCGGAGCTGGGCTTCGTTCTTGCCCTCTCCATCTTTTGCCTCGAAACCGAGTTTCTCCAACCTCCCCTTGAAGGAGCCGCCTACCCACGCACGGAACCTGGATATGGCTTCTTCGTTGCCCGCGTGTTCTAGCAGCCTCTCCAGGTTGTGTAGATGCCCTACAACTTCCTCGGTGACGCTGTAATGCTCAAGGTTGAGCATAGCGGAGAGGACTTCGAGGAACTGCCCGATGTTATGAGTGGCATTGCGCACGAGTGCCCACTGGTCGCCAAGAAGCCCCATCTGCTCCAATGGGGATAGCTTGTCGAGGTTGGCTAATAGACCTCGCAAGAGCGTCTCATCGGGGTTCTGGCGATAGAAACCGATCTCATTGGCGTTGGCATGACACCAATTCAGGTCGCCCGATACGGACAGGGGAAGTGATGCATCTTTTTCAGTGAGAAGGTAACGAGTCTCGTGCGTACCCTCATCGTCCTCGTAGCGAATTACGATTGGGACCTGCCAGGTCTGGTCCTCGACTTTAGAGGGGTTGGGGCTTGAGTAGAAGCGTTCCTGGCTCAGAGTGAGCTTCGTATTCGCCCCGGAGCCTTCCGCCACGATAGAGACGACAGGATAACCATTCTGGTTGATCCAGCTTTCCATGATGGAGGTGACGGGGTGATCTGAGGCGGCCTGGAGGTGCCGCCACAGGTCGTGGCCTACCGCGTTGCTCTCCGAGAACTCCTTCATGTAGGTGCGTAATCCGGCGCGGAAGGGGTCATTGCCCAGGAAGTTCTCCAGCATCCGCATGACGGAGGAGCCTTTCTGGTAGGTGATAACGTCAAATAGCTCCGCTGCCTGGGCGGGAGTCTCGACGGGGCTATAGATGGGGTGGGTGCTCTCCTGGGCGTCGGCGGCGAGCGCGGCGTTCTTGCCACCCTGGAAATCGTTCCACACCTCGTATTGGGGGCTGAGGGTATTGACCGCCTTGTATGCCATCCACTCGGCGAACGCCTCGTTCAGCCACAGGTCGTCCCACCACTTCATCGTGACTAGGTTGCCAAACCACATGTGGGCGAACTCGTGCGCGACCACGAGGGCAATTACCTGCTCTTGCTTATAAGAAGCGGTGCGCGGGTCCATCAGGAGATATGATTGGCGGAAAAGCACCAGGCCGGAGTTCTCCATCGCACCTGCCGAGAAGCCGGGGACGGCTACCTGGTCGTACTTGTCGAAGTGATAGGGGACGCCGAAATACTCTTCGTACCAGGGGAGGAGGCGGGCCGTGAAGCCATGCGCGAACTGGCCCATATGCTCCTTGCCCTTCAGCCCGTATACCCTGATAGGCTTGCCAGATACGACCTCCTCTTCCGTACCCGCGACATCGCCAATGACGAGAGCTACCAGATAGCTGGACATCGGCTTGGTGGGCGCGAAGGTCCAGGTCTTGGACTTACCGTCCGCACTCTCCTCGGCAGAAACGAGAGGGCCGTTAGCCAGCACGGTCATATCGGGCGAGGTGGTGACTTTCCAGGCGAAGCTCGCCTTGAAGGTCGGCTCATCGAAGCATGGGAAGATGCGGCGGGCATCAACTTCTTCACACTGGGTGCAAAGGCACTCTTCCGGCCCATCCTTCGCCAGGTATAACCCCTCTAGCCCCTTACTGATCTCGCCGTCGAATTTGACTTCAAGGGTAGCTTCACCAACCGGTATAGGCTCATCGAAGCGAATGGCCGCCATGTTACGCTCGTTGTCCTGCTCAATTTCGCCTTCGAGAGTCTCTCCGCCAACGGTCAGCCTGGCATCGGAGAGTTTCATGTCGCGGGCGTGTAGCTCGATTGTGTCCTTCAACTCGCGGATATCGAGTTGTATGGTGACTTTGCCGTGCGTCTCCTGCCGTCCCAGGCGAGCGTCAATCTCGATATCGTAGCGGGTAGGTAGGGCATGGGTGGGGAGGCGGTAAGCCTTCGGGTTCCCTATAAGAGTGGTCACAGGTGTCTCCTATTCTATTGATTGGTGTTCACCGCAGAGACGCAGAGTACGCAGAGATTCTTATGGGGTATGTAGGGGCATGGCGCGCCATGCCCCTACAGTATGTCTCTAATGGTGAAGGTTAATACCTCTTTATAGCATGAAATACGGGTTGAATGGTATCGGTCATGCGATGGATTTTGTAGATTGGCTGAGGTTGTTTGAACAAATTATAGAAGGACACGCGACTTTATGACATTCTTTAATGATGTGCTGTTGATTATGAGATATAGTGATATTATACTAATCGGGCGGAGCGACGATAACGTTATGGCGGAGAGTTGATGATTGACAGACCCTCAGAAGAATTCAGCGGTTATGCTGAGTTCTTGCGCGACCTCAAAGCACGCATACAAGCCGCCCAACTGCGTGCCGGCATGGCAGTCAACCGTGAGTTGGTACTGCTCTACTGGCAAATGGGGCGCGCCATCTTGCTCAAACAACAGGAACAAGGGTGGGGAGCTAAGATTATAGAGAGGCTCTCCAAAGACCTGCGGCAGGCCTTTCCAGAGATGAAGGGATTCTCACGAACGAACCTGCATTACATGCGTGCGTTTGCCGAGACTTACCCGGACGAGCAATTTGTCCACCAGGTTGGTGGACAAATCCCGTGGAGGCATCACGTCTATTTATTGGACCGTGTGAAGGACCCTATTGAGCGCGAGTGGTATATACATGCGACGATAGAGAACGGCTGGAGCCGGGGCATTCTCATGCACCAGGTAGATACCGCCCTATATCACCGCCAGGGAAAGGCAGTCACCAACTTCGCCAGTACCATGCCATCAGCCGAATCAGACCTGGCCCAGCAGGTACTCAAAGATCCGTACAATTTCGACTTCCTCACGTTAGGAAAGAGTGCCCACGAGCGTGACGTAGGGCGTGGGTTGACGAGGCATATTCAGGAGTTCCTTGTAGAGCTAGGAAAAGGATTCGCTTTCGTGGGCAGCCAGTACCACCTGGAAGTGGGTGGGCAGGATTTCTACCTGGACTTGCTGTTCTACCATCTGCACTTGCGCCGCTACGTAGTGATTGATCTGAAAATCTCGGAGTTTCAGCCGGAGTACGCCGGCAAGATGAACTTCTATCTGAGCGCAGTGGACGAACTACTTCGCCACCCCGATGACCAGCCCAGCATAGGTATAGTGCTGTGCAAGAGCAAAAACAAGCTGATTGTGGAGTATGCCTTGCGTGACGTAGCCAAGCCTATTGGCGTCTCCAACTACCTGCACGTCCTGGTTGACTCTCTACCTGACCAGCTAAAAGGGAGCTTACCGACAGTAGAGGAGCTAGAAGCTGAGTTGGAGAGCATAGAAACTGATAGGGCGTAAGACGAAAAGGATAGCTAAAAAGATCAAGGTATATCACTTCGGGGTCGGATTTGTAGGTGATACCTGTCTTATTATTGATAGACTGGAGGGTATAAGTGAGCACGTTATTAACAATAATTGCCTATGCTACCGTTGCACTGCTATTTGATACAATTGCATCGTTTGTTCTCAGAGCGAAGCCAAACACTTACGGAAAGCTCAGATGGGTAAGCATGTCTATCTATACCCTCACCGGTCTTACAGCGGCTAGATTAGCCCAGGGTGATACAGGGACCATTCTGCTTCATGCAGCGCTCGCCGGGGCGGCGGTGGCAGGCATCGATGCGACACTCGGTTGGGTAATTACCGCCGCAATCGGACCTGGGAAGTTACCAGAGGGGATTGCAGCCCCGGGGGTCGCCATTGCCCGAACTGTGTTGATCGTCATGCTAATGGGCGTCATCGCAGCCCTAATTGGGGGAGCTATGGCACTACTGATACGACGTTGAGCTGCGAGGTGTCGAGCGATAACAGCGCAATTGGGGAGTCAGATGCAAGCTCGTCGTCCCGATAGGGTTGCCAAATTCAGCTTTAGCCGATACTCACCCTTCTAGCCCCACCCGTCTGTACGCCTCGTCCAGGTGTGCCAAATGCCTCTCAAGACTTGTAATCTCTCGTAGCTGCTCGGAGGAGATGCGGCCTGTTACTTCGGGGTCGGAGAGGAGACGTTCAAGGAAGGTAGCGCCCTCTTCACCGGAGGCGTGCTGCTCCCACACCTGCATCGCATGGCCCTGCACAATCTTGTACGCCTCCTGGCGATCCATACCCGCCTCGGTAAGGGCGAGCATGACGCCCTGCGAGAATATCAGCCCGCCTGTCGCTTCGAGGTTGCGCTTCATGCGGCCTGGGTAGACGTTCAGCCCTTTCAGGATCGCGTCGAACTGGGTCAGCATATAATCAGCCAGGGTGAACGCGCCTGGCAAGATAATGCGCTCCGCCGACGAGTGGGAGATGTCGCGCTCGTGCCATAGGGCTACATCCTCCATCCCTGTGAGGGCGTAGCCACGCACCACCCGCGCCAGACCGCTGATGCGCTCGCTCTTGTGGGGGTTGCGCTTGTGGGGCATAGCCGACGAACCCTGCTGCGTCGCGCCGAACGGCTCTTCTACCTCGCGCACCTCGGTTCGCGCCAGGTGACGTATCTCCGTGGCGAACTTGTCGAGGGACGATGCAAGTAGCGCAAGTGCGTTCAGCACGGCGGCATGGCGGTCGCGCTGCACTATCTGGGTAGATACGGGGTCGGTAGCCAGGCCGAGCCATCGTAGGGCGTCATCTTCGAGGTCGGGCGGGATGTTGGCGTGGGTGCCCACCGCGCCTGAGATTTTGCCGACGGCAGCGTCCTGGCGCGCAGCTTTCAGACGTTGAAGATGACGTCCCATCTCGTCGTACCACACCAGCATCTTCAGGCCGAAGGTAGTAGGCTCAGCATGGACGCCGTGCGTGCGCCCGATCATGACGGTGTGCTTGTGCCCAAGCGCTAGTCCCGCCAGCGTCACGCGCACCCAGGTCACTCCCTCGATGATTACCTCCATCGCTTCCGATACTTGCAGCGCAAGAGCAGTATCTACCACATCAGAGGAGGTGAGGCCGAGGTGGATGAAGCGGGCTGCATCGGGATCGGGGAGGCTGTCGGCTACGGCCCGGAGGAAGGCGATTACGTCGTGGTCGGTCTCCTTCTCGTACTCGGCCATAAGCTCAAGGTCTACTTTGCCCTGGCGGAGGGTGGGCAGAGCTTCCTTTGGCACCTTGCCGCGAGCCGCCCATGCCTCGCACACGGCCAATTCGACACGCCACCACAAGTCCACTTTGCGCTGGGCTGACCATATCTCCCCCATTCGAGGGTTCGTGTAGCGTTCGATGCTCATGAGAGGGGATTTTGGATTTTTATTAGTTGGCACGTATACATTACTTTTCGTCCTTTGTTGATGAAGCTTCGTCTTTCGTCTTTCGTCCTTCGTCAGTCGCATCTACCGGCCCCTGATCCCTAACCCCTGACCCCTTGCGCAACGCACTCGCCAGCGCATCAAGCTCTGCCTGGCGTTGGGCGGTGCGGGTGCGAACTATCCGCTTCATGTGCCTCCTGGTGGAGATGAGGTAGCCAAAGAGAGGGACCAGTATAAACCAGGCCGCTATGAGAAAGATAGTGGAAGCCCGCATCTGGTTATTCACCGCCAACCCACACCCAAAGCAGGCCGTCAGCACGCCTATAGTCCCTATGTAGCCCAGGTATTTCTGGGTCTTTGCGCTTGGCAAGGTTCGCCTCCGGGGGGTTAGGGGTTAGGGGTCGAGGATTAGGGTTGTAGTTTCTGACCCCCGATCCCTAACTCCTAACCCCTATCACTCTCATACTTCAGCCCACAACCCGTGCGCGTCATAGGCGACGAGGGTGGCGGGCGTGATGAGGTTATGCAGGTCTTCTGAAGAGCGGTTATAGACGCGCAGGTAGTTGGCTGTGAGGCCGCTCCATATGCCATCGCTTTCGTTTTCCCACAGGACGGATAGCGTGCGGCCCAGGTGAGCGTAGGCAAATGCGCCCTCGGCTTCCAGGCTTATCTTTATCGCTTCGAGAGTGCGGGCGTGGCGCACATCGTGGTCCACCTGCCCTTCCATATCGTGGGCGGGGGTGCCAGGCCTGCGCGAGTATGGGAAGGCATGTATTTTGGCAAACCCTATCCGCTGCACGAAGCTTTTCGTCTGGGACCATTCGGCCTCGATCTCGCCTGGGAAGCCAACTATGAGGTCAGTGGTGATAGAGACGCCCGGTACGGCCTCTCTGCACCGCCTCACTACATCGGCATATTCGGATGTGGTGTAGTCGCGCTTCATGCGCTCAAGCGTCGCGTCACAGCCGCTCTGCAAGGGGAGGTGCAGGTGGGGGGCCAGGCGCTCGCCGTATGCCGGGTCCTCCAGGAGAGGAAGCATCATGATAGCGTCCGTCGGCTCGACGGAGGTGATGCGCAGGCGTGGCACGCCAGTGCGGTCCAGCACAGCTTTCACCACGCCGGGCAGGTCGCATGCTTCCGTCGGGTCAGAGGCAGCCCGCTTGCGCTGAGCGTGGTCCTGGCCGTACTTGCCCATGTGCACGCCCGTCAAAACGATCTCCTTGTACCCTTCACCCAGCAAACGATTGGCGTGCTCTACTACCTGGTTAGTGGGTGTGGAGCGCGGCATCCCACGCGTGAAAGGAATGATGCAGAAGGTACAGAAGTCGTTACAGCCATCTTCAACCTTTACCATCGCGCGGGTGCGCGACCTGAAGTCCTCCTCAGCCTCATCGCCACCAGCCCACGAAGGTAGCTGGGGATGGGGATCAGGGATTGGGGGTCGGGGGTTGGTAGATATGAGGTCCAGGCTTTGGACTCCCTCCAAATCCGAAATCCGCTCAAGCACGAGGCTGAGCAGGTCGTCCTTCTGCTTGTAGCCGACGATCAGGCCGACTTCGGGCATCCCCTCCAGCACGGCGCGGCCAGATTCGGCATAGCAGCCGGTAGCCACAACCAGTGCGTTGGGATTCGAGCGCGCCCCACGGCGCAGCCAACGTCGGCTCTTGCGGTCTGCTACGTGCGTGACCGAGCAGGTATTGACCACGTACACGTCGGCGGGAGCATCGGGCGGCACGATGCGGAACCCTGCTTCCCGGAAGTCGGCTATCGCACGCTGGGTGTCGCTAGTATTTACCTTGCAGCCCAGCGTGACGAAAGCCACTCTTGGATTTTGGATTTTGGATTTTGGATTTTGGATTTGGAGTGGGAGGGCTGACCATTTAGGGTCGGTGGCTGCCACTACCTGAGCGGTATCACTCATATCTTTGTTTGCCGCCCGCGCTGCTACTGGCCTGGGCCTGTGGTCCGCACGGGTATGGGTGGAGTTATGACGGGGGCCGGCGGTGACGGCACGGCGGTCGGTATCTCGAACTTCTCACGGTAGCGGAAGGTCCCTAGCTGTGAGAGAAGCACGTCGTAAGGGGGTTGGTTCTCCGGGTGATACTCGAAGACGGCGCGCTCGAAGTACTGTACGCGGTAAGGCTTATTATTCAGCGCGCTAATCTCTGTGAACTCATCGGAGATTGGATAGCCCTGCTGGGCCAGGCCACCATTCTGCTCCCAGTACTGCTTGAACCTGCCACCCAGGCGCTTACCCGTCTGTGGGTATAGCACCGAGCCTGCCGTGTTGTTAGGCTCCTGCCTGAGCGCGCCACTTGGGTATCTCTTCTGGTACTCGAAACGTCCCAGGAGTGAGAGGAGCACCTCATACTGCGTGCCCGCTAACTCAGGGTGAAGCTCGAAGACGGCACGCTCGAAGTACTGCACTGTGTATGTTTTGCCGTCGGTGGGGCTGACCTCCTGCATCTCCTCCGAGATGGGGTAACCTTGCTGTGGGAGGCCGCCGTGCGTGTCCCAGTACTGGAGGAACTTGTCCTTTACGGTCTTCTTAGTCTCCGGGAAGGTGCGCGAGGTTGGCGTTTGCGCCGAACCGAGTCCGGATGCGAAGAGAGGGACCCCAATCGCAATCGCTACTATCCCCGCAACCAGATAACCCTTAGTGTTGTTCGCCTTGTTCGCTGTGTATAATGCCACTAATAGTCTCCTTTCTACGCCCAATATCCCATTATAACAATTTCTGGCTGCCAGACGCAGGGATGCGTGATGCGTGATGCGTGATTAATTAAACGCCAAGACGCAAAGATAACCAAGAGCGCCAAGATTCTTATTGGAATAGTGAAGAGGGAGAGACTTGGAGGCTCTGAGAGGGAGAAGAGATAAGGAATCAAAACTTACGCGATAAGCGCAGCGTATTACTTACGCATCACGCATCACGTTTCACGTTTCACGTTTCGAGAGAAAGGTTCAAGAATGCCCAGGAAGCTACCTCCCGGACCGCCAGGATTGCCGTTTGTCGGCGCGGTCTTTTCATTTGCCTATAATCCGCTCGATTTTATGCTGAATAACTACAGGCGGTATGGCGAAGTAATACGTATTGACTTGTTGGGGATAAAGGGGGCAGCGTTGCATGGGGCCGACGCTAACCGCTACATACTGGTAGACGCCGTAGACAACTTCCTGGTCGCGCCTCTTATTGACAAGGTACATGCCCGGTGGATCGTGGGCAATGGCCTCCTCTTTATAGACGACCCACAACACAGGTCGCAGCGCCGCCTCATCATGCCCGCCTTCCACCGCAAGCGCATCGAGGAGTACCAGCGCGTCATGCGCGAGACGACCACGCAGATGCTCGACAAATGGAGGCCTGGCCGCACGCTCGATATATCAAAGGAGATGCACCAGTTAGCCCTGGTGATCGCTGGGCGCACGTTATTCAGCATGGACCTGGGAGGGGCTGCCAGCGAATTGGGCCACGCGGTAGCCACGATGATAGCCACGCTCAGCAACCCGCTCAACCTGGGCCTCGCACAACTCCCGTTCGATGTGCCACCCGTGGGGAGGGGACGCACTCTGCGGCGGGGTCTCGCCAGGATAGATCGCGTGCTGGGTAAAATCATCGAGCACCACCGCCGCGAGGGGGATGATACCGGCGACGTTGTATCTATGCTCGTGGCGGCGCAGGATGAAGAGGGAAAGGGCCTCACGCCACAGCAGATACGCGATAATCTCCTCACACTGTTCGTGGCGGGGCACGAGACGAGCGCTAACGCTCTCACCTGGGCATTTTACCTCCTGGCTCAACACCCAGATGTTACTCGCAAGCTGCTGGCGGAATTGGACAGGGAACTCAAGGGTGAGCCTCCCACAGCAACCGACCTGGACCGTCTCCCTTACCTTGAGCAGGTAGTGAAGGAGACGTTGCGCCTCTACCCGCCCGCGCCGAGCGCCAACCGTATAGCCCGCGAATCGTTCGAGTGGAAGGGCTACACTATCGAGGCCGGAGAGCTTGTTACCTACGTGCCTTTCGTGAGCCACCGTATGCCGACCCAGTTCCGCGAGCCGGAGGTGTTTCGCCCGGAGCGGTTTGACCCTGTGAAGGGCGATCCGATGAAGCCTTACGCGTACATACCATTCGCGGCTGGGCCGCGCTCGTGCATAGGCGCACCCTTCGCTACTATGGAGATCAAGACCGTAGTGGCTATGGCCTTGCAACGATATCGCCTCGACCTGATACCGGGCCAGCGCGTCGAGGCCACCGTGCGCACCACAGTACAGCCTAAGAAGGGCGTGCTTATGCGCGCCCACCCACAGGATAGTAACGTCGAACGCTCTCCCGCTCGCGTTACGGGCAACGTGGTTAGGGCGGTAAGTTAGGGGTCTGTAGGGGCGGTTCGTGAACCGCCCTCGTAATAATAGAATGAGCACTGTTCCCACCAGGGCGGTTCACGAACCGCCCCTACATTTCGGCTGTCTGTCCGCTAAAACCTAACCTCCCATAAGTATTCCTTAACATGGGAGGTCAGGTTTGGGAAAGGATGGAGCTTATGACGGTGGCTGAAACTTATCTTCACATAGACTTCTCTTAAGATGTGAAGTTTAATTTGCGGCCTACTCTACTGCTCCTCTGAACGCTTAGGCCAGCGCTTACCGGTTATTGATAGGAAGTAGTAGTACCAATGTCAGGATATTCTGGTACATCCTTCTCGTATACGAGAAGGATGCCGTAGAGTACACTCTTTTTGAAGCGGCACATAGTCTTACAGAGCACGTCACCCTTCAGGAAAGTATCACGCCGTGTCATTCATTAGGTCACTCATCAACGACCCAAAATCAGAAGAGCTTTCGCCCCGCAGGAACGCAGTTACCGTTCTGTTGGTGACAGGGCTACTCACCGTGGTGCCGGTGCTGATCACGGCGCAGTTCGAGCCATTGCGCGTACTGGAGCACGCAGCCTTCGCCATATTTATGGTCAGCGCGATAGTCTTTTATGCGCTGGTCCTCGCCAAGCACCGGAATGTGTGGTCCCAAACGCTGTCGATGGTGGGGATATGGGGCCTCGCCATCGGGTTTACCGCGCTCTTCTCGCCCGAATTCAGCAACGCTTTCCTGGTCTTCATAGTGGCAGTGCAGCTGGTGTTCGCGCTGCTCGGCCCCCGCTTCGGCATGGGGATGCTGGCTTTGTGTGTTGCCGTGGTGGTCGCTGATATCTATTTCACAGGCATGTACGATTTACAAAGACGGGTCTTCATGTTAGCCGTGTTGGTGACGGTGGGGATACTCACCTGGGTGTTCGTGTACACCGGCAAGAGCGCCGGGGAGCGTGCGATACAGATGGCCGCCGAGGCTACGAAGGCAAAGGAAGAGGCCCAACGCCTGACCCGCGAAGTCACCAGGCTCAACCGCATGATCCTGACCTCGCAGGACAACGAGCGCCGCAGGCTTGCCCGCGACATACATGATGGCCCACTGCAATCGCTTGGAGTAGAACTGCTGGCTATTGACCGTGTGAGGCGTCGTATACATGCGGGGGAGCTAGACAAGGCGGAGACCGAGCTGGAATATCTACGCCAGCTTACCTGCGAGACCGTGACCGACTTGCGCGGCACGGTGAACACCCTCCGCAACACTTTACTCTCTACAGGCTTAGCACCCGCCCTGGAGAATATAGCTCGCAAGCTGGAAGAGCAGGCCGGCCTGAACGTGCAAGTCGCGGTACGAGTGGGCGATGATCTGACCCAGCCTTTGCAGAACTGCCTGTACCAGCTTGCGCTCGAAGCGGCCAACAATGTGAAGAAGCACGCCAGGGCGCGCCGCCTTTATATCGGGCTGTCGTATATAGCAGGGCGGATAGAGCTTCGGGTCAAGGATGACGGGCAGGGTTTCAGGTACGAGGAATCGTTGGAGCTTGCTATCAGGCGCGGGCATATCGGGCTGCATAGCATGAAAGAACGGGCAGCCGAACTGGGAGGCACTATGCAGGTTATGTCGTCGCCAGGGCACGGGGCTGAGGTAATATTCAGCTTCCCACCAACCTATGCGACTACTACCACTCTTGGGGATGGCTCCCAGATCACGGATGCTCTCCCGCAGAACCTTGTGTATATAACTGATGCTCATCGCGCCTCTTAAAGTGTGTAAGAACAAAGGAATAAAGAGTGTCATTCCGAACGGAGTGAGGAATCTCCGAGCTTGCCAGGTGGATATATCTTTAGATTCCTCACTCCGTTCGGAATGACAGGTAGAGATGTGCTTCACCATACGAAGCTCTTACCTCGTCATCATTGTTCTTATACACATTTCTAAGTTCCTAATTTAGGAGCACATCCCTTCCAAACTGTGACGTAATTGTGGAAAACTATTGCGTCGACAATGGTTTATAATGGCGCTTTACCAGGCCGCTCAGCCGATCTCACGTGAGGAGACGATGGCCCTCCACAGCGCCCCCCACACTTCCGAGGACACTATCAGCCCCGCCAGTAATAACCCCGGTGGGTCTGTCCTTGCTCCCATCCCAGGCGATCTCCAGCACGATAGATTGCTGCCTATCTTAGGCGAGGTAGGGCTTACCCTCGATGAATATCGCCTCTTCGTCAGCCGGTTGGGCAGGCAGCCGAACATGGTCGAGGTTGGCATGGCGGGGGCAATGTGGAGCGAGCATTGCGGCTACAAGCACTCAAAGCCTCTCCTCGGCAAGTTTCCCACTAAGGGTCCCCGCGTTCTTCAAGGGCCGGGTGAGAACGCGGGCATCGTGGAGCTGGGCGACGGGTGGGCTGCCGCGCTCAAGATAGAGTTGCATAATCACCCCTCGGCGGTGGAGCCTGTAGAGGGTGCGGCTACGGGTGTGGGCGGTATAGTGCGCGACATCTTCACGATGGGTGCGCGCCCGGTGGCGCTGCTCAACTCCCTTCGCTTCGGCCCCTTGAGCGACCCGCGCAACAGATATTTGTTCGGCGGGGTGGTGGCGGGTATCGGTGGGTACGGCAACTGCATCGGTGTGCCCACAGTGGGCGGGGAGATCGCCTTCGACCCCTCCTATTCGGGCAATCCGCTTGTTAACGCCATGTGCGTTGGATTGTTGCGCTCGGACAAGGTAATGAGGTCGGCAGCCTCCGGGGTGGGGAACCCCGTGCTGCTGGTAGGGGCCGATACGGGGCGCGACGGCATACATGGCGCGACCTTCGCCTCCGACACTCTCGGCGAGGACGCGCTGCAAGACCGCCCCGCAGTGCAGGTGGGCAATCCCTTCCTGGAGAAGTGCCTGATGGAAGCGTGCTTGGAGGTGCTCGATTTGGGCATAGTCGTGGGGATGCAAGACCTGGGGGCGGCGGGGCTTACGTCCTCATCGGTGGAGTGCGCGGCTAAGGCGAGTAACGGCATAGAGATAGATGTGGCCCTCGTGCCTCGCAGAGAGCGTGGCATGAACGCCTATGAGATTATGCTGTCGGAGTTGCAGGAGCGGATGCTGGTGACGGTGGCGCGTGGGCGAGAGGTCGAGGCGCAAGAAGTCTTCACGCGCTGGGGCCTGCACTCAAGCGTGGTTGGGCGCGTGACGGACGACGGTATGGTACGCATCCTCGATGGAGAGCAGGTAGCAGCGGAAATACCCGCCACTCTACTCGCTGACGAAGTGCCGATACGATACGTACAAGGCTCGCCCGACCCCGCGCTGGAAGAGTTGCAACACCCGGACTGGGACAGCATCCTCCCTCCTGAAGACGCAGAGACACGTTACGACGATGCGCTGCTAAGGGTGATGGCATCGCCGAACGTCGCCAGTAAGGAGAGGGTCTTCCGCACCTACGACCACACGATAGGAACGAATACGGTGCTGCAACCGGGTGAGGCGGATGCCGCCGTGTTGCGCATAAAGGGCACGCGCAAGGGTATTGCACTCACTACCGATTGCAACGGGCGCTATTGCTATCTCGACCCCTACCAGGGGGGCGCGCACGCGATAGCCGAGGCTGCGCGCAACCTGTCGTGCGTAGGTGCCGAGCCGCTGGCGGTCACCGACTGCCTCAACTTCGGCAACCCTGAGCGCCCGCATGTTTTCTACCAAATGGAGCGCGCCGTAGAGGGGATGGCCGACGCCTGCAAAGCCCTCGATGTGCCCGTAGTGAGCGGCAACGTCTCCCTCTATAATGAGACGGAAGGCGTCGCGGTCCTCCCCACCCCCGTAGTCGGCATGATCGGCCTGCTGGAAGATGTGGAGCGGCGGGCGGGGTTGGCTTTCAGAGAAGGTTTGATTGTTGGCCTGCTGAGTGGGAATGCACCTCTCCAGGGCGTGATGAATCACGCCCCTACGTATTGCCCACTGGGCGCGAGCCAATACGTCGAGACGTGCCTGGGCCTCAAAGTTGGCACGCCCCCGCCCGTTGATTTTGAGGCTGAGCGCAACGTTCAGGCAGTGTGTAGGGCCGCCATCCGTCAGGGTCTTGTAGATGTGGCCCACGATTGTAGCGATGGTGGCCTGGCCGCCGCCCTGGCCGAATGCTGTATAGCAGGCCATGTTGGAGCTAATATTACTCTGGATGCCATCCCCCCAATCCAATCCAAAATCCAAAATCCAAAATCCAAAATCAGAAACGATTTTCTCTTGTTCGCTGAAGAGCCATCCCGTATAATTGTGGCTGTCCCCCCGGAGAACTGGAATGAGCTACGAGAGCTTGCCACCCTAATGGGTGCGAGCATTGTCCGTTTGGGCGAAACCTGGGGCAATAGCCTCCGTATCGTGTGTGAAGAGCAAACCGTTGTTGAGTTGGCAGTAAGCGACCTGGACAGGGCCTGGCGCAACGGTCTTACATAGAACACCCTATGGTCACCAACACAGACCAACCAGCTACCAGCTACCAGCTACCGGCCACCTCCTTCGAGTGGACAGCCGAGGAGCTAAAGCGCGCGGGTTATCGTGTGGTGGACATGATCGCGGAGCACCTTACCAGGCTGCCAGATGGGCCGGTCTTCCAGCCGGTCCCGCAGGAGGCTGGCTGAGCAGTTCCTGGGCGCGCCCCTCCCTGACGAGGGCCAGGGTATAGATGCGATACTTGACGAGTTCGCACGCGACGTCGCGCCGTACCCATTCGGTAACGGACACCCACGCTTCTACGGGTGGGTCAATTCGCCACCCACGCGTATCACTATATTCGCCGAGGCGCTGGCGGCTGCGATGAACCCAAGCTGTGCGGGGGGCAACCATGCCGCCGTGTACGTCGAGCATTGCGTCCTCAACTGGTTCCGCGAGATATTAGGGTTCCCGCCGGAAAGTATGGGCCTGCTGGTCAGTGGAGGCTCGATGGCGAACCTCACCGCGCTGGCGGTTGCACGCCACGTCAAGGCGGGAGTGGACGTGCGGGCTGATGGCTTGCAACAAATAGAGAAGCCCCTGGTGCTGTACATGGGCGAGGAGGGGCACGGCTGCATCCGCAAGGCAGCAGAGCTTATGGGCATCGGCAGCCGCAACATACGCACAATCCCCTCCGACGAGCATCGCCGCATGAGCGTGCCCAACCTCGAAGCTGCGATCCGTGCCGATTTGGAAGCCGGATATAGGCCCATCGCGGTGGCAGCCAGCGCGGGCGCGGTCAATCACGGCGCGATTGACCCCCTTGATGAAATAGCCGACGTATGCAAGCGCTATGAGCTGTGGTTCCACGTGGACGGTGCATATGGTGCGCCTGCCGTACTGACCGAGCAGTACAGGCCCCAGCTAGAGGCGTTGTCGCGCGCCGATAGTGTGGCGCTCGACCCTCACAAGTGGTTCTACATCCCGGTGGAAGCGGGGCTTGTGATGGTGCGCGACGGCGCGGCTATGCGCGACACCTTCAGCCTTGTGCCCCCTTACCTGCGCACAGACGGCAGCCTCACCGGAGTGGGCGGGCCAACGTGGTTCAGTGAATATGGCTTCCAGCAGACGCGAGGCTTCCGCGCCCTCAAAGTGTGGATGGCCCTGAAGCACCACGGCATCGAAGGCTACAGGCAGTCAATCGAGCGGGACATCTCCCTGGCCCAACAGCTGGCCGCGCTCATCGAGAAATCGAGCGATATGGAGATACTGGCCCCGCAAAGCCTGAGCATCGTTTGCTTTCGATATGCCCCGCCTGAGTTGCGTGGAGATAATGAGCGCCTGAATACTCTCAACAAAACCCTTCTGGAAAGAATACAGCTAGGCGGGCAAACCTTCATTTCGAGCACTGTCCTGTCAGATGACCGCTTCGCCCTCCGAGCCTGCGTTGTCAACCACCGCGCTACGGTGGCGGATATGGATTTCCTCGTAGAGCTGGTGAGGTCGGTGGGAGAAGAATTGGGGCGTGAAACGTGATGCGTGATAGCTATTGGAGAAGCACAATCTTGAAGTCAACCTCAAATCCAAAATCCAAAATCCAAAATCCAAAATGGGAAGATGATAAGCTCCACGAAGAGTGCGGCGTCTTCGGAGTGTGGTCGCCAGGGGAGGACGTGGCGCGGCTCACTTACTTCGGGCTGTACGCTTTGCAGCACCGGGGGCAAGAGTCGGCGGGGATTGCCACCACCGACGGCGACTCGCTTATGGTGCGGACGCATATGGGCCTCGTCGCCACAGCCTTTGACGAGGAGTTGCTGTCGAAGCTCAAGGGGCACGCGGCGATTGGGCACACGCGCTATTCGACCACCGGCTCTTCAAAGATATGTAACGCCCAGCCGTTGCGTATTGACGATACAGCGCTTGGGTGGCTTGCCCTTGGGCACAATGGGAATATCACAAACTCAGGGCCTTTACACGCCGAGCTTGAGGCACAAGGGGCGCAGTTCGAGAGCACGTCCGACAGCGAGGTGATAGGCAGGCTGGCGGCGGCGTCCCACGGCTCCAACTGGGTCACGAAGTACCGCAGGGCTATGTCGCGCCTCACGGGAGCATATTCGCTCGTGCTGCTCACCCCGACGCACCTGATTGCCGTGCGCGACCCTAGGGGCATCCGCCCCTTGTGTATAGGGAGGCTGCCTGCGGCCACACGGAGCGGCGAAGCGGGTGTAGAGAAGGGGGAGCCGATAGCGCGCTACCCATTCGGCGTTGCAGGCTCAAAGGGAGGCGGGTGGGTAGTGGCTTCTGAAAGCTGCGCCCTTATGACTGTGGGCGCGGAGTTCATACGTGAGGTGGAGCCTGGGGAGATCGTCACAATCGGCGCGGAGGGTCTGACCTCGTACAGGGATATACAGAGCAAAGTGGACCAGGCGCTGTGCGTATTCGAGTATATATACTTCGCCCGGCCAGACAGCGTCATCAGCAACAAGCCTCTCTACACCGCCCGCCAGAACATGGGGCGCGAGCTTGCGCGGGAGCACCCGGCGGACGCCGACATCGTGATTGGGGTGCCCGACTCGGCTACGCCCGCTGCGATTGGATACGCGCTCGAATCGGGCATACCGTACACAGAAGGGCTTATCAAGAACCGCTATATCGGGCGCACCTTTATACAGCCCCACCAGCACTTGCGGGAGCGCGGCATCGGCCTCAAGTTCAACCCACTGCCGGAGGTGCTTGGGGGTAAGCGCGTGGTCGTGGTGGACGACTTTATCGTGCGCGGCACCACTACGCGGCCTATCGTGGACCTGCTCAGGAAGGCAGGGGCGACAGAGGTGCACGTTCGTATCCACTCACCCGCGATGAGCCACCCTTGCTACCTGGGAGTGGACACCGCCCGCCGGGAGGAGCTTATCGCCCACCGCATGAGCGTGGAGGAGATAGCGCGCCATATAGGCGCCGACTCGTTGGGCTACCTGAGCCTGTCGGGGCTATTCAAGGCCGTCGGGATGGGTGGTGATAAGATGTGCTCCGGCTGCTTCACGGGCGAATATCCGGTGCCCGTGCAGATGGAGTTCGCTGTAGATAGTAAGCTGGCGATTGAGGAAGCGCAGGTAGAGAACCGGCAGATGGTCGAGCGCAACGGGCAATTAGAGCTTGAACTCGGCCAGCTAGAAATAGATCATGATAGGGTGCCTGCTGGAGTGGATAAGTAATGGGAATGGAAGCTGTTACGATTATTGCCGCAGTCATTGGTGTCATTGGTACTGTGGCTTCAACGATTCTTGCATACTACCTTAATCGTAAGAGCAGCCAACTAGAACAACAGAGCAGCAAACTAGAACAATTAGAAGGAGAATTGTCCCAATATAAAAAGGGCGGGGTCCACGCTGAGTCATATATTCATTGCGACTATGGAATTAAAATCATCTCTCCGAGAGACGAGCCTATAATTAATGCTATTATCGAGGTAACTGGAATTTATTCAGTTATGCCTCCACCTAAGGCAATGCGATTGTTTGTTGCTCATGGTGAATGCTTTTGGCCTCAAGAGATGGTAACAAAATTCTTTCCAGAAACCCGAACTTGGCGTGCGAGAGCAGATATCAGCGGCTTACCAATACCGACAGGGGGAAGCATAATCGTAGCCATTGTAGGTCAACCAACGAATGTGTTATGGGATTATTTCTTCAAGGTTGGAAACAATGTCGTCGCTCTGACCAACAATATTGAACCTCCAATAGGGTGGTGGTGGCCTTTTGAAGGGTGGCCCCATGACTCTGTTGAATGCCATAGAGTCCCCGTAACAAGAGCATGAAAAGTGGAGTAAGCTGTGACCCCTACAATTGAGGAGTTTCTCGAACCGAGAACCCCCGCCGTGCGCGACCTCGCCCTGCGCACCTGCGCGCTCGTGCAAGAGGTCATGCCTGACGCCATTGGGGAGGTACACCCTGGCCGCAACAATATCATATTCGGGAGCGGCAGGAAGATGGCGGAGTGGATTTGCTATGTCTCGCCCATGAACAACTACGTCAATCTCGGCTTCCTTCGCGGCACGGAGTTGCCAGACCCTAAAGGGCTGCTCGAAGGCACGGGCAAGCTGCTGCGCCACGTAAAGATAAGGTCGGCGGAGGATTTGGAAAGACCTGCTGTGCGGGAGTTGCTTACTGCGGCATGGGCACATGGGACGTGACGACGCACGATCCGTAGTGTATAACCCCGCCCGGCGGCTGAAGCCGCGGGCTACAAGCCACGAAGCCTCCCTGCGGAGGCTGATTAAATATACGATTATCAGTTGGGTACTAGCCCGCGCAGGCGGGCTTTGTATGTGTAGCCCGCACATTCATGTGCCGGGCGGGGCTGAGGAGTGAAATGATGAGGGCTATTCGGGTTGGGCTTATTGGGGACTATGACCCTTCTGTAAAAGCGCACAGGGCTATTCCCATCGCTCTTGGTATGGCCGGGGAGGCCGCGGGGTGCAGGGTCGAAGCAGTATGGCTGCCGACCGAGATGCTGGTGACTGGGGTCGAGAGGGAGTTAGAAGCATTCGACGGGTTGTGGTGCGTGCCGGCAAGCCCTTACGTTAGCATGGAAGGCGCGTTGATGGGGATACGCTTCGCACGCGAAATGGGCAAGCCCTTCCTGGGGACGTGTGGCGGCTTTCAGCACACGCTGATCGAGTACGCCCGCAACGTCCTGGGTCTGGCGGACGCCGACCACGCCGAGTCTAACCCCGACGCGACATTTCCTCTCATTTCTCCCCTGGCTTGTGCCCTGCGCGACCAAAGCGGCACCATCTCCCTGAAAGAGGGGACACGCATTCGGGAGATATACGGCGCGGGTACGGTCGTTGAGGAGTACAATTGCAGCTTCGGCCTCGCACCCAACTACAGGTCGCTTCTGGAGGGTGAGCCTTTGACCATCACCGGGGAGGATACGGAAGGCGACGTGAGAGTAGTTGAGCTATTGGGGCACCCCTTCTTCATTGCCACCCTCTTCCAGCCTGAGAGGCGGGTGCTCAAAGGAGAGGCTCACCCACTTGTGAACGCCTACGTGCGAGCGATAGTAGAAGCTAACGTTGCAGCCCAGTCGGCATAGGGCTGCTATCTAAATGCGTAACACGTACAGGTAGGTAGCCGGGGGTAGAGGGGATGGGTTGATACGCTCCCATGATTGCCCCCTATTTCCGCTCTCGAACAGGTAGCCTGTGGATGTGGCGACGTAGAGGCGGTCGCGCCGTTCTGGGTCGCGTGCAATCGCGCTCACGCCGCCTGCTTCGCCCAGGTCTGCTTCTTGCCAGAGCACGCCACCATCCTGGCTGACCCGTACCCCTAAATCGGTGCCCACTACGAGCGTGGGTGACTTTCCCGCTACGCCTGGGATGACTGCTATCACCTCGCTGCTACTCGGAGAGCCAGCTAACGTCGTCCAACTCATGCCCCCATTGCTGCTTAACCTCACCCCGTCAGTAAAACCCGCATAAAGGTTCCCTGCGGGCAAGTCGCAAGCAACAGCTGTTATCATCTCACCAGAGACAAGGGTGCGCCATTCTTCGACACGCGGATTGCCTGCCAGCAGCGTCGTTTGACCCTCTTGCTCCAACACGAGATAGATCCGGCTATCGGTTACGCAGAATGAGCGCACATCTCCATGTTCGGACAACGTTGGTAGCTCCTCCCACGTAGCACCGTTGTCGGGCGACGACAACAGTTGCCCTCCCTGCATGACCGCGAGGAGGTTCGGTGGCTCGCCAAAGCTGAAAAGAGATGTGATGGGGGCAGGCATCTGTATGTCAATCCAGGTACGCCCGCCATTCTCGCTGACTATCAAACCGCCGGAAGCTACGGCTAGCACTCTAATGGGAGGACCAGGCTCAGCCCATACTGAGGTTACTGCTTTCTCTGCCAGCACTCGCCGAGGGGGCAACCACTCAGGTAGCGTCCCTGGCCTGGTCAGAATAACCAACCCTTCCGGGGTACAGCCATAAAGTATAGTTGCGTTTGCCATGTCTTATTATAGCCAAGAGTCTAAAGTCGTAAATCCTGTCAGCCTATTGGAAAAGTGGTCTGTGAGTAGATTGAACTGTGTGGACTTCAACTCCAGCCGATAAAGAGTCCATAAAGATTATGTCAAGCCAGTTAGTAGCCCTAATCTATCCAACCTGATAGTCATAGCCTGCACGCTCACTCCAAAATAGTTGGCGAGTTCCATGATGGCGTCATCGTCCAGGACATGGATTGGTTGAGTGCCCAACCGCTCCACAACTTTATCTCTGGGCATCAAGAGTTCTGCGGCAAATGCGTTCGCATCTATCTCTTGGAAGCGTGTTCCTTCTGAAGAGCGCGTGTCCCTGTAGTAAATTGATGCGCCATCGACAAAGAGGTCTGCGGTATTTTTGTGCAATAGATAATGGCCGATTTCGTGCCCGATGGTGAACCTCCGACGTGGCGAAGGATCTTCTGCGTTTACCGCAATAGCTGCGCGTTCCCCTTGGATAACTAACATACCAGATACAGAACTGTCCAAATGGAGGCTGTGAACAGTTATATCAAGGCTGCTAGCTATTGCAGTGACGTCAACTGGGACATCATATGCATTCATTGATAGAATCTGGCGAGCTAATCGTTCAGCACGAACTCTGCTCATAAATAACTGTCCTAACGTACTTTAGTCTTATTCTATGGCCTGTTGATCCAGCCCATGTCGTAACATCTCTATTGCTGGCAGGATGGACTCCGGCAGTATGCGATCGGTACTCCTAACTATCTGATACCTGGTCTCCATAGTGATTTCGACTACCTTGGGCAACATGAGCGAGATCTTCCACGCCCAAGGCAGCACATAGTCTATAGAGGACCGGAAGCGGTGGTCGCTGGCGGCCACTCTCGAAATTGGAAATTGAAGATCTATTTATGCCACTAAGCTGCGATAGTTTGAGTTGCGTCCAGCGCTTAGCCTTGCGCTGCTCTCTAAGCCGTTCTCCAATGTCTCTGTTGAGACGACCCTCATTTATCTCTAGTGCCTTAGTTGTCTGACCGACTCTTTGCATAGACGGAAGTATATGCGCTCAAACCTCTATCGTCAACCGGGCAGACTTCTCGCTCAATAATGGATGTTATGATTATGAACATAATTTCCACGTTATTTCCACAGATACAAATTATGCTACAATCCCATCCGGCAGTTAGCACTCGAAGCCTGAAACTGCCAATACTCAGGTAAAAGGAGGTGAGAACGATGCGTTATAAGACTGGTCAAGAGGCACCGATGAGTGGGACGGGTATACAGATGGTACCCGTTCGCCGTTGCCCACGGCGGAGGAGCGGATCATCTACCTTGAGAAAGGCGAGAACTTCCCGCCTATCCGGTCGTGCAACAAAGGTGCTTATTGGAGGCTGATCTAAGTATATGGCACACGCATCAGGGGCTACCCAATGGTGTGTGACCCCTGTAACAACCGATAAGATCTAGGTTATTGACAGGAACAAGAAGATGAACTTCGGGGAATTGGATGAGAGAAGGCCACGCCAATGCTTTCCTCAAGAGGCTACGGCATATACTCTCATGATTCGGACACAATTTTTCATGGAGGTACAAAAACATGGCAGACGCACGTGTCACCTGCATCAACAAGCTACCCCGCAGAACCAGCATGAAGGCATAACGCACCTCGGAGGTGGTGCTGGTGCTGATCAATGGACGTGGAGTCGTCAGAAGGTAATCAATTCTATCGAAGACGGTAGCAACACTTTCCATACTTTCGAAGGAGGAAAGCGTGCCAACATCGGTGTTGTGGATGGACCTAACGGCAAGTACTTGAGGACGTACGCAGACGGCCAATGGAATGACAACCTATTGTCATTACCAGAGTGCCCAGGCTAAGATTTCAACCTACTCAACTGCGTACTGTTCCTACTCTAGTACTGCTCTTCAACTCCAGGCAACTAACGAAGAATAGGATATCCGCACGTATTAGAAGGGAGGTGATAACCGTGGCGAAGAATGCTCCAAAGGGTGATGGTCACCGGATCGGGGCCGTGAAGCAACGCTCACAGACCTACAACCCAAACAACGATCGCTGGACCAAGCGTGGCCCGGATGGGAAGTTCATGGACCAGAAGGCAGACGCTAAGCCGTTCAAAGGTGTGCGGAAGGAGAAGTAATTCTCCCTACCAAAACCTTCAGCTAGGTAAAGGGAAGCCGTAAGGTTTCCCTTTACTTTTCGCAATTAAGGCATTCATCTAATCCCACTTGTAGAGCAGCAAGATCTTGTTGCATAAATGACCTTTTGTGATACGGTCCTTGAATAGCATTGAAGAGTCACTTTTTCAACGCTTTGCTACACTCGCTTTGGATCCTCGACTATCGAGTCCGCAGTCGCTCGTCAAGCGCGCTTGCGGCGGTGCGGGCATCTTCGCCCAGGTAGAGGCCACCCAGGCGCTCACTGATGTGCGGGAAGCGATTGAAGACGTTGCCGCCGTAAGCGAGCAGGGGCGCATAACCCTCCCTGGCCTGCAATTGGTCGAGGGACTCGCGTAGATTGTAAAGAGATGCGGCGGTCTCGGCGCGGGTAGCCGAGATACAGACCGCCTGGGGATTGAGAGCGTCTATCATGCCGGCCAGGCTCTCGATGGGCACATTCTGTCCGAGGTAGACCACCCTGTAGCCGGTCCGCCTTAGGAAAACCGACAGGAACATGGCCCCAAGCTCGTGCAGCTCTTCGGGCGCGCACCCCACCAGCACTAGCTGCCCATTGGGGTTGTATGGGCTGGAATGGAAGAGGTTCTCCAGCCGTGCTCGCGTGAAGGACGACGCGAAGTGCTCCACCGCTACCGATATTTCGCCGTTCACCCATCCATGCCCTACCTCTACGAGTGCTGGCTGTATCAGCTTTATACACACGTCTTCCACGCTGTAAAGGCTGAGAGCATCGGCCAGCACCGCGCCCGCACCCTGCTCGTCAACGGAACGGAACGCCTCTATGAGAGCGGATACTAAGGCAGCAAAAGAGCTAACTTCACTCTGCCGTAAGGTAGATGGTCGCCGAGAGGAGACTGGAGAAGGGAGTGTGGGGGTAGGCTGGGGGCCGGGGTCGCTCCCCATCTGGCGCAGCATCTCACACGCCCTGCTGATAGACATCCCCTCTTCAAGCTTCCCTTTGAGCCAGAGGATGGTGTCAATATCACGCTGAGAGTAGAGTCTGTAGCCGCTGTTGGTGCGCTGGGGGGTGATGATACTGTAACGGCTCTCCCACCGTCGCAAAGTATCGGCGGGCACGCTGGTAATATGGTTCACCGCTTTTATGTTGTAAATAGGCGCTTCGCGCTGGCTGTCCAAAGTCTGAGCCACCATACAGGTTCTCCCCACCTGTTTGTATCATACGGCACAAGTTCAAGGTTTGTCAATAGTTTAGCTAATATTGAGCGCGTGAGCCTGCCGGCAGGAGTTGATTCATCCCTCAAAGCGCGAGCGGCCTCGCCCGGGTCGGGGGCGCTTATGATGCCACGTGAGGAGCTAATAATCAGGCCCATGTTGTGGCTGTTCAACCCCGCCTCCGCCACTGCCTGGACCTCACCGCCCTGCGCGCCCACGCCCGGCACCAGGAAGGTGAGGTCGCCTGATACCTCTCTTATCCGGCGCATCTCACCGGGATATGTAGCTCCTACCACCATCATCAGGTTGCCATAGAGATTCCATTCATTAGTGACCTTCTCTGCCACTACCTGCCAGAGGGGACGGCCCTCGACCAGGAGGTCTTGCAAGTCGCCCGCGCCGGGATTGGACGTGCGGCAGAGGATAAGGGATACTTTGTCGCGCCGCTCTATGAATGGGGCCAGGGATTCACGCCCCAGGTAAGGATGCAGAGTCACCGCGTCGAAGCCCATGAGGTCGAAGATGGCTGCCGCGTATGCCTCGTTGGTGTGGCCGATGTCGGCGCGCTTGGCGTCGCAGATTGTGAAAATGTCGGGGTGGCGCTCGCGCAGGTACTCTATCGTAAGCCGTAGCTCTCGCAGTCCTTCGATGCCTCGCTCTTCGTAAAAGGCGATGTTGGGCTTGTAAGCAGCGACGTATGGGTGGGTTGCATCTATAACGTCGCGGTTCCAGGCGAACTGAGGCGTCTCCTCGTTCCGGTATCGCTCGGGGAGGGAGTTCTATCTGGGGGTCCAGGCCGACGCACACAAGAGAGTTGACGGCCTGGGCGCGTGCATTGTACTTTTCTACACTCATGCTATCCCTTGCCTCCCAGCCCAGCCTCGCGGGTCGCGCAGCCAGTCGTCGATCGTGGCTTTCTCCTCTGGCCCGAAGCGACCCATCTCCATCGCCGCCTGGGTAATCACCTCGAATCGCGTGAGCGTTCGGAGGCGAATACGCTCCTCTTCAAATGCTTTCTTAGCCTCCGAGAAGCCATAGCTCACGATAGCGATTACGTCCTCCACCAGCGCGCCCGCCTGCCGTAGCGCATGGACGCCGTGCAGGCTGCTCTCGCCGGTAGTCACCAGGTCCTCTACCAGCAGCACGCGCTTGCCCGCAACCTCTCCCCCTTCGACCATTCGCCCCTTGCCATGCTCTTTCGTGGCCTGCCTGATGAATATGGAGGGTCTGTTCAGGTTGTAAGCGAGGGCCGCGCTGTGGGGCACGCCGCCCACGGCGATGCCGCCTATAATATCAAAATGCAACAATTCGCGCTCAATCAGATCGCGGAATCCTTCTATTATGCGGTGCCACTGTTGCGGGTGGTAAGGGAGTGTGCGGTTGTCTACGTACACCGGGGAGATGATACCCGACTTAAACGTGACGGGCGCGTGCGGCGCGAACCCTACCGCGCCTATTTCGAGCAATGCTTCTGCGACCTCTCGCTCTATCTGCTCCATCATACAACCTTTCTTCATGAGCTATAATTGCCGCGGCCAGAGGCCCCCTGTAGACGAGTGCCGACCAGTATTGCACCGCATGAGCGCCCGCCTCCCGGTAAGCTCGATAGCTAGCGCCGTCCAGCACGCCGCCGCAGCCGATGACGTCGAAGTCGTAGCCATGCCGCCTCTGCTCAGCGACGAGGAGGCTGACCACCGGGAGAGCCTTGCTGTATAGGCTGCCCCCGCCTACACCGGCCAATTTCGGATTTCGGATTTCGGATTTCGGATTTGGGTGCGGTACGTGATACGTGATGCATGAGGTATCTTCTGAAGCGGGGATGGGCATGGGGGTGGTGTTGGTGGCGACTATAGCTTTGACGCCGATTTCGTGCATGACCTGGGCGAGCACTTTGTATTGCTCCGGCGCGAGGTCCGGCCCTAGCTTGACCCATAGTGGTATAGATTTTTCACCTGCATCGAGCAGATCCACCACAGACGCACAGAGGTTGCGGCTGGCAGCCTCGGTCTGTCTGCCGCCGGGGTCGTCCTCGGTGTTGGGGCAGCTCACGTTGAGGGTGTACCACGAGGGGTAGATTTGGCGGCGGTGGAACGCTTCTATCGCTTCCAGCACCTCACGCTTCGCAATCTCCGGGTCATTCTGGCCGGGGCTGACGGCTATGTTGATGCCGAAGTATTCAGGCAGATGCTTGCGGTGGCGTGCAAGGAAAGCTGCTGCGGCCTCCGCGCCCGGATTGCGGAGGCCAACACGGTTTTGGAGAGAGCGGGTCGCGGGGTCACGCCACATGACAATGCCTTCATTGCCCACGCGAGGATAGCGCGTAAACGAGCCGAACTCTACCAACCCCACAAGGTTTGGCATAGCGCGCCAGCCGGGGATTATATTTTCACCGGAGCGTACCGCTTTCACGGCTTCCTCCTCGGTGGTGAAACCCTGCCCCTTCACGAAGCCTGCCGCTAATATCAGAGGCGATGGAAGCCGCACGCCACCTACTTCTACGAGACTCACTACTGGTCAGGACGCGCCGTATCAGGCGCAGCCCACCACAAACTATACTCCACCTGTCGCACCAGGAGAGGGGGCGCATCACACCCTCGTGTGCCTCTTGCGCCGAGCGACGGAAGATCCTGGGTTTTGCTATGCGCTCATATGCGGTTTTGTAGAGTGCCAGCAAGCTATCTCCGTGAGACTAACAGTGTTAGAAAAGGTTTTTACCCCAACCAGGCTCTACTAGCACGCGCTCGCCATCGTATACCTTATGCCCGCGTATCCACGTCTCGCACACAGTACCACCCGTGCGCATCCCCTCGAAAGGAGACCATCCACAGGCGGTGTGGAGATGTGAGCGCTCTATGACCCACGTCGTATCAAGGTCCACTAGGACATACGTATCAGGCGGACAGGCCAGTCCCCAGATGCGCCGTGGGTTATCAGCTACGAGCGCAACCACTTGCTCGATGGTGACACGACCCTCTTTAACGGCCAGGAGCATGAGGGGCAAGGACGTTTCCAGGCCAGGTACGCCATGCGGCGGGTTGTTCGATGCTTTCTCTTCAAGAGTGTGGGGCGCATGGTCCAATTCTATCACATCGACTATGCCCATACTGATGGCTTTCCATAGTGCGTCGCGGTCAGTGGCAGTCTGAAGAGGTGGTTTCATACGCCCCAATGCGCCTAGCGTGCTTTCGTCATCCCGTGTCAGGTAGAGGTGGTGCGGGCAGACCCCAACAGTGACGGGCAGCCCCTCTTCCTTAGCTGACCTTAGCAACTCTATCTCTTCCGCCATACTGATGTGGCAAAAGTGCGTGCGCTTACGGTATTTACGCACCAGCGCCAGCACCTCGCGCACCGTATCACCCTCGGCGTGCACAGCTATTGGCTTGTTGCCGGGCCATCCCCTGAAGTGGACTTCGCGCATCGCCTGACTCTCTATCCACAGGTCGCCGGTGGTGGAGTTGTTGTAGATTTTCAGCCCGCATACCTTCAATTCTATATTGGGATAGTCCGCGCTATTGTCGCTACTGGAAGCCCCGTAATACAGGCCCCAATCGCATACGGCCTGGCTCGCTATCGCTTCCAACTTGGTGTCGAGCGCATCCGGGCTGATGGTCGCAGGAGGGGTGTTAGGCATGTCCAGCACAGCCCAGTACCCTCCTGCAAGAGCCGCTTCAGTCTCGCTCTTGAAAGTAGCCTTGTGCCGCCAGTCGAGGTCGCGCAGATGAACGTGGGGGTCCACCATGCCTGGGATGCGGACGACGGACGACGGACGACGGACGACGAATGTTTTCACCGCAGAGACGCAGAGGGCGCAGAGATTATTTTATGGAAGATCATGCTCTTTCGTCCTTCGTCTTTCGTCTTTCGTCCATCACACATGAATTCCCCGGAGCACTTTCGCCAGCAGCGCCATGCGGACGAACATGCCGTTCTCCATCTGCTCGAAGTAGACGGCGCGGGGGTCTTCGTCTATGATGTCGTGGTCGGCGGGTGTGCCCATCTCGTGCTTACGGGGGAGGGGGTGCATCACGATTGCGTCTGTGGGCATCTGCTCCATCAACTGCGGGGTTATCACAAAGTCGTCCTTGATCGCTTCGTAATCGGCAGGGTTGCGGAAGCGCTCCTCCTGGACACGCGTCCAGTAGATGACGTCGCTTTCGGGCAGCACTTCCATGAGCTGGGTGGTAGCGTAGACCGGAACGCCGCTCTCTTGCAGCAACTCGACTATCGAGGCGGGCATCTCCAATGCCGAGGGGGAGACCAGGCATATCTTCACATCTTTTGCCCTGTAGCACCCTACCAGCTTCGCCAGGGAATGTACCGTGCGCCCGTGGAGGAGGTCGCCGACCAGCGTGATAGTAAGGCCCTTGAGGCTCCCCTTGCGGTCGAGGATGGTGTACAGGTCAAGGAGGGCCTGGGTGGGGTGCTCGCCTATGCCGTCACCGCCACTGATAATTACGGAGGGCTGCTCAAGGCGGGCGTTGAGACGGTCGAGGTAATGGGCCGCTTCGTAGGAGGAGCCGACCTGCGGGTGTCGCAGGGCAATCACATCCGCGTAGCACCCGGCCGCGCGCACGGTGTCGGCCAGGTTCTCTCCCTTGTAGACGGAGGAGAACTGCACGCCGTTGCTGGCTGCTATCACGTCACCCCCCAGGCGGCGCATGGCTGCCTGGAAGGAGAGGTCGGTGCGTGTGCTCGCCTCGAAGAAGAGGGAGGCCATCACTTTGCCCGCGCATAGCTCGGTCAGCCCTCGATCGTGCTGGCGGACGCGCTTGCGGATAGAAGTGGTCGCTTCGAAGAGGAGGTCGAGATCGGGCCGGTCGAACTGGTCCACGCTGATGATGTGCTTGCCCGTAAAGCTCCCCGCGATGAGTGGTGGGACATACCTCATGCGGTGCAGGTTGGTCGTCTCCTCTACTTCTCTCTCCTTAGAGTTGGGGTGGTGCTTTGCTTGTAGCATTGTTCGTCTCCTCCTATTCTTTAAGTTCAAAGTTCAAAGTTCAAAGTCCAAAGTCTGAAGTTCAAGCTCAAGTTGCCAGCTATTACTATTTCTGAGCAAAAAAATACCGGACGATTAACGTCCGGTGGAAAGGATGAAAATACCAATGAATTGCCGGGATGGAGAATGCGTATCGAAGGTCTTGGCGCGAACCTTTCGCACGTCAAGGCGCATGTGCATAACTCCAATCACTAGCCGCTAGGGGTTGAGGGTCGCTTGCTGGGAAGGAGTATAAGGGATGGGGAACAGAATGTCAAACAAAGGTCAAGAGCCTTTAGGGCCTGGGTCAAGAAGGGTTGGACCAACATAGCCGACACGCTGCGCCACTATGCTGCCTTTCCTCATCTCCTCCCCTTGACCTTTCTTGATACAGCTCTATATCACCCCGTGACTACGGATCGAGGACTACATCCTATTTCATGCTCTCCGCCCACCAGAAAAGCAACCCCCCGATAACACAAATCACCGCGCCTGCACACCCAATTTGAATCATAGTTTCGTCCGGCTCATTGAGGGTTCCGATAAAACTCAATATTAGGAGAATTCCTCCTATCACTAGAATTATGCCAGCTACCAAGTGCATTATCTAACTCACCTCCCCGTTTATCCCTCGGAGACGGCGTCGCTGTTCGCTGATGCGCGCCTCCACGCAGATCAGCGGGTGCAGTTACAGTATAGGCTGATCTGCCACAAGAATCAAAACGTTTGCATTAAGCTTAAGGGAAGCACGAAGGGTGACAAAGTCGCCCACATCTTCTCCATTTGCAGATACTTGCGGCCCTACACCATCAGTACTTCAATCCACCTTCAGCATAGATTATAGCACAGTCATCAATAGTGGCGTAGGACTATTGTAAGTGGTTAGACTTGGGGTGGAAATGGGCTATTTTAGGCCGAGTGCAATTCGACATTCCCACTTTGGGGACATAATCCGTCTTCTGGGGCGCTAAGTGCATCAAAATGCCTGCAATTCTGAGACCTATTTCCCTCACCAACATTTCGCTCGAAATATTCCTCACCTCAACTCTGAAAACTTACAATAAGGGATAAAATAGCAGCCCACATCTATTTTATCCCTAATCCTTTTAGAGGATAAACCTGCTCAAATCCTCGTCCTTCGCCAGGGACTTCACTCGCTCGTCTACGAAGGCAGCGTCTATCTCCACCGTATTGCCCTTCTCCTCGTCGGCGCGGAAGGAGAGGTCTTCCAGCACCTGCTCCATGATGGTATGGAGGCGGCGAGCGCCGATGTCTTCGAGACGCTCGTTCAAGCCCGCGGCTACGGATGCGATGCGTGCCAGGCCATCGCCGGTGAACTTGAGGGTCACGCCTTCGGTCTCCATCAGGGCGACGTACTGCCTTGTCAGAGAGTTCTCAGGCTCGACCAGGATGGTGGCGAGGTCTTTCTCCTCCAGGCTGCCCAGTTCCACGCGGAGGGGGAAGCGGCCCTGTAGCTCCGGCAGGAGGTCGGCGGGCTTGGCATTGTGGAAGGCCCCCGCCGCGATGAATAGCACGTGGTCGGTCTTGACCGGACCGTAGCGGGTATGCACGATCGTGCCCTCCACGATGGGGAGGAGGTCGCGCTGCACGCCCTCGCCCGACACGTCGGGGCCTGTGTCGATGGCGGGACCTGCTATCTTGTCTATCTCGTCAATGAAGACCACGCCCGTATGCTCTGCGCGGCGCACGGCATTCTCCACGATGGTGTCCATGTCGAGGAGCTTGTGGGCCTCTTCGTCGGTGAGGATGCGCCTGGCCTCGCGCACCGATACGCGCCGCACCCGCTTGCGCCCGAAGCTGTTGAGGCTCGACTGCATGGAGCGGTAGCCGTCCATGAACTCCGCGAAGGAGTCGGTCATCTCCTCCGGCGACATGCCAGGCGTGAACTCCAGGACACCACCCAGGTCGTCGCCCAAATTGGGATCGTCGCTCCAGTCTATATCAATCTGCTCTTCGTCCAGCTTGTGCTCGGCCAGCAGACGGGTAAGCTTGGTGCGCTGCTGCTTCAGTACGCGCTCCGACACCTTCGGGCGGCTGTCGGTATCGGCAGGGACAGCTGTCGACGTAGCGGTCTGAACGCCCTCGGAGGGCACAGCCACATCGTGTCCGCCGCCACCATGCGCCTGGGCCTGCATCTGTACCTTAGCCTGGGCCTGGCGCTTGCCCACGCGCAGGTCGTCACGCTGCTCCATCAAATAATTGATTATGCGCTCGGTAGCGACCGACTCGGCGCGCTGGCGCACCTCGGCCATGCGCTGGTCCTGCTCCATGCTGAAGGCAGCCTCGGCGAGGTCGCGCACGATGGACTCCACGTCGCGCCCGACATAGCCCACCTCGGTGAACTTGGTGGCCTCTACTTTGAGGAAGGGCGCGTCTATCAGTTTGGCGACGCGGCGGGCAATTTCGGTCTTGCCGACGCCGGTGGGGCCAATAAGCATAATGTTCTTGGGGGTGATTTCGTCGCGCATCCCCTCAGCCACCCGCTGGCGGCGGACGCGGTTGCGTAGGGCCACTGCCACCGCGCGCTTGGCGGCGGCCTGCCCAACTATAAACTTATCAAGCTCCGCCACTATCTGGCGGGGTGTGAGGTCTTGCATGGTATTCCTCTTTTAGCTGCCAGCTATCAGTTGTCAGCTATCAGCTTGCTATTTTCTGAAAGCTGAAGGCCGATAGCTGGCAGCTACTCAGGTTTGATTGCGTCTAGAGTGTAAAAAACGATGTTGGTATTCGTGTAGAGGTCAAGCTCGCCCGCTATCCGCATAGCCGATTGCGTTATATCCTCGGCGGACATCTCCGTGTGCTGCATAAGGGCACGAGCGGCGGCGAGGGCGTATGAGCCTCCACTTCCGATGGCGGCGGCGCTCGCGCCCACGCTATCGTCAGGCTCGATCACCTCGCCGTCACCCGACAGCACGAGAATCTGGGAGGGGTCTGCGACGATCAGCTGGGCTTCCAACCGGCGCAGGTAGCGGTCAGTGCGCCACTCTTTCGTAAGCTCGACGGCGGACTTGCGGAGGTTGCCTTTGTTGCGCTCAAGCTGGGTCTCGAACTTGTCGAAGAGGGTAAGGGCATCGGCTACGGCCCCGGCGAACCCGGCCAGCACGCGCTCTTTGTAGAGCTTGCGTATCTTGCGGGCCGAGTGCTTCATCACAACGTCTCCTACAGTCACCTGGCCGTCTCCGGCCAAAGCCACCGTGTCGCCGCGCCGCACCGCGAGAATGGTAGTAGCGAATATCATCTGTTAGAGTGCCTCTGAATCAATTATACGTTGATGAGAGGGGATGTCGCAAATGTGGAAATAGTCGAGAAGTGTTCTATTCTTTTAGTTTGGAGCATTAGATAAACTCTTGCAATAGGGATGTGCCCATGTTATAATTACCTGACTAGGGGTGTGTAGCTCAGTTGGTCAGAGCGTACGGTTCACATCCGTAAGGTCACAGGTTCGAGCCCTGTCATACCCACCCTATTTTACGCACGAAAATGGCCCCGAAGCTATGTCCTTGGGGCCTTTTGGTGATATTCTGTAGCCAAAGATGTAGCCACCCTACAGGCGGGTATTAGTCGGAGGCTAGAGATACCCTCGTATAAGTATCCATCAGAGATTGCTTATTAGCAGAATCAAGCCTGCACATAACTACAAGTTGCCTGCAACCATCGCCCGTTAGCAAAGTACATACCACTCCGGTCTCCTGGCTGCTAGGTACATATTCAGATAACAACCTGAAATGAACACTAACGCACAGAGTCAGTTTTCCTGCTGAGGAGCGGCAGCTCCCAGCCTGTGGGAGTGCGCACTGTGCTGCTGGAATACAAATTCTCTACGGTCGGCATCATATCTCCGAAGTACGCAGTCCACTCCCTGAGAATATAGTCAGGCCTCTTGTTCAATATATACTGCGGGTCTTTCTTTTCATGACCTGCTTTGCCAGTTCCAAGCTCGTCTACCTTGAGATGCGCTATATAAAGGTCGTTTAGCCCATACATATCCAACACGGGTCTCTGACCGTAATATGCTACTGCTCCCGCACCTTGCACGGCGACTAGAGTGTCGGGAGGCGTATGCTCACGCAGCCAGAAACCAGCGGCAGCCCACCATCGTGTGTTCACCTCGTCAGAGAGTGACCGCACAGTCACGCGGCTCCCTTCCCTTAGCTGTAGGAGACTGGAGAAGGCGTAAGCCAGGACCATAGCGGCCAGCACGATAGAGGCCACTCGCCTTGCAATGTCATTTAATCTGAGTAATGCGTCCAGTCTACAACATGCTGTCAGTGCCAGCAGTGCAAGTGGGGCCACCAGGGGCACGAAGAACCGGTCCGCTGTTAACCAGTCGCCCCCTACGATGATAATATACGCTGTATAGAGCGCTACCAGCCAGGTCAGCGCTCTGGAACCTCCCAAATCCCATGCTGACCTACTTTGTGTATCTTCGCTCCTGTAAGTGATGGTAGGATTGGAAGATATGGCGTCACCCAGGGGGCTTCTGGACGGATCGGCTGCTTTTGTCGGCCTTAGCACTGCCTTGACAAGCGCACTCACAGGTAGAAGCACAGAGGCAACACTGAGTATCACTAGAAACCAATGCGTTCCGGCGAAGTCCCACGCGTAATCGAGACCTCTCCATATGAGGGCCGAACTTGTCCCTGTCTTAGCATAGAAAGTGTTAGGTAGCGGGTAGCCATAAAAACCTATGCGCCATACTTGATAAGGGACCATTATGACCGCGAACGAGAGCACAGCTAATGCTATGCCCTTCGATTGTTGCTTGCCTGCGCGGCGGTCCTGCCATGCTCTGGCAAGCAGTAGCACTACTGCAACCATCAAGCCTTCGGGTCGGGTAAGTGATGCAAGTGCCAATACGGCCCCGCCCAGCGCCCGCCGTCGGAGAACCGCCACCCATATGTTCCGGGTAGAATCAACCCACAACAGAGCAAATGCCAACAGTACCAGGAACGCGAAGAATATAGACTCCATTCCGCTACCGCGTAAACCATATGTAACGATAGACTGATCGATTACCAATAATATAGTGACGACTAGCGCGTATATCTCGCGCCGGCCTTCGGGTATACCGAGTCTTGTGCCTAGATAGTATGTTAGCCCTGTGATGCCTATGGTCAGTGCAATGTTCAGAGCCAGCGCAAGACTTGTCGGCTCGACTTCGAATTGCAGGGCACCGCTCATCAGTACAGTCCAGAGGAAGTTTGTATAACCTTCCACAGACGTACCCGGATTGTATACAAGGCCATTGTTATGTACAAGATTCCAGGCGTACCTGTACGAAATGAACGCATCGTCAACCTCAAAGTCGCCCCACCAGGGACACCGACCACCGGCTCCTACCACCCACAGTAGGGCCACAGCCAACAGTAGTCCAAGCATCGGGCGCTGCCGGGGTATTAGCCACACCACCAAGACCCATGCCACGCCCGCCAGAGCAATCTCCGTACTCTGGTTGATCGCTCTAGGCAAATAGGTGAGGTGCAATATAGCGAACGAGCCCAGCATGGCGGCTCCGTAGATCGCGGTAGCACTGAGGCTCAGTCTGTTGGACGCTACGAGCAGCAGCACAAGTGTGGCCAGCACCCATATGAGCACGGCTATTGCTGTCTCAGACTTGCTCTTCTCCGGCTGTATCTCTATTGTGATGAGAGCAACGCCTAGCTCTCGTGGGTCACCGGGTGGTACAAAAGTCGCACTCTGGATGTCCACCTGTAGGTCGGCAGGGTGCATGTACGGGTTAGGTGTCTGCGCCATGTCTACCCGGTAGCTGTAAACGGCGTAGCCTTGCGTGGGCACGAAGGATGGGTATGGGCGGCCATTTATAGTAACCACTACCGTTGGCGGTGGCTCACCTGGCGTCCGCCCAGCTGCCATACCCAACAGGACATTGAGATGGCGTCCTAAATTGCCTGCGTAGGGGAAAGGAATTGTCGCGTGGCCTGTAGTCCAGGTGAAATCGGGTCCCTGGGTGGCATGCTCGCGTTCATGTAGACCAAAGGAATAAGTTGGGAAGCCTGAGGAGAAGTCAACCCTATAGACGCCGCCGGTGGTGCGCTCCGTTAGCTGTTTGGGAGTCAAGCCGAGGTTCAAAGCAATCGCTAGCGCTGCGCTCAAGAAACAGCTCGCCACAACAAGCAAGTACCGTAGCCTGGATTTGCTGTTCAGGAATGATGCGCGCAAATGAGCTTTCTGACCTCTCATGCCTGGGGCTATTCGTGAGTATAGCAAGCCATCTAAGCAGCGTCAAGAAGGGGAGATGCTAGCGATTGGCGGTTAGTGTGGGCCTGTGTTATAAATGCCCCATGTGGTCTGAGCGCACAAGGAGCAAGGCTGTACAAGAAAGTAACGTCACGCATATGCGGCCGGGGCGCGCGTTCCACATCTTACAGAACGTGGAATACTTACCTGTGATAACGGGCTATGGCATGCTGGTTATACTCTTCACCTGGCCACTGCCTATGCATCTTTCTGATCGGATAGTGCTGTCACGCGGTGTAGATGCTTACCAACATATTTGGAACCTCTGGTGGATGCGCTTCTCATTATTTACCTTGCACCAGAACCCCTATTACACCCAATATCTTCAATATCCTACCGGCCAGCCTCTCGCCTACCACTCCCTCGACCCTATCAATGGCCTCATTTCTATACCACTACAGGGAGCGCTGGAACTACTGCCCACCTTCAATCTGCTGCGCATGGCCCACCTGCTGTTTGGGGCTATAGCGACCTATGCCCTGTTGCGTATGCTACGCCTGACCAAGCTGCCGGCGTGGGGAGGAGGCGCGCTTTTCGCTTTCAGCCCCCTGGTAGGTTCCTCATTCGATCTGGGCCAATTGGATGTGATCAGTATAGGCTGGCTCCCCCTCTACATCCTCTGCCTGTTGAAGGGCCTGGGAAGCAGGGCGCTAGGAATCAAGCGGGCAGCTTGGAGCTGGCTGATAGCTGCTGGTATTGTGCTCGCCCTATCAGGACTGGCAAGCTGGTACTTTTCGTTTGGACTTGTGCTCTTTACCATGCTCTATGTTGCTTTCGAGGTTGCCGTTACCTGGCGACATGTTCAGCAATCTGATTTGGTAGGCCAAGAAGAGACAGGATATAGGGTCATCGAATTGCAAGGCATCGGCCAAAGGGTACGTATATTACGCATCTTGCAGCTGGTAGCCAGGGCTGGCACAGTGGGCGTTATTGCTCTACTGATCTTGAGTCCTCTTTTGTTGGCTGCCCTAGGGGAGAGCTTTAGAGGCGAAAAATATGTGGTTGCCCCTTTCCGTACGGTCGTTGAGAACTCTGCCGACCTGCTCTCCTTTTTTATGCCCATGTCCTCGCAGTTCGAGAACAGTACGATCAACCCGCATGGTTCAAACCCGGCGCTAGGCTGGGGACCAATAAGCCTAGCTCTTCTTGCACTGGCGCTGGGGAGTAGATTGGCTACAAGGCATGGTGGGCATACAGAACCCTCCAGATGGCATTTGCCGTTGCGAATCCCCCTGCATCTTACCTTCTGGATGCTCGTTGTACTCATGTTCTGCATCCTGGCACTCGGACCTCATCTCTTACTCGGAGGCACTGATACCAGGGTGCCGATGCCTTATACGCTCATAGATGGTCTACCGTTCATTAGCGGATTACGTGTACCTCTGCGACTAGAGGTATTTGCATCACTTGCGCTTGCGGTACTTGCGACATACGGGCTAACCACCCTGGGCCAGCTATCAATTCGGACTGGCTACCGTATACTTCTACTCCTAGCACTCGCGGTCCTTACGGTACTGGAGTTTTTTGGCATTCCCCGCACTCTGGTAGACGTTAAAGTGCATCCTTTCTTCGCCGCGATTAAGGCCACATCTGGGGTAAATGCAACCGCATCGGTACTGGAGCTACCCTACGATCCTAACATCGCGCCTGCTATGTTTAGCCAGACCGTCCACGAACACCCAATTCTAGGGGCGTATACTTCCCGGCACTACCCCTACCCCTGGGTAAAGGCAGCACCCGGCATAGCACAACTTACCCAGTTCGGCACCCCCACTTTGCGCGCCACCGACATCAGCACACCTCAGGTGCGTGACACCGCCCTGGCGAGCTTGGACTACTACGATGTGCGTTATGTGGTTGTTCACCCGCTAAGGGATGAGGGCATAGAGCGCAAAATACAATTGACACTTGAGAGTATCTTCGAGGCTCATAACATAGAACCCATTCTGAGCGACGAAACTTTGACTGTATTTCGTGTTCCACCACAGCCCCAGAGCAGGCCAATCGTCGGTTTGGCCGATGGCTGGTTTCTGCCGAGCAGTAATGAAAAGGAGGTACGGCTATGGAGGGACACCAGTGGCGAAGCGTATGTGCTGATCACTAACCCTCTCACCGAAACTATGCACTCGCAATTACGGTTAGTTGCGTTCAGCACCGGCAAGGCACGCAGGTTATCTGTGTTATTGGATGACCGGGAGCTTGGGCAGCGATTAGTAGAAACAGGCGCTAGCCAGACGTTTGTGATGCCGCTCGACCTTGTACCAGGTGAGCACTGGCTCAAGTTGCGCTCACAAGACCCCCCGTATTACCTACCCAACGACCCCAGGCCAAGGAGCGTGAGTTTCGAGCAGGTGGCAGTAGAACCTCGTTGAATGTTCGAAATTACGCACGAAAAGAGCCTGGATGCTATGTCGTCCAGGCTCTTTTTATTGGCTCAGAGACTGAGTGCTACCAAGTAGCTCAATTTCAGAATACTCTGAGACGAAAGTCCCCCCTCCTGTCGGACCTATTGGCTCTGGCACCTGCCCCTACACGCCAGTATGCTATATCCAGTCAACATCCACGTTTAACCCATGCAACAGGCGAGCGCACGCAGGGTCATGAATAGGGGTTGATGGATTGTCCTGTGCGCTGGCTCTCTTTTACCCTGGTTTGATCTCTGTTACGTAAATTGGATACGCTTAGCTTGCCTTTACCCTCAGTTCTCGGAATAGATGGGCGCTCGGCAGCAGCCAGACAGCAGGTCAAACCTCACAAGCAATAAATAGACAAATGCCAAACAATATTGAAATGCAGACCTTCGCGGGCGGCAGTTTAGCACACCGGGAAGGCCGCTTGTCCTCCAAAGCGCGCTCGGTTACCAGCCGCCTCTCCAGCCAGGTTCGATCCGCTCTCCCCGAAGGTAGACCTCTACCCGACGACGTATGGCGGCAACGCCACGCCGGCATGGTCATCCTACTCTGGCTCCACGTCGTTGGCATCGCCGCCTTCGCCGCCTTCACCACTCCTGGATTGCTTCCTAACCTCGCTGAGGTCGGGCTGGTCGCACTTACGGCAGTTCTGGCCGCCTCAAAGTTCCTGGGGCGCAAGCTCCGCTCTGTAATTGCCAGCTTTGGGCTTATAACCTCCTCCGCGACCCTCGTGCATATTTCGGGTGGCTATATTGAGTTCCACTTCCACTTCTTCATTATGGTGGCCGTCATTGCCCTGTACCAGGATTGGATCCCATTCCTGTTGACCCTCTGGTACGTGGTGCTCCACCATGGAGTAATAGGAGTCATAAACCCCGCCTCTGTTTACAACCACCCCGATGCAATAGCCAACCCCTGGAAATGGGCAGCGATCCACGGAGCGTTTGTCCTCGGCATCAGCGCGGCGAGCATCATCGGCTGGCGATTGAACGAAGCGGCTCGCGCCAGGACCGAACTGGTGCTCGCTTCGATGGGAGAAGGCATCTGCGGCGTGGATTTGCAAGGGAATATCATGTTTGCAAATTCAGCCGCTACATCTCTAGTCGGGTGGAGCGAGAGCGAGTTGAGCGGGCGGCCCATGCAAGACCTTCTTTATCACCCGGACCCTGCGCACCAACAACGCCACGACAACCAGGAAAGTCAGGGTGATAACCAGCAAGACGGCCAGCATACCTCTCTTCTTATCGAAAAGACGTTAGAAGAAGGAGGAGTTTACCAGGCTGAGAATGTGCTATTTCGCCGGAAGGATGGGACAAGCTTCCCGGTTGAGTACGTGAGCACGCCCCTTCGCGAGCACAACCAGATTATTGGCGCAGTCATCACGTTCAAAGACATCACGGAGCGCCTGCACTCGGAAGAAGCGCTGAAGCAGAGCGAAACGCGCTTCCGGTCTATGTTCGCAAACAATCCAATCCCTATGTGGGTGTACGACCTGGAAACGTTACAATTCCTGGAGGTGAACGAGGCAGCAGTCGCGCACTACGGCTACTCCCGAGAAGAGTTCCTGCAAATGAGGATCACCGATATCCGGCCCCTCGAAGACGTGACCCGCTTGCTCGAAGATATCGAGGAAGAGCGCCCCACTCTGCAACACTCAGGTCAATGGCGACATCGCCAGAAAAGCGGTGAGATCATTGATGTACAGATTATCTCTCATATGCTCGAGTTTAGCGGACGTAAGGCAGTGGTCGTTGTCGCTGAGGACGTAACCGAGCGCAAAGCATTTGAAGTGCAATTACAGCACCAGGCATTCCACGATTTTCTGACCAGCCTGCCAAACCGCGCCTTGTTCATGGACCGGCTTGGGCACGCCCTGACCCGCGCCCAGAACCAGCCGGGTTCCGTTGCCGTGCTCTTCCTGGACCTGGACAACTTTAAAGTGATCAACGACAGCCTGGGCCACAAAATGGGGGACCAGTTGCTCGTCGCGGTCAGCCAGCGCCTCCAGGAATGCGTCCGCCCAGAAGATACGGTTGCTCGTTTAGGTGGGGATGAGTTCACGATCCTGCTGGAGGACATCAAAGATGTAAGTGATGCCATCAACGTAGCAGAGCGCATAGCGAAGCGTCTCCAGGCTCCTATCAACCTGTCCGGGAACGCGATGCTCACCACATCCGGGCTGCAAGGGCATGAGGTGTTCGTTACCACCAGTACGGGCATAGCGATACAGAGCTCGATGAGAAAGTCTGGGGTTCTTGCTGGCGCAGTTCCGGCTTCGAAGTCAGGCCCCAGCCCCGACGACATCCTGCGCAATGCTGACATGGCGATGTACGAAGCGAAGAGCAAGGGGAAATCGCGCTATGCTCTATTCGAGTCAAAGATGACGTCTCAGGCGAAGGCACGCTTGCAGTTGGGCACAGAGCTGCGCCTCGCCCTGGAGCGTGGAGAGTTCAGCGTTTATTACCAACCTATCGTGGAATTGGAGAGCTGCCGGATAAGTGGGGTGGAGGCCCTGGTGCGCTGGGAGCACCCAAGACGAGGGCTGATCTCCCCGGTAGAGTTCATTACGTTGGCCGAGCAGACCGGATTGATCGTGCCGATTGGACAATGGGTGCTTGAGGAATTGTGCAGGCAAGTGCTGAGCTGGCAGAGACTCTATCAAGAAGAGCAATATGAGGGGCAGCATCAAGGCCAATCAAGCAATACGCCCCTGGTATTGAGCGTGAATCTCTCTGCGAGGCAGTTTCAACATCCGGAGCTGGTCGAGGACATAGAGCGAACCTTGAGAGATACCGGATTTGACCCCCAACATCTGAAGCTGGAGATTACCGAGAGCATCGGGATAGAGGATGTGGGCTTCACTAATGCCACGCTCAGGCGACTGAAGGAGATGGGTATCCGCATTGCCCTAGATGATTTTGGGACGGGCTATTCAGCGTTGAGCTATCTGAAGCGCTATCCCATAGACACCCTGAAGCTAGACCGCTCGTTCATCGCCGGGTTGGGGCAGAATCCTGAGGACACGGCAATCATACATGCCGTGATTGGGTTCGCCCAGGCCCTGAACCTGAGCGTGACAGGCGAAGGGATCGAAACTGTTGAACAACTGATCGAGCTACAAAGGCTCGGTTGCGACCAGGGCCAGGGGTATTACTTCGCCAGACCGATGGAGGGCCACGCTATGAGTGCGCTACTGGCAGCGCCTATGGTATGGCAAAACACTTTCCTGAAAGAGAGCACGACACGCTTAGAAGAGCTAAGAACGGGTCGAACAACCCATGCTCTTCACCTGGTTGGGGCTTAGACGAAAAACAGGATAGCTTACGAATGACCAACTCAGATTTCATGGGTTACATGGTTAATTGCTTATTTTGGTTTTTGAAGTAGTAAGAGTATTGACATCGTCTGTAGAATGATGTATTATAGTCACCACACGTTGTCGCAGCACTTTCCTCATCTCTATGCGGACACGATTTACGTATGGAGACCAGTTTTAATCATTGAGGTGTCAATAAGGAGGAAATTATGGAAAGCAGCGATAAGGAGTACGCAGGCCGGGTCGGAGAAGATGGTAGGCAAGAGGCTTCAGAGGCGTACCTTCACCGAAGCACAATGGAAGCAAGTAGTGACAATTTTCGATGACGAACAGATAAAGCTGTTGGACTACCTGATTAACGGCCAGCCTGATCCGGAAGTTCTGCATGGAGTGGCAACGGTCAAAATCCAGGAAGCCGCGAGTCTGATAGATAAGCTCTTCGGATCCAGAGAAATGCGGGTATCGTTTGATGGTATCTCTCCTCTTGGTACTCCCTTTCCCGATGTGCTGCTGTTAAACTTCAAAGTCACCCCACCAATACCAGGGTAAGCAAGTTTGATGGGACCAACTGGTGTTGCACGAATCCTACAAATTCACCCTACGCGACAATGTAATCTCCAGTGCCTTCACTGCTACTCGTCTTCCGGCCCGGCAGAACGTGAAGAACTATCTGTAGACTTGCTCCGACAGGCTATCACCGACGCCAGATCTGAAGGATACACGGTGGTAAGCTTCTCCGGCGGTGAGCCACTTGTATACAAGCCGCTAGGTGACTTGCTGTTGCACGCCCAAGGATGTGACATGATTACTACTGTCACAACTAATGGCATGCTCCTGGACGAACGTCGTCTTGGCATGTTGCGGGGAGGGTTGAACCTTCTCGCCATTAGCCTGGACGGTGTTCCCGAATCTCACAATCGAATGCGTGCTTCCCCACGCGCGTTCGACACGATGCACAGCCACCTGGAAGGAGTGAGGAACTCCGGTATCCCCTTTGGGTTTATATTCACTCTAACTCAGCATAACCTCGATGAACTTGATTGGGTAGCAGCGTTTGCCTTGGAGCAAGGTGCCAAGCTGCTACAGATACATCCACTGGAAAGTGTTGGCCGGGCGAGACAGATGCTCCCCAACTCTGGACCAGATGACATTGAGGCGGCAGTCGCCTACCTGGAAGCCGCACGCTTGCAAGCGTCGGTTGGGGATAGACTCTACGTTCAAGTGGACCTGGTCACACGCAAACAGATCCAGGTCAATGCCCAGCGATTCTTTGCAGATGATATGCCGCCAGACCCGTCTCAATTTGCTCTTGCGGAGTTGGTTTCGCCGCTGATCATCGAAGCTGATGGTACTATCGTTCCTATTCGATATGGGTTTGACCGTGAGTTTGCGTTGGGTAACCTCAATGATATACTGCTCGCAGAGGCCGCAGGCTGGTGGCGTCAAGAGCGGTTCAGGTCGTTCCGTGAGCTTTGTCGGCAAGTCTTTGAGGAAGTAACCATTCAATCCTCTCATCAATTCGTCAACTGGTACGAGGAAATCTCAAGCGGCCGAAGGAACTGACCAGGCACCTGTCATCCCGAAATATGTGAATAGGCACTACAAGCGCGACTATCTAACTCTGAGGTAATGAAGGGTTTGTCTCGTTGCCTTCTCCAGAAGAGATACAGATCTGCCGAGCAGCCTGTGCATCGCTTAGGCCGAGTCCTTATGCATGGCCGGTAGAACGCGCGCGTATATATCCATCTTGACTGCGATTTTTTAGTGGCCCAGCAGTCCCATTATCAGACGTGGACTGTCTCCCAGTTTGAACCGCAAGAATCGGATAGACCCCACCCCGCCCTTTGGGCTATTATGAGGGTGGAGGATTTAGTGCTATGATTGCGGAACAGACTATGCTTAGGGATACGCCATATATGGGTATTGCGCCTGACGACGACGCTAATCGGTGGGAGGCTGTCCTATCAAGGGACGCACGCTTTGATGGGGAATTTGTGTACGCGGTACGCTCCACAGGGGTCTACTGCAAGCCGTCTTGCCCTTCGAGGCGACCCCGCCGCGAATATGTCACCTTCTTCGAAGCGCCCGAAGACGCAGAGGCGGACGGATATCGCGCATGCAAGCGATGCCAACCCAATGGCAAAGCAGACGACCCAAACGCGGAGGTCGTCAGGCTCATCTGCGAGTATATCGAAGAGAACCACACTGGGGAGAAGCCAATCACCCTTGCAGCATTGGGAGAGCACGTAGGTCTCAGCCCATTCCACCTGCAAAGGGTATTCAAGCAAGCGACAGGTATCACGCCGCGCCAGTATGCCGAGTTCTACGCATGGGACAGTTAAAGGCCAGGCTTAAGGAGGGAGATAACGTGACTAACGCCGTTTACGAAGCCGGGTACGGCTCAAGCAGCCGCCTTTACGAGACCGCCCCAGGGCAGTTGGGTATGACGCCTACTGAGTACCGGCGAGGCGGGGCGCAAACGAAGATTGCTTACACCGTTGTGCCATGCAAGCTGGGCACTCTCATGGTCGCCGCCACGGAAAAGGGTATATGCTCCGTCAGCCTGGGAGATGCCAGTGACGCGCTGCAAGAGAGGTTGGCGCGCGAGTTCCCCGCCGCTCATATCAGGCGAGATGACGCCGTACTGGGAGATTGGGTGGCTGCTATCCTGCGCCACATCGAAGGGAAGCAGCCACAGCTTGACCTGCCGGTGGACGTGCGCGCCACCATCTTCCAGAGGCGCGTCTGGGAGGCACTGCGCTCCATACCATATGGCACTACTCGCTCATATGCCCAGGTTGCCCAGGCGATAGGCGATCCGAAGGCTACGCGTGCGGTCGCCCAGGCTTGCGCGACAAATCCCGTCGCGCTGGTGGTGCCATGCCACCGGGTCGTGCGCTCAGACGGCGGCATCGGGGGCTACAGGTGGGGTGCCTGGCGCAAGGAGACGCTCTTACGCCGCGAGCAGGAAGGGATCACGTCCGCTACCTCTCCCTAGAGCAGTTCTGGTCCTGAGAAAATGGGGTGTTGCGCTGCAACACCCCATTTCCTATAGACTAACAAGGTCTTTTCCTATATAGGCTATGGGGGACCGTGATTGTATCCACTTTGTACAATTGTGGCAGGCAGCAGGCAGTCGTCCGGGAAAGTATTGGCGACTATCTTCGATGCCTGGCCTCTTGTGACATCGTTGCCTGGACGGAAGTATGGCCTGTTATCAGGCGGGACGCACGGCTCACTCGGGTCGCTCCCGCATAGATACCCATCTATTATGCCCCGTGAGGCTAATCGCTGTACCCATATATAGAAGGGGTGTGCGAGCGGTACGTCCTCGAATATCTGATCTACGGGCGTGTCGCTGTAGTTCGCGGCATTCGATGTTATCTTCGATAGCTGGCCCCTGGTGACGTTGCTGAAGGGACGGAAGTATGGCTGGTTCGAGCCGTTGCATGGCTCCTCGTCTCCACCACACAGATAGCCACCCATGTACCCTCTCAGAGTGAGGCGGTTGATCCACGCATAGAAGGGGTGGCCGGATGGTACGTCCGCATAGATGGGCTCGCCTGGGTCTTCGGTAAAACTCGCCGCGTTCGCCACAACCTTGGCTATCTGCCCCCTCGTGATGTTATAGCCAGGCCGGAAATAGGGATTATTTTCTCCATCGCATGGCTCACCTTCCCCTCCACACTGGTAGCCACTCAGGATGCCCCTGCACGCCAGGCAGCACACATATGAGTAGAAGGGGTTGTCGGATGGCAGGTCTGTGAACTCCATTGGGCAGGGGGTAAGGGTGGCTGTGGGGGTAGGAGTGAAGGTGGCAGGGTGTACGCTGGTAGCGGTAGGGCCTCCGCCTTTGCCGGGGCCGACAATACGGTTGAGGTTCGATTGTGGTTCCCAGGCACTTTCCTCGAAGTACCAGAAAGCGCCGTCCGGACCAGTCTCTATGTCCCCTTTAGCTGTGACATCATTTACGATGTTGACCTGTGTTATAAGTGTGCGTTCCGCGTTCAGATAGAAGTGGCGCAGGTTGCCATAGTTATGGGAAGCCATAAAGAGATCATTGGTCCATTCTGGTATTTGATAACCCATGTAGACAGTGATGCCGGTGGGCGCTTCGCAGCACTGCGCCTGGGGTAAATACCACAGTGGCCTAATAGTGTTATAAGACCGGATTAGGATTTGCGTCGTCACAGGGGTATAAATAGCGCCAACCATAGTTGTACCCACCCTCGATACGGTTCATTTCGTCATCACAGTAAGGGCCATTCTCGCTTGCAAAGAGCCGGTAATGAGGATATGGAAGGGTCAGCGGATCTATCACAAAGTCCCAGCTGTTACGAAAACCCATAGCGAAGAGCGTAGGCAACGCCCCCGTCTGGGGGAACACCGGGTTGCCAGGAGCAGGAGTGCCGTCAGAGTTGATGCGGTGTATCTTGCCGTTCTTGACCATCACGTTCTGAGAATTGGCCGGGAGGTCGCCATCGTCGCCTATGGTTATGTAGAGCTTGCCGTCCGGCCCAAAGTGGATGTTGCCGCCATTATGGATGGGGGAAGAGGCGCTGTCCGGCGCAGACCATATGACAACAGGGTTGAAGCCCTTCCCATCCTTCTCTTCAAAGCGTGACAGCCTGTTCTCAAAGGGGTCGCAACCCCCCGCCGAGCCACAGGACCAATAGACATAGATATACCGGTTGGTAGCGAAGTCAGGGTCAATGGCAATACCTATCAGGCCGCGTTCGTCAAAATCACCCCATTGCACCGGGAAGTGGATTACAGGGTTGGCTCGCAGGGTGCCGTTGACGTAGAGCCGCACGTTGCCGGAGTTCTTCTCGGTATAGAAGAGCCTGCCGTCAGGATCGAAAGTCATAGCAACGGGCCTGCCTGTGAGGCCAGGCAATATAGTCTCGATGAACGTGCCCGGGGGTAACGGCTCGACGCCTTCGGCAGGCACGGTACGGGCGGTAGGGGCTGCTCCAGACACGGAGCTAATAGCCACTACAGCCACGACGCTAAAGGCGAGGGCAAGCAGAGCTAATAGAGTCCGGTAGCGCGTCAAGGAAGCTTGAGCATGTTCATAGAACCTCATGCTCTCCACCTAAAGATTGTATTCTCTTTTACCCATAAACGCCCAACAGCCCGTAGGGACGTGGGCTGCCGGGTGCCCGACGTCCCTACAGAGGTTCCGCTATGGTTTCAGAGAAGCTGTCACAGTGATAGTGCCAACCATGTACGGGTGCGGGCGGCAGTAGTATTCGTAGGTTCCCGGTGTGTTGAAGGTGAAGGCCCACGAGTTCGTATTGCGGGATACTGCCGCTGTCGAATTGACCATCGAACTGGCCGGGCGGCCCGCTGGTGGCGGTGTGATAGTCCAGGTCGTAGTTGAACCAGCGCACGGTCGTACCCTGCGGCACAACTAGGTTCCGAGGCTGGTAATCGAAGAACTCGATTTCGACGTAAGACGTTTGGACGGGTGGTTGAGGGCAGCTACCTATGAAGGTGCTCGCTACTATCTTCGACGCCTGGCCTCTCGTTACGTCAGTGCCTGGGCGGAAGTACGGCCTGTTATCGGGCGGGACGCACGGCTCGCTCGGGTGTGTGCCGCAGGAGTAGCCGCCTATTATCCCCCGCGAGGCCAGGCGCTGTATCCATATATAGAAGGGGTGCGCGGGCGGTACGTCCTCGAATAGCTGGCCTACGGGCGTGTCGTTGTAGTTAGCGGCATTCGACGTTATCTTCGATAGCTGTCCTCTCGTCACGTTGTTGAACGGGCGGAAGTAAGGCTGGTTCGAGCCATTGCAAGGCTCACCTTCCCCACCACATGGATAGCCGCCCATGTACCCTCTCAGGGTAAGGCGGTTGATCCACGCATAGAAGGGGTGGCCGGACTGCACGTCCGCATAGATTGGCTCTCCTGGGTCCTCGGCAAGAACTCGCCGCATTCGAGACTACCTTGGCTATCTGTCCCCTGGTGATGTTGTTGCCGGGGCGGAAATAGGGGTGATTGTCGCCGTCGCATGGCTCGCCTGGCCCGCCGCACTGGTAACCGCTCAAGATGTCTCTGCACGCCAGGCAGCGCACGTATGAGTAGAAGGTGTTCTCGCGCGGCACGTCTGTGAACTCGATTGTGCACGCGGTAGCAATCGCCGTGGCTGTGGTCGTGGGCGCGGTCGTGCCGCTAGGTTGCGTTGTGCTCGTGGAGGTTGGAGTGTTGGACGGCCCGCCTGGGGTGTTCGTTGGCAGCGGCGTCCGGGTAGCGGTTGGCGGCACGGCCGTATTGCTCGGCACGACGGGCGTGTTACTCGGCGGAATAAAGGTGCCTGTGGGCGTTGGAGTAGGCGTTGGAGTGAAAGTACTTGTAAGCGAAGGGAGCACGGTATTGGTAGGTGGTATGGGAGTGTTCGTGCGCGTGGCCGTGCTGCTAGGTGGAATGGGGGTCGCCGTGCGCGTAGGGGTGCTGGAAGGCTGTACGCTGGTAGGGGTTGCGGTGCTACCGCCGCAAGTGGTGCAAACGATGCGTTTGAGGATACCGGTCGTATAGCCGCCGCCCTGGATGTACCAGAGCGCGCCATCCGGGCCGGTCTCTATATCCGTACCTACCGTTATGCCAGTTATGATATTGGTTGTAGTTAGAGTCAACCTATCCCCGCTTGGATACATGTGGCGCATGGCCTGGTTGTTGTACGTTGCCATGAATATGTGGTTGGTCCACTGCGGTATCTGGTTGCCCGTGTATACGGCTAGGCCCGTCGGGGCCTCGCAGCACAGGCCGTTGGGAATGTACCAGAGGGGGTTGATAGTGTTATACGTGGGGCTTGGGCTGGCATCGTCGCATGGGTAGCTGTTGCGCCAGCCGTAGTTATACCCCGCCTCGATGCGGTTCATCTCGTCGTCGCAGCCGGGGCCATTCTCACTGGCGAAGATGCGAGGGTAGGGGCTGAGGGGCGTATATGGATCAATAGCGAAGTCGAAGCTGTTGCGCAGGCCCATAGCGAAGAGGGAAGGGATCGCGCCAGTTTGTGTGAAGGTAGGGTTGGGGGAGGGGATGCTGCCATCGCCATTGATGCGGTGTATCTTCCCTCTCTTCTCGGTCGCGTCCTGGGAGTAGGAAGGGGTGGCGTCCTCCCCGATGCTTATGTAGAGCTTGCCATCCTGGCCGAAGTGGATGTTGCCGCCATTATGGTTGGTAGAGCCGGTGCTGTTCGGCGAGTTGAATATGGTGGTGGCACCGGACCCGATGCCGCCAGTCTCAACGAAGCGAACTACCCGGTTCTCTTTGGTTGGGCACCCTGCACTCCCCGCCAGGCAGGTGTAATAGACGTAGACGAGGTGGTTGTTAGTGAAGTCGGGGTCCAGGGTGATACCGAGGAGACCCTGCTCGCCACTGGAATCTACGGAGAAGTTGATGACGGGGGTAGTCTGTAGCGTGCCACCCGCGTACAGGCGCACGTTACCTGTGGTCTTTTCGGTGTAAAAGAGGCGTCCGGCAGGGTCAAAGACCATAGCTATAGGGTTGACCATACCAGGCAGTAACGTTTCGATAGTAGCGCCTGGGGGGAGGCTCTCGGTGCCGTCGTCCGGCACTGTAGAGAGAGCACCTGACGCGGAGGTATTAGCTGTTGCGAGCACACCGAAGGCAAGCGCGAACAACGCAAGCACGCTCAGCCAGCGAGCGAAAAGAGGTCTAGGGGTCTTCAAGGTTGGTTCTCCTTCCAGAGGTTACTGCGCCGCGTCGAGTGGGATAGAGGGCATTAGCTTGCACGAAGATGTCTACGCCCCCGCCGGGCGTATCTAATTGTACCAGATGTGTTAAATGCTTCGAAGTGAGGCATAAGTACTATGAAGACGGCTGCACCTTATACTTTAACTGTAACCTTTTACCGGTCATTCTGAGAGGGTGTCCAAAAGAGAAGCACAAGTTAGTCTGTCATTCTGAGCGAAGCGAAGAATTAAAACTCTATCCGTACAGCCAAGCTCGGAGATTCCTCACTTCGTTCGGAATGACAGGTAGAGATGTGCTGCTCTATGCGACATGCGCTACCTCCAACTTTGCATCAGCCCTGAAGGTGCTATGTTCTGATCATAATGCGAGATAGGCGGTATGTTATGGGAGGCGTGATGGGTTATACGTTAGCATATTGCGTACCGCGCATTTCGTACAGGCGAGGTAATTCATAACTCGGAGCTAAACGAGTAGGGGCGACCCTCGTGGTCGCCCTGCCCACGTTACATCTCGGCTACCAGGGCGACCACGAGGGTCGCCCCTACAATCTATTACCTCCTTACTGTTCATTTAGCTTCAATCTATAACTGCTGCCAACCATTACATCTTTCTTACATTTGCCCCTACTATACATCTGTATCGTGGACAAGGACGTATGTTTAGGTATATAAGAAGGTGTATAGATGTGATTTTCACCCATCGAGCCTGATCTGCGCCGGGATTGGCTTGGTGCTGGAGGCCGGGAGGCAACTATGGAAACGATAGAGACACCGGAGAAGCTAGACGACCTGGAGAAGCCGGAGAAGCCGGAGATACCCCCAAGCTATGAGCGACCTGAGAGCCGTGAAATGCCTGAGAAGCGGAGATTAGACATGCTTCGTGGTGGCTTCGGGGCAGGCGTTGGAGCCGGGCTGGTCATGATACTGGTCATGGCCGTGTTGCGCCTTACGACGAACACTATCTCCATCCCCGAGCTGGTGGAGGAGAAACTCACCAATCTAGCCGGCGGCCAGATAAAATCCTTCTTTATCAACTGGCTGCAAGAGGGCGGCAAAGCATTATTGCTTGTACTGATCCTGGAAGGTACGCTGTTGCTCGGAGGGCTGTTGGGGTTTGCATTCACGAAGCTCTGGCCCGCGTGGCGTAATATGGGATCCAATCGCTGGCTTAGCGGCCTGCTCTATGGATTAATGGTCGGTGCCGCACTTAACGTTATCGTATTGCCTTTGTTCGGACATGGCTTTTTCGGCTCCAATGCAATCCTGGCAACCGCACCCCAGGAGATTTCGCAGGCGATATGGGGCAGAACCCTGGCTCCATTCGGCATCCCGGTGGCGCTGAATATGTTCCTCCTCTCCATCGTCTTCGGATTGACGTTGGTGAAATTACTGCGCTGGCCTAGAACGGTCGAGGCCGAAGGCCCGGTGGCAGTGGAGGTGATAGAGGGGCCAGACCAACAGAGACGTAACCTTATGCGGGTGTTGGGCGGCGGGACGCTGGCGGTGGTAGGTGGGGGAGCGCTGTGGGGCGTCATTACGGCGATATTGAAGGGTCCGCAGAAGGCCGCGCTGGTAGAAACAGACCTCGGCTCCAACCCAACACCGCAGCCAGGCGCGACGGCGGTCGCCAACGTACCCGACCAGCCTACACCTATCCCCGGCGAGGAGTTCAATGGGGTCAAGGCATTACTCGTGCCTGATATTACCCCCACAGAGAGCTTCTACATCACCACCAAGAACTTCGTTGACCCCACTCTGGACGGGGCTGCATGGAGCCTGACCTTCAAGGGGCTGGTCGAGAACCCTTACGCAATCACTCTCAAGGACCTCTCCGCGATGCAGCCGATGGATCGCATAGAGACACTGGCGTGCATCAGCAACCCCATAGGGGGCTCGACTCATAGGCAACGCACGGTGGAAAGGCGTAGACTTCGGTGAGATGGTGAAGAAGGCAAAGCCGAAGAGTGGCGCTACCGAGGTAATCGTGCGTGGTGCGGACGGCTACACAGACAGCTTCCCATTGAAGGCCGCGCTGGAGAACCAGTGCGTGCTCGTGTACGAGATGAACGGCGCGCCCCTCACCCACAAGCATGGCTTCCCCGCACGCCTGCTGGTGCCCGGCATCTACGGCATGAAGAACTGCAAGTGGATCACCGAGGTGGAGCTTGCCAATTTTGACTATAAGGGTTACTGGGAGAGCCAGGGGTGGAGCGATACCGCGCCTTATATGACCATGTCGCGCATCGACTTCCCCGACAAGGACAACATCGAGGCGAAGCCTGTTTACGTAAGCGGAGTGGCCTTCGCAGGCGACCGCAGGATACAGAGGGTGGAGGTCAGCACTGACGGCGGCAAGACGTGGGCCGATGCGCGCCTGCGCACTCCCCTGAGCGAGTTCGCCTGGGTGCAGTGGACCTTCCCGTGGATACCTGAGTCGGGTACGTATGACATCAAGGTGAGGGCCACCGACGGCACGGGCGAGGTGCAGACCTCCAGAGACCAGGGCACCTTCCCGGATGGCGCGACAGGCTACCACACCAGGAGAGTGCACGTCATGTGAGGCTGATCGCCTACATAGAAGGATATTATTCTCACAAAATCAAAATGGACCCCGGCGGGGTCCATTTTGATTTTGTGAGAATAATTTTGCTCTTTTCATGGTAAACTTGGTGCGAAAGAATAGCATTGTACGGTGAGAGGGAGTATGGCGCGCATAGAAAAGATGATCAGGGCATATACATTCGTGGCCTTGCTGCTCGTCAGCCTGACTTCGATGTTCTGGCTTGGTATGGCCCCCTCTCAAGGTGCGGCGAGGCCGACGCAGGAGGCCCCTACCCTCTCCGATACGGGTATACTGACAGAGTGGGCTTTGCCGCCCAATCGCGGGCCGTGGCAACTTAAATGGAACTCATCGCGCAGCCTGATCTGGTTCGCTGAAGGGACCCACAGCAACCCGCCACTCGACCAGGTAGGCGCGCTCGACCCCGACACGGGCGTGCTGCGCGAGTGGGGCATACCGACGACAGGTGGCTACGTGCATGGCACGGCCATTGATCGCAGCTTCGATATCTGGTTCACCGAAGTGCGCCAGAACAAAATCGGACGCCTCCAGCCCGATTCCAACACAATTACCGAGTGGGCGCTGGACCCTACAGGCTTCCCACACGGCATCGCGGTTGACGACATCATCACCAGCAGCGTGAGGGTGTGGTTCAGCGAGCGCGACTCCGACAACATCAGCAGCCTCGACCTGGCAACGGGCGTATATCTGCGGCACCCGCACCCCTTCTCAGGCTCATGGCCGCATAGCGTGGTTGTAGCGTCTGACCATAGCGTGTGGTTCGTGGAGACGTGCGGCAATCGAGTCGGCCAGCTTGTCTCCTCCGGCGGGACGGACACCTGGAAGTTCTGGCAGCCCCCAACTGCGGGTGGGTTGTGCAGCCCACCTAACAATATCGGCCCACTCTTCGGCAACTTCGTTAACGGCGACTTCTGGTACTCGGAACCTTATAACGGCAGGGTCATCCGCCTGCAACCGTCGGAGAATAAGTTCACAATGTGGAGCGTGCCGGGCGCGTCAGGTGGGACTAAGCTGATAACCCAGCCCGTTGGCGACGAGAACGGCATGATCTACTTCCCGGAGATGAGCGGCAACCGTATAGGAAGACTGGAGCCTGTGGGCGCTACCACGCCTACCGTAGTGGTCGTCGTGCCGACTACGGTCAGCCAGCCAATGCCCGCCGAAGCGACGGCACTGCCTGTGTCAGTTGTCTACACTCCCATCGTAACGCAGCTTACACCCGTCCCACGCACCCTGACCGGTACGCGCAACGGCAGCATAGTGGAGTGGACTCTCCCCACAATCCCGCCTACCCCTGGGCGGCGGATAGGGCCAGGGCGGGCGTGGTACGGGGGTGGGGCAATGTGGATTGCGGAGTTGACAGTGAGCAAGATTGGGCGCTTCGTGCCTTACACCTCAACACCGGGGGCTACTGCTACCACAGTGGCAGCGACAGCTTCTGCTACGTTCACGCCGATTGGAACCGCTACGAGCACCAGCACCGCTACAACAACCCCAGGCGGGAACAGCGCGACGCCGACCACTACGGGCACAGCAGGGCCCACTAACACTGGAACCGTAACTCAAACAGCTACCGGAGTAGCCACAGGCACTGCTACTCCCACATCTTCCGCTACGCCACCAACCCTTGATTTGCGCGCCGCGTGGTACGCCTATTCGCCTACTTGCAATCAACCCGCCTTCGTTTTGTCTGTATATGTCGAGCCGCAAGACGCCACTGTACCGGTCACTACCACCATGAATTTCAATGGGACCGATTTCGTTGTACCACCTTTCACCGGCTATTATACAACTGAGTGTTCGACTGGCCCCTGCACCCCTGGCTATGTCATCTACACTCTCGTTGCCGACTCCCAGAATGATGTGCAGGAGACGAACGAAGAGAACAATGTGGACACCCATTGGCATCTCTTTGGGCTGCCTTGCACTCCCACAGCTATGACCACTGCCACCAGCACCCCGATACCAGCTACCGCAACTTCCACAGCATGCGCTATCACCTTCAGTGATGTACCGTCTGACCACACTTTCTACGCGAATATCAGGTGCCTGGCTTGCAGAGGCATCATATCCGGCTACTCTGACGGTACGTTCAAGCCAGGGAACGAGATTACTCGCTCCCAGATAGCCAAGATGGTGAGTAATGCAGCTGGCTTCAATGAGGACCCAGGACCTCAGATATTTGAGGATGTAGACCCTGCCCATACCTTCTACTCATGGATCAACCGTCTATCGATGAGAGGGCATATGGGTGGGTATCCATGTGGGACCATACCAGAGGAGCCTTGCGAACCACCAGACAACCGTCCATACTTCCGACCCTTCGCCAACGCCACGAGAGGGCAGCTAGCCAAAATAGTGGCTAACGCAGCAGGGGTAGGAGGCACACCAACCGGCCTGTACTTTACAGATGTACCTGAAGACAACCCTTTCTACACATGGATAATGCGCCTCACCAACCTCGGTGTGATGGGTGGCTATCCATGCGGCGGAGAGGGAGAGCCATGTGACGATGCCAATCGTCCTTACTTCCGACCGTTCGCTAACGTGACTAGAGGGCAGGCATCCAAAATAGTAGCTAACACCTTCTATCCCAATTGTGAAACGCCGCTGGTAGCAGCAAGCTGGCATATGAAGCAATCCGGGGCGAGGTTGTTCTACTGCGAGATTGGGGAGTACCTGGAGGAGCAGAAATAGAGCTACCGAAGTTCGACACGCATCGAAAGCCTGTGCTATAATCTCACGATTCACACAGAAATGCCCATGCGCGAAAAGTGGGCTGCATATTAGTCATTTCATATCAAATCTGACCTCAATGAGGAGGCCCTTTACAGATGGATTTTGAGCTTTCATCAGAGCACAAGCTTTTTAGAGACACCGTGCGCGACTTCGCGGAGAAGGAAGTCGCACCAGGCGCGCTAGAGCGCGACAAGACCCACGAGTTCCCCCACGACCTGATCGAGAAGATGGCTGCTCTCGGCCTGATGGGCGTGCCTTTCTCGGAGGAATATGGTGGTGCCGGGGGCGACACCCTCTCATACGCTATCGCGGTCGAGGAGATTTCGCGGGCCGACGGCTCGCTCGGATTGACGCTGGCGGCGCATACCTCCCTCGGCGCGTCTCCCTTCTACCTCTTCGGCACCGAGGAGCAGAAGCGCAAATATCTGGTCCCGCAGGCACAGGGCAAGATTATAGGCGCGTTTGGCCTCACCGAGCCGCACGCAGGCTCAGACGCGGGCGGCACCAAGACTGTTGCGGTGCGTGACGGCGATGGGTGGGTCATCAACGGCTCCAAGCTGTACATGACCTCCGGACGCATCTGCGGCGTAATGGTCATCACCGCCAAGACCGACCCCGAAGCGACAGGTTCAAGAGGCATCACCAATTTTATCGTCGAGAATCCCGCCGAGGGCCTCAGCTTTGGCAAGGACGAGGACAAGATGGGCCTGCGCTCTTCGATCACCTCCCCAGTCTTCTTCGAGAATGTACGCGTGCCTGAGGAGAACGTGCTGGGCACACCCGGCCTCGGCTTCCGCCAGTTCCTTGAAATACTGGACGGCGGGCGCATCTCCATCGGCGCGATGGCGGTCGGACTAGGGCAGGCCGCACTAGACGCCGCGATAAGGTACAGCAACGAGCGCCAGCAGTTCAACCAGCCCATCTCCAATTTCCAAGCGGTGCAGTTCATGCTGGCCGACATGACGATGAAGCTGGAGGCTGCCCGGTTGCTGGTATATCAAGCCGCGTGGCTGAAGGACAACGAGAGGCCTTTCACAAAGGAAGCTGCGATGGCGAAGCTCTTCGCGTCCGAGGCGGGCGAGGAAGCCTGCCACAAGGCGATACAGGTACATGGCGGCTTCGGCTACATCACCGAAGCACACGTGGAGCGTTTCTACCGTGACGTACGCCTGACCGAGATAGGCGAAGGCACGTCAGAGATACAGAGGCTGGTGATAGCAAGAGAGGTGCTCAAGGCGGCGAAGAAGGCAACCGCGAATGTATAGCTACACCCCTCAGACATAGATGATGTAGAGATATTAGGGATTAGGAGGTATATAATGCCAACTATCCAGGTTGAAGCTATTCTATCTGCTGACAAACTCTTAGAGGCCGCCGCGCAGTTGGATCCGGCTGAGTTAGAGTACTTTGTTGAGCAGGTCATCAAGTTGCAGGAGCGCCACAAAGCATCAAGCGTCTCTGAAGAGGAGACCAAACTACTCTTAGAGATAAATAGAAATAGTGGGTTACCCGCAGACCTACGGAAGCGCTATAAGATGCTCAAGGGTAAGCGAGATGACGAAGTCCTCACCGAAGATGAGTATAGAGAGCTTATTAGCCTGAGTGATCAGATTGAGCAGAAGCATGTGCAACGATTGGAAGCATTAGTAAAGTTAGCCCAACTTCGCAATACAACCCTTCGTGAGTTGATGGATGACCTAGGCATCAAGCCACCTAAGGTAGCATGAAGCGTGTTACGGCTGAGCAAAAAGACTCGTAAGGAAACGTGCATACAATCAATGTGAATATTGCCGCACACTAATGGACTACGCTCCAGAAGTCTTCTCGATTGATCATGTAATACCTCAAAGTCGAGGAGGTGAGAGCACATTAGACAACCTGGCGCTCTCCTGCCAGGCCTGTAACAACCACAAATATACTAGAGTCACTTGGGTAGATCCCGTGAGCGGCGAAATGGCACCTCTTTACAATCCCCGGCAGCAGATATGGAAGGACCACTTTACGTGGAGCAAGGACTTTACTCTCATTGTGGGCCGGACACCCACTGGATGGGCCACTATAGAGGCGCTCGATATGAATAGACAATCTGTCGTAAACTTGCGCCGTGTATTACACAATGTTGGCGAACATCCGCCAGATGAACCAGAACGATGAGCACTCCAGTAATAATCTCCGGCGCTATCGGCCTAGTCCTGATGGTAGCAGCGATAGCCCTGATGATACGGTTTAGCCCCAGGGCACACTTCCCTAGCTGGCGGATAATACTGGTTGTGGTCTTGCTTGTGGCCGTTGGGGTTGCGATTGCTCTTAGCTTTGCAAGCGGAAATAACGGAGGTAGGCCATAATGAACTCTAAAGCAGCGCTCTCAGGCGGTATCGGACTGGTCCTCGTGATAGCAATGATTGCCCTGGTTATATGGCTGAACCCGGTCCGCCACTTCGATGGCTGGTGGCTGCTCTTGCCGGTCGTGTTGATTGCTGCTGTCGGCGGCATGATTGCCATGCGCGGGCGAGGTGGTGGGGGTGGTGGGGGTAGAGGGTAGCCCCTTGTCAGATGCGGACCCGATTGCTGAAGACCTTATTGCCCGGCACATCGAAGCGCGCGGCGGCCTGGAGCGCATTATGGCTATCACAACTCTGCGCCAGCGGGGTAGAGTGAAGATGGGGCAGGAAGGCAACGCTTGGCTCACTCTTTACGGCGAGAAGAAGCGCCCTGAGCGCATACGCATCGAATTCACTTTCAACAACATGCACGGTGTAGAGGGGTGGGACGGCGAGCGAGCCTGGGAGCATAACCCCTGGAAGGGCATGACCCAGGCCGAGTACGTTGAAGGTATGCCTGCCGAGGCCCTTAAAAAGGGGCGCGGAGTTTGACGGCCCACTCGTTGGCTACCGCGAGAAGGGACACACCGTCAGGTTTATGGGCAAAGAGAAGCTGGACGGCGCTGAGACCTTCCATCTGGAAATAACGCGCAACGACGGCAACGTAATCCACTATTATCTCGACGCGGAGAGCTTGCTGGTCAACAAGACAGTATCGGTCAGGCCCATCCACGGCAGCGACCCCGCCGAAACCCACACCCTATACGAGGATTACCGCGAGGTCAATGGGGTACTATTCCCCTTCCAATGGCAAGAGATGGCGAGGGACGGCGAGCATTCCGAGCTATTCATATGGGACAGCATCGAGGCCAATGTGCCGATAGATGACAGCAGGTTTGAGCTACCCCGCTCGGAAAGCAAGGAGTAAAATGGGAGCGACAACCTTATTGGAGGATCTCACAAACTCCAAACCTGACAACAGTAAAATGCTACGCAAGGTGATGCGCGTGTTCACGCTACTGTTCGGCCTGAGCCTGATCCTTTCTATATTGCTCGTATTCTTGCCGTACTCTCTATTTTATGCCTATCACGATTATGTTTATCAGGCTACACACAACTTGGGCCTCGATCCAAGAGAATGGTTCCCATTCGCATGGGAAGGATTCGGTCGTTTCCTATACCAGCTATCTCTCTTTGTTTGGGGGTTCGCCGCTTATGCGGCCTTACCCTTGATTGCCGTGCAATTTGTGATGATCTACCGTAATTGGAATACTCTTGCAAGGGTCGGAAGAATTTGCACCCTGCCATGTTGATAAGTGCCATCATTCTTTCCTTCTATATGCTGACCGGCGGCCAAACTATCTTATACTGGTTACAGGACTAGAAGCTATGAACCTAGAACTCACCCCTGAACACCAACTTATCCGCGATACCGCCCGCGACTTCGCGACGCGAGAGCTTGAGCCGCATGCCGCCGAGTGGGACGAGCGCGCTACCTTCCCTCGCGAGATGTTCAACAAGATGGCGGAGCTTGGCTTCGCGGGAATGCTCGTGCCGGAGGAGTACGGCGGGGTGGGGGCCGATACCCTCTCCTACATACTCATGCTGGAGGAAGCTTAACCGGGTCGTGCCCGCGACTTGGCACTGTCATATCGGTGCATAACTCCCTGGCGTGCGGGGCGATCTACATGTTCGGGACCGAAGAGCAGAAGACACGCTACCTCCCCTTGCTGGCGTCTGGAGAGTGGTTGGGGGCGTATGCTCTCAGCGAGGCGCACGCCGGGTCCAACCCCGCCGCGATGCGCGCCACCGCCGTGCGCCGGGGCGATGTATACGTAATCAACGGCACCAAGACCTGGATCACGTCGGGCGGGACGGGAGAGATGTCCATCCTCTTCGCCGTCACTGGCAATACGGACAAGCCCTCGCGCAACATCTCCGCCTTCATTTGCCCCAAAGAGACCCCTGGCCTCACGGTGGGTAAGCCGGAGCACAAGATGGGCATACGCGCCTCTGAGACCACCCAGCTCATATTTGAGGACGCGGAGCTACCTGCCGAGAACCTCCTGGGGGAAGAAGGTCAGGGCTTCAAGATAGCAATGTCGCTCCTCGATGGAGGGCGCATCGGTATCGCGGCGCAAGGCGTTGGCATCGCACAGCGCGCGTTCGAGGAGGCCACTAACTACAGTCTGGAGCGCGAGCAGTTCGGCGGCCCCATATCAGACCACCAAGCTATACAATTCATGCTGGCCGACATGGCGATGGGCCTCAGCGCGGCGCGCCTCCTCCTCTACAGGGCGGCCACGATGCGGGACAAGGGTATGAAGGTAAGCAAAGAGGCCAGCATGGCGAAGCTCTTCGCCTCCGAGCTTGCTATGAAGAGCGCGTGGGCGGCGGTGCAAATCCACGGCGGCTACGGCTACGTCAAAGAGTACCCGGTCGAACGATTCTTCCGCGACGCCAAAATCACCGAGATATACGAGGGCACATCGCAGATACAGAGGATCGTTATCGCGTCTAACGTGCTAAAAGAACACGCAGGGCGTACTTAGATATGAAAGGGCACTTGAAAAGTGTAAAGCAATGAATGTCATTCTGAGCGAAGCGAAGAATCTAGATATCTCTGGGCTTGTACTGTCGCGGAAAATCCTAGATTCTTCGCTTCGCTCAGAATGACAGGCTAATAGTTGCACTTCTTGGATACCTGCTGCATGGAAGAGTTGAGAGTCATACGATGCAAATTCACTATGATACAAAGATTGATTTCCTGTACATTCGACTGGGTGATGAAAACCAGGAGCTTGTAAACAGGCGTGTCTTTGAAAACATCGTGCTCGATATGGGTCCAGATGAGAGGATTGTCGGCATTGAAATCCTGGACGCATCTAAACATGTAGACCTCGCCAAGCTGCTACCAATCAAGTACGAAGTCTCCCCAGCAGTAGCCTAATGTATGTCGCAAGTACCATCTTGTATGCGCCACACTTCACCTAGACATGCGGCTTGAGAAGCTAGACCTGCATGGGTACATCGTAGCGGACGCTATGCTACGCTTCGTTCGTGCCTATAATAGGCTGCTAGGGGCGCGCTCCGGTGGCGAACTCGCAGGGCTTGAGGTCATACATGGCAAGGGCAAGGGAGATACCCCCGGCCTGATCCGCGACACATTACGTGATTACCTGCGCGAGCATGGCAAGCGCATCTCCGGCTTCGATACGCAATTGGTCCTGCGCGGGGCCGACTATCTCCTCGACAAGTATCCAGGCAGCCTGGCCTATATCTACGGCGAGGATGCTACCCGTAACGGCGGCTACACCATCGTCATTCCGCGCCAACGCCTGCGCACACCCCACGGGTGACTACGGATCGTATGAAAGTTTGGCGCATTGGGTATGTGAGTTTGGCGACCGCCTTGTTACTCGATCAAACTCCTCATACCAAGTGGGGTTGTCCAGACGCGAGGGTTTCCCCGCGTCCGGACATTGGCTTACTTACGTTGCCGGACAGCCTCGCTATGTCTCCTGATGTCTCCTGTGATATAGCTGTTGGATTTAGAACTATGGCTCTCGCGTGCAATCGGGCATGAAACTGCTGACCGCTATCTTGGCTAACTGGCCGCGAGTGGTGGAAGCGCCGGAGCGGAAGTAAGGTCGGTTCACCTCATCGCACGGTTCGTCTGGCCCACCGCAACCATAGCCGTTGACCGCGCCCTTCAAGTACAACCGCTCGATGAAGACCGAGAAGGTGTGCGTGCTGGGGACGTCGGCAAAGGTTTGCTTGCCAACGGGGATTACGGTGTCTAACCCGACTGCGTTACTGACGATCTTACTGATCTGGCCGCGAGTGGCGTTGGCTCCTGGACGGAAGTAGGGGCGGTTCTGCGAGTCGCAAGGCTCACCAGGTCCGCCACAAGCATATCCGCCTATCACGTTCCGTCGGGCCAACTCTTCTATGAAAGTAGAAAAGGTGTTGGTGCTGGGTACATCGGCGAACGTCTCCGCGCCTGGTTCAGCCGGGAATTTAGGGACACCTCCCATACTGGCGACAATCTTCGATAGTTGGCCGCGTGTCACATTGATGTTCGGGCGATAGTAAGGCCGGTTGTCTGGCGCTACGCAAGGCTCGCCTGGCCCGCCGCAGGCGTAGCCACTAATGACCCCTGCGTTGGACGCACAGGAGACAAAGGTAAAGAAGGTATTGGTCGGTGGCACGTCCTCGAACGTCTGGACCGTACCACTCGGAGAGTTCAACTCGGTAAGAATTCTCCGGCTGCGCGTCGTCTTCGGTCGAGAAGAGGGGCGTATACGAGAGAAGCAGGTCGGTTGCTAAACTTGCCGTGTTGTATGAGTACTGGTACCAGGGGAAGAAAGCCCGTTAGTTTCCATACCGGCAGTGGCACTGATACCATCCCCTGAGACGGTACCATAGACAAAGTCCACCCGCCCCTGGTTCTCATATAACCGAATCTCGAACTGCACCTGTTCCGCAGGTGCACTGTAGAGACGTGTCCGCCACTGGATAGTGAAGACGCGTGCCCCCGATGGTCCGCTTGTGCGACTGTAGATACCGCATGGTCCGCCTGTGCAACTGCCGTCGGTCCGTAGATCGTCCCAGTGAGGATAGAAAGCAACCGTCCCACCACCCAGAGGAAGGGGTTGGTTGATAAAGTTATTGCCTGGGCCTGGTGGGGCTAATATCAGTACCCCATTGGAACTGACTTCGACGTTAGTGTAGGGCACACCGCCCTTTGTGTATGGGAAGGGTAACGTGATAGATGTGAGGCAATCATCGCAGTGGTTTCCGGTGTCGGTGACGACATTGGGAGTGAGTGCATCCTCATTGTCCTCCAGCATAAATTGCACGTTTTTCGTCTCGCAGGGCAGCCAGAAGTGGATTTTTCGCCCCTTCGTCACGCTGTTAGGGGTGTTGTAGGAGTACCTGGTGTAGAAGCTGTAGGAGCTTTGCACACCGATTGTGGAGTTGCTGCCACCCTGCTCGGCGTCGGCATAAATGATATCGAAGGTGCGCTCGTTCTCGTGGAGCACGATCTCAAAGTTAGCCGATTGGACCGGGCCATTATGCGCAAAATAGCGCACACGCCATTCGATGTAGAAGCTGCGCGAGCCGGGAACGCCGATAACACGGGTGAAGACGCCACAGCCGGGGCACGGTTGATAATCCCAGGTGGTGCCGGTAATCAAGTCAGTATGGTAAGCGAAGATGGCTGGCCCAATTTTTGGCAGCTGGGGCAGGTCCTCGTTTGGGCAACAGCCATTGTAAAGGCCATTGTCAAACCGTATGAAGCCGTTGGAGCCAACCTTGATCTTGCTGTAGGTTACGTTGTACAACGTGTAAGGGAATGGCAGCGTCACATCCGTGAGGCAATCGTCGCATTGGTTGCCGATATCGGTGATGCCGGATATCAGCGTGCTGATGCTCTCGCAGTACAGATAATCGCACCCGGCGTCCGGGCTATCTGCTGTTTGGGTGCCACCGGCTGTTTGGGTACCATCGCCTGCCTGTGGGTTGGGACTGTCCCCTAAGAGGGGCGGGCAACCCGCCGTAGGCTTACATTTGCCCGCGCTGCCTGCGTTGAAGATACTCTGTATCTGCGCCTGGCTCAAGGCGCGGCTGAATAACTCCACCTCATCAAGGTCACCGTTAAACCCGGTATCGCCTCCACCTATTGACAGGGGGGTACCTATGCTATCCATGTTGTAGCCGCCAGGGGTGAAGGTATATATCAGTTCGCCGTTCACGTAGAGATAACCGACGTTGGGGCCGCCTGGGGGCCTGCTCACGGTGGCTGCCACGTGATACCAGGAGCCGTTGTTCAGTTGCGCGCTGGTGACATTCTCATAGTTGCTATGGTTGCATACATTATTGGGACAACTGCCCATCTGGAGAGCAAGCCGCCCGTTGTGCAGATATAAACTCCCATCCTTGCGTCGCGTTGATCCAGCTCTGCTTGTTCAGAAAGGTATTGATCGAATTTGTCGATGTCGTTCTGATCCAGGTGTCAGCGCTAAAGGAGCCGGTGCCGAAGTTGAGCCAGGGCTGATCCGGTGCTGTCACGCGGTTGGAGGGAGGCGAGCCACCACCTGGGAAGTGCAGACCTCCAAGTACCACAGCACTGATAGGATCGGGCATGGTCGAGCCATTTAAGGTGCCGGTGTTGTGGAAAATAACATCGTCGGCAGTGCTCCCGGTAGTCTCATCTAGCGGATACCAGGCGATCATATCCGGGGGAGGAGGTGCGCATGGTAACGATAAGTCCATCTTGTCGAAGAATACATCCTGCTGCGCTTTGCCGCTAAGGGCTACACGGCCATCTACCCATGTTGAGTAGACGTTGTTGCCGTTGGCGCTGGAGTAGTCGTAATCGCCCACATACAGCGGCTGTATAGCGGTGTCGGCCTGGATAGGAAGCGGGCTGATTACGTCACTCATTGGCTGGTCAGCCTGCCATGTAAGCCCGTTGTCCAACGATATTCGGGCAAAACGCTCATAACACGGGATGTTCGAGCCAGGTGAGCCGCAGTTACCGCCGTTATTGCGCTCGTCGTACCATGTAGCAAGTATGCCGCCCCGTGCTGTAACTGCGAGGGAGGGCATCCACTGTGCCTTGGTTGTGCTATCCGTGTTCAGCTTTATCGGGGTAGAGAATGTGGAGCCGTTGTTAGTTGAGCGAATGTACATTATGTTACCGGGGTCGCTGCCATTGATACCCACGGCATACACATAGTGCACTACGTTTTGCCCCGATTCCTGAGGACCTACGCCAGGCTGGCCCCAGCCCATGTGTCGCCAATATGCTGCGGGTGATGTGTACATACCCGCGAAGTAGCCCGACGCTGCACGGCCCGGCGGGTAGAAGGGAGGGCTAGAGTATGACTGGGTAAATGAAGCACCGCCATCAGTAGAGCGATAAATAATATTGATGCGGTTGGCGAAGCCGCCACCACCCTCATTCATACCTGCGAGGATAACAGTGCCATCGCTGTTGGGGCTGCCCGTGATCTGTACGTTGCGAATGAGGTTGGTTGTTATCGCCACTGGGGTGAGCCATGTCAGGCCACCATCTATTGATCGGGTTACTCTGAGCGCTCCACCGCCGACGTTGAAGTCGTTGTACGACTCGTACATATACCCGTAGTATGTAGATAATTCGTTATTGTCTACCCAGAAGGAGTTGCGGTCGTCAAAGGAGTTGGTGTGCACGCAAGGGCCTGCCTGCCAGGTAACGCCGTCGTCGATAGAGGTCCATGCGCCGAGACCATTTCCACCGCAGCCAGATGCCATGTCGGTTAGATACCACTTGTCATACCGGCGGTTGTAGACTACTGTGGGGTCGCCATAATTGACGCCGTGACCTGTGCAGATGGGAGATGCGCCTGTGCCGCCTGGGCGAAGTCCATGTTGTGCCCCCATCGAGGGAGTACGATACGCCGCCATAGCAGTTGGTGGTGCGGGAGTCGTTGTAGTTGACAACGACGTTGTCGCCATCGCCCCAAACGAATGTCTCGCTCTGAGTCACCTTGGGATAGGTGCCGTCGGGGAGAATGACATTGACATCAGTTCCGCCGTAGTAACTTAACGGGCCAGTGAGTTGATCTAGAGCCGCTATGCCTGTAGAGCCTCTGGAGTTGGCGGCGGCTTTATTCTCACTCTTTTCCGGCCCATGGCCGCATTTTTGCATTATGGCGGCTGCGCGTATGTTGAGTTGCTTGTCTACATTGTAGCGCTGTATGTCTGCGCAGTTGAAGTTTGCTATACCGAAGGGGTAATCCTGGCTCTGCGTGACTGCGCCCTGCGAGGTGCTGGCTGGCGGACCAGACGGGACCGAGGCACTGGCGGCGGTTGCTATTCCGAAGATGGCGAAGGCGGCCAGGACGAACACCTTGATCTTTGTAGTTGCCGTTGTACCGGTGGTGAACATGGTCGCTATTCTGATCAAATGCGCATGCTTTTTCATGGTTTTCCTTCCTCTTTTCTTGAGTTAATCTCTGTGTCGTGACCTACATAACTCACGACAACAAATCGAATGGAATTGGCAATATGGGCACCCAACCTGAATTAAGTGCCCACGCCATCACCTGAAGAAGCATTACCACCTCCTTCCGAAAGTACATAGTGGTTGTATAATCTCTCAGCCGCGAGCTGAACGGCCAATCAAATAGATGAGCCAAGAGCCGACTAAAATAATCTATTATATGGAATCACATCTCTGCGCCGTGCTCTTCGTGCTGAGATGTAGCGCTAGTCTTACCTTTTGACTGCTATGAACTAACCCGATTCCATACCTGCGGCTAAAGCCAGGATCTGGGAATCGTGTTCTTCCTCGCAGCATAAATGCTGTTATTGCTCACGAACCAGCTATTATGGGAGACGCCACTCAAGTTTTCGCCGACTTCAACGATTAAGAAGTAGGAAGTATTTTGCAGATACGCTGTTGCTTTGGAGCGGCTAGAAATACAGAGCGTGGTCTATCTCAGACTACACACTACTGCATTTATTTGAATAGCACATCGCCAGAATTGGTTAATTTCTTATACTCGCCAGTACGAAATAGCATCAATATACTTATCACATTCCGCGGTGGCTACGCTAGAAGGATGGATTTTCTTATCAAAATGAGCGCCTACGGCGCTCATTTTGATAAGAAGGGATATGGACAGCTGTTATCTCTTAGACCCTCCGGTAGGTGCGGCCCCGCAGGTAACGCGCCAGGAGAGTAACCACCACGAGCACGATGGCGAAGACTATGGGGAACGCGCCTCCGGTTTGGGGTAGCGGCTTGGCTTCCTGGACGGGCTTGGGCTTGGGGAGGTCGGAAGGGGGCAGCTTGTCGGGCTGGCTGGGGAGGTTGCCACCTGCCTGCGAGCTTGGCTTGGGCGTGGGCTGGATGGTGGCGGCGGGCTTGTTAGGGGTCGGCTCAACTTCGGGCTGCTGTGGAGCTACGGTGGGCGGCGCGCCCGTGAGGGACTCCGTTACCTGGGCAATGTAGGCATTCGAGCGCACGGGGTCGGTCACGCCGCTAAGCATTACACTCACCTGATTGCTGACGTTGCTGCCCGCGTCGGTGCTCACGCTTACAGGTATCTCCACCACTACTTTGGCGTTCGGAGCTATCTCCCCTAGCTGCGCTGTGACATTGTTCCCCTCGACTGCTACGGAGCCTGTGCTGCTCGTGGCCTGGGAGCCATTGACGGTCACGCCCGCAGGTAGGAGGTTGGTCAAAACGACATCTTGAGCAGGCGCATCACCCAGGTTCTCTACTTCTATTCTGTAGACTAGCTTATCTCCCTCTACGACCGAAACCTTGTCGGCGGAAAGGTTCACTCGCACGTCGGGCTTCTCGCTACCAACTTCCGGGTTGGTGGGTGCGGTTGTAGGCTCCACGACAGGTGCCGCAGTCGGCTCTGCGGGCGCAACTGTAGGAGGTGCGGCGGAGGCGTCACCTACCGTGAAGTTGAAGCGATTCTGGCTCTGCCCGTACCCGGATACAGCATCGCGCACCTGCACCACCCCTTCGTACTTGCCATCGGGCAGATCGTCCCTGGCGATGTCGAAGCGAGTGCCCGTGCCGAGGCTGCCGCTGTCGAGCAGGGGCTTGTCGGTCTTGCCCGCGGCGTAAATGAAGACGCGGTAAGTCTCACCGGATGTGCGCCCGTTCCAGACGAGAGCGCCAGGCAGGGAGAGGGGCTGGCCAGTGGTCGGCTCGATAAGCTGCACGTCACCCAGGCTCGACGCTGGGCACAGTGAAATCGCTGCCGGTCACGTAGATAATAGGGAAGGTGTACCACGTGGCGAGCATACCCTTCCCTCCCGTGAAACGGACATAATAGAAGGCATCGCTGGGGGCGCTGGGGGTGTCGGCGAAGGTGTACGTGCCGGAGGCGTCGGTGGTAGTGGTGGCGAGGGAACTGTCGGCACCGGAGTTGGTGCGCTGGCGCAATTCGACGCTGACCCCGGATGCTGCGCGCCCACCCACCATGACCAGGCCCGTCATCTTACCACTTGCCTGGTGCAGTTCAGCGCCTAGCGCGGGCGCGCTGAGGGCCATGCCGATACCTAGCGCGACGGCCAGCGCCAGCATGAAGAGCAACCCCCTCAGGGTGCGAGTTGATGGATATATATGGTTTTTCACAACGAACCCCCCTTTGAAAATTCTAAATTGTAAATTCTAAATTTTGAATTAGTGGTGAATTTACAATTTAGAATTTCTTTACCTTGCTTCTTCGTTCAGGACTGCTACCACGATCAGGCGCTGGGTTGCCAGACCAATCGGCGTGCAGGTTATCAATGTAATACGCTTGTCGTCGGTGGAGGCCATAACCTCGGTGTGGTCGGGACCCACTACGTAGCTCTCCGTGACGCGATAATGATATTCACCCAGGCTATTGCTCACGAATATGTCATCGTCCGGCCCCAGCCTGTCCAGGTCGCGGAAGAGGGCCGAATTTATATCCCGGTGCCCCGCCAGCACTACGTTGCCTACCTGTCCAGGATTGCCTGTACCATAGTGATGCCCTATATCCATCGGCGACACCTGCCACTCTCCCATGTTCACCGTCACTTCATGCACCGGGCTGTCCAGGGACATCGCCGGTATGCGTAGCCTCACGGGCAGGAGCGCCTGCGAATCGACCGTCGGTGTAGCAGTCGCCGTAGGAATGGCTACCTTCGTGGAGCTTCCCGGCGGGCCACCCACGCCACTATCATCTTCGACGCCCGGTGTGCCTTCGAGCGGAGGGGCTACCTCCACGAAGCGCGTGGGGCTTGGTGTGGCCGCCACCGTTGGACTTTTACTTCCTGGGAGGAAGACGCCTGCTGTAGCTGTGCGGGTAGGCGTCACCCTGCGCGGGGCCGTATCGAAATAGACCGTGTAAACGTACTGCCAGACGAGCCAGGCTATCACCAGCGCGCCCACTACTTCTACCACGAGCAAGACTTTGTCAAGCGTGCGCCAGGGGCGCAACCTGGGGCGTGAAGTAGCTTCGCCTTCTTTACTGCTATTCTTGCCACTCTCCATAGCGCTCGATGATGCTGCTCGGCGGCTCTTCTTGACCTCGACGGGGCGGAGGCTGGGCGGGCGGAAGCGGTCTGCCGTTCCCGCCTGGGGGAATGGTGCGACCGCTATGTACGCCGCGCTCTCGGCTTCGGGAGCCTGCTTGCGACCCCAGCGCCTGCGCCGTCGTTGAATGCTGTCAGAAGTAGGTGGCGTCCCCTGCACAGGTCTCTCTCCGTCCGTCTAGCACGTCACCCCACATAGGGCGACTCGACTTGATTATAGGGAGTGCGTAGGGAGTCCAATGATAGAATACACAGGGAGAGAGATAGCAGTTATCCACATCCCTTGTTTGGTAGGCAAGGGATGTTTGACGGAACCGCCAAGACGCCAAGAGCGCCAAGAACCCGCCAAAATTATTGGGGGTTTACGGTATGACACGTAGAGCATGTACATCTCTTAGCGCGACGAACGGCAATATCGTAAATCACAGGGAGCGAGGAGAGCGGTTGCGAGCGAGACCGCGTTATTGAAACCTAGTACCATCTATGGCTTGCAAGGCAGTCCTAGCGGTCACGCCAAATGGGGGGCAGCTTCTTTTTCTTGATTCTTAATCGTATTCGACGCACTACCCAAGTTGGTCGTTCTGCGTGGTTGGTTTCTGTTGGTTTATCATGCCTGTGGCTCAGGAAGTTCCCCCAAGCGATAATAGTCCCTGGTAGCCCTACTAAAATACCGATCAGACCAAGGAGGTTGCTTCTGAACCAAGCACCGGCATCAGGGGCTGTGTTATCTACATATATGACTTGGTCTTCCGGTATGACAGCAGCGTTCATTATCCGATCATCTCTTACCTGCGGAACTATATTATTGTCATTGTCGTGATACTCGACATAAAGGTGAGGACGGAGTGTAACTGTCTGCTTTTTGGAAACCGTGATTTCCCATTCCCATAAGTTGTAGTGCTCGGATAAGCGTTGTAGAGCGTCTCTAACCGGTCTTATGATGGTCGCCCCTGTTGGTTCGAGTTCCACTCGAACATATGCGTAGAGACCGGCAACGTCAAGGTCTGTGACAGGCGCAACAGGTGTGTTGGCGCTGGGCAGTGGGTCTGGATTCTCGCCGGATATGGACAAAGTATAACGTACTAGTGCGGGGTTATTCACTTCTATTTGTTCTGGATAAGAGAGTTGGCCATACGATTGGGCTGTTATGTCAAGGTCAGGCAACGGTTCAGGCTCCCAGAATATGGAAATGTATCGAGGAGGATAGACTCTACCGCTAGGACGGCTGAGCAATAGGCTGCCTAGACTACAGGATGTGAGAAGTAGACCAAAGAGTAGCAATAGGAACCAACGGTTAGCGATATATCAAGTCCTCGGACTGCCTTGCTTTTCTGTCATGCGGTTTCCCCCTGCTTTGGCAAGACCTACTCCAAGTAGTGTCCTTTATAATAGTGGAACAGCATAGCAACGTCAATATCCAAGGGGCGAGGGAGTGGCTAAAAGGGAGATATAATTGGGGTAGCGCCAGCATATTGCTGGCATTGTCAAGCGTCGTACTTGCCGCCAAGATGGCGGCGCTACTATTGCATTTCTTTCTTTTAGCCACTCCCCGGTTCCGTCAAAATCTTGCCAAGCCCCCCTGTATGGGGTATGATGCAACGTAAAGAGACGCAATATATAGAGAAGGAGAGCGCGCTGTGCATAACGCGGAGATCGGGGATATAGTCGCGCACGAGATACTCGACTCGCGAGGGAACCCTACCTTGCAGGTCGAGGTGAGGTTGATAAGTGGGGCTTTTGGGAGGGCTTCCGTGCCTTCCGGCGCATCTACGGGCGCGCATGAAGCGGTTGAGATGCGGGATGGCGACAAATCGCGCTACGGCGGTAAGGGCGTGCTCAAGGCCGTCGGCTACGTGAATGAAGATATAGTCTCTGAGCTTATAGGGGTGAACGCGGCGGACCAGACCGCGATTGACCGCCAGCTTATCACGCTGGATGGCACTCCCAACAAGAGCCGCCTGGGGGCGAACGCGATACTTGGGGTGTCGCTGGCGGTGGCACACGCGGCGTCTAACCACTACAGGATGCCGCTCTACCGCTACCTGGGAGGGCTATCTGCGCGCACCATGCCCGTGCCCATGCTGAACATCCTCAACGGGGGCAAGCACGCCGCCGAACTCGACCGACTTCCAGGAGTTCATGGTGATGCCGACGGGAGCGCCTAGCTTCCGCGAAGGTCTGCGCTGGGGTGCGGAGATATACCACGCGCTGCACAAGCTACTGCACGACAAGGGCTACGCGACCACGGTAGGAGATGAGGGTGGCTTCGCGCCCTCGCTCAAGAGCAATCAGGAGGCGGTGGAGATCATATTGCAGGCGGTGGAGAAGGCGGGCTACAAGCCTGGGGAGAACGTGCATATCGCGCTGGACCCCGCCACCACCGAACTGTACGAAGGTGGTAATTACAACCTGGCGAAAGAGGGGCGCAAGCTGTCGAGCGAGGAGATGGTCGCATTCTGGGAGGAGTGGGTCCGCAAATACCCGATCATCTCTATAGAAGATGGGATGTCCGAGGACGATTGGGATGGGTGGAAGCTGCTCAAATCGCGGGTTGGAGACAAAGTTCAGCTTGTTGGTGACGACCTACTCGTGACCAATACGAAGCGCATCAAGCGAGCGGTGGCAGAGGAGTCCTGCAACGCGCTCCTCACCAAAGTGAACCAGATAGGGAGCCTGACGGAAGCGATACAGGCGGTGCGCGACGCCCAGCAAGCAGGTTGGACAGCGGTGATGTCCCACCGCTCCGGCGAGACGGAGGACACGACGATAGCAGACCTGGCAGTGGCGCTCAACTGCGGCCAGATAAAGACTGGCGCACCTGCCAGGGGGGAACGAACGGCCAAGTACAATCGTTTATTACTTATAGAGAGCGAGTTGGGAGCCAGCGCAATTTATCCTGGAAAGGCTGCGTTCTATAACATTCAGTGCTGATAAAGCCTCTGCGCTCTCTGCGTCTCTGCGGTGAAAGATAAATAGTGGATACACTTGTAGGCAGGCGACTAGGTAAGTACCAGTTGGAGGCCCTCGTCGGTAGGGGCGGGATGGCTACAGTTTATCGTGCCCATGACGTGGTGCTGAACAGGTCGGTGGCTATCAAGGTGCTGGAGCAGTCGCTCACGGTGGACCCGAAGGCGGTGGAGCGATTCAGGCGCGAGGCGGTCACGGCGGCCAACCTGGAGCATCCTTCCATCGTGCGGGTGTACGACGTACAGCAGCAGGGGAATATCCACTTTATAACGATGCGCTTCGTGCAGGGCACGACGTTGCGCGACATCCTGCGTGACAACGGCTCGCTCCCACTACCCGCCGCGCTCAACATCATCAAGCCTGTAGCCTCGGCGCTGCATTACGCGCACCGCAATGGTGTGATCCACCGAGACGTGAAGCCAGGGAACATCCTCGTAGAGCCGGACGGCACGGTGCTCCTGACCGACTTTGGCATAGCGCACGCCGCCGACAACGCCCAGGCGAGTCTGACAGCAGCGGGGTTGGTGATGGGCACGGCTGATTATTTAGCGCCGGAGCAGATAGCGGGCCGCCCCGCGGAGTCGCGCTCCGACATCTACTCTCTGGGCGTGGTGCTATATGAGATGCTGACGGGGGTCACGCCGTTCGGAGGTGAGAATACGGCGGCCATCCTCTACAGGCAGGTACATGACCAGCCCGCGCCCTTACGCTCCATCAACCCACGCCTCCCCGCCGAGTTGCAGCCCATAGTAGATCGCGTGCTCGCCAAGAACCCCGCGTCGCGTTATTCGGACCCGCTAGACCTGGCGAGGGACCTTGAGGAGTTTGTGCGGTGGATGCCGCCGGGATCGCACGCGATGGGTCGAGGTCCGCAGGTGCGGTCTAACGGCGCGCAGAACGGCGTAGGGACTCCCCCACCGTACAGGCATCCTGCCCAGGTCGCGCCTGCCATGCCGTACAGCGCCCCGGCAGTCGCGGGGGTGCACACGAGCGTGGGAGTGCGCCCGCCTACTGGGCCGCAGAACGGGCCGAGGCCATATATAAGCCAGTCGCACGAGCTGGCAGCGCCTCCGGTGCAGGGGCGTGCGGTGATTATCCCTCCCGCCAGGTCGAGGGTGCGTGGCGCGATGCTGCCCCTGGTGGCACTGTTGTTGCTGGCGGTGGGAGGCGCGGTGCTCATAATGGCCTCCGGCGTATTCAGCAGGGGAAACGTGCCATCGGGACCCGTAAGGTTCGAGATGCCAGGTCCATCGACCTATACCGGCCCAACCAGGTCTGGGAATGGCCCTGACATAAATATCCCACGTGCAATCGTGCCCCCCGACATTGACGGCGACCTGTCGGATTGGGCGGGAGCGGAGCCTGGGGCGTTCGAGGTGGCTTTCAACACCCCTACAGGCGACAAGGGCCGCCCCTGGAATGGGCCAGATGACCTCGATGCGAGATTTTATTTTGCATGGGATGCAGACAACTTCTACATAGGCGCGGTCGTGACGGACAATCTGCACGTACAATCGGCAGCCACACGCGGCTATAACCTCTACTACGGCGACGATATAGAGATATGGTTCGACACGAACCTGGAGAGCGATTTCACACGAAATGAGGGGAACGCGGACGACTTTCAGCTAGGGCTTTCGCCTGGCGACTTCGCCAGCCTGGGGCCAGAGGCGGTCTTCTGGCGGCCCGACAAGTCGGACCCACGTAACAAACTTGTGAATGTGAAAGCGCAACAGAAGCTGGACGGTAAGGGGTACACTCTCGAAGCTCGACTCCCCTGGACGGCGTTCGGGGAGTTTCGCCCACAGCCGGGCACGCCAATAGGTTTCGCGGCCTCGGTAGGAGACAACGACCGCCCAGGCGAACAGGTGCAGGAAGTGATGCGCTCCACCGTGAAGGGGCTGCTATGGAATAAGCCGTTCACCTTTGGAAACCTCTTTTTCTAGTCTTCGCAATTCCACCCCCAAATAAGGATAAAAATAAAGGTTCGGCTGCGCCAAACCTTTATTTTTATCCTTTTAACCTCTCCTTCCACGTCGGGGTCGGGAGTTGAGCTTAGTCCACCATTCTAAGTCTGCAAGGCGTGGGGTCTATGGAGACCATGAGGGGGCGTGCCATGTGGGTGAAGGAGACGATGGCCTGGCCTGGGGCGAGGGCGGCGAGGCGTCGCCACTGCCCCTCGTCTATGCCCGGCACCGTCTTTTGCAGGCGCGATATTACCGACGAATCGGTGATTTTGTGGATGATATAGTTGTTTATGAGGCCGAAGACCTGCGCGGGTAAGTGCTGAGGGAGCTGCGTCACGAAGACCAGGCCCAGCCACCTCTTGCGGCCACGCTTGGCGATGCGCGCTACCTGGCTGAATAGCACCGGCATCTTCTCGATGCGTTCCGCCGATAGGAACTCGTGCGCCTCCTCGAGGATGATAAGCACCCTGAGCAACTCGCTCCCATCTCGCACTGCTTTCTCGTACAGTTCGTCCTGGACATCCTGTACACCCATCAACAGGTCGGCTATCACCAGGTTGTTGAGGGTAGAGGAGTTTGTGTCTGATAGATCGAGGATACTCACACGCCCTGGCTTCAGCATCTCCTTGTAACTCACTGGCCTCGCCCTCTCAGCTTGCGAGTCGAACACGCCGATGCGCTTGAGCCGCCACAACTTGCCGTAAAGAGCGCGCCAGCTGGTTGCGCTATCGGTCTTGACCGCCTGGATGCGCTTAATGATTGCGTCACTAGGCCCCTTGAACTCCTCGTTGTAAAAGTTAGGCTTGCCTGGCTGTTTATGGACCCTATGGAGAAAGCCTTCCACTATGTCGAGAAAGTAGGAGAGGGTGAGGCGCGGGTAGCCTCGCTCGAACTCGTCTATGTCGAGGGCCAGGCGCTCCTGCTCAGGGTTGTTGCGCGCAGGGAAGATGCCGAGGTCGCGCAGCACCAGCTTGGCTACGTCATAAGCCTGGTCGAAGCGCATAGCCTGGGCTTCCGTAAGGTCAAGCAATTCCTTGACGGTATAGGGCGACAGGCGGGCAAACTTGAGGTAGAACTCGCGCTTGCTGGGGTGGTCAGGGTTGGCGGTATCTCGCCCGATGAGGTGATATAGAACTGTATTGGGCACGCCTCTCGGCTCCAGGCCGCGCGCCTGCAACGCGGGCAGCATCCTGGCATCCGCCGTAGGCTCATTGACCTGCGTATATTCTCCCTCAACGTCAAGTACGATCACAGCATAGCCGTTAGCCTGGGCTTCGGAGATGAGGCGCGCTACGGTGGTGGACTTACCGCTGCCGGTCGTGCCCATGATACCGGTGTGGCGGGGCAACACATTTTTGTCCGCTTTGGGCACCCCTACCACTATGTTTTCGTGGCCTACTACCAGGCCAACTCGCAAGTCGCCACCCACTTTCATAACTTCGTCAGTTTGCTGGGGGGAGAGGAGGAAGACGGGGCTGTTAGGTAATGGCCTGAAGCGTGGAGGCATCAGTCCGGCGCCATCTATCTCCTCGCCAAGCACTTCGATTTGCACCCTGCCATGATAGGGAGGGGTGAGCATTCCACCCCTGGCTGCCGTGGTGATGATTACGGGGGCGTCACCACGCAAGCCATCCGGCTCGGCGAATGGTCCTGCCACGACTACGCCCAGGTACGATTTTGGATTTTGGATTTTGGATTTTGGATTGTTTTGTGAGTGCGGTTCATTGACAGTTATTAGCTCGGATGGGGGGATGCCACTTCTGATGCGGACGATGGACTGGGAGCCGAGCGTGCCTTGTGTCACGTGCTCTTTTGCGAGCACCACCGTCACCAGGTTGTCCTGGCTTGAAGGAAGGTCGAAGGTGGTGCGCCCTATAGCCCCGGCGAACTCCGCACTCTCCTGCCACGGACCCCCGACCACTTCTATCGTCGCCTCCAGACCTAGCAGCGCTGCGTCCGGGACAGGCTTCGAAGACCCAGACCGTAAGTCACGCCTGACTGCCTCCGGCACTTGGCTCTCCGCCCGCTTCTGTCCTGGATAAGTGCGCTCGTCCATAGCCCACCCTCCCCTAGTTCAAAGTCCAAGAGCCTGTTCAACAACAATGGCGAAGGCTGAAGAGCCTGCCGTAACGAAGCATCCATATCCCTGTCATTCCGAACGCAGTGAGGAATTTAAAGCTCTAGCCATACAGCCAAGCTCGGAGATTCCTCACTGCGTTCGGAATGACAGGCATAGGTTTACAGTTCTCGGAAATATGTGCTGTAGTCCATCGTCCGTCGTCCTTAGCGTCTGTAGCTCCCAGGGACGTACTCGAAAGAGACACCCTGCGTGGCGTGCGCTATCTCCATTTGAGCGGCGAGCGCCTGCGCGCCGAACGTTCCGGCGCAGATGCGGTCTGCCAGGTCAATCAGCATAGGGAAGCCCCTGTGCTCGTGCATCGTGCTATCGGCCAGCGCTATGAGGGCAGCCTCGTGAACATACTCGGCATGAGCGTAGAAAACGTTGGGTGGAGCCATGCGCGATGCCCTGTAGACGCCCCGCACGATTTGAGGGCCGACTTCGGCTACAAACTCCTGTAGCTTCCTCTCATAGCGACGTTCATACGAACCGGCATCAGCTATTCTCCCCATACTTGCTTGCGCGGTCTCCACGATGGCATACTCCAACGGGTTCAGAGCCTGCCCTATCGTCAGCAATAGCAGGTCCTTCGACGCGACGGGCACGAACACCCACCTTTTATGCCCGACCAGGAGGCGATACAACATCGCCAGGCTTCGGTCCAGTAGCTCCATACTGCCAAGCCCGGTCAGCAACTCCATAGGAGTAGGGTTGCCGTGTCCCATTCGCCAGGGGGCGTCAGATTTCTCCAATAACACTGCCCGCTCAGCATAGGCCATGATGCCTCTGCGAGCGAGGTTGGTGAGCATATCTCTTTCATCCGGCGCACCGATAGCAGCCCGCTTCATACGCCTGTCCAATAGCTCCAGCATCAAATCGAGGTCGCCCGGCGTGCCTGCGCGGAGGTCGCGCCGGAAGAGGCGATGAAGATAAGTGCCCTGGTCGCCTTTGTACGATATGGTGCATATGCCGAGTTGATTGACGGTAATGGAGACCGTCTCGTGCGCAAAGTGCGTGCCTTTTGCCGCCTCTACCGCGCCGGTAAAGAGTATGCCTTTATGCGTGCGCTCTATTTGCTGGGGAGTCGCCTGGTATACTCCTGCACCTGGGGGAGCTTCTTTCCGCTCGTGGATTGCCGAGAAGACGTGCTCGCGTATGAGAGGCTTCATGCCGGCTTCAAAGCGCAGGGCTGCATCTACCTGCTCGTCGCCTATGCGGCTGTAAAGCTCCTCCATGTTGACGCCAACCTGCCACGTCGAGAGGTCCAGTGCCCTCGATATAGGCTCCCCATACACTTCCTCAAATTCGGCACTGCCTGCTGAAAGCACCTGCGCTGTACGACTGTTACGCCTGGTTTCACCATCTTCTGCGACGTTGGACATAGCACCACCTCACTTGCGTACGCATACCCTATGCCGGGTAATAACGCGGCATGGGACCACACCTTATTTTATTTCCTCTTTACCACCTACCCGGCAGAATTTAGCCGAGCCAATCCCTAATACCCGGTTCTCGACCCCCACTCTTCAATAGCCAGCCCAGCATAAGCGTTTGCCTGGTCGCAGGTAGCCCGTATCGCTCGCACAAGAGCGTGGCCGATTGCGCGCGGAGCGAAAAATAGAGCTGTCCCATATCCACCAGCGTTGAAATGGCTGCCCAGGCGTCGTCAGCCGGAGCCAATAACTCCAGAGCCAAACGGTCAGCTCGCTCCTCGACCTCAAGCGTCACCTGTGAGCCATAGCCACCTTCATCGGTGCGATCCATTATGTCAATGTGCAGGCCGAGGGGCACATAGCCGAGTATGGCGTGTAGACGCTCCATCTGCGTGGGTGGACGCTCACCATCAAGCACAGGTAATATCTCTTCGCCCAATGCGGCAATAGCTTGCCTGCGAGGCTCCTGGTAATCGATGAGCAGATGAGCCAGTTCATGGGCCAGTGTGAAGCGCCTCTCATCGTCAAGGTCTGAGCCATCAATCAGTATGAGTGCGTGGCCTCGCAAAGCGACCAGACAGCCGCGCAAGCGCCGGTTCAACTTCCCGGACGTTGGAAGAAGCCCCATGCCGCGTGCCTGGAACCAACAGTTCGCGCCCGCAAGGGTTAGGCCGGGTAGCTCATGGACAGTGACGGGTAAGGCAAACGACGCAGGGCCTACCAGCCTACGTGGAAACGGCTCAGGCTCACCTACAAGCTCCCAAAACTCTGATGCTTGCCAAGCCAGCGCAGCTTCCAACCACACGTCGGCATCCTCCTTATACGGGGATGGGAGTTGAAGCATGTTCCTGGCGCTAACTCTCGGGTATCATCCTGCTCCTCGTCCTCATCATCACGATCACGGGCGGCGTGTAGCGCACCGCCATGCGTGGACATTTGGCGGTTCGTGGTAAAGGCGTCAGCAGCGTCTACTTCCCGCACCAGTTGGGCTAGCGTGTGGGCATCTAGGCCGAGCCTCTCCGCGATGCGCTGTATGTCGAGGGCGAAGGCTGGGGCCTCCGGGTCGGGCCTCCCACACAGGCGCAAGCGCGTAAGCGTCGCCGCATCGCACTTCAAATAGGCGCGCAAGCCCTCCTCATCGAGACCATTGATGGCGCTGTAACGGGCGAGTATTGCAGCAAAGAGATGCTCATGGCCGGCGGCGCGACGCGCTGCCTGGTCGAGCAAGTCATCCTCGTTGTAGGGGTCGTCATTCATCCAGGATGTCCCCCAGACGCTCCAGTCGTCTGCTTATGCGGTCTTTATGGCGTTTCACAATCGCCCTCTGCTCGCTTTGAGGCAGGTGGCTTATGCCAAGCGCCTGGGCGTAGACTTCCGTGCTACGTTCCCCTGCAAGCATGAGTGATAATATCAGGTGGTCCTCCGGGCCTGTAAGCACCGCCCGAACGCGGTCGAGTGTGGTATGTGCGTCCAGGCTGCTTGCGACTTCATTTGCAATATCATTATCCTCTATCAATGCAGAGGATTCAGCGATGGGTATCGGTATCTCAGTTTTAGACCTTTTGCTGCGGGAGCGCAAGGCGTTCAGCAAATCCCCGTATGCCAGCATATAAAGATAATAACTTAACGTACCACGCCCAGGGTTGTATTGCTGGGGGTTGGCTGTGTAGCTCAACAAGGCATCTATGGCGGCAGTAGTGATAATGTGGTCGTCTTCAGCCGCGACCTGGGCAAAGCGCATACCCAACGAACGGACAAGCTGAGGTAGCCACCTCTCTATAAAGTCGAGGGTGGCTGTTGGATCACCTGCTATTAGACGTAAGTGGAGAGCGATATCCTCTGCTGTGTCCATGCGGTGCCAGGCTCCGATATGTAATTTGTACGAAGGCAATGCCAGTACAAGCTGGCAAACGAGTGCTAACTAGAATTTTCGGTGTAGTCCAGGTTATGCTCTCGCGCCCAAACTATGGCTTCACTCTTGGACCCAAGCCCTAGCTTCTGATATAGCTGGCTCAGGTAGTTCCTCACCGTTTGGTCCGCGAGGCCAAGCTTGCCAGCGATGCGCTGGTTGTCCCAGCCGAGCGCGACCAGGCTCAGCAGGTCGCGCTCGCGGTCACTAAGAGCAGGCACAGGTTTGCCCTTAGCCATCTTTGCCATCACCGATGGGCTGAACCACATGCCGCCCAGCGTAAGGGTGCGGATGGCCTGCACGACAGTTTCGGGGGCCTCATCCTTCAGCACGTAGCCTTGAACGCCAATACCCACCAGGGCACGTATATAGGCCTCGTCGTCGTAAGCAGTAAGCACGAGCACTTTCGTGCCGCTACAGTGCTCTTGCAGATAGCTCACCGTTTCGACGGGACGGTGTCCAGGCATATCGAGGTCGAGCAGGAGTACATCCGGTTTCAGCTCGGAGCATAGATGGCGCGCTTCATCTCCGTTGGTGGCCTCGCCTATGAGAGCAACGTCACGCTCGGAAGCAAGTGTAGAACGGATGCCTGCGCGCACAAAAGGGTGGTCGTCGGCCAGGACTACTCTGATTGGCTGCGTTGTATCCATATCATGCCCCCTTCAATTGCCTATTCCCTGCTTTCCGCCTACTGCCTTCTGCCTACTGCCTTCTGCCTTCTGCCTTCTGCCTTCTGCCTTCTGCCTACTGCCTACTGCCTTCTGCCTACTGCCTTCTGCCTTCTGCCTTCTAGTCGCTCGTCAGGGGGATACGCGCCGTAACTTGCGTACCGCGCCCGGCTTGAGAATCGATGGAGAGCTTCCCGCCAGCCCACTCCACGCGTTCTGCCATACCGATTAGCCCAAAGTGATTGCCCTTAGCTAACTCGCTCAGGTGGATAGGTACTGTGAAGCCTTCTCCGTCGTCCGAAATAGTGAGGACGGCCTCATCGCCGCCGGTTGTGAATACCAGGCGGATTTCGTGGGCGGAGGCGTGCTTCAAGGCGTTCCGCAAGGCCTCCTGGGCGACTCGAAAGAGGGTAAGAGCTACAGGCTCAGGAAGATTGGGTTCATTGGCTGGGAAATCGGCCTCGATAGTGGGCATTTCGTCCTTATCCCCGGCCCATAAACCCTCGCGCTCCAGGCGCGATATATAGCCCTCAAGGGCTGTAGTCAGGCCAAAATGCTCCAGGCCTGCGGGGCGTAGCTCACCTATCATAGAGCGCAATTGAGAGACCACGCCAAGTATCTCGTGCCGGAGGAGTTCCGGTGTGATAGTGGGCGCGCCTGAGTCCTTTGTGTCTGCTGAAGACGCATCCGGGTGAGTTACTTCATGGGAGGCATCATGCGACACAATTGCCTCTGCTACATCCCCACCCGGCCAGGTCTGCTTTACGAGCTGGTAGCTAATGCCGAGAAGTTGTTGCACCGCGCTGTCGTGCAGCTCGCGGGCCAGCCTTACCTGCCCGGCTTCCTGAGTCTCGACCAGGCGATGGTGCGCTTCCGCTAGGGCATTACGTACCTGCTCCACTTCGACGAGACGCGCCTTGAGCGACTCGAGCAAAGAAACATTTTCGGCAGCGACACCTGCCTGGCCTGCTAATGGCGCGAGGATATTGAGGTCCTCTTCGCTCAGCACGGCCTCGCCCTGGCGGTCACCCAGGAGCAAGATGGCGCGCAGCGTCCCCCTGCTCACGAGGGGTAGCCAGAACCGGATGCTGTCGCTTTCGAGCAAAGCCTGCTCTCCCGGCGTCAACTCCTCCCAACGGGGAGCGAGATCAGCGCGCAACTGCTCTTGCTGGTAAGAGTATTGTCGCAGGGTAAGGTGGAGTGCAAGCGCGCCGCCGGCAGGTATGCTCCCCCCATCCAGGCCAGTCATCGCGTTGCCCAGGCTTCCCGCCGGAGATAGATAGCCGTCCTGGGGCCAGAGGAGTGTCGCTGCCTCAAAGCGCATAGTGGATACGATATTCATAAGCCGCTTAATCAGCTCCGGGAGGTCTAGCGCCCGGCTTAGCTCCGCGCTCGCCTCACGTACAACCTTGTGATAGCTATACCACCCGCCATAGAAAAGACGGTCCACCAGGCGTTGGAGGAGCAGGCGCAGGGGGTTGTAGAGGATAATCGCGGCGACCGCGAGCAGGCCTGCCAGGAGCGGGCGGCTCCACGTCTGGGCTGGAAAGAGGTCCAGGGTCGAGAAGAAGAAATAAAGACCCAGTAGAAGCGTGACCAATAACGCATATACGAGGCTGCGGTTGAGCAATCGGTCTATCTTCCCCATCTCGCCACTCTTGACGGCAAGCCCGACGGATAGAGGTGTCAGCACGAGGGCAGGGAAGGTCCATACGTAATCGAGAATAGGCACGCCGTTCACAAGCTCAGGCACGAAAGAGAGCGCGAGCATTGGTAGCGTACTGACTACCAGCCCAAATATGATGAGCCTGCGCCGAGAGCGTATTTCTGAAGGGTCTTCGGATGTGATGCTGGCAGAAACGGCAACTGGGGATTTCTGCGATGACTCGGTAGTTACACGCAAAGGGGCGCGGCCCTGGGGGCGAAGGAGCAAAACGGGTAAAGATAAGAGGACCACCGCTACGTACAGACGCTGTATGGTTTGCAGAGGCGCGGCGGCCACGTCAATAGAAAGCACCATTGGGGCGAGGATTGTGGTAGCTAGTACGATAATGCCCCCTGCGTAGACCGACCAGACTAGGGGGCGATAGAGCTTGCGCGGGAGTGGATTGGGGAAAATGGCGCAGAAATGAAAAGAGACAGGAGCCGCTGCTATCAGAAATAGGCGGAAGAGGTAAGGCGATACAGGCAGGTACATGTAGATCGAGGAGAGCGCGCCCGCTGCCAGCAACCCGGCCGTGAACTGGCAAACGAGCAAGAAAAGGCGTGCTACCGTGCGAAAAGGTTGTAATATCCAGGTAAGCAGCCCTATAGCCCAGTAGACCAACGCCACCCCCAATGGCTCGTAGCGCGCCAGGGCTACGAAGAACGGTGGCCCTTCGGGGATGAGCGTCGCCTGTATGGATCACCTCACTTCCAGGGCGGGCACGTGCCACTGAAACCTTCAGACCAGATTCGCTACCTGGTTGTAGAGGACCATACAGTTGGGAGACGAGGTTTTGGCCTGAGGGGTAGTCTATGGAGAGTATAGTGTCGCCGGGGTGGAGGCCAGCCCGGGAAGCAGGGCTATCGGGGAACACGCGACTGATCTTCCTGGGTTTAGTTGGCCCGCGCAGGGGGTCGTCGTAGTTACTCAGGCCAAAGTAAGGCACTTCCACCAGCGAAAAGGCGGACCAACCAATGAGGATCAGAGTGCAGGCAGCAAGCACTACCCAGGGCATGTACGGCATGATCACAGTGCCCTGCGTGCGAGTGGCCCGGCCCGTAACTGTAACGGTTGTAGCAGCGAGGGGCTGTGGGCGGGGCCTTTTTTCCTGTCGACCACGAAGGAAGGCCAAGAGGCGTACACCTGGTGATGAATGGCCTGTGCTGGATGCCGCGCGATAAGGTCAGGAACGTGGGACCTTGCGATGCGTCGTGTACGCAGACGGCACCAACCAGGAAGGTTGCCGCGGCAAGCGTGACTACCTTTGAAAGTATAAAGAGTCATATTATACCAGAAGTATTGTTCTTTATTGGATGGCATATCTATTTGCCGTGATTCCTTGTTTCATAATCAGGCAGCGTGTTAAGTTCTTGTTAAAGTTACTTAATACTACATAGTGAGGAGTCTGTATATAAACGACAATACTCAATAGTGGGGTACATTTGTACTTCTTCATCAGCTTTGGAGGGTGTTATTATCAAACATAGAGTCATCCCGAATTTAATATTAGTGCCTAACTTATGCTTACAGCGGTTCCACCGCCCCACCCCCAATTCCTCCCCACACATGGGGCAGGACTTTCAAAAACAATAAAAAGAAGAAAATGGGCGGCTGCGCCGCCCATTTTCTTCTTTTTATTGTTTTTGAACTTAGGATTTTACGCTTGTTAGGCGTAAATCTGAAATTCGGGATGGCTCATGTTTGATAATAATGATATTTGCAACGAAGATATGAGTTAGAAGTAAAGTGCCGAAAGCCACTGCTGCAACGCGCCAGCATGTACGTAATCGTGAGAGAGGTCGTTCAGGATTGCCAGTGCTTGGCCCATATAGAGCGCTATCTCAGTGCGGGCGTACAATTCCGCTCCCACGTTCGCTATCAGGCTGCGCGCCTGTTCCTCCGCATCAGGGGAGGAGGGAGGGGCCAGACACTCTAACAGGCGCGCCCTCTCACCGTCAGGGAGCACCTCTAACGCGTAATAGACGGGCAAGCTCCATTGCCCACGCGCCAAATCGCCCGCGCCAGACGTATCGCACCAGTCAGCGAGGTCGTCCACCATCTGTATCATCATGCCAATGTGATGGCCGAAGTCCGCCCACCTTGCCGCCACAGCCGTCTCTGCCCCCGCGCAAAGCGCACCGGCACGGGCAGCCACCGCGAAGCATACGCCGCTCTTCGCCCCCATCACCTGGAAGTATTCGTTGAGGGAAAGGGTAGCCCGTTTACCCAGGTCGAGGTGCTGGCCGCCCGCCACCCGCAGCATGGCTCGCCCGAACTCATGGTGCAGGGTAAGCTCCAGTTGGGGTGGAAGACCTTTGAGGGCCAGGCTCGCCACCGAGATGAAGCCGGTCGAGAGGTTGATGACGCGTGCAATATCCGCCTGCAGCTCAGCCTGACCTATCTCGCGTGACCCGCCCAGCACGGCTACATCGCCATCTTGCACGTCGTCCAGCAGCTTGGCGGCGATTTGTAGAGAGCGCCAGGCGGCAGAGGCGGATAGAGCCAGAGACGAATCGCCCCCTGCGGCTCTACACACATACACGAGAAAAGCGCTCATCGGCAGCCCTTGCTCCTCCGAGCGCCTTGCGGCGTCCAGCACTCTCAGCAATGCTTCGGTATAGTCCCTGGCCGTATCTTCCTCGCCAGCCTGGGACAGCACAGCGGACAGCACCCCATAAATATCCCGCGTCAGACGTGGATCGGGGAAAAATGTGTCATCATTCGAATGGTGTGCATGGACGGCAGATGAGCCAGGCATGGAGATTGAGCCTGCTATCATAAGAATAGCAAGAATTAGAGGGTGGCTCACACCAAATTGGGTGAGCCACCCTACTGCTTACAGCTTGTGGTAACATTTAGCCTATAGCGTCGACGGAAGCTACGAAACATCCGTAGGGGCCTGAATTGGGCATAGCCCAAGAACCCGTGAACCGCCCTGGTGATGACAGTGCCTCTTCGACCCAGGGCGGTTCACGAACCGCCCCTACAGATTCATCGCGAGTTTTGAGATGTGCTTTAAGACGTGGGGAGCGCATAAGGAACGGGGAACTCTCCGCCGAACCAACCCTCGGTTGCGACGGCGACTTTGCCCCTAGAAGCGCCATTTTGAGGCGCGGAGGCCAGGGCAGCCCTGACCACTCCGCCACCTGTAGGCGAGTCTTCTCCGAACCACCCTTCCTTAGAGGCGGTCGCCCCAGTCGGGGCATCCTTTGTGGATTGCATTACCAGGGTCAGCAGTGAGGACCAGTTTCTCCCTGGGCCATGCTCATCTTTGGCGCTTATTCCGCAGGCGGCGAGAGCGGCTTGCGGGTCGGCCAGTAAGCGAGATTGAAAGTCAGAGTCCGTGCTGGCGCGATAGGCCAGTTGCGCGATTGAGGTGTGCATTTTTTCTCCTTTTGGGTCTAAGGGGTGTGTCGTCTTAGTGTGAGGGCATAAGGCTCCTCACACTTTTGCCATATAAATGTAATACCCACGCTAAGGCTGCATCTTCGACACGATTTTGAGGGAATATGGATTGAATTTTCCGCTTGACAGGCACGCGCCAGCCTGATATAATAGTAAGCTGTGACCTAAATCCAGAGCGGAGGAAAATGCGGTGTACGCAATCATCAGGACCGGAGGGCACCAATATAAGGTAGCTCCGGGCGACTATATAGATGTAGAGAAGCTGGACGCCAAGCACGGTGCAACCGTCGAGCTTTCAGAAGTGCTGCTGGTCAGCAACGACAGTGGCCTGCGGATAGGCTCTCCCCTCGTGGAGGGCGCTAAGGTGATTGCGACGGTCCTCCGGCAGAAGCGCGGCGAGAAGATTATAGTCTTCAAGTTCAAGGCTAAGAAAAGATATCGCCGCAAGACAGGTCACCGCCAGAGCCTCACCAGACTGGCGATAAAGGAAATAGCTCTGTAATTACGAATTACGAATTACGAATTACGAATTATGGGTCATTGAGTAACTTGTAATTCGTAATTACCAATTCGTAATTCTCCCGAAGGGAGAAAGAGATATGGCACACAAAAAAGGCGTAGGCTCGTCTCGCAACGGGCGCGATAGCCACCCGAAGATGCTTGGCGTGAAGGTTGGCGACGGACAGGTCGTTCCGTGCGGCTCAAACCTCGTGCGCCAGCGTGGCACCAAGTTCCACCCCGGCAACAACGTGGGCGTGGGACGCGACCACACCCTCTTCGCCATGATTGACGGTATAGTCCGCTTCGAGCACGCTACCAAAGAGCGCAAGCGCGTGAGCGTGTACGCTGTCCAGAACAGCGAAGGATAAAGGAAGAAGGAAAAAGGATAAGTCGATATGGTAATTTATCCTTTATCCCTTATCCTTTATAATTTCAAAACGAGAGGTAAAATAGAAATGAAACCCGGTATACACCCCAAGTATAGGCTCGCAACCGTGACGTGCGCGTGCGGCCATACCTGGCAAACAATGTCCACACAGAATGTAATCAAGACGGACCTGTGCAGCAATTGCCATCCCTTCTACACGGGCGAGCAGCGCATCGTTGACACGGCAGGGCAGGTAGAGCGGTTCATGCGCCGCATGAGCGCCCGCACCGCCCAGGCAGCTCCGCAGCCCGCTACGGCCAAGCGTACATCCAAGAACAAGGCCAACGTCCCCCCTCCTCCCCAGGAGCGACGTCCGGCTCCCCAGCCTGCTGAGGGCGAAGGCGAGAACGCCGAGGCTGAGACTGCTGAGGCCTAATAAGTACTAAGCAACAAATCGTGAAAGAGAGCAAGCGACCAGCCTGCTCTCTTTTCCTTTAACCTTCCAGGCGATAGCGTGATGTGCAGAAACTCATGCCCTACAACCGCGCCACACATTACGAACAGCATTAAGCACGGCTTTTCCACTATATAATGAGTAAGACCAGCACAACTGTGCCAAAGCCTCTATAAGCTCTGAGGCAGTAATCACGTTTCACTCTATCGTCTATCGTCTATCGTCTATCGTCTATCGTCTATCGTCTATCGTCTATCGTCTATCGTCTATCGTCTATCGTCTATCGTCTATCGTCTATCGTCTATCGTCACATTTCACCCAGCCGCTTCTCATTAGGAGAATCACCATATGGAAGATTACGTACAACGCTTTATGCAGGACCAGGGGCCGCTCGGCCCGCACCCCAAGCATCTCACAGGCGGGTGGATAGAAGTTATATGCGGGAGCATGTTTTCCGGGAAGACGGAGGAGATGATTTGCCGCATCAAGCGCGCGCAGATTGCCCGCCAGAAGGTACAGGTATTCAAGCAGCGCATAGATATCCGGTACTCGGCAGGGCAGGTGGCCTCACATAACGGCGTGCTCCATGCGGCGGCAGTCTGTGGACGACTCCTTTGAGATAGAGACGCGGATAGACCCCGATACGAACGTCGTGGCGATTGACGAGGCGCAGTTCTTCGACCATGCGATAGTGGACCTTTGCAAGCGGCTGGCCCATCGAGGGGTGAGGGTAATCGTTGCCGGACTGGACCTCGATTTCAGGGGAGAGCCGTTCGGCCCGATGCCCCACCTGATGGCGGAAGCTGAAATGGTAGAAAAGCTCCAGGCCATCTGCGTGGTGTGTGGCGCGCCAGCCAGCCGCACCCAGCGTATGATAAACGGCCACCCGGCGGCCCACGACGACCCCATCATTATGGTCGGGGCAAAAGAGAATTACGAGGCGCGATGCCGCCACTGCCACGAGGTTCCCAGCAAAGCAGATACTCGCGCGCTCACCCCCGCCGAGATAGACGCGAACGTACAGCCCCACCTGCACCTCATCGAAGGTGGCAAGATAGACCACGACTTCTCTACTGCGTAGACCCCCTTTGGATAGTTTCTCTTCTAACCAAAATCAGCGCCTGCGGCGCTGATTTTGGTTAGAAGAGGAAAGGTTATGTAGAAGGAGCAGAAAATTGATGCAAGACTTCGATATTCAGACATTCACCTATAATCCTGACGAGTTCTCTCTGGGAGATACCCTGGCATCTGGCCAGTGCTTCAGGTGGAAGAGGCGGGAGGGTGGTTGGTGGTTGGGAGTCGTGGGGCGCGCTGTGGTGGGTGTGAAGCAGGATGGTGAGCAATTCTCATGGTGGACCTACCCGGAGGCCGGTAATTGGGCGCTGGTCCAGGACTACTTTCAGTTGGATGTGGACCTGGGAGAGATTGTCGAGCGCATCGCGGAGGCCGACCCTAAGGCTGGAGAAGCCGCCCACAGGTGGTCGGGACTGAGGCTGTTGAGACAGGAGCCTGAAGGAGCGCATCCTATCGTTCGTTTGCTCGACGGCGAACAGCGTGCCCCGCATCGCCCACTCTATCAGCGAGTTCAGCAAGCACTATGGCGAAATCCTGGGCGAGGTGGAAGGGCATAACTATTACACCTTCCCACCAGCCGCCACACTCGCGGAGGTAGACCCCGACGCCCTCACCAAACTATCCTCTCTTGGCTTCAGGGGACGAAACCTGGTAAAAGTCGCACAGCAGATAAGCGAGCGTGAGGATGGCTGGGCAGCCTCGTTGCGCGAGATGCCTTATGAGCAGGCGCACAAAGAGATGGTGGCACTGCGAGGGGTCGGGGCGAAGATAGCAGACTGCGTGTGCCTCTTTTCGCTAGACAAGACAGAGGCAGTGCCGGTAGATACGCACGTCTGGCAGCTTGCCAAAGCCCTCTACTTCCCAGACTGGCCCGCCCGAAAAAGCCTCACCACCCTGGCGTACAACACCGTAGCGGGCGCTTTCCGCGAGCGATTTGGGGAGCTGGCAGGCTACGCGCAGAATTTCCTCTTTTACGACCACTTCTCAAATCACTGGGGCGGGACAAGCCCACTTTTGAAATAAAAGTGGTATAATAGGCTCCAACTTCCATTGGCGCCACAACTTGTGATGGAAGAGTTGACGTAAATCTCCGCTTCCAGGGCTACACCTGGGAGGAGCACATACATGACGCTCGGCGAGTTCTTCCAGTACCTTACCTGGAGCCTGTACGTCCTTATATTTGTCATTGCCACTGTTCGGGCTGTGCGTCGTCCTGTGCGGGCCAATATCGATATAGCGATACTCTTCAGCCTCCCAGCCATCCTCATCGGGCTTAGTCTTGAGAGAATATTTCATTTCATAAACATACAGCCCGGCCCCTTAGTCAATGCTATCTCCGCCGCACTGATCCTGGCAATGGCTTATATGTTACTGCGCCTGGTAGATGACTTCTCGTACGTGCCGCGCTGGGTAATGCGCTCTTCCGAAATAGCCCTGGCGCTGTTGGTTATCGCCACAACTATATTTACTTACAACCCTCCTCTCCCTCTCTGGCTAGCCCCTCTACTGAATTCTGTATATTGTGGTACTGCTTGCGTACACCGCAGTGGCCTTTGTCCGCGAGTTGCGCCGGACGAGCGGGGTTACGATGCGGAGGATGAGCGCGGTCGCCATTGGGTCTATATCGTTATGTGCTCTATTCGCTCTTGCCGGGCTGGGCAGGCCCTTCCAGGAGGCGAATAGCTGGCTAGTCGTGCCCCTCACCAACTTTTTATCATTGGCGTCCGGGGTAGGCTACTTCCTCGGTTTTGCACCCCCAGGAGTGTTGCGTCGGGCCTGGCAAGAGCCGGAGCTTCGAGCCTTCCTGGGGAGAGCAGCATCTTTGCCGAGGCTGCCCACCACAGAAGCGATAATCACGGAGATGGAGCACGGAACGGCGCGCTCCCTCGGAACCCCCAATGCCAAGATATGCCTGTGGAATGAGCGCGAAGGCGTGCTGAAGTATCTAACAAAAGAGGGGTGGCTTGACATCACACCCCAGGGCACGGTCACCGGGCGCTCTTTTCTGACGCAGAAACCGATCTTCAGCGACAATCTACAGCGCGATAACCCCGCTCGTGCCGCAGAGACTTCGCGCCCAGGGAGCGGTAGCCCTGCTCTCTGCCCCTATCACTGCCGGGGAGAATAGGCTTGGGGTACTCACGGTATATGCGCCAAATGCGCCAATATTCGCGGACGAGGACCTCGCCCTCGTGCAGCTCCTGGCCGACCAGGCGGCGGTCATACTTGAGAGCCGCGCGCTCATAGACGAGGCTGCGCGCGTGAAGGCGCAGGAAGAGGCCACGCGCATGAAGGAGGACTTCCTATCGGCGGCGGCTCATGACCTGAAAACCCCATTGACTACATTGGTAGTTCAAAGCGAGCTACTTGAGCGCAGGGCGGGGCGGACCCCTGGCGCTCCAGCCGATTTGGAGGGCCTGCGCAAGATGACGAAGGAAGTGCATCGTCTGAAGGACTTTGTGCTTGAGCTACTCGATGCGGCGCGGGCCGAACAAGGCAAACTGCTGCGACAACCTGAAGAAACCGACCTCGTTGCCTATTCGCAGGAAGGTATCGCGAGGCACAATTCGAGCAGGCACCCATGTATCATCGAAGCTGACGGAGCGGTAACGGGGATGTACGATGCGAACCGTATCACCCAGCTTATAGAGAACCTGGTAGAGAACGCCGTAAAATACAGCCCCGACGGTGGGCCAATCCGGATAAGACTATGGCGCGAATTCTCAGGGAGGCGAACATAATGGTCAGGAAGGGAGTTATACCGTAGGGGAATGGAACCATCTTACCGTTACCGACGAAGGGATCGGCATACCAAAGGAAGACCTGCCTCACCTATTTGAGCGATTCCACAGGGGGTCAAACGTAAACGACAGGAGTTTGGCCGGGATGGGGCTTGGCCTCTTTATATGCCGGGGCATAGTTGAGCAACATGGTGGGCGCATCTGGGTTGAGAACCAGGCTGCGGAGCGCTTCACTATTGCGGGCAAGCCTCAGCAGAGTGATAACAATATCAATGGGAGCGGGGGAATAAACGATGGAAGCAAGAGAATCGATACTGGAGAGACAGGCACGAGGCTGGGCACCACTTTTCACGTGGCACTTCCCGCCAGGCCACCTGAGATGGCAACCCAGGCCGAGAGGCCGGTGGGTGAGCGCGGGTTCGAAGGGTAAGTCTCCTAACAGGAAAACAGGGCCTATCCTGATAATAGAGGACGACCTGAATATCCTCGATGCTGTCGCAGAGATCCTTGAGTTAGAAGGGTACAAGGTTGAGCGAGCCACAAATGGTGCGGAAGGGCTTGCAGTATTGGAGAGAGTGCGCCCGGCGCTCATTCTCCTGGATATGCGGATGCCCGTGCTAAACGGCTGGGACTTCGCCAATGCCCTGGACAAGCGGGGTCTTAAAGTGCCTACGATGGTGATGACCGCGGCCCAAGATGCACGCAAATGGGCGCAGGAGATTGGCGCGGAGGGCTATATAGCTAAGCCATTTCATATAGCTGACCTGCTCGACACCATCGAAGCGCTCCTGGACAAAGAAGCAGGAGATGGAGGCTCGAAGTCACTAATGTGAGCCTCACCCTGCGGATAATGATTATAAACAACTCACGAATCGTAGATGCACGGCGCGCACAGCCAACCTTTCTTTGTTTTTCTGTCAATTTACCGCCCTTCCAGGGCGGTAAATTGACAGAAAAACAAAATTCCTTCCCCTCTTCGGAACTATAAGGCATATTGAGTGCTTAGCTTGATACATATGGACCACAGGGCAGCATTCGCAGAGACGACCTAATCACTACCTAACGGCTTTAACTTAGCAAGACCTACCCGCCTTGGGTAGCCTGGTGGCGTGAGCTTGATTTTGCGAAGGGCCACCACATAACGCTCGCCTTCTTCGCCTGGGAGGGTGAAGGGATAGAGGTGAGGCGCGTCCCCTCCGAGTATCCTCGAAGCAACATTGGCTTGCTGTAGCTCCTGGGTGATGTCACCCTTCTTGGGGGCGAGCATGAGGCCGCCTGGCTTGGCCAGGGGGAGGCAGTATTCGCACAGCACGGGCAATGAGGCGACGGCGCGCGCCGCCACCGCATCATATCGCTGGCGGTGAGCCTTGTCCTGGCCTAACTCCTCGGCGCGTGCGGTCAGCACCTCTACGTCTGTCAGCCCTAACAATCCGACTATTTCCTTGAGGAACGTGGTCTTCTTGCCGATGGAGTTGGAGAGCAACAGGTGGATGTGAGGCCATACGATTTTCAGGGGAACACCGGGGAAGCCTGCGCCCGTACCGACGTCGGCCGAACCGGAAGCCATGTGCAGGCGCCGAGGGCCCAGAAGCAGGCTCGTCCCAGGTCGCCTCGGCATCCTTCAACAAGGCAGCGCCCACCGTCAGGCTGTCGAGGAAGTGGCGGACCTGCACAGCCTCATAATCGGTGATAGAGGTGAGGTTCACGCGGCTGTTCCACTCTACAAGGGTCTCGTAGTAGAGCCGGAACTGCTCGACCTGGCGTGGCGTCAGGTTGAAGCCGAGGGAGCGTGCGCCTTCTAATAAGATATCCATCGCTATAGGTAACCATGATGCCGGAGAAGGTCTTCGCACAGGAGGATAGCGAGTGCGCTCTGTCCATCTTTGATTTTGCCGGAGCGAGCCATGTCTATCGCTTCCGTAACGGGCATCGGCTGGACGCTCAAAAGCTCAGTATCCTCCAGCTGAGGTTGATCTTTTAACTCAACATCAAGGGCCAGGAAGATGTGTAACTTTTCATCGCTTATGGCGTTGACGGTATAGGTGACGGCGACAGGGATAAGTCGCTCTCGCTCACATGTCGCCCCGATCTCTTCGTGCAACTCTTCCAGGGCCACTTCAAGAAGTGGGATACCTGTGCGATCATGTGTGCCGCCCGCCGGTACTTCCAGACACCAATCGTCAACAGTGTAGCGATACTGGCGCACCAACACTATCTTCTTATCTTTGGTCACAGGCACTATCGCTACCGCGTCGGGGGCCTCTCGATAAGTGAAGGTGAAATCTCCCTTACTGTCTATGCGCACGCGGTCCTGGCGCAATCGCAGCCATTGGGTGACGAAGGGATAGCGCGTTGCGAGGCGATGCCAGCCTAACGTCGCGCCTAGAGGTTTGTCACGCCTGGGCATCACAAACGCTCCATCAATTCGATGCGGTTGCCGAAAGGGTCATGTACATAAAAGCGGCTTACGCCTGGGATAGGCTCGGCGTCAGAGGTGGGAACGCCCGCATCTTCCAGGGTAGCGCGTAGAGCAGCCAGGCCGCTCACGAGGAAAGCAGGGTGGGCTTTGCGGGCAGGGGCGAATTGCTCCTCAATGCCGACGTGCAGTTGGCCCACGCCGAGAGAGAACCACGCGCCACCGTTCTTCTTGAGTATTTCGGGCTTCTCTATCTCCGGCAGTCCGAGGAGGCCGCTGTAGAAGGCACGCGCCTGCTCTTCAGCTTCGGGAGTGCGTGGGGCGACGACCTGTACGTGGTCAAGGCCAATGATGGGCATGGCTGACTATACCCTTCCCACCAAATAAGGCGTGCTCCACAAGGCGTCGAGGTTGGATGCGCCAATAGAGAACATGGCTACACGCATCTGGTCGCGTATGACCTCACCTAACTCGATAGTCGCCTCGCCGGAGATAGCCGCAGCCTTGAGGAAGGGGCGAGCTATGCCCACCAAATCAGCACCCAGGGCGACCGCCTTGGTTGCATCGATGCCGTTGCGTATGCCGCCACTCGCAAAGAGCTTGCACCCCTCCGGCATTCCAGAGCGCGCTCCTTGCAAGCTCTCGGCTGTAGGGATGCCCCAACCGGCAAATGCCTCCGCTACCAGCCTGCCGCGCTCAGTAGGGATGCGATGGGCCTCGACCTGCGTCCACGATGTGCCGCCCGCACCTGCTACGTCTATCGCGGAGACGCCTGCCTCCCACAGCATACGCGCAGTGTCGGGCGAGATGCCCCACCCTACCTCTTTGACGATGACAGGCACGCCTATCTGGCCGCAAACCTGGGCAATCTTCCCTGCCAGCCCCGCGAAGTTGGTGTCACCCTCCGGCTGGACAGCCTCCTGGAGAGCGTTGAGGTGGAGAATGAGCGCGTCCGCTCCTATCATCTCGACGGCGCGGCGGCACTCGTCTATGCCATAGCCGTAGTTGAGCATGCACCGCGCCCAGGTTAGCGAAGATGAGAACATCCGGAGCGTAAGGGCGCACCTGGTACGTAGATACAAGCTCAGGGTTGCGGAGCGCGGCTCGTTGCGACCCAACGCCTATAGCGATGCCCAGGTGTTGTGCAGCGACAGCCAGGTTGCGATTGATCTCCCCGGCTCGTGGCGCACCCCCCGTCATTGAAGATATGAGGAGTGGCACCTGTAGCTTGCGGCCCCACAGGTCGAGCGAGGTATCCACATCGCGCAGGTTTATCTCCGGCAGCGCCTGGTGGATGAAGCGATAACGCTCAAAGCCGGAGGTAATGCCCTGCCCTCCTACCTCTTCCTCAAGGCAGATGCGGATGTGGTCAGCTTTGCGGTTCTCGATAGACATAGGTGGGAACTGTTATACGTGATGCGTGAGCATCGTGGTCCACTAAATCCAGCGTGGCCTAGGGTTGACCAGAATTGGCTCCTTGTACCGTGAGCTTTAGCTCTATGCCATACATGCCAAATGTGAGTAGCCTGCTATCTCGTGGGTCGTCAATAGGGACCAATGGCTCTGGACTGGTAAATGTGATCACATTGTTGCCTGGAGGTATATTCAGGGAGACCTTTATTGCTTTGGCACCCTCTTCCGGCTTCAAAAGTATGATTGCGACTTCGGAGCCATTTTAAGCTTACCTTTAATGTACGAGGGTTTTTATAAGTGTAAGCCTTGAAGCTGAGCGTAGTCTGCGCCAACTCATGGGTGAGATTCATAGCATAGAGTTCAGAGGATTGCCCTTCCATGTTGTTTGCCCAGCGATAAATGTTGTCCTTCTCTCCCACTGCACTCGGAAACCACCCATTGCCAACATCAAGCGTGAGCGGGTTAAGGGGAGAAGATACTCTAGGTACCTTGTAGGCCACCATTAGCTTGTCTTCATAAACGGGCTGGACCCCGCTGCCTAGAACCTGTTCTATTAGGTCAGTAAACTTGGAGCTGTCTTCTGGCTTTACCGCCTCTTTGTAGAGGATAATATATCTCACGTTGTAGTAGTTCAGGATGGACACGCCATATGTGGAATAATTGGTCCTATCGAGAAAGTCTTGTTCTGGATAGTAGAGCGTAATATCCTTGCTGGGGGCATCCGCAAGCCAGAAACGGCGAAAAAAGCCGGAGTGCGTAACGATGTTGTTAGGATTGTTCAGCTTATGGTCACGGGCCAAACGCCCACTGAAGCGCGGCTTATTGTGCAACAACTGAAACATCATATAGTGATTTTCGCCGCGCCCATTTTCAGTAAACAAAGGCAACTCTAATACGGCATAGGTCTCACTATCCCTGCCTATCTCTTGATAGAAAGGGGGCCAGTCTGGTGGGTCTGCTTTCGCAGTGCCCGCGCTCAGCATGAATCCGCCAAGTGCCACTACTAAGAATAGCGAGCTAATCCCCCTTGTCACCCACGTCCGATTGCGAATTAGATTTGCCGTCAAGGAGTTGTGGGAAGGCAACTTCGATATTCCGTCGAAGATAAAACGCAAGCCGAAAGCGGTGAGCAAGCCAATGCCGAGCATAGCGATGGTCTGGAACCGACCAGGGTCACGACCTATACTGAATACCGGTAAATACTGTAATAGCGAGTAGGGCATCGGGACCCCTGTGCTCTTATCCCCCACCATCACTTCTGGTCCCAGCGCCATCAGATAAAATATCCCTATCGCTATCGTCCAGAATATGCCCATTTGCCGTTCGTACCCTCCATTTCTCCACGAGCCTATCAACCCCAACAACGCGATACCATACGTTAGGTACCCTGGATTTCCCTCCCCTGGAGCCAGCAGCTCTTGCAGGTTCAGTGCTCAACTCTGGCTGCTCTGGCTTACGTTCAGCCACGGGAATTCTATCGCTTCTCTTAGCATCGGCAGAAGTAGGGTCGGTCCTACTATTAGTAGGAAGCCTCCCCCGATCCCGGTAAGCTTTGCGAAGATGACCCCTTTCTCCCGCCATGGAACTCTCCGTAGCAATACGAATATCCCATACAATATCGTGGCGAATACGCTGAACATCACATACTGCCAGTCGGTGAGGGCCATTATTACGAGAGTTGCTATTGAGAGGACCGCGTATACGGGCCAATGACGCATATCCCTCCTGAGTATCATGTTACTGCCCGTACTGCTCGTACTGCCCATACTGCCCGTACTGCTCGTACCCCACACTGGGCGTCCATAAAGTGCACGGAACATGAAGAAGAAATAGAGAGGTAGCCATTCCATAGAGAGCTTCTCGCTCTGCCCATAGATTAGGAAGTTGACTACGAGGATATTTGCGTAGACGAATACGGCAGCTCCCGCGAATGCTGCCAAGGCTCTACCAACGATGTCTCTGATGAACAGGAAGGTGAAGAAGGTGGTCAATGCGAGCGATAGCACGAATAGGAGGTTGATAGAGGGTATATACCCTAAGGTCAAGTTGAAGGGGAGAGTTAGCAGACCGTTGAAGGGATTGAGGGTGTGGAAGCGCAGGCTGATGCCGGTGGGGTAGTACAGGTAATCGGTGAAGTAGGGGCTGGAGTGCAGGTCGAACAGAGCAGTCTTGACCCAGTAGTTGTTCCACATGTTCTCATACCCGTCCAGGTCTCCCCCTATGACCCCATAATTGAGGTTTAACAGCGCCACGCGACCAAAAATGGCTGCGAGCAGAAGCGACCCAAAAAGCGCCCAGATAGTAGGTGCCCACTCTGCGGGCACCCTTGGGTATATAGATCGCTTAGGAGTATTTGGCTCGATGTTGGAGTCTTTCCTGAGCCAATTAGATGACCTAGGTAAGCTTACCTGTTTGATGCAACTCAAGCAGAATGAGGCAATGGACGTGACGGTTAGCATACTTAGCTTATGATCACGGCAGTCTTCAAGAGATTCAGAGGTTCGAACAGGTACAGCGGAGGCAAGTAAGGCACTAAACTTGCCGTAAGAATAGAGCTAAGAGCTACAAAGTCATGTCAACCACTTCAGCTATTCCCCTTCTGTCTATGGCTTGAGTGTAAGCCCTAATCTTTACGTGCGCCTGCCGCGATCTTGCGTGGGGCACGGTCAGCGTATAGGTCGGTGAAGTGGGCCTTGACCTCGCGTACGATCCCCTCGGTGGAGAGGTTGAAACAGTCGCGCCAATGGGCCTGGGGGCCGTGCTCGATGAACTCATCTGGGAGGCCGAGACGATGGACTCTGGGCGCGGGCAGGTCGTCGTGGGTATTATAAAACTCAAGCACCGCGTCACCGAATCCGCCTATAAGAGTCCCTCTTCTACGGTCAGTACGCGGCTGAAATTGTGAGCAATATCGGTCAGCAACGCCTCATCGATGGGCTTTGCGAAGCGGGCATTGATCACCGCAGCCTCGATACCCTCCTTCGCCAGTATATCGGCTGCGGCGAGAGCAGCCTGCACCGGGTTGCCGTAAGCAACCAGGGCGATGTCGCGCCCGATGCGTAATACCTCAGCCTTACCTATGGGTATCTCCACGAACTCCTCGTCCATCTTGACACCATAGCCGTTACCGCGTGGGAAGCGGAAAGCTATAGGGCCATCATACCGGACGGAGGTGTAGACCATGTGTTGCAATTCATTCTCGTCCTTGGGGGCCATCAGCACGATGTTGGGGATGCAGCGCAGGTATGGTATATCGAACGCGCCCTGGTGTGTACGCCCGTCGTCACCCACGACGCCCCCCCGGTCCATAGCGAACACCACTGGCAAGTTCTGGATGCAGACATCATGGATTACCTGGTCGTAGGCACGCTGGAGGAATGTAGAATATATAGCAACCACCGGCTTGATACCCTCGGTGGCAAGCCCCGCCGCGAATGTAACCGCGTGCTGCTCGGCTATACCAACGTCGAAACAGCGGTCCGGGTAGACGTCGGCGAACTTGTTGAGGGAGGTGCCGTCGGGCATGGCGGCGGTAATGGCGACCACGCGCTTGTCGGTCGCGGCTATCTCGATAAGAGCCTTCGCAAATACATCCTGGAACTTGGGCGCGGTGGGCTTGGGCGCGCCAGGCTTGGAGGGGGGTGCGACGGCATGCCACTTTACCGCATCTTCTTCAGCCACGTCGTGACCCTTGCCTTTGACTGTGAGGATGTGGACGAAGACCGGACGCTCGCACTGCTTGGCAGCTTCCAGCACATCCAGGAGCTGTCCGACATCGTGGCCGTCCACGGGGCCGAGGTAGACAAAGCCTAACTCCTCCCAGATCATGGTGGGCACAACGAACTCTTTCACCGAGTCTTTGAGATGCTTGCCGAAGTTGACTATGGTGCGCCCAAAAGGGACGCTATGAAGGGCCTTTTGGACCCCCTCTTTGGCCCGGTTGTAGCGGGGGTCAGTGCGAACGGAGTAGAGGTACTTCGATACGGCCCCAACGTTGGGCGCGATAGACATCTCGTTGTCGTTCAGGATAACTATGAAGCGGCGGTCAGAGTGGCCCGCGTTGTTCAGGGCTTCATAGGCCATGCCACCTGTGAGAGCGCCATCGCCGATGATAGCTATAACATGATTGTTCTCGCCTTTGAGGTCCCGCGCCACCGCCATGCCATACGCGGCGGAGATGGAGGTAGAGGCATGACCCGCGCCAAATGTGTCGTGGACGCTCTCTTCACGCGCTAGGAAACCACTTAAACCATCTAGCTGGCGGATGCGTGTGGAGGCGGTCACGCCGCCCGGTGAGGAGCTTATGGGGGTATGCCTGGTGGCCCACGTCCCACACCAGCTTATCCCAGGGGGAGCTGAAGATTTTGTGAAGGGCGACCGTAAGCTCTACGGTGCCGAGATTGGAGGCGTAATGCCCACCAACCAGGTTTATCGTCTCTATAATCTCCTGGCGCACTTCCTGGGCGAGCCGCTCAAGTTGAGGCAGCGATAAGGCGCGCACGTCGGAAGGGCCGGTGATCTGGTCGAGAAGTGATGTCATAACTTACCTGCAAAAGGTTTGTGAAAAAAATCCCAATAGAGTAGTTTACCAATTTGGTGGCAACCCGTCAATTAGTATACGTTTTTCAGGGCGAGTCGGTGCATAGGATGCACGGAACATGCCAACTGATTGGGTGCGCCCGGGTCATGCCACCATCTATAGAACGTTTCGGAGAGGGGAACGTTACAGGTGGTTTTCCAGCTTTTCTTGCACCCAGAGATTTACCAACGTTTCCGGCGAGATACCACGCTCCTTAGCTACTTGACCAACCTTCGCGGATAGTTCAGCGTCCAGGCGGTAATACGTTACTTCAGATTGTAGGTCGACCTTGAAATCTACAGGCTCAGTCTGGTCCCAGTAATCTCCCAAGTCGTGAGTATCCCAAAACTCGCCAATCTCGGTGTATGTATTGGCGTTTGAGATTGAGCTTCTATTTTCTTCCATAACGCCTCCGTCCAGCCTGAGGAGTTGCGTAAGAACAATTCGCCTCTGCTCGTCGTTCTTCGCTCCGTTCAGGGAGCATACAAGAACTGTAATAATTAGCCTGTCATTCCGAACGGAGTGAGGAATCTCCGAGCTTGGACGTATGGAGGCAGTTTTAAATTCTTCGCTTCGCTCAGAGGGTGTCCAAAAAGAGAAGCACCAATTAGCCTGTCATTCTGAGCGGAGCGAAGAATTTAGGAATTTTCACCACAGTACACGCTCAAAGATTTCTAAGATTCTTCGCTTCGCTCAGAATGACACTCATGGCTTTACACCCGGCCTTGCACTTTTTGGACACCCTCTCAGAACGACAGGCAGGATGGTGCTTCGTTATCCATAGGCGTTATCGTTTCAACTCTGTTCTAATGCAAGCTCTAAGTATATTACCACAGGCTACACGCACAATGCGCTGTGACTTTTCAATCCAGAGATGTATTGACTATGTTCAATACATCTGCTATCTTTAAAGCATGGAAACACACAAATTAGAATTCGTAGACCCGGACCGCAGGCGTGGGACGCGCTGTTGCGGGCCTGAGTCGGGAACGATGCTCAGCATGGAGGAGGCGCAAGAAATAAGCGACGCCATGCAGATATTAGGGCACCCTATCAGGCTCCAGATACTTGACATGCTAGCGCGCAATGAGGGACAGGTATGCGTCTGTGACATAGAAGTATCGGTGCCCGTCAAGCAGCCCACCGTGTCACACCACCTGAAGCTGCTGAGAGAAGCGGGGTTGATAGACTGCGAGCGCCACGGACTGTGGGCCTACTATTTCGTAAACCGAAAAGCGCTGGACGCGATGCAAGCACGCATCGCCAGGCAATTGCAGGCACTGGCTCCATCCCCCACGCCCGTCGCCTGATACCCTCCCGTGACCGTCAGACCAGCTACCCCTGATGATGCTGAGGCAATAGCCCGCATCTACAACCAGGGGATAGATGATCGCGTTGCGACCTTCGAGACGCGACCGCGAAGTGCGGACGACGTGCGAAGCTGGTTCGACGGAATTCACCCAATCGTGGTGCTTGAAGATGGCGGCGAAATTGTAGCCTTCGCCTCTACGTCCACTTATAGACCGCGCGAGTGCTATGCTGGCGTTGCCGAGTTTTCGGTCTATGTGGAGCGGGGGATGCGCAGCAGAGGTTACGGGCGAGCTGCCATGTCCGCGCTCATTGAGGCTTCTGAGAAAGCTGGGTTCTGGAAACTACTCTCCCGTGTGTTCGTAGAGAATACAGCCAGCCGCTACCTGCTTCAATCGCTCGGTTTCCGCGAGGTAGGCATCTATGAGAAGCACGCTCAGCTTGACGGCGTATGGCGAGACGTGGTTATCGTAGAGAAGCTGTTGGTGTAAGTAAGACCTCGAAATCTACTGCCTACTGCTTTCTGCCTACTGCTTTCTAAACGTAGTCTCTGAAGCGCTCGGTGAAGAGGGCTGGCGGAGCTTGCGGAGAGCTTCGGACTCAATCTGGCGGACGCGCTCACGGGTGACGCCTAACACCTCGCCCACCTTTTCGAGTGGATACTGGTGGCCGTCACCCAGACCAAAGCGCATCTGGAGCACTATCTTCTCACGGGGAGTGAGCATCTCCTCCAGGCTGGTCTGGAGCTGGTCCTTCAGCACTTCATGGCTCGCTTCCTCTTCGGGCGTTGCCGATTTCGGTGTCACCTATGAAGTCGCGCAGCCTGGTTCTCCTCGTTATCATCACCCACAGGCGCGTCAATCGATACGGGGGTCTGGGCGGCACGCAGGATGTCGCGTATCCGGTCGGCGGCTATGCCCATCGCTTCGCCGATCTCCTCCGGGGTGGCGGGACGGCCCTCGCGCTGGGAAATCTCCTGGCTGACGTGGGAAATCTTGCCCATCGCTTCACCAATATGAGCGGGAAGGCGTATAGTGCGAGCGTACTCCGATATAGCACGCAGGATAGCCTGGCGTATCCACCAGGTCGCGTAAGTGGAGAACTTGAAACCTCTTGAGGGGTCGTACTTATGCACTGCCCGCATGAGGCCCATGTTCCCCTCCTGTATCAAGTCAAGGAGGGATAGGCCGCGTCCAACGTACTTCTTGGCGATGCTCACCACCAGGCGCAGGTTGGCGAGGACGAACTTCTGCGTAGCTTCGACATCCCCTGAGGCTATCTGGCGGGCAAGCTCCATCTCCTGCTCCCCTTTGAGCAATGGAGCAAGGCTGATCTCTCGTAAGTAAAGGCGGGCAGGGTCTGTCACGAAACCGGGATCAACAGTCGCCAGGTGGTCGAGGTCTACGACGGGGTGACCATCGTCGTCAATCTCTGGCTCCTCATCCCAGAGCTCTTCGTCTACAGCGAATCTAGTCTTGCGGCTCGCTGGAATTGCGGGGACGCGTACAGCCTTAGCCTCATTCTCATCCTCCAGGGGCACAAGCACGGCGGGCTGCGCGGGGTCTTCTATCGGGAGGGAATCAAGCTCAACGGCAATATCGAGAGCCAGGGCGGTATCCTCCGGATCAGGGGACGCTGCGGCCTCGTACTCCATTCCCTTGAGGTCACGGTAGAGGGCCTCTCCTTCGCGGCTTTCCGCGAGGGCAACGGCCGTAGCCGCGGGTTCGGCCAGCGGCACGTAGTCGCGGGCGCGATCCAGCACGTCGTCCTCCACGGTGCCATTAGCAAACGAATGGGCAGGTGAGTCGATAATCTCGGCAGGGGATTTGGATTTGTGGTTGTTCCCGTTAGAATGGCGGGCTGTCTCCGGTTTTGGATTGTCGCGCCTTGTTCGAGGCATCGTATAGCTCCTTTTCTCAAGCGATTCCACCCACAGCATGATGCGCCCAGAGGGGCTTGCGCTCTACATCTCGGTAAGGTGCAAGGTCTATGCCACCAGTAATCTTTTAACGCTATCAGTATATGTGAAAGTTACATGACAAAGAAGCATACGGGCGGCATAATCCATATGCTTATGAATAACGTATCGAGGCGAGATAAGTTCCGGGAGTAAAACTAGAAGCTGATCAGCCCATGACGAGCGCCGCGGTTCACGGCGTCGGTGCGGCTGGACGCGCCCAGCTTGGTGTAGATGGAGGAGATGTGGAACTTGACGGTATGCTCGCTGATGCCGAGGTCGCGGGCTATCAGCTTGTTGGGGAGGCCCTGGCTCAAGAGGCTCAGCACCTCAAGCTCTCGGGCGGTGAGCGGCTCATCTAGGGGTTCGGTGCCGAGCGCCTGCACGGTAGATGGGTGGGCGATGAGTCGCCTGGCGACGGGGAGGGAGAGGACCACCATCCCCTGCCCTACCGCCTCAACCGCTGCCAGAAGCTCTGAAGCTGGCGCGTCAAGAGGGACGATGCCCCACCCGCGAAGGGGAAGCGCATCGAGCGCCTCTACGGGACGGTCATCCCCCGACAGCACAACGATGCCGAGCGCCCCGTCACCAATGACGGAGCGCGCAGCATACTCTAGCATCTCTGTATCGCCCACCACAAGTACATCTACGCCGTCCAGCACGCCTTCTATGTCGGTGAGAGAAGCGGCCTCGCCAGTCACTTCAGTATCACCGGAGGTGAGCATCTGGCGCAATCCCGCCCGTATCATGGGCGTGCGCGCCACGATGTAGACTCGCGTCACGCGCTGCTCTCCCCCTCAGGCTCCAGCGCGCCAAGCTCCACTTCTATCTCCTGGAAGCCTTCGCCACGCATGAGGTGGAGGCGTACCCTCTCCCTGGCCGACTTGCTGCCCAGGACGTGGAGGAGGGTATCGCCATCGGGAACGTGCTGCCCTGCGGCTGCGAGTAGCACGTCGCCAACCAGCACGCCCGCCTTGTGAGCGGGTCCATCCTGCTCGATGTCTGTGATGAGGAGACCGGCTGCGCGGCCACGCCGAGCTGAAGTCGAACTCGACGCCCGGCAGCTCGACGGGGCGCACGCCCACGCCCAGGTAAACGCGGCGGCTGGGAGGTCCGGCCACCCAGGCGGTAGCGACGTGGCTTGGTATAGCGACGCCCATGTCCCCGCCGAAGACCATTGCGTTGATACCGACCACCTCACCCCTCGCGTTGAGGAGCGGGCCGCCTGAGTTGCCGGGGGCAAGATGCACGTCGGAGCGGATGTACTGGGCGGTCCTGCCAGTATGTGGCACGCCTATGTTGCCCAGGCCGCTCACGATGCCCGCCGTTACGTAGTCGCGCTGGCCCCAGGGATGGCCCACGGCGAAGACAAGCTCGCCCACGCGCAAAGTAGACGAGTCTGCTACGAGCGCGGCGGGAAGGTCTTTCGCATCTACCTCAAGGAGGGCGAGGTCGAGAGTGGGGTTGCTGTTGACGACCTTGCCCGTAAGCTCACGGCCATCCGCAAGGATGACCTGGACTTCCCCGCGAGTGTGCGCGACGACGTGGGCGTTGGTGATGATGCCGCCATCCGAGCGCCATATGACGCCCGCTCCCGCCCCACGCCCACCGCTACGCACCAGCACGACGCTGGGCCGCACGCGCTCGACCATTGCCGAAGCTGCCGCCGAGATCGCGCCGGAAAGAGCGGATGGGCTGAGAGAGTCGTTTGTTTCTATTGCAGCTTCTGTTATAGCTGTTTCGCGTTCCATTGTAGATACCATAATATAACTCCTTGTTCATCCATAAGGAAGGCGCTCGAAGACCTTCTTTCTATTCCTCTCGCCTTCCCCACTATGGAATTACCACCAGCCCCACCTTGTGACTTATGAAGATTAGCAAAATAATGCACATATCTCCTACGTACGACCCAGCCCGCGCAGGCGGGCTTTGTATGTGTAGCCCGCAGATTTATCTGCCGGGCGGGGCCATATGGGCATTATTTCGTCAACGTTCATTAGTCACGGGGCGCGTCTTGTAGCTTCACCTTAACTACGCTCTCCGACCGTAACCTTTACGGTCTGGAGCGAGCCGCCACGTATGACCTCTACAGGGACTTCCGTACCTACGCGCTCGCCCGTGAGGAGGGCCTGGAGGTCGTCGGTATCCTTCACGGGCTGGCCGTCGAGGGCAACCAATATGTCGCCTAAGAGGAGGCCACCTTTGCCTGCCGGGCTATCGGCGTCAACGCGCACGATGAGAAGGCCATGGTCCTGGTCCTTACCACCGCGCTGATTATCCTGTAGGTGGACGGGCTGGCTGCTGATGCCGAGGAAGCCGCGCTTGATAGAGCCATGCTTCTGGAGAGCATCCGCGATGCGCCATGCGATCTCGGCAGGGACCGCGAGGGCTACTCCGCCCACCAGGCCGGTAGTAGTCACGCCAACTACCGCTCCCGAAGTGTCAATCAACGGACCGCCTGAGAAGCCGGGATACGGTGTGGCGTCGGTGCGTATGTAGCGCTCAAGCATACCGCCGCGCCCGGTGCGCAGAGGGCCACCTACCGCACTCACGATACCGATGCTCGCCATTGGGCCGTCGGCGGTGGGGCGGCCTACGGCAAGTATCATCTGCCCAACCCTCGCGGGGGACGCAGCTGTAGCAGGTGCTACGTTGAGGTCGGCTACCTTGAGCACCGCCAGGTCGGACGAGGGGTCGCGCCCCACGAACTGGGCGGGGAGGGTGCGCCCGTCATGGGTCTGGATGGTGAGGTCCTCTTCGCGCTCAAGTACGTGGTCGGCGGTCAGCACCAGGCCGTCCGCGTATACGATGCCGCTGGCGGCCTGCCTGGCTCGGCCATTCACCAGCACGAGGGCCGGGCCAATGCGCTCGACGGCGTCGGCCATCTGGTTCGATAAGGTGTTCAGAACGTCACTGTTATCTGTGTTGGACATGTTATCCTCCATTGGGATTTCAAATTGCGAGTTGCGAATTTTATTGAGGGGACATAATTGTGCGTCTGAGGATAATATAGCTTCTGAGGTGGCTAGATAGCATCGGCTGTTTGGTTAGAATGTTACCTGGAAGAAGGGGTAGGTACGATTTAATATGAAACATCCCGAATTTGCAGTAAGCGTGGTAACGTATCACTGTCATTGAAAGAAGTACAAAAATGAGATTTCGGCTACGCCGAAATCTCATTTTTGTACTTCTTTCAAACTCCCCTCCTCAATGGGGAGGGGTTGGGGGTGGGGTTCCGGTGTGCCTCTGCATCGGTAAGTCTTATGTCTTCACTTTTGCTGCTTATAATAAGCAGTATGCGTGATGCAATAAGGTACAATAGAGACCATGAACGAAGAAACTACCCTCAACATGACCCACATAGTGCGCCCCGCACGCACTCACGACAGGGGCGATACACCTGATAGCAAAGTGCCCGGCCTCCTCATGCTGCATGGCAGAGGCGCGGACGAGGCTGACCTTATGGGCCTCGAAAGCGCGCTCGACCCGCGCCTGACGATAGTAAGCCCACGTGCGCCCTTCCGCCTCGGGCCGGGCTTCGCCTGGTACGACATGTACCAGATAGGCAACCCGGAGCCGGAGACGATGGCGGTGAGCATGGAGGCGGTGCGCGAGTTCATCGAAGGGATGGTCCCGGCGTACAACGTAGACCCCCAGCGTTTCTACGTGCTGGGCTTCAGCCAGGGGGCGATACTGGCGGCGGCGCTCGCGCTCACTATGCCGGAGAGGATAGCAGGTGTGGTGATGCACAGCGGCTACGTGCCCACTTCGGCAGGGTTGGACTTGCAGCCGGAAGCTATCCAGGGAAAGCCATTCTTCGTAGCCCACGGCAAGTACGATGACATCATACCCGTAAGCCTGGGCCGGGATGGTCAGGAATACCTCTCCGAGGCAGGCGCACGCCTCACCTACCAGGAATACCCCATCGGCCACTCCATAAGCGAAGAAAGCCTATACGACCTCAGCGAATGGCTGACCGGGGAGCTTGATAGCGTGAAACGTGAGGCGTGATCTCAGACAACGGACGATAGACGATAGACGATAGACGATAGACGATGGTTTATGAGAGTAGTGCATAGCGCGTAATTACCGACTACCGACTACCGACTACTTTGGACTTTGGACTTTGGACTTTGGACTAGCGACTAATCGTTACCCGTTATGGATACAGGCTCGACGAAGCTAAAATCGGCCTCCGACCGCACTCTATCGGCGCTGGCACACGGGGCCATCGCATTCGGGATATTCGGCGTGACATTTCCGATGGCGCTTGGCGTTTCGGCTTTCCTGTGGCTGTACAGCAAGCGTTCATCGCAGGTGCGCTTCCATGCGGAGCAGGCGGGGTGCTACCAGTGCTCGGTGCTGGTAGTGAACGCAATATTTATCATAGTCCTGGGGTTGGCTGGCGGCTTCGCTATCTTTGACTACTTTCAGGGGCGACCCTGGCAGATGGGGCCATTACTCGCGCTGGGCTTGATTCTCTTTGGCCTGTGGTTCGCGGGTAGCATCCTATACGGCATATTAGCCGCCATCGCCGTGCTTAGGGGTAAAGAGTTTAAATACCCGATTATCGGTGATTGGGCTAAGAAGAGGTCGAGGAGTGATGGCATTGAAGAATAAAGTGAGAGGGTCATAGCGAAGTCATGGGCAAAGTGCAATTTGGCCTGGAAATGCCGGGCGATGCTCTAGACAAGTCGAGGCGACACCTCTACCTGGAAGATGTTAACCGCCTGCTCAACTACGTGAAGGGCCATTTTGCCTCCGCGTGGTGCATAGACCACCTGCAATTCGGGGACATCGACGTGCTGGAGGGGTGGACGTCCCTCACTTACCTCGCTGCTCTCCACCCTGAATTGCAGTGGGGCCACACGGTAATATGCCAGTCGTTTCGCAATCCGGCGCTCGTCGCCAAGATGGCTGCGACCCTACAATTCATGTCCGGCGGGCGCTTCACCCTCGGCATAGGCGCGGGCTGGAACAAAGGCTGAGTACCTATCTTACGGCTATGATTTCCCAGCGGCAGGTGTCAGGGTCGAGGAGCTGGACGAGGCGCTTCAGATAATCAAGCTGATGTGGACACAGGAGAGCGCCACCTTCGAGGGGAAGCACTATCGCGTGAAGGAAGCCCGGTGCGAGCCAAAGCCCGACCCGCTGCCCACTATCATGATCGGGGCATTCCGTCCGAGGATGCTACGCCTGACGGCCAGGCACGCCGACTGGTGGAACGTCTCCTCAACTCGCATCGAGGATTACCGCAAGCAACTGCAAGAATTCGAGCGGGCCTGCGATGAGGTAGGGCGAGACCCCGCGACGGTGCGCCGCACATGGTCTGGAGGGTGCGTCTGCGCCCCCACCGAGCAGGAGGTCGCGGAGCTTGCGGCAGCGCGGCTAGGGGCTAGGGAAGAGATGCTGTACCAGGCTGGCGAAGATATGGTCGGCACTCCCCAACAGCTAATAGAGCAGATGCAGCCCTTTATCGAGTTGGGCGTAGACTATTTCATGCTCGACTGCGGCGGCTTCCCCAAATTGACTACGGTGGAGATGCTGGTCAATGAGGTGCTGCCGGCCCTCAACCGGTAAACCTGTTACTCCCGTAGCCTGTGCTCAGGAGGCTTGCCCTGGGGAGTGCCTGCGGAGGGAGGAGTCGTCACGTGCTCGCCAGGGCCTGTGATGACCCGGAGCGCGCCGGGGACCACCTCGATGAGAGCGGGGGTGCGTCCTCTAGGCTTGGCGTCGGCGTGGACGGGCCACGGGCGGTGGCTGCGCATCATCACGCGCACGCGCTTTGCCTTGTAGGTCTTTATGCGAGGGCTGTAGAGGCGATAACTGCGTGGTTTCTGGTTTTTGGGATTATGCTTGCGGTCCCGGCGTAGCAGCGCGCCCAGCACGTGCTTCACGAAGCTGAACTTGCTGAAGTTACGGAAGACCACCACGTCGAACTTGTGATCATCCACTTTGGCATCGGGCGCGAGCGGGACGGAATATCCCCAGTAAGGGCCATTAGCCACCAGCACCACCAGCGCTCGCGCCCGCACTATCCGGCGGTCCAGCACCAGTTTCACACGTCGAGGGCGGAACCTGAAGAAAGTGCGTACCGCGTCTATCAGGCGCGTATACTCACCCTTGTCCACCTTGTTGAGTATGGGGAAGAGCGCGGCGTCAAGGCCGATACCCGCGGTCTCCAGGAAGTACTCACCGTTGCAAAGCCCCACGTCCACGTCGCGTACCTGTCCGAGGCGCAGCAATTTTGCGGCTTCCTCAAGGTCGAAGGGGACGTGCATCATGCGGGCTACGTTGTTGGCGCTGCCCAGGGGGAGTATGCCGAGCGTGACTTTGCTACCTATCAGAGCCTCGGCTGTTTCCCCTACGGTGCCGTCGCCGCCGCACGCAATCACTATCTGGTAGCCGTCATTTATCGCTTCCCTTGCGAGTTTCGTGGCGTGGTTGGCGTACTCAGTTTCAATTATTTCTGCCTGGATGCCGTTAGCCTCAAGCACTCTGCGCACTTCGTCGGTGCCCGCGGCGTTGGTCGTGATACCGCCCTTCTTACCCGAAGCAGGGTTAATGATGACCCTGACCTTCGTGCCTGGGGGGATGTTATCGTGAGCCTGAGCAGGAGAGTAGGCAGTCTGGCCTTCCAGGGTATCTGGCGGACTTACCACCATAGTTTCAGTTTGTGCAGCCTGGGCCATGGGCTTTGCTCCATGCAGGGTTTACTGAGCATTCTATTACGCTTGCCTGGGGTCAATGCAAAAGGCGGACCACCGTTTAATGCGGGGTGCGGAATAGACGATGGACGATAGACGATAGACGATAGACGATAGACGATAGACTTTGAACTTTGAACTTTGAACTATAAGATATATTTGTGGATATCTGAACCTTTTCGCTCTTCAAGTTGTAAGATAAATAGAATAAGTGTTCATATTTTGGGTTTGCGCGGGGCATAACATGTATTGCTCTGCGCAGGCTACAGAGTGCGTTCGCAAGACGCAGAGCCTGCGCCCATGAAGCCCAGATGGATACTTAGACAAATACAATTCAGGAGGGTGTAAAGTGCTGACTCAAGAGGGGACCCTTACAGCCAGGCGAACGGTGGAGGCTAACTCCACCGAGGTATTCCGCGCGTTCACTAACACAGGGGCGTTGCGGGACTGGCTGTGCAACAGCGCGCAGGTTGAGCCACGTAAAGGTGGGCGCGTTTACCTGTGGTGGAACAACGGCTATTATACCAGTGGGGTGTTTACAGATGTCAAGCGCGGTGAGAGCCTGGCCTTCACCTGGCAGGGGCCGGGCGAGCCTGCGTCGGAGGTGCGCGTATCCTTCACTTCGCGGGATGGGAGCACCGACGTAGAGGTGACGCATGACGGCATCACGTCGAGTGAGATGGCCGAGAGAGCGCAACGGTTGTGGGAAGAGGGGTTGGAGAACCTGCAATCGGTGGTGGAGACGGGCGATGACCTGCGCTTCACCAGGAGGCCAATGTTCGGCTTGAATGACGCAGACGAGATGACCTCCGAGATAGCGGAGAAGATAGGCGTGCCTGTGACCGAGGGACTCCGGCTGAACGGGCTGGTTGCGGGGATGGGGGCGGAGGCCGCCGGTCTCCAGAAGGATGACGTGGTAGTCGCCATCGGCGAGCGGGATGTGATGAACTTCCCAACCTTCGTAGCAGCGATTGAGCCTCACCGCGCAGGGGACCGCGTGCCTGTGACCTTCTACCGGGGGCCTGAGAAGCGCACCGTCGAGATGGAACTGTCAGCCCGCCCTAAGACTGAAGTGCCGGCAACGTTAGAAGCGACGGTCGAGGGAGCGCGCCAGATGTACGCCACGCTCGACAAGGAATTGGACGAGCTGCTGGAAGGGGTCGTAGAGGAAGATGCCGAGAGGAGTTCCGCCCCAGGCGAGTGGAGCGCGAAGATGGTGCTGGCTCACCTCATCGGCAGCGAGCGCGACACGCAGGTATGGATGGCTGCCATGAGCGAAGACGTCGACCTGGAGCAGCCTTACCATTCCAACAGCCCGGAGCGCCTCCAGGCAATGGTGAGCGTCTATAGCCCCCTTCCGGCGCTGGTCGAGGAGTTGAAGCGCAGCGAAGCGGTAACGGTGGCCCTGGCGGCATCCTTATCCCAAGAGACGGCGGGGCACAAGCACTGGTTCAAGCAGCTAGCCACCTGGCTGACCACCTTACAGGACCATCACCGCGAGCATTTCGGGGAGATCAAGAAGCTCATTGATAGCGGGAAAGCTCAAGAGCAATAGCAGGTGCAGAGACCCATAGGGCACGGAGCGTAGCGGCGCACGTTGTGACCCTGCTTCTCCCCTTATGTAAGGTAAGGGTAATGGAGAGGGCCACAAACTGAACTGGAAACGTTAAGAGAAGTCTATTTCCAGACCAGATTCAACCAGGGTTACAAGCGCCATCCTACTTAGAACCCAACCCCACATGTTAAGGGATACTTATGTGGGGTTGGGTTTGGGCCACCGGACCCCTATTTCCCTCGCTGTCTCGCCACGCAGATAGAGAGACCAAAAGCGGACCGCTCACTTAAGGGAAGTCTATGTACGCTCCGCTTTTCTTCTGAGCGATCCATCATCTATTGGCAACAAAGATAACGCTATGGAGGTCACTAATTGGATACGACCAGTCCAAAAGAAGAGAACATGCTTGTAGACCTGTTCCGCCACAATACCTGGGCCAACATGAAGCTGCTTGAGGCTTGCGAGAGCCTGGGCGATGAGCAGCTTGGCGCTAACGTACCCGGCACCTATGGCTCGGTGCGCGATACCTTGATCCATATAGTTGGGGCCGAAGTGAGCTACGTGAAGCGAGTGACGGGACGGCTGCCTGGGGAGCCTCTAAAGCGGGGTGAATTCCCAGGCTTTGAAGTCATGAAGAAAGTCGCTCGCTGGAGCGGGGAGGAACTGTTACAGTTGGCCCTGAGCGCCGGCCCAACCGACATGGTCCGGGAGACGGGGCAGGGGAAGAGCGTGCAGTACAGGCTCACGGCCCTCATGACGCAGGCTATCAACCACTCCACCGAGCACAGGGCGCAGGTAGCTACCATCCTCACCCAGCAGACCATCGAGCCACCCGACATGAGCGGTTGGGCCTATATGGAGGAGATGGGGTACTTTGAGGAAACGGTAGAGGGGGACGAAAAGACTTAATCAGAAAGAACACAAAGACACAAAGGCCACGAAGGATGATTATGGTTTAGTTATCGGAGTAACAATATCTGTATCCCCATAATAAACCCAAAATAATCTTTGTGGCCTTTGTGTCTTTGTGTTCTTTGTGATTAAAGGGTCCTACCGCCCCGAAGGGAAGGTCTCAGGCGCATCGCCTTCGTCTGGTTCCAGCGTGCCAACGCGATCCAGAGGCTCGACGGCACGGGTCGCGTCTATGCAGGAGGCCAATCGGCCTCGACCGCGACGGCTGTAAAGCCCTTCTCGGTGATGAGACGCTTGGTTATCTGGGCGCGCTCCCGATAGAACTCCTGCGTGCCGTGACTGGCCTCGCCAATCAGGTTCAATAGGGGATCGTAATCGGAGACCGCGCCAGTGAGCGAGATGGCGCTCCTTCTTATGTCGCTGAGCAGGCCCTAGTTCAGAATTCCAACCATCTGTCCCTTCCCGGTGTAGAAGAGTCAGACTTGGTTGTAGCAAATGGCGTGCCCTATGGGATGCATTCACCTGGGATCGGTTACAGGCCGAGTTGGTCTGTCTTTGCCGCCATAATAAAGTCGTTCTGGTGCAGACCGCCTATCTTATGTGTCCACCATGTGATGGTGACTTTACCCCACTCCGTAAGGATCGCCGGGTGGTGCCCCTCCGATTCGGCAAGCGCGCCAACCTGGTTGGTGAAGTCAAGCGCCAGCACAAAGTTAGGAAAGGTGAATACGCGCTCCAGGCGCTTTATGCCATCGCGCTCCACAATCTCCCAGTCAGCGACCTGCGGGTGCAGCTCAGCGATTTCCGCATCTGTAACTGTAGGCGCGCCCTTGCGGCAGGCAACGCATTTCATCTCGACCAGGCTATCCATGTTTATACTACTCCTGTTTCCTTCACCTATTTTAATCACAAAGGCCACAAAGACACAAAGACCACGAAGAATGACTGGGGTTTACGTACTCAATGAACAATTTCTGTATCCCCATAATAAACCCAAAATAATCTTTGTGGCCTTTGTGTCTTTGTGGTCTTTGTGATTAAACCGTTATCACCAAGTATCACCAGTATCTATCCTCAAGGGGTGCGTCGGGGGAGCGTGGGGGCTTGAGGGTGTTGAGGTAGCTTTGGAGGATGACGGCGGCGGCCATGGCGTCTATCTGCTGCCTGACCCTCTTGAGTGGGACGCCTGCCTCCTGAAGGATGCGGTGCGCTTCGACGGAAGTGAGACGCTCATCGCAGTAAGCAACCGGGAGGCCGGATACTGCCTGTAATGCCTCACCGAACTTGTGGGCGCGATTAGACATCGTGCCCGCTTCGCCACTCATGTGTACGGGGTCGCCCACCACAAGCATCTCAGCTTCAAGCTCCCTGGCTATCTCTACGATGCGTGCCACATCCACGTTGAGCGACACACTCTGCACCGTCTCGACTGGCCGCGCCACGTAGCCGAGTGGATCGCTCACCGCCACGCCGATGCGACGTTTGCCGATGTCTAATCCGAGTGCTATCATATTGGGGGGAGATGGACGAGTAAGTCCGAGCAGCGATACTTAATAGTACTCGGATTGTCAAATGAGGATTTTAAAGGACAGCGACTAGGTGCGCAAGAGCATAAACCGATTAGTAATCAATTCTCGAAGCTATGGAATGCCATCGAGCACTCCCACAGTAGCCATAAGACCAGTTGTACAATCCCAGTGATGTAAGTCGTGTTATGTCTCCTTCAACGAGAACGCCAATTGCAGGTCCACTATTAGCGCTTCAACCTTGCCGCTATACTCAATCCACTTTTCGTGTGACTCATCTTGAAGTGCAGTGGCGATTTTCTTACGCAGCTTTTTGTTGAGGACCTCATAGGTTGGCTTATGTCCACCCATCGGTGTGTCACGAACTTTTTTAAGCAGATCGTAGATTGGCCCCAATGTTGCTGCTCCCATACCGCTGCCCCCAGGATAGAAGTTAGACACCAAGCTCACTAGTAGAGATTCCAGTTCATCTAGAGTTCTTATGAAGGTATCCACCGCCGTTTGCTTGTCACGCTTGCGCCACGGTAGCCTTTGAGCCTTCTTCTGAATCGGTTCACGACAACGGCCAAGTCCGTCAATGGCACCCTTCAAATGCGTGCGGATGTTGTCTTCATACAGGTAGCGATGGATGCGGTCGAATAGGGCATCCACCTGCTTGCGCGATCTCACGTCGCAGTTCATAGCATCTGTGAGAATGCGTTGGCGTTCCAACCCGAGCCCGTTCACCGCCGCCTGCGCTGCCCTTAGATAAATAAGAACACGACGCTCCACACTCCCACTCTTGGCGCGCTGGATGCAGGTCAGCTAGATCTTGTCCCAGTTCGACGATCGACTTGGCTACCTGTACACCTGCGGCTGCGGTTGTTAAAGGTTCCATAAGTGCTTTCTCCTTATTCGTTAGAGTCTTATAGTTCACACCATTGGGAACTAAACAGCGCAAACTGAAAACTCCTCGCTTTTGTCAATTCTTGCCCGTTTTTTTCATGGGGACCGGAGCATTATCTATCAATGCTCCAAGCTCATGGACGTGGACGATGGTCGTCCCTAGTCCAAAGCCTACTGCCTTCTGTCTCAGTCCTCAGCACTTCGAGGGTGCCATTCGATGTCGGGGATGCCAGCGAAGCGGCGCTGCATCGTCTCTACGGCCTGCTCGTTGTTGTCTACTAGTATAAAGCATCTGTCGAGGTCGAAGCAGGCCTGGCCCGTGGTGCCGCTCCCGGCGAAGAAATCGAGGACCATGTCACCCGGATTGGACGAGGCAACGATGATGCGCTTGACTATGCCAAGAGGCTTCTGGGTGGGGTAGCCGGTCTTCTCCTTGCTGTTAGTGGGCACTATGGTGTGAAACCAGACATCCGTCGGCAGTTTACCACGCGCGGCCTTCTCCGGCCCAACCAGGCCAGGAGACATGTAGGGTATGCGGTCTAGAGCGTCGGCGTTGAACGTGTAGTTAGCAGGGTCTTTGACGTACACAAGGATGTTGTCGTGCTTGGCGGGCCACCTGCGGCGGGTGCGCGCCCCATAATCGTAGGCCCAGATTATCTCATTGAGGAAGCACTCGCGCCCGAAAATAGAGTTGAGGAGGACTTTGCAGTAGTGGACTTCGCGGTAGTCTATATGGAAGTAGAGGGTGCCATGGGAGGCCAGCACGCGGTATGCCTCCCGCAAGCGAGGCTCCAGGAAAGCAAAATAATCATCAAAGGCGTCGGCATATTCACTTCTAGCAAGCCTTGATGTCGTGTAGCGATGCCCACCAAAACCGGTACGGTCTCCAATCTCGTCGTCGGCAGTACGAGTGGTCTGAAGCAGGGTACGGTGCTGGGCTTTGCCTGTATTGAAGGGAGGATCTATATAGATTAGGTCTATGGATGCAGAGTCGAGAGCGCGCAGGACGTCAAGGTTGTCGGCGTGGTAGATGTGGTTATGCACAATTCTCTCAGACCTTACGCATTATAAGGATGCGCTCAAACTTGGTTGTCTGAGTTTGCCTTCTTGAGCGGCGCTCATCTGGGATCAAATCATCATAAATAGTCTCGATTACGAAACCTTCGTATGTGACTTTACAAGCCAAGTCGGCTAGTATTTCAGCCGTGCGCTGGGTCTGACCATCTCTAGCTACATCTCCTAGCACTAGCACACAGTGCCCTCCAGATTTCAAAACACGATGCATTTCTTGTAAGCATTCTGCCATTTGAGATAAATATACTTTGCGGCTGGCAGTAAGCGACTTATCTAAAGACTTCCAATCTTCACACCCCAGGAACCATAAACGCAGACGATTATCGCGGGCATAATCTAACGCCCCGAAGTAAGGAGGACTTGAGATGATAGTGTCTACAGCTTCAGTAGGAACGGGCAAGTTCATAGAGTTCGTCTGCAAGATATGGTATTCACGCTGTTCCCATTTAGCAGGAAGTATAGAACGACGATACGCTCGAGCCACCTTTGCCGTAAGCCGTGAGCGCAAATCCCGGTAAGCATACATATCTGGGTACTTATCATTGGGATATTTGCTTACACGCAGATAGGGAACAAGGTGACTAGCTGGAAAAGAAAGGAATCCAGGACGTACATGCTGCAAGATACCCAATAAACACGCCAGAAGGAAGTAATCTTGACGTTCTTTAAGTAACTGGAAAGCTACCAACACCTCGCGTAATGTATCTGGGTGAAAGAATGCACGCACCCAATCTGGAACAGCAGTCAGGTCTACTGAAGGCGCAGCCAGTTCAACCTCAGAAGCCAAGGTTCGTGCTCGCTCAATTGCTGACAGTTCTCTACCTGGCGCTTCGAGTTTTCCACGGGTCAAGGTATATGCGTAAGGACTAAGATCGTTAGCCCAAGCACGACGACCTGCTAGAGCGGCTTCTAGAGGCACAACCCCAGAGCCACAGAAGGGATCAAGCACAATATCGCCTGGCCTTGAGTAGAGGTTAATGAGCACCCTGGCCATGCCAGATTTCATTTTACCTACATAAGGAGAAAGCTGCTGTAAAGTGCTCTCACGGCCATTGAATGAGCCATGCCATAAGCGCGCGTCAAGTTGAGTGATAATCTCCGCATCATCAAACAAATATAGTTGCCGTGCTTCTCTTACCCTTCTGGACATACTATTCAACTTTCAGCACTCCACGGCCTCGACATACTCCTACTAATAATTCGCCCTTGGTGCCAAACTTCCGTTACGCTTCGGGTCCTAGTGTCGGGAGAGGTTACAACTTTCAGTCTAACTTCCCATATATGGCTTATCCGTTCTGTTGGTTCAATTCCAAATAGATCTAACATTAGACCTGGAAGCTTCAACGTGTCCAAAGTATGGACGGGCGGTTCGGGGTCGGTAAGTGTAGGGACACGTTGAGGAAAAAAGAATATGTCCGGCGCAGTCTGGAGACCCATTTGGTCTTCAAGACCCTGATACTTGGGGCATGGTCTAGCGCGAGTGCCACATAGGATATCTTTAAAGAATAGCACGTCCACTAATTTATGCCGCCGTACCAATTCGTTAGTCAAGCGATTTACAACCGCATGAGCACCATGTGCTGGTTGATTGATGATAGCACCATCGAGATGACACCAAACACCAAACTCTCTCGCCCAAATCGGACGCTCGGAAATGTTTATACTGTTACCTTCACCACCTTTGACTTCAAGAGCAGCAAAGATATCTGGATCCTGCTCTAAAGCAATTGTGAAATCATAACGTCCACTACCGCTACTTTGCTTGTAGCCCACAATCGATTGGTGTTGAAGTAACCCCTCTAAGACTTCTCTAACCAGAGATTCACGACCAAGAGTTGAAGATGCTATGAAACGACCCCTTATGCTCTCTATAGCCGAGCGAAAGACGAGACTACTCTTATAATCGGATGGCCGGATGGAGTGTTGGAGGAGTATGTCTGGGTACAACACATCCATGTTGGATAGCAAGTTTATAGTGGGCTGTACCTGGGCAACAACCCTTTGCTCATGCCTACAGGGAAGTACCAATATGTGCTCCTTTGTTTGTGACTACGTAACTATATATGAGTATAACGCTGATCTAATCTTTTGGCACAGAGTTACATCACAAGAAGCACAGGTACTCTCTAAGCTTACTGGAGAGCATGAAAACTGTAATGCCCAATAACCCCCATCAAGGCTGGTCACCGCGCTGGTCTGAAGCGCCCAGGGTCGAGGTCTTAGAGTTGCCGGACCCATTGACATCCGGGCCAGTTGTAGACTCTACTGAGATGCGGACTAAATCTGTGGGGAGCTTGTCTATGGTGAACCACAATACCTTCGCTTCTATGGAGGAGATATTTACGTAGTCGCCATAGCGGTTAGAGATGAGGTTGCGGGCCTGCTTCACCTCTTTACCTTTCACGAGGTCACGTATCTGGCGGGCAAGCTCATTCGTCAGCGTGAAGGTGACGTGGCCGTTCGCCGACGTGGTATAGACTACCTTACCAGCGCTCGTGTCGAAAGACTGCAAAGCCAGGGGCAAGTACTGCACGCTATTTAGATCGAGGTTAGGGCCGACTGTGCTGGAGATATTGGCTCGCACCCAATCGAGCGCCACCTGGGTCACAGCCGCGCGTACGTCGCTTTCTTTGTAGACGTAAGCATGGGCCTCGGCGGTCAGCTTGACGCTCACCGACTCGGCATCTTCCCCAGCTTTATGGTCACCAGTAATGTTTACGTTGGCAAGCTGCACACTCTGCGTAATCAATATCTGGCCCTGCGGGACCATTTGCAGGATGGCACCCCCGACTTTGCCCCCTGCCTGCGAGCGTAGCTGGGCTTCCAAAGCGTCTATGTCTTCCTGGGTGACCACCTTCAGCGTCTCCATCGAGCCGCCCTGTAGAGCCGAGTTTATATAGTTCAGCTTATCGGCGTACACGCCCGCGATTTGACCGGGGCCGATATTGCCATCAGGGCCTTCAACGGTGGCCGCGATGGGAAGAGTTAGAGTACCAAATGCCTGACTGTTGAAATCTGTGGCGCGCACAGTGCCGCTCTGCGTGGTCTGCACGAAGACGCCGTTTGGTGCCTTGAACTTCAGGCCGGACGGGACCGTTACAGGGTTGCTGGTGCGGTTCGTGAAGCTCATAGTGCCTTGCGCAATACCGTGTGGCACCTGGCGAGTGCCACTGGCTGGGCGAGTAGCCTCCTCGGTGATAGTCGCCTTTATCAGGGACGCGCTCAGGTCGGTGGCGAGGAGGGGCGAGGAGCTATGAGCGATGAGAGAGGCGCCGGGGTCCAGATTACCGCCAACAGGTGAGATGTGTCGCCCTGTAGTGCCGGTGAGCAGGATAGTCAGCTCAACAGGGACCGCGACTGTATCATCGAGGGGGGTGACGGAGATAGAAGCCTCCGGGAGATAGGTGAAAGCATAATAAGCGCCGCCCGCGAGCGAGGCTACAATGACAAGAAGCATTACAGCGAGGAGCCTGCCCCACTTGAACTGCTTCTCGATGTCGCTACCATAGCGCAGCTTGCGCTCATCGATGCGCGTGTCGTCGGGCACCATGACGCTACGCGCCTTGATGCGCCCGGAGGGAGTGGGCGAGACCCAGGGCTGGGCCATTTTGGATTTTGGATTTTGGATTTTGGATTGAGTTGAAGCAGTATCCCCATCCACCGGAGTAAGAAGGGATTTGCTGGAGAGAGAGGCGGAGGAAAGCTGGCTTGTCTGGCGTGGGCCAATACGTACCGGAACTGCGGGTTTGGGACTTTGGACTTTGGACTTTGGACTCTGGCGGGATGCGGGCGAATCGGCCACCGCGACTACTCCCAGAGGCTCGTACTCCTCCGGGTTGGTGAGCCATGTAGACGTCGTGAGGCTGTCGCGTTTGGGCGTGGCGGGGGCTTGCTGGCTCTCGGTGAGGACCCATTCGTTCCCTTTGCCCCAACTGCCGAGGGCCGCACCGAGGGGCAGGGGCGATGTGGGCTTCTCTATGTCGTCTTCGGTGGGGAGGCCGAGGGTGGGATCCTGGGTGAGAACTGGGTGGTCGGGAGGCACGTCCACGATGTGGAAGCCAAGCACGCGTGCCAGCCCCGCTATGGTAGGGTCGGGGGAAGCGATGGAGACCCGCACCTGGCGAGCGCCTGGGAGCTTGCCAAGCGCGAGAAAATCATGGGTGTTGTGGAATGCCTGCGCGCCCCTGGGGATGATGAGCACCACGTTGGGAGAGCGGACCCATCCTTCCTCCACACGTTCGAGGATAGATTGGATAGCCTCATCAAGCCCTACCGTGACGTTCTCCGGAGGGTATTGCGTGGCGTCGAACTCTTCTGGTTCTATTGGTCCCATACTCTTAGTGCGGAATGTGGAGTGCGGAGTGCGGAGTTAGTAATCAATTCGTTTTGCAGGTGTGCGCGAATACTCCGGGGAGCCTTTCCGGGTAATCAAGGACATTATATACAGGCGCTTACGCGAGGGCGCACTTATCCACAGAATGCAGGTGTCTCTTATCCGAACATGCCAGGCGCGCCAGCAGGTAGAGCATCCGCATGAGCTTGCGGTTATAATTGGGCGTCGAGTGGTAATGATTGGCCAGGGGGAGGCGTAAGGTATGGTAAATATGGTGTCTCGGACTAAGATTGTGGCGACGATTGGCCCGGCTTGCTGGGAGGAAGAGACTTTGCGAGCCTTGCTAAAGGCCGGGGTTAGCTGCGTACGCTTCAACTTCTCACATGCCGAGCCGGAGACCACTGCCGAGAAGATGGCGCTAGTCCGCCGCCTCGCTATGGAGCAGCCTGGGGCCAACGTCGCAATCCTGGCCGACCTACAGGGGCCGCGCATTAGAGTGGGAACGCTACCACCTGGCGGCGTGACGTTGGTAGCTGGTAGCACCGTCACCCTCAGTACGCAGGCTCGCCCCGGCACAATTCCAGTAGATTATGGTGGCCTTCCGAATGACGTCTTTCCAGGTGACACCATACTGCTGGACGATGGTCTCATCTCCCTCCAGGTTGTAGAGGTCGACCTTGCCACAGAGACGATAGTGTGTAAATGCCTGGTAGGGGGAGTGTTGACTTCCCACAAAGGCATAAACGTACCGGAACGCCCCCTCGGTGTGCCCACTATCACCGAGAAGGACCGCGCCGATTTACGCTTCGCTCTTGAGCATGGCGCGGACATGATAGCACTCTCATTCGTGCGCTCAGGTAGCGACGTTGAGGAGGCGAGGCAGTTGGTTGCTGAAGTCACCACGCGGGCGGTGCCCATTATAGCCAAGATTGAAAAGCGAGCCGCAGTCGAGTGCTTCGAGGAGATACTTGCGGCAGCGGACGGCGTGATGGTGGCGCGTGGTGATTTGGGCGTGGAGATGCCAGCAGAAGAGTTGCCCGGCATACAGAAGAGGATGATTGCCGCCGCGAACCTGGCTGCGAAGCCGGTCATTACCGCCACGCAGATGCTCGAACTCGATGATCCGAAACCCACGTCCCACTCGCGCCGAGGCCACCGACGTGGCTAACGCCATCCTGGACGGGAGTGACGCCATTATGCTTTCGGGCGAGACAGCAGCAGGCAAATATCCTGTAATAGCGGTGCAGACTACTGGCGCGCATCGCTCTGGAAGCCGAGAAGCTGTTCGATTACGACGGCTGGACTGCACGTATAGCTACTCTCCTGGGCAAGGCCACAGCCTCACAGAAGGTGGAGGCCCCCATGTCCCAGGCGGATTCGCCAGACGCGACTCATATAGCGGAGGTTATATGCCAGTCGGCAGACCGCGTATCGGATGCGTTGAGCGCGGGGGCAGTTGTTACGATTACCCAATCAGGCCTGAGTGCCAGGCTGATCTCCAAGTACCGGCCACGCAGCACGCTTATTGCTGTGACCAACCAGCTATCTACGCAAAGGGCGCTGGCGATAAGCTGGGGCGTACGTGCCTTGCTGATGGAGGATGGCTTCGGTGACACCCTGACTACTCTGCTCAACGCCGAGCGCCTCGCATTGAGCATGAGCCTCGCCTTCCCCGGCGACCTGCTGGTCTTTACCGGAGACCTCCCCCAGCCACTGCCCGGACAGACAACGATGCTGAAGGTGCAGGTAGCTGGGGGTCAGGGATTAGGGGTCAGGGATCAGCTTTTCCTAACCCCTGATCCCTGACCCCTGACCCCTACTTACATCTCCCTTCCAAAGAAACTACGGATGTGGAAAACTTCTCATCGTGCCTATTGACTCGGTAATGGCGTGCATGTATACTGTGGCTACTTCGGAGTTGCAGGTTCGCCTGAAACGAAGAAGGAACAGAAGCCCAGACGGTCCTCACGGATTGTTTGGGTTTTCTGTTAATAACCCTGACCTACCAGCGATGTGTATCGAGAGCAAATAAGGAGGTATCTGATGTTGGGTATGTTACGTTCAAACCAGATCAGGGTTCTGGCCCTGATGCTGATGGCTGTCTCTCTGCTCACCCCAGTGGCAGTGCTGGCCGCACCTCATACTGATGAGCTTGCCGGGCGGACAGTCTTCGAGGACCACGGCGACATCTACATACGAGACGCATCCGGCACCACGCAGTTGACCGCCGATGGCAAAAGCCACAGTCCCGTATGGTCGCCCGATGGGGAGTGGATAGCATTCGTATCGGAGCGCGAGGGTGAGATTGATATATACCTTATGCACCCTGATGGGTCCGAGGTGACGCCAATCACAAAGGACGCACTTGAAGAGATGCTACCTGCCTTCTCGCGAACTGGTGACGTTTACTTCGTGCGGCGAATAGAAGCCAACGACGGTATAGTCAATCAGGTTGTGCGGCATATAATGTCCGAATCCGAGGAGAGGGTGCTTTATGATGAGCCTGGCGGCTTGTGCTTTCCAACCCATCTGAGCATTTCGTCCAACGATGATCCCGCGCTCTCCCTCAATTGTGGGCGCGGTAAATATGTCTTTTTGATAGATGCAGAGACCCACACAAATAAGAGCCTGGACGAACTGGGTATACCGGACATCATGGGGTGCGCGATAGTCGGGGTATGGGCGCATAACGAGCCTCTGCTGGCGGTGATCGTGCAACCGGAGTGCCAGGGCGAGGAGGGGCAATATGCGCTCGTGCTCGATTTCGGCTCATCCTCACAGGGAGGCGTTAGCGTCAACCATGTAGACTCCAAAACGGCGGTCACGGATGTAAGCTGGTCGGACACGGACGAGCTGATCGTAAATGGCGGAGCAACCAGTGGCCCGGTGCCAGGTATGCCGACAACGGGCGTTTCCGACGGAGCGATATGGCTTGCATGGGTGACGGGGGCGTTACTTGCCCTCGCGCTGGGTATCTTCCTGCGTTTCGTGGTAAAAAAGAACGTAGTTATGACTTAAATCACGCAGCACGTTTCACGCATGACCACACTCTTACTAAAACACGCCCCCCTACTCGTGACGATGGACGATGCCAGCACAAGGTGGGAGGATGGCGGCATCTACGCCGTTGACAACTCCATTCGGCAGGTGGGGCCTACGGCGGACCTACCACAGAGCGCCGATACGGTCATAGACGCGCGTGGCATGGTGATCTTGCCTGGCTTGGTGAATACGCACCACCACTTCTACCAGACCCTCACCCGCAACCTGCCCGCTGCCCAGAACGCCAATCTCTTTACGTGGCTGGTAACTCACTACCCAATCTGGGCGGGGCTTACCCCCGAAGCGATATACGTCAGCAGCAAGATAGCTATGGCGGAATTGATGCTTTCGGGCTGCACCACTACCAGCGACCACACATACATCTGGCCCAATGGGTCGCGCCTAGACGACCAGGTGCGAGCGGCCCACGAAATGGGGATGCGGTTCCACGCGGCTCGCGGCTCGATGTCGGTGGGGGAGTCTAATGGAGGGTTGCCACCAGATAGCGTGGTGGAGGACGAGGAGGCAATTCTGCGCGACTCGCGGAGGGTGATAGAGGAGTACCACGACCCCACCCGCTACGCGATGCTGCGCGTGGTGCTAGCCCCATGCTCCCCATTCTCGGTCTCACCCGACCTCATGCGCGAGAGCCTGGCGCTCGCCCGCTCCTACGGCGTGCATTCGCATACCCACCTCGCTGAGACGCTGGATGAGGAGGCATACTGCGTGCAGACTTTCGGGCGCACGCCAGTGGAGCTTGCCGAGGATTTAGGGTGGGTAGGCACTGACGTGTGGCACGCGCACATGGTCCACCCATCCGGTGCGGAGGTAGAGCGGCTGGGGCGTACACATACGGGCATGGCACATTGCCCGTCATCGAACATGAGGCTGGCGTCTGGTATTGCTCCCGTGCGATTACTGGCGGATGCAGGGGCACGGGTCGGACTGGGAGTGGACGGCTCGGCCTCAAACGACGGCTCGCATATGCTGGCGGAGGCGCGTATGGCTATGCTATTGCAGCGTGTGGGCGGCGACCCTGCCGCCATGAGCGCGCAACAGGCGCTCCACCTGGCAACGAGAGGCGGTGCGGAGGTGTTGGGGCGCGACGATATAGGTTACTTAGCGCCTGGCATGGCAGCAGACTTCGTAGGCTATCGCCTCGACACCTTGAGTATGGCTGGCGGTGCGATCCATGATCCAATAGCCGCGCTCATATTCTGCCAGCCACCCAATGTTGACTTGAGCGTGATAAATGGCAAGGTGCGAGTGCAAGAGGGCAGATTGGTAGACGTGGACCTACCGCCCCTGGTAGAGAGGCACAACGCCATAGCGAGGGCGCTGGTACGTGGTGAGCTGCGTTAGACTGATAAAGCATGAGCATGAGAGCACAGCATACCCATGGATACCAACTAATACACAGCTTCGAGCATCGCCCGGCACATAAATGTGCGGGCTACATCATACAAAGCCTCCGAAGGGAGGCTCACCTTTACCGCCAGCCCGCGTAGGCGGGCTTTGTTCTTGTAGCACGCGGATTTATCCGCCGTGCTTCTCCGCCAGGGGAATTTGTTGGTACAGATGGCGGCATACCTAGCCCCTACAGAACAGGATAAGTGATAGAATAGAAGTACAAATCATGACCAACACAGTTAATCCCGAAGGAGCAAATAATACGGACCACTCCGCACTCCGCACTCCGCACTCCGCACTAGCACGCTACTCCCGCCAGACCGTCCTCCCGCAAATCGGGCCGGAGGGGCAGGAGAAGCTGCGTGCCGCCACAGTTGCCATAGTGGGTGTGGGCGCGCTAGGCTCCTCTATGGCCGAGATGCTGGCGCGTGCGGGGGTAGGCACGCTACGCCTGGCAGACCGCGATTACCTTGAGTTGCATAACCTCCAACGCCAGTCGCTCTACACCGAGGCCGACATCGAGAGTGGGCTACCTAAGGCGGTCGCCGCGACACGCCACCTGGGCGAGATAAACTCCGAGGTGCGGGTAGAACCCTGGGTGGTGGACGTCACGCCTGAAAATGTGCTCGACCTGGTGGAGGGCGCGGCGGTGGTGCTGGACGGCACCGACAACCTCCAGACGCGCTATCTGCTGAACGACGCCTGCCTGTCGAAAGGCATACCCTGGGTCTATTCAGGCGTGGTGGGGGTATGTGGGGTAAGCCTGACAGTGGAGCCTGGGGAGAGCGCGTGCTTGCAGTGCCTCTATCCAGGCGCGCCTCCGCCAGGCTCCACCGATACGTGCGACATCGCGGGCATACTTGGCCCGGTAGCCCACACAATGGCGTCAATAGCCGCAGCCGAGGCAATCAAGCTCATTGTGGGAGGAGCGCCCGCAAAGGGTCTGCTCGCAGCCGACCTGTGGACAGGCAGCTTCGATCGCATCGAAGTTCCCCGCAATCCCGATTGCCCCGCGTGCGCGATGCGCGATTTCATCTACCTCGAAGGGGAGGGATGGGGCCGAGACGCGACACGGCTGTGCGGGCGTGACGCCGTGCAAGTACAGCTACCAGGCGGCAAGCCCAACCTTGCTGACCTGGGCAAGCGTCTATCAGAGGGCAAGGCAGGGGACGTGCTATCCAACTACTACATAATTCGACTACGCACCGAGCGAAACGAGATGACAATCTTCGCCGATGGCAGGGTCATAGTGAAGGGCACGGACGACGCAAGCGTGGCGCGCAACCTGGTAGCAAGGTACATCGGAACGTGATGCGTGATGCGTGAGAGTTTTGCATATTGCGCAATAATTTATAGGTTGCCTTTTATCCTTCATCCTTTATCCTTTAGAAGATGAGCTTCAACGACCCTGTTATCCAGATACTCCTCAGCATCATTCGCGGCCTCGCGGTGCTGGCGGCGGCACTCATTCTGGCGCGCTTCGTCAAGAGGTGGACTATACGTGCGGCGAGCCGGGGGCGCGTCAGCTTGCACATCGCTACGCTACTTGGCAACCTGGCACGTGTCGCTGTGGTGGCTGTGGGAATTATCACAGTGCTCCCGTCGTTCGGCGTGGATTGGCCGGGGCTGCTGGCGGTCCTGGGCGCGGCTGGACTGGCGCTCTCCCTCTCGATGCAGGACCTGCTCAAGAACGTCGTAGCAGGTATATACATATTGATGGAGCAGCCCTTCCGCATAGGGGACCGCATATCGGTGAAGGAAGTGACAGGTGTGGTGCAGGGGATCGAGCTACGAACCACCATATTGACTACGGAGGAAGGCTTGCAGGTGGTTGTGCCGAACAGCGTGGTGCTAAATGAGATTGTCACTAACCGCTCCGTCTCCAACTTGCAGCGCCAGATCATGCACGTACGTATCCCCAAAGCGGGGCTGGCCGACACGAGCGAGCAGATCAGCGCAGCGCTCAAGGAGCACGAGGATATAGCAGTCACCCCCTCGCCCGTAATAGCCCTTGAAAGGGTAATTGACGGCGCGGCCCGCCTGCGAGTGGAGTTCTGGGTGCCCGGCCCAAAGAAGGTAGCTACCACCTCGCGTGTGGCCGAGTCGATACAGGCACGGTTCCCGGACGCGAATATTAGTGTGGCATGATTAGCGAGTGGTGAGTAGCAAGTCATGAGTGGTGAGGGGCGACGTATAGGCGTGCTGGGGGGGTCGTTTGACCCTATCCATATGGCCCACCTCATCATGGCAGAGAGCGCGCGGGAGGCGCTATCGCTTGATAAGGTGCTCTTCATCCCGGTGAGAGAGCAACCCTTGAAGCAGGGAAGGCAGGTGACGCCCACCGAACATCGAACAGCGATGGTAGAGCTGGCTATAGAGGGGAACCCATACTTCGCGCTATCTAGAGTGGACGTAGACCGCCCCGGCCCATCGTACACTGTAGATACTTTGCGGCAGTTGAGACAGGAATTGGGCGACGCTGAGAAGGTCGCTATCTGGTTCATCATCGGGGTGGACTCGCTTATGACCCTCCCCAGGTGGCGCGACCCCGCGGGTATACTGGCACAAGCGCGGTTGGCTGTGGTGCGACGGCCCGGCATCACACCTGACCTGACGCACCTGGAAAGCCTGATGCCCCGGCTACCGGCCCACATAGACTGGGTAGACGCTCCTTTGATAGACATCTCCGCTACCGACCTGCGCCGCCGCATAGCCGAGGGCCGCTCTATCCGTTACTGCGTGCCAGAAGCGGTAGCGGAGTATATCGAGAGAGAAAAGTTGTACAAGTGAATGTGGAGTGTGGAGTAATTCACCGCAGAGACGCAGAGTGCGCAGAGGTTCTTGAGATATGGGACTTTGGACTTTGGACTTCACTGCAACTCTGAGGTAGGGGCCTGGCGTACATGGGGATATAGATAAGAGATAAAATAGAGGCATAGTGAGGAGCTTCAGATTGGACAATACGACAGATGACCCAGGCGCGCAGAGCGGGCAGAACGCCGACCCGAATCAGACGCGCTACATCCCGCCACAAAGCGGATACGGCCAGCAGGGCTACTCTCGGCCCGTGCACGGCCCGATGCCCCACCACGGCCAGCACCATGACCGTACCTTCTTCGCGCTCCTGCTCATCGGAGCGGGCGTACTATTCCTCCTCCAGCAATTCTCCATCTTCAGAGACTTCGGCGACTATGTACTCCTCATCATAGGCGGGGTCTTTATGTACGCCTATTTCAGCACGAAAGCAGGCTACCGCGCAGGGTTCCTTATCCCAGGCGCGATTTTGCTGGGCATAGGCACGGGGGAAGTGCTCCAGAAATATAATGTGCTGGGACTCTGGCAGGGAGCTAACGTCTCAGGCTTGGCGCTCGGCCTCGGCTTCTGCCTTATCTGGGCTTTGGAGCGCAGGCACTGGTGGGCGCTCATACCGGGCGGTATCCTGGTTGTATCCAGCATCTCTGGTGCCCTGGCTATCGGCAAGCTATGGCCTATAGGTCTAATCCTCTTAGGAGTCTACCTCCTGTACGAGCAGACGAGGCGGGGGCCTAGACGGTAGAGAATATATTGACAATATTACCACCGAAACGTACAATACATGAGTCATCCCGAATTTAAAGATTTACGCTTGTCAAGCGTAAAATCCCAAGTTCAAAATAATAAAAAGGGTGAAAATTGGCGGCTGCGCCGCCAATTTTCACCCTTTTTATTATTTTGAAAAGTCCCCCAGACGTGGGGAGAAGTTAAAGGTGAGACAGTTGTGGGCATGAGGCAGGCACGAATATTAAGTTCGGGATGACTGCATGTTTCTATTCAGGAGAAGCAATATAATGACCCCAATGTCAACAGGCGAAGCACGAGATAACTTTGCAGAGGTAATAAACCGGGTCGCTTACGGCAAGGAGAGGGTAGTGCTTACCCGACGTGGCAAGAAGCTGGTAGCCGTCGTCCCAATTGAGGATGTTGTCTTATTAGAGAAGTTGGAAGACCAAATAGATATAGAGGAAGCCCATATCGCCCTGGAGGAAGCAAGAAATGGAGAGACGGTTTCCTGGGAGCAAATAAAAGCAGATATGAATCTATAGAGCAACCGTAAAGCTATGACCTATAAGATCACATTATTCACGCCAATGGCATAACACTTGCTCACTCACCGGGCGTGGGCCATGAGCCTGCTTACACACACGTCAGGAGGAGTAATGATGAATAACGACGCAAGCAAAGGTGAAGCGCGAGATATGGAAGATTATGGCGGCTCCGATGATAACCAGAGGAGCGCTCAAGGTAATCAGGACAGCCAGGGTGGCGACAGCGGTGATCACGACGATAGCGGCAAGTTCGGTGAATTCGGCCATACCGGCGTAGGCACTGACCTTACCGTCGAGATGGAGAACACCGACGTTCGCACAGGCATGGTAAAGGGCGGCGAAGCGGGAGCCGACGATGCAGCAGGCCCAGGCCAGTACGGTGGCGAAGCAGGGGGCTTAAGCAATAAGTAATCAGGACTGAGGGCAAAGAATAGTACCAGAATCAGAAAGAGCGGCGTAACAGCCGCTCTTTTGTAAAGATTCAGAGTTAGGATATGGAAAAGCCTGTAGGGACTGTTCGTGAACAGCCCTGATCAGAATGGGTACTGTTCAGACTTATGCCTTTGTCAAAACCAGACCGTACATAGACTTCCCTTAAGTGAGCGGTCTGGTTTTGGTCTCTCTATGGGAGAGACAGATGGGGAGATAGAGGCCAGATGGCCCAAACGTAACTTCACTTCAAATAGGAATTCCTTAAGATGTGAAGTTACGTTATAAGGCGGATTTGCGCTTATGACGCTGGTTGAAACCGCAACCTACATAGGCTTCTCTTAAGGTGTAGGTTATGGTTTGTGGCCCCGTCCAGAAGCCAGGCGGCCCAAACCTAACCTGATATAAGGACCCCTTAAGCATCAGGTTAGGTTATAAGGAGGCTGGCGCTACTGAGCTGGTTGAAATCTTATCTTGAAATAGACTTCTCTTAAGGTGTCAAGATTAGTTTGTGGCCCTCTCCACTACCCTTACGCCTAACCTGAGCGCTTATGCTCTTTCCTTTATCCTCAGTCATCAGCGTTCACTTCGGCTGGCGGGCAGCAAAGAGGCGGTAGTCTATATCAGGGAAGAGGTTGTCACGCTGAGCGTATTCGCGGGCCAGGGTTGCGGCAGCCATGCCACCATCACCCTCCCCTGCGTCAACGGCGTCTGCGAGGGCGTTGAAGCGGTTTACGTGCTCTACGAAACGCTCGCCCGCGTATTGTCGGGCCTGACCTGTGGTGTACAGGAACTCCCAGTCGCTCGCTTCGAGTAGCACTAGCTCGCGTGCGGCCTGGTTAAGCGCTTCCTCAATCTCTTCTGAAGCGTCGCCATGCCGCTCTACTAAGTCCTCCATGCGGCGCTCGGCGCTGTGGACCGCCTCCCACATCCAGCTTGTCTCCGGGTTGATCCAGGTAACGTGCGTGCCCGCGTGGCCCCAGGAGCTTTCGGGCAGGTCGATAATCTTCTCAGGCGGGTGCGACTCCAGCCACTCGGAGGCGGTGCATAGCTCGATATTCTCGTTTGCTGCCAGCCTAGTCAGCGTCTCTTTCAGCCAGGTCACTCCCTCGAACCACCAGTGCCCGAACAACTCAGTGTCGTAAGCCGAGGCGATGAAGCCGGGCTTACCATCGTGAGTATCGGCATACCAGCGTAGCTGGCTCTCCACCAGGCTTACAAAGTGATCGGCGTGCGTCTGCGCTTTTCTGCCTGCCTGGAAGGGGTCATATGGCTGCTTGTACTGGAGGTCCAACTGGTTGTCTGTGACGCGCCAGTATTGGAGGCCATGCTCGGCGTCCTTGCGATGGAACTCGCGGTAAGCACCGTCGCCCGGGTAGCCAACGGAGGCGGCCCACACCTGCTCACCCACCACGCGATTGCGCCCCATCACTGCTACATCCGACCCGTTCACGTAATATGCCTCGAAGGTGCCGCTCTCGCTCCCCGCGCTCATGCTGCCGTTGAAGCGCGTGACGTGCTTCTCGGTAACGAAGCCCGCGCTCTCGTAGCCCATCTCCTCGATAGTTTGTACCACCTGACCATAGATATCGGTGACCACCTGCACCCTGGGCACCGCACGCGTCAACTCTCGAGTCTGGCGCTCGGCCTTGCCAGACATGAGGCTCTCTTCGACGGCGGTGCTCTCGCTGAAGAAGAGGTGCAGGTCGTGCTCGTCCAACCAGTAGTCTACGCCAGGCCTGTGGAAGCGAGTACCGTCGGAGGCAGTGGCGTCATAGCCAGGGCGGTATGCGCACTCAGGGAGCCAGATAGCGCGGGGCGCTCTGCCGAAGTGGCGCTCGGTGGCACGCTTGCCGATTTCGAGGTGCGCGCTTATAGTCGAGTCGCGGGACATGAGGGGCAGGTAGGGGTGGGTCGCGCCTGATGTAAGGATTTCGACCAGACCCGCGTCCTGTAAGCGCCTGAAGCCGCCGATGATGTCTCGCTCGAACCGCTCCCTGAAGGTCTTGAGGATGTGGCGATAATAGTCGAGGTAGAAGTGCGCCAGGTAGAGGAAGTGCTGCTCGCCGCTCTCCTCGAAGCGCGCCACGTCGGCCTCGGCCCCTTCCATCTCCTGGGCAAGGTAGCTTTCAAAGTTGTCCTTGATCATCGCATCAGCCAGTTGCTCCGCGAGTACAGGGGTAATGCCGATTGTGACTTTAGCTCGCACTCCTGCTTCGTACAGGTCGGTGAGAGCTTCGAGGATAGGCACGTAGGTCTCGGCCATGACCTCATGCAGGTTTTCCTCCCCGTGCGGCCACTTGCCCGCCCCTCGGTAGAAAGGCATATGAGTGTGCAATACGAATGTAAATCCGCCTAGTGTCATCTTGGTCTCCTGAAGGATAAAGGATAAGGGATAAAGGATAAATTATTAGGAAGGTTCATGCGCTATTCAGAGGGGATAGAGCTTCTAATTTATCCTTTATCCTTCATAATTTAGAAAGCAAATACCGCCATCACATCGTTCACGTTGGTGCCCGTCGGTCCGGTCATTATGGCATCACCGAGCGCCTGCCAGTAAGAATAGCTGTCGTTCTGGGCGAGGGCATGGTGGGCGTCGAGACCCAGGCTTTTACCCCTATCAATAGTCGTGCCGTCAGCTACGGCCCCGGCACCTGGCGAAGTTCCATCCCCGCCATCGGTAGCGAGCGAGGCAACCACTACATTCAGCCCCCACCCTTCTAGGGCGAGCGCCGCGCCTAATGCCAGCTCAGTATTGCGCCCTCCAACACCATCTCCACGTACCGTGACTGTAGTTTCGCCGCCAAATAGAACGCATCCAGGGCGGCGCACGGGTCGCCCATATGTGACCATCTCTTTAGCTATTCCCGCGAGCGCACTCCCCACCTCACGCGCTTCCCCCTCGAGATAGGTACTGCCTATCAACGTATCGAGGCCCAGGCCACGAGCGTGTTCTGCGGCAGCCTCTACAGCCAGGACGTTGCTTGCCACCAGACGATTCGTCACTCTATCGAAGAGGTCATCCCCTGGCTTAGGTGTCTCCTCAACCTCTCCTGCGGCACCTGCCTGTAAGCGCGCCAGCACGGCACCCGGCACCTCAGCCAACAGCCCATATTGGTCTATAATCCCCAGGGCATCCGCGTAAGTGGTAGGGTCAGGCGCGGTTGGACCGGAAGCTATCACATCGAAAGGAGATCCTGTCACGTCGCTCAAGATGAGTGAGAGGACATGGGCCGGGGCCGCAACTCGAGCCAGCTCGGCCCCCTGAGACACGCGATAGGTGCTTGCGGACCGCGTTTAGCTCGTTGATCGTCGCTCCTGAGCGAAGGAGGCGGCGGGTGGTCTCCTGCACATCCGCCAGGCTGATACCCTTCGCGGGAGCGGTAAGTAAGGCAGAGCAGCCGCCCGATATGAGGCATACCACCAGGTCGCCAGCTTGCACTCCACTCACTATCTCTAAGAGTTGAGTGGTGGCACTTACTCCGCGCTCATCGGGCACAGGATGTCCGGCTTCTCGTAGCACTACACGCGTCAGGTGTATACCACCAGTATCTGAATAACCCTCCTTCACAACTACCAGACCGGAAGCGATACGCTCTCCAAGCACCTCCTCGGCGGCGCGGGCCATAGCCGCACCCGCCTTGCCCGCACCAACTAAGTATACCTTGCCTTCTATTTTGGTGATTATGTCAAGTTCGGTATTGAGCGCCCGTAGAGTCGCCAGGTAGGGGTCGGCTGTATGGAGCGCGGCGCTCAATACCGACATCACTACATCTCTATGAATAACACCCCCTGTAGGCTTCACCGGTAAGAAACCCCCGGTAGTCATCAAAGTCTTCTTTTGCGTGATTAGCGCCGCTCTTTAGCGTCGGAGTGTGAGCGAAGCGAATGGTAACATAACATAGAGGCGTGAGAGCGTCAAGGCAAACAAACAGAAAGCAGCTTGAGCCAAATGGCCTTGTATGTTATCTTTTAGCCAATATGCAACGCGTTTCTTACAGGCTATTAGCTGTGGCGCTTTTCGTGCCCCTGTTATTCCTCTTGCCCACGAGTAACTCCCACGGGCTGCTTACCTCTCAAGCTGCACAGGGTACTGCGACATCGACGCGGCTCTACTTCGCGGCTACGGGTCATTTAGTCGAAGGGAAATTCCTCCAGTACTGGCAGTCGCACGGCGGCCTCCCCATCTTTGGTTACCCGCTCACACCTGCTTTCTTTGAGAAGGGTTATCTGGTGCAATATTTCGAGCGGAGCCGGTTCGAGCTACACCCTGAGTACGCCGGGTCGCCCTACGAGGTGTCGCTGGGGCAGTTAGGGCGTGAGCGATTGAAGGCAGAGGGGCGCACTGTCCTTCGTCCCGGTCCCAACAATGCGATATCAGGTGAGAAATTCTTCCCCGAAACGGGATACAAGGCAAGTGGGGCCTTCCTGGACTACTGGAATCGTTATGGCGGACTGGCGCAATTCGGCTTCCCAATCACCCCTGAAGTGAAGGACGAACAGGATGGGCGCACGGTGCAATACTTCGAGCGCGCCCGCTTCGAGTTGCACCCTGAGTACGCGGGCACGCCCTACGAAGTGCTCCTAACTCTGCTGGGGCGGGAGCGTGCCACGGCGCTAGACCAGACTTTGCGCGACAGGTGGGTTTCAGAGCCGTCGACTGGCGTGCTACGTCTGAAAGAGGCATATGGCGAAGTACAGATCCTCACCCCTATTGTCGTGCAAAGTGAAGTTTCAGGAGAGGTACGGCTGCTGGGAGGCGACAATCGCCCATACGCACGTTACCCTATCGAAGCGGGCGTCCCCCTCACCTTCTATGCGGCGGGCGCACCCGGCATGCAGAGTTTGATGCTGTATCGACAGGGTCAGGTGGTTGGCGCTGTGTGGGCTGGCTTCAAAGTCGCTAAGCCGGAGGTTAGTATACAGACGGGCGATCCGGTGTGGGATGGGCTGTACCCTCGCGTCAAGAGCTTCCTTGAAGCGGATGCTGGTGGATTATACATCGCCGGACGACATACCCGTGCATGGCTACCGCTCGCCCGACAACAGCGCGCTCTGGCTGCGCGACCACATTCACCAATCGAAAGGGTTCAAGCTCTTCGAGAAGGATATGCGGAGCGCGCTAGACTACTTCGCTACCACCCAGCGTCCCGATGGCAGCTTCGATGACTACCTCTTCCACACTCCCGCCACCCCCGTGTTCAAGAAGCAGATAGAGATCGAGGCGGACCGCGAGTTCCTGTTCGTTGAAGGGGTGTGGACTGTGTGGCAGGCTACGGGGGATGACGAGTGGCTGCGCCGGATGCTGCCCGTGATGGAGCGCGGGCTGGGGCATACCTGGAGCGACCCGCGACGTTGGTCCGCTGAGCATGGCCTTATAAAGCGCGCCTTCACGATAGACACCTGGGACTACGAGCAGGGGAGCAACGGTCTCGACATGCGCCGCACCTTCGATGATAAGACAAAGTGGAGCATAATGCACGGAGACAACACGGGGGCGTATCACGCGGCACGCCTCCTGGCGAACGTAGAGAGATACTTCGCCCGGTGGGAGCAGGGAGCGCTATGGGACATTCGGGCGGAGAAGCTGCTGCAAAACCTCAATCGCGTCTCCTGGAACGGCAAGTTCTACACCCACCAGGTCCACCTGACACCCGTAGACGACACAGGCGTAGACGAGAGCACGCAACTGAGCCTGTCGAACGCCTACGCCCTCAACCGGGGGACGCTGACGCAGGAGCAGGGAGCCTCGTTGATAAGGGAATACCAAAGGAGGCGAGAGGCGAACAGTTCGCACATCTTCGCGGAGTGGTACAGCATAGACCCGCCCTTCGCGGCCACGTTCGGCCCACCCGGGGAGTACGCCAACGGGGGGATAATGCCCCTGGCAGGTGGGGAATTGGCGCGTGGGGCCTTTCGGTATGGCTTCGAACAGTACGGGGTCGATATTCTGAAACGTTACTGGCAGTTGCTCGACAGGACGGGCGGCTCATATCTGTGGTATCACCCTGACGGTCGCCCAGGCATCGGCACGCCCGAAACGCTCTCGACGGATGGGTGGGGTTCGGCAGCCATGCTCAACGCCCTCACTGAAGGCTTGGCGGGCGTAGAGGATGAAGGGAAGCTGTACCAGCAGGTGCGCCTCTCCCCCAGGTGGGCCTCCACTAACCGCTCGTCAGCCCGCGTGACGCTGGGCTATGGCGCGAGCGATGCGTATTTCTCCTATAGCTGGCAGCGCAAATCTGACGGCGGTATTACTCTCACCTGGGGAAGCAGGGAGACAAACGCGGTTCATTTGCACCTGATGCTTCCGGCTGGGATGGCTCCTAAGCAGGTGCTATCAGGTGGGACCGCTGTGCCATTCGGCATGGTAAAGGTCGGGGATAGTGCATATTTGAATGCAACGTTGCCTGGGATGGGGCGCTTGGAAATAAAGTAGCAAACCTTACCTTCAGGCAAAAACAGAACCAGCCCTTGAAGGGCTGGTCTTGTTTTTGCCTGAAGATAGATTATGATTGCGCCGTGCACCCTTTTTCGATCTCGCCATTCCGGCTTACGCCTGCCAGCCAGCTCCAACCGAGCGACCCTACGGCACCCAAGAGTGTCTATTTACCGCTGCTACCTTCCGGTCCTGACGGGGTTCATAGGCTCCTGCCGCGTAGGACTCGATTTTCAACGCCACACGACAAACACAGTCCCACAATGTCGGACCTCGAAAGGGAATTCAACCCCGCTGTAGCGGATTGCGGGTTCAGGGCACCGCTAGTTCCCCGTCTAGCACGACACTTAATCTTACGGGATTGCGCGCCTGAATGTCAAGCTCGATTTCCGTTCCCTTTGAAACGGAACCGCCAAGACGCCAAGAGCGCCAAGTATGTTAGAGAGTTATTTCCTATTCACTCTCGCCCATAGAATTCTTGGCGTTTACTTGGCGCTCTTGGCGTCTTGGCGGTTCCGTCTTGTTATTTGCGCTCGCGGTAGACCGCCAGCGCTCTGTCGAACCAGGTCTGTTGCTCTTTGGTGTAAGGCGACGGGAAGGGCTTCTGCGTATCGGGCAGGCTATCAAAGTTCTGCCACCACTGGTTCAGCCCTTTTGTAATCTCAGGGTCCCCGCCTGTGAAGGCTGAGATGAGGTTACTGTAGCGCGTCGCAACGTCCTGCGCTTCTTCGCCCGCGGGATCGGCATTTGCGTCCGCGAGGCGAGCCACGTCGGCATTGACCGAGGCCCATTGCACGTCCACGCGCTTCTGGTCCTCTTCGGTCCACACGATGCCACGTGCCGCCATACGCTCGCGGGCCTCGTCGCTATATGACTCCTCCGACAGGCTCTGCATCTGCTCTAGTTGTTCGGGGGTGAAGTATTTCTTCGCCCAGTCTTTGTTCTGTTCCATCTGTATCGCCTGGATCACTCTAACAAGGGAATCCCAATCGCATTCGCCTTCGCGTAGCAGCTTCTCGGTCTCACCTATTGCCTGGATGATACCGTCAAGCTGGACTCGCTTTGCCCGCATCATCTCCTTTTGCTGGGCCAGCACATCTCCCAGGCTCTGCGGGACCAAAGTGGGGCGCAAGAGCGCCTTTATCTCGTCCAGCGAGAAGCCAAGGAACTTCAAGGCCAGGATCTGTTGCAGGTTCACGAGGTCCGCATCCGTGTACAGGCGGTAGCCCGACTCGCTATACTGGCTGGGCGCTAGCAACCCTTCCTTGTCGTAATAGCGCAGTGTGCGGATAGAGACCGAAGCTTTTCGCGCGAACTGTCCGGTGCGATATAAACGTTGATCCAAGCTGTACCTCCTTTCTGATAGTATCATAAAGGGTGACGTAACGTCAGAGTCAATACCTTTTGGGGACCAATTTTGAAGCAATTTAAACGAGAAGCTGCCAGCTTGGGGCTGACAGCTTTCGTGTGGCGGAGAGGGTGGGATTCGAACCCACGACGAGTTTCCCCGTACCCGCTTTCCAGGCGAGCGCCCTAGGCCTCTAGGCGACCTCTCCGTAATGCGGAATGTAGATTGCGGAGTGCGGAATTATGGCTCAGGAACGCAGAATCACTATTCCGCATTCCGCACTCCACATTCCGAACTCGTAAGAGCGGAGAGGGTGGGATTCGAACCCACGGAGAGCTCACACCCTCACTCGTTTTCGAGACGAGCTCCTTCAACCGCTCGGACACCTCTCCAAAAAAGAAACCGGCCAACTGGCCGGCCCTGGCATACTGGCGTGGCTGGAGGGGGCTCGAACCCCCGGCCTTTGGGTCCGCAACCCAACGCTCTATCCACTGAGCTACAGCCACACGGTTCTGCTATTCGCATACAGATTATACCATATGCTGGGCGCGTTTGCAACCGCGACAGGCACGCCTTCTGTGTGCCTCTCAAAGAGAGATATTTTGTTTCTTCTATTGAATTTGGAACCTTTCAGGTTCCAAATTCAATAGAAGAAACACTTTTTTATCTTGCAGCATTGTAGCTCGCATTGGAGATGCTCTCGCGCAAGCGAGCTATGGCGGCTGCGACGCCATCTGGTGCGGCATATACGGCGGAACCGGCCACAAGGAGGGTCGCGCCCGCTTCGACCACCTTTGGAGCGGTCTCTTCATGTATGCCACCGTCTACCTCGATTGCGCATGATAGGCCGCGTCTCTCTATAATCTCACGCAGGCGACGTATCTTGGGGAGCATCGACTCGATAAACTCTTGCCCACCGAAGCCGGGGTTGACCGTCATCACTATTACCATATCCAGGTACTCAAGTATCTCCTCGATAGCGGCAAGCGGCGTGGAGGGATTGAGGGCGACGCCTGCTTTCGCCCCCACCGAGCGTATCTGCTGTATAGTTCTGTGGAGATGGGGAGAGGTTTCGACGTGTGGGATGATATAGTCAGCGCCAGCTTTGGCGAACTCCGGCACGTACAATTCAGGTCGCTCTATCATCAGGTGCGCCTCGATAGGCAAGGACGTATGGGGACGTATAGCCTTTATGATCATAGGGCCGACGGTGATGTTAGGCACGAAATGGCCGTCCATCACGTCAACCTGTATCCTATCCGCGCCAGCCTCCTCAGCCTCATGCACCTGCTCGCCAAGTCGAGCAAAATCGGCTGAGAGTATCGAGGGTATAATTTCTATCTTCGGGGAATGCGCCATAAAAGTCCAAAGTAGTCGGTGATTAGGGATTAGGGGTCAGGGGTCAGGAGTTAGATATCTATCGTCCGTCGTCACGTTTCACGTACTCGCAACTGCCCTGCGGCTGCGCTGTCTACCAGCCAGGTAACGTTGCCCTGGGCTTCTCGTAGAAGCTGGCTTGGGTACTCGTCAGGGTTGTAATCGCCTTTCAGCACTTCCTTGAGCGCGGGAGCTTTATCTTCTCCGACCACCATGAATAACACTTCCGCCGCCGAGTTCAGCACCACCGGGGTGAGGGTGATGCGGTGCGAAGTCAGTTTCTCCACGTAGGGAGCGGCAACCAGCTTTTCCCGCTCATGCAGCACGTCGGTGTGAGGGAAGAGTGAGGCGGTGTGGCCGTCCGCGCCCATGCCGAGAAAGATGAGGTCGAAGCGGGGCACCTCGCTATCTACAGAGAAGACCTGGCGCAACGTGGCCTCGTATTGTGCTGCGGCGTCATCGGGACTCAGCCCTTCTGTGGGTATAGGGAAGATGTTTTCGGAGTTGACGTCTACCTTGCTGAAAAGCTCATCATTCGCCAGCTTGAAGTTGCTGTCACGGTGCGTATGGGGAACCCAACGCTCGTCACCGAAGAAGAATTGCACGTTGTCCCACGCAACCTCTCCACGAAATGTGTCGGACGACAGCAGCCCATACAAAAGCTTAGGGGTAGAGCCACCTGACAGCGCCACCCTGAAGGGTTTCCCCATAGCCTGGACCTCCTGGGACAAACGCACAAAGGTCTCGGCTGCATCGGCAGCGATAGCAGGCAAGCTCTCCTCTATGTGCACATCGGCATTTGAGGTAGGGGATTTCATCTTGTTTCCTTTTGTGATGAGTGAGAGTGGTGCATGAAACGTGATGCGTGATGCGTGATTATTGAGTAATTACCGACTACTTTGAACTTTGAACTTTGAATTTTGAACTTGGGGCTAAGCGTCATGTTGCCTTGGCCGAACGATACCCGCGCTTACAGGCTCACCGGTGGTTATCTTACGCGGGTCCTGGGGCGATTTGGCCGAAGGGTCTATGCCCCGGATGAATGTACCCACCATCTCCAGCGCCTCATCATACACTTTATCGCGGCTGAACACCTCAAGCTCTGCATCCAGCAGCTCCGCGCGGTCAAGAGGGTCCATCTGTATATGCCGGACCATCGGCTCGGCATCCTTCAATTCGGCCCTGATCCAGGCGCACTCGTCTTCCTTGTCAGACATGGCTACCGAAAAAGTAGCTTCTGGCCCATCTGACCTGTCCTCACCGAACGCCTCCAGCTTGATACCATTTATCTCACCCGGCGTATGCTCCGACTTCCACGGCCCGGAGTTGAGAAGCACTGTAATAGTGCGCTTGCCTACCTTCATGGAGAGACGTGCGCTGGCGGGCAACTCTTCACCCTTCTCAGAGCGCACCAGCTCGTAGGTTGGCTCCACAGGCTCCCACCCCAGGCGACTCGCCAGCCACCCAGCGACGAAGAGGGCCTGTGCGCGGTTCACCCCACCCCTCTTGGAGAGCGCACAATCGACAGTCACGCGCCCTATGCGGTCCAGGTAGGGGCGCAGAGCGGTGCTATCGAAGAACTGAGCGACCAACTCACGCCAGGGCGTGATCCTCCCCCAGTTCATATCTGTGCAGGCAAGCTTGGGCCAATGTGTCTTCAGGCGCACCGACATCTTCGACAGCGTACCTTCCGGGTTCTCGAAAGTGGACGAGTCGACTATCAGGCGATCTATGGAGTCGGAAAGGCTCTTGAAGAGGTATTCATCGAACGGCGTGTTGCGGGGCCACCACAGGAAGACTGGCAAGTCGGATAAGAGCAAGGGTATCACGGCAGCAGGTAGCTGGCGCACCGCCTCACCACAAGCACGCACCATCACCTGCTCGGCACACACCTGTCGCCCACCGGCGGGGGGTATTTGGCACTGGATAGAGACCCACGCCTGCACGGCCATATCTTGCTCATCCGCGTTGGCGGTCATGATGATTACCCGGCTAGGGTGCCGCCCGGTAATGAGCTGCATGTCTTTGATGTAGTCGTTGGCGACATCTTCCGACTCGGCGCGCACGATCACGTTGAGGACGTGCGCGGTTGTGACCGCGTGACCTCCCCCCTTCGCCTGCGCAGCCTCCGCCACGTCTCGCCAAAGCTCATTAAGCTGCGCCTGCACGTACTCTACCGCCACCGGCACGGGCGCGCCCGTATTTATCGATGAAGTCTCTTCTCTTTCGATTGTATCAGCCACTCCACTCTCCCTTTGGGAAAGGATAAAGGAAAAAGGAAGAAGGATAAAATCGGTAGCTACTCAAACTTTATCCTTTATCCCTTATCCTTTTTCCTTTTATAGTCGTCTCCACCTGCGTCCATCGCGCGCTATAAGTTCGTCGGCTACGGGGGGACCCCAGCTTCCAGCGCGGTAGTTGGGGAAGGTAGGGGCAGGGATGTGCTCCCAACCTTCCAATATGGAGGTCGCTATCAGCCACATCAGCTCTACTTCATCGCGCCTGGTGAAGAGGGTGGTATCGCCCAGCATAGCGTCCATAAGCAGACGCTCATAAGCGTCGGCGAACTCGATGCCAAAAGATGCGCCGTAGTTGAAGTTCATCTCGACCGAGCGCAGCTTGATCGTAGGGCCAGGCAGCTTCGATTCGAAGTTCAACGATATACCTTCGTCGGGTTGTATATGGAGCACCAGGACGTTAGGCTCAAGCTCATCCGCCGCCGTGTGCTGGAAGAGGGCATGAGGCGCGGCTTTGAAGTGGATAGAAATCTCGGTGTCGCGCTTGGGGAGGCGCTTACCGTGCCGAAGATAAAAGGGGACACCCGCCCAGCGCCAGTTATCTACGAAGAACCGTGCCGCCACGTAGGTTTCAGTGTTGGAGTTGTGAGGGATGTCTTTCTCCTGACGGTAGCCAGGTACGGCTTTGCCGAAGATAGCACCCGGCCCATACTGCCCTCTAATGGTATTTTGAGCCACTTCGCCTGGAGTGGCAAAGGGTTTTATGGCGCGCAGCACCTTGGCTTTCTCGTCGCGCACGGATTGAGCATCAAACGCCGTGGGCGGCTCCATCGCTACCAGGGTAAGAAGCTCCATCATGTGGTTCTGAAGCATGTCGCGTAGCGCCCCTGCCGTCTCGTAGTAAGAAGCACGGTCCTCCACACCCAGGCTCTCTGCCACCGTGATTTGCACGTGGTCTACATACCGGCGGCTCCATAGAGGCTCGAAGATACCATTAGCGAAGCGAAAGACGAGGATGTTCTGCACCGTCTCTTTGCCCAGATAGTGGTCTATGCGGAAAATATGGTCCTCAGGGAATACTTCGCTTATCTGGCGGTTCAGCTCCTGTGCGCTCGCAAGGTCGTGCCCGAACGGCTTCTCGATGATTATACGCCGCCAGGCGGCGCCGGTGCCGTCATGGGCAAAGAAGGTGCTGGGGTTCAGGGTGCCCGTGTTTAGCACGCTTGTAGCTTTACTGACGCCTTGCGATTTGCCGCTTGCCAGACCCGACTCGCCCAGGTGGCCGATGATAGGCGAATAGTAGTCAGGCGGGGTGGAGAGATAGAAGATACGGTTGCCCATCGTACCACGCTGCTTCTCGACCTCCTCCAGCCTGGAGGCAAGTTTGGTGTACCCTTCGGCGTCATCAAAATCAGACGACACATAGAATAGGCCCTGCGCAAAGGCGTTCCACGCGGAGGGGCGCTGAGAAGGCTTGTTGCGAGCGTTCTGCTCCACCAACTCTTTGACCAACTCGCGAAACTCCTCGTCCGTAAGGGGCCGCCGGGCGAACCCCACTATCGCGAAGCCAGTCGGAAGGCGGCGCTCAACCGACAGATTATAGAACGCTTCGTACAGCTTACGGTGAGCCAGGTCGCCCGTAGCGCCGAACATAATCACAGCGCAAGGATCAGCCGTGCGGTGCATCCGCAGCCCCTCGCGCAGAGGGTTATCTACTGCCACTGGTTTGGTCGTTACTGCTACCATACTTATCTCACGCACATTATCAATCTACAGTTTACTGTCGTCCGTCGTCCGCCGTCTGTCTACTGCCTACTGCCTACTCCACCCCGTCCGTCCCTTCTATCCTATCTTTATAGATGTCCTTCGCGGTCAGTTGTATCTCTTTTACAACATCGCCAGCATCCGGCGCGCCTTCAGCTTTAATCTCAGCAGCTTCAGTGGCGGCCATGACTTTATCGGCAGCCTCAGCGGTATCGATACTTACCGTGGTGGCGGGCATCGTAGGAGTTGTAGGAGCAACCGACCTCATACTGGCCGCAGCGACCTGGGACTTTATAGAGTCGGCGACACGCACGGCATGTCCGCCGAACTGGTTGCGGAGGGCGGCGGTGACTTGCGCTGAGTACGACTCTTCCTGCCGCGAGTAGAACCGAGCCATCAGAGATAGGGTTATGACGGGCGCGGGTACTGAATGGGCGATGGCTTCAAGCACAGTCCAGCGGCCCTCACCGGAGTCCTCGACGTAGCCCCGAATTTTCTCCAACGCGTCACCCTCTTGCTCGAAGGCGCGCTCGGCCAATTCGAGAAGCCAGGAGCGCACCACGCTGCCGTTGTTCCAGACTTTACAGAGGCGAGAGGTGTCCACCTGGTAATCGCTGCACTTGATGATTTCAAAGCCCTCGGCATATGACTGCATCAGGCCGTACTCGATGCCGTTGTGGACCATCTTGGTGAAGTGGCCAGCGCCATGCGTGCCGAAGTAGTCATAGCCATCCTCGTTCGGTGCGAGGGTAGCGAAGAGGGGACGCAGGTGGTCGAAGTCCTCACGCTGGCCTCCCATCATCATGCAGTAGCCGTTCTTGAGGCCCCAGATACCGCCAGAGGTGCCCACATCCATGAAATGGAGGTCGTGCTCCCTGAGCATCTGCGCACGAGCGATGGAGTCTCGAAAGTTGGAGTTGCCGCCGTCTATGATGATGTCACCCGGCTTCAGGAGTGGTATCAGGCTCACGATTTGCTGAGTGGTAGGGTCGCCCGCGGGGACCATAATCCAGACCGCTTTGGGTGTGTCTTGCAGGTTGTCTACAAGCTCCTCGAGAGAGAACGTCGCTACCGCGCCATGCTCTGCCGCCTCTCGTGTCTTGTCGGGCGAGCGGTTATAAGCCACGATGCGATGCCCGCCCAGAAGCAGGCGCTCCACCATGTTAGCACCCATGCGTCCCAATCCTATGAAGCCTAGTTCCATTTCTGCCTCCTATTGCTGAGTTAGGTAGTTTCGATATTACCAAATCACCGAGGCTTATACGCTTGACTTCTATGCCTTATTGCTACGATATCAACTACCCGCTCATCATCGAACACCTGATAAATCACTCGATAATCACCTATTCTTATACGCCATGCATTTTCAGTTCCTTCGATCTTGCGACAATGCGTTGGACGCGGGTCCTGAGCCAAAGCTTTAATTTGTGGGATGATACGATTGACAAGAGAAGCACTGAGGGTGTCCAACTCCCTGCGAGCGGACCGAGTAAACGTAATTACATACTCAGCCACGTAACTTCCCTGAGTGCCTCAACTTTTCCTGCACCTCTTCAAGCGTCTCTCGCGGTTCATCGGCTCGCGCTCGTATAAGGAGCGCGTCGTAGAAATCTTCCCACAACTCACCGTGCTGCTTCAGGTCTATCAGCACGGCGATCTGCTCGCCTGCGGCGTTTGTGACGAAGCCAATGCCCTCTAGGTTTTGCATTTGTATGTCACCCATGAAGCTATCCTCTCTTCATTGTTTCCTGGACATGCTCCCGTGATACACCCGCCTCTGGATTTTGGCGGGATGCTTCCATACGCCTATCCAACTGCATCCTGTTCTGCTTGGGAGAGGGGCACGTAATCTGGGTTAAACTCTTTAATCGCTTCCAGTGGGTAGTCAGGCTCATCACCGTATGCACGGGATAAAGCTTGATAAGAGAGCCTTATCCAATCTTCCCGCTCGGTATCTATCAGATCATTTGGCACAATAGTGACGATCAGCTTTGTGTTCTGGCTCTAGTTCGAATGGCTCATCCAGAACAATCTGGCGGCCATCGAAATGGGCACGTAAAGTAGGGATATTCATTCTTGCATTCTCCATTCTAGTGCTTCGCTCTCCTCTTCAGAGCCGTTGCCGAAACCTATATGACCACGGATGCTCTCCAGGAGGTTTGGTAGGCTCCCAACCGTCATGCAGCAATCTAGCTTTTAGAGTTTCACAATGTTGCATCTTAGGTTTGGTGGGCACAATTACAATTCTCATGCTGAATGTGCTAGATTTCTCCTGCGATATATTGCCCCTCTTGTCTGATAGCCGTTGCTACGAATTTATAGAGGCTCCAACCTATATCTGAGTGATAAGCAACCAGAGCAATTTCACAAGTTTCCCAAACCTCTGGTGCTGTGGCGTTTGCCTCACGTGCGTAACCGCAGTTCCAGCACGTAACTATGTTGTCTGGAAGTTTGATGCCGCAATTAGGGCAGAACATACCTTGCCTTTGACAATTATGAGAGCATTAGAGCTGGATAATCTATTCGCCGTCCAGGCTTAATACGCCTTTTGAAATATACCACGGCACGCTGCCAATTAATTGCGCCAGCACTATTAGTTTCATGTTGAGTTGAGATAATCTCCCAACCGAAAGTGCCTAATAATCCGATAGCCGCATAGAAGGGGTTATATACAAATAGCCGTCCTTCTCTTTCCGTACTGGCAAGCTGTCTAACATCTTCTCCCTGATACATGTATACAATCCAGAGATCGTACTTCTTACCACCACGTTGCTCGGATCGACCATCATAGTCCAGTTTACAGAACTCCCATTGTTCTACATCCATTGTCTTACGACCTCCGGCTTATCTTGCCCCTGCTCATTTCCTCTTGTGAACAGTCATACCGTCACTCGAACAACTCGCTCACCTTGCATGAGAACCCTGGCAGCACGTCGGGGTGCTCCAGTATATCATCTTCCCCATACGTCCGCGCCAAGCCATCAGGCGTGTGGGCAACGACCTCGCGCTCATCAGGATGAATAGTCCATACCAGAGGTGTGCCTGCATCAAGGATTAGACGTATTCTATCCTGAAGCTCATCTTGCTTATCAGCAGGTGAGATAACCTCACCTGCAAAGTCGGGTGCGCCGTCCCAGAAGCTCATTGGTACACCCTCCGGTGGGATACGATCAGCACGTAAGTAGGACACGTCGGGACCAAGCACTGTGTCAGGGTTACGCGTTAAGATGTAGCCCGCTCTGATACCAATGTATTCACCGCCAACTCGATTTGCCCAAGTGCCTAGAAGGGCGCTTACCGTAGCCACAACTCCTCCATGCAGCGCTCCGGGGATAGGGTTTTCGACCACTTCCCCATGTACAAGCTCGCGCCGTTTGCTGTTTGCGGTCTCCCAGAACTCTTCGGCTGTGAGCAGGTGTTGTGCTACTGAACTCATGGATATAGTCACCATTACCCATTAGAGGCCCTTATCCTGTCCAACACTTCCGCCAGGGACGGCCGTCTTCTGGACGTTGCTCATACGCTTCAAGCCGACGCTCGATCTCCTCTCGTTGCGCCTCTGAGAGTGGGAGTTCTTCGGGAGCATCAGAGATTGTATCCCAAATCTCCTCTACAAGCCGAAGGCGTTCGGGAACGCTCAGTTGCAATATCTCCTCAAGCACCTGCGTGGTCATGCCTAACTCCTTGCCCTACCAGCTATATACCCAATGGCCCTAATGCCGCCTTTATCGCACCTCTAATATGCTCCACTCCCGCGCTGTGATCGCCCCGGATGTGCAGGCGGATGGCGCGGCGGCCATGTTGTTGCAATGACTGCAAGTCACCCAAAGCCTGGGCGCGTATGAGCGTGCCGAAGGTGAACTCCTGGCCCGGTATAGGGAGGTCGCGGCGGGGGTCGCAGGTGATTTGTACGTATACGCCCCGGTTTGGACCGCCTTTGTGCAGTTGCCCCGTCGAGTGTAGGAAGCGCGGACCATAGCCGAAGGTGGTCGCTACCTTGAGCTTGTCGCGCACCGACAGGCGGGCGTCCTGTATCAGCCCTTCGTGCTCCCCTATACTCGGTATGTAGCCCAGGAAAGCCACGTAATCGCCTGGCTGCACCGTGCCGAAGAAAGCGGTCAGGGCGCTCTCCAACGTCCCTTCGGCCCCTGCGCGGGATAGAGCCTCCGCGTCCCCGTACAGGGCTATGCCGTCCGATCTCCAGGATGGGAGCGCCTTCGGGGAGCTTCCCTTTCTCCTTGTAGACTCCGAGCAGGCGGGTGGTATTGTCTTTACTCTCCTGCACGTTCGGCTCATCGAAGGGGTCGATGCCCATGAAGTAGCCAGCGACGGCGGTAGCCATCTCCCACCGGAAGAACTCGCCACCCAGGTCGCGCTTGGTCTTCATTCGCAGGCGCACTACGGGCTGGCCCGCCCTCTCCAGCTTCTCTAGAGCGTGCTCTTGCTCCTCGTTATGCGACGCCGTCTAAGCGGATGTAGACGAATAGGCGGTCACGTCCATATGCTGAAGGCCGCCCAAGTGGCTCGCCCGTAATGGGCACGAGGCCCTTGCCCTCTTTGCCTGTGCTCTCGGCAATAAGCTGCTCTGCCCACAACCCGAAGCTGTCCAGGCTCAGGCGATGTGAGGATAGTGACTTTGTCGTGACCCTGCTTGTAAAGCGTGCCCATGACCGTGCCCAGCCAGACGCCGGGATTGTCCCCCGAGTCGACGCAGGGCGCGCACGCCTCGGCCATCGTCTCGGCCCTATCTAAGAGGTCATCAATATCGATGCCCATGAGGGCAGCCGGCACGATGCCAAAGTAGGAGAGCGCAGAGTAGCGCCCGCCGATGTCGGCCATGTTGAGGAAGGTGCGGCGAAAGCCCTCGTCCTGTGCCAGCTTCTCCAGAGAAGAGCCGGGGTCGGTGATAGCGACGAAGTTCTCGCCCGCCCGCGCGCCCTTAGACACATTCACCTTTTCGCGGAAGTAGCGGTAGAAGCTGATGGTCTCGGTAGTGCCACCCGACTTGGTAGAGACGACGAACAGGGTGTTGGCGGGGTCTATGCGCCTCTCGATAGCCTCTATCGTGCCCGGCTCGGTGGAGTCGAGCATGAAGAAGCGCGGATAGCCCTCTTTCTGCCCGAAGACGCGATTGAGTACTTCGGGCGCGAGCGAGGAACCGCCCATGCCGAGGAGCACCACGCTGGTGTAATCTTCGTCCCGCACCTCGCGGGCGAAGCGCTTCATGTCGTCGGCGCGCTCTTGCATCAGGTCTGTGACGCGCAGCCAGCCGAGGCGGTTCTTGATAGTCCGCCTGGGCTTTGGGGTCGCTCTTCCAGACGGATGGGTCTTTACCCCAAATCTTGGCGGATACCTGGTCCTTCGTCGACTTGCCGCAGGCCATCATCGACCTGCGGCTGCAACCCCCCCAGGCTGGCGCTGTACCTTTCCGACAGCCCGGAGAGGATGGTGTCGCGCTTCGTGCTGATGCACTCGTCAAGGGTTGTAAAGCTCTTGGTGAAGAACTCCACACCCTCCACCGTCAACTCGTCCGTAATCTGCTTGAGAGATATGCCCAGTTCTTCCAGTTGGGCAAGCTGCTCCTTTGCCTTGTCCATATCGCGGTCTATCGTGCGCTCGACCACGCCGTGGTCCTTGAAGGCGACGATGGTCGCTGGGGGCATGGTGTTCACTGTATCTGGACCGATAAGCTGCTCTACATACATCACATCGCGGTAGGCAGGGTTCTTAGTGGAGGTGGAGGCCCAGAGTGGACGTTGCACCTTCGCGCCTTTCTTCCTTCAACTTCTCCCAGCGTGCGCCGCTGAAGGTCTCTTTGAACGCCTCGTAAGCTATCTTACTGTTGTTGATGGCGTTAGTGCCCAGGAGGCTCTTGATGAGCTTCTGTCTCTCAGGGTCTTTCTCCTGCTTGAGAAGGTCTTCCAGCGCCTTGTCAGCCTTGGTATCTACGCGGCTGACGAAGAATGACGCCACCGATGCTATCTTGTCTACAGGCTTGCCTTCCTGGACGCGGCGCTCAAAAGCGTGTAGATACGCCTCCATCACGTCGCGATACGCGTCTACGGAGAAGATGAGTGTGATGTTGATGTTGAGGCCCCTGTAAAGGAGTTCTTCTATAGCAGGTACACCCGCATCAGTAGCAGGGACCTTGACCATGATATTAGGGTGGTCAATCAGCTTCCAGAAATCGAGAGCTTCCTCGATAGTGCCCTCGGTGTCGTGGGCCAACTTGGGACCTACCTCAATAGAGATATAGCCGTCTCCACCCTCCGTTCGCTCATAAACGGGGAGGAATACGTCGGCGGCGGTACTGATGTCCTCTATGATAAGTAGCTTGTATATTTCGGCAGCGCTCTTCCCCTCCCTAACAAGCTCTTCTATGGCGGCATCGTAGTCGGTGGAACCGGCGATAGCCTTCTCGAAGATGGTAGGGTTGGCTGTGACACCCATCACCCCATCGTCTCGCGTGCGCGCCAGCGCGCCGGAGGTAATCTCCCCCCTGCGGATGTTGTCCTGCCAGACACTCTGGCCGAGGTCGTATAGCTGCTGTATTCTATTCTTTTCCATCTTGATACTCCTGACTTTGTTATGTTCACCGCAGAGGCGCGGAGAGCGTAGAGATTATGTGGGATTATTCATTATACTACTGAGTGGGCATCGCTTCCTCAAAGTTGAATGTTTGGTTTCTTTTGTTTTGACATCTGCGATGTCAAAACAAAAGAAAGGATGCAATAGGGCTGTAGCGCCGCTACGCCCCTACACCAGCACCGACCTTTGATGCGAAAGGCGACTCGTCGTAATGTTCGAGCAGGTCGGCGGGGTCGTCGTAGATGGCGAGCGCGCCCTTGAGAGCTTCGTCGCTGAAGCCACCACACCTGAGGGCAATCATTCCGACGCCAGCTTTGCTTGATGCTTCTGCATCGTAAGGGCTATCGCCGAGCATCAGCGCCTCGTTTGGTGGCACGCCTGCCTTCTCCAGCGCGGCGTGGACAATGTCAGGGTCGGGCTTGGACTTCTCGGCGTCATCGGCTGAGGTATCTTCCTGGAAGAGGTCTTTTGCTCCCGTAATCTCAAGCAGCTTCTCCAGGAGCTCTTCTTTGGAGGAGCTTGCAACTACCAGCTTGAGACCCCTTTCCCGCATGCGCATTAGCAACTCCCTGACTTTGAGGAATGGTTTTAGCTTGGACAGGTGCTTCTCCTTGAACACTTCCTCCCACCATTTGCTCAACTGCTCGCCCTTCTCCGTCTCCTTACTTATACCTACGACTTCGGGTATCAGGTTATCCGCACCCATGCCGATTAGGGGGCGCACCTTCTCGAAGGGCACGTCATAGCCACCACGCTTGAAGGCCTCAACCCAGGCGTGAGCATGGGCGTCGTTGCTGTCAACGAGCGTGCCATCTATATCGAGTAATGCAGCCTTGAGGTCGTTGTTTACCAAACCATTTCCTCCTAACGATTCAGGTTCGAAACGCTGATGATCTCAAATAACGAAGCATCTCTTTCCCTGTCATTCTGAGCGAAGCGAAGAATTTAAAGATGTTGTGTTACTACTTAGTCAAACTGAGGCAAACATTTCGAGATTCTTCGCTTCGCTCAGAATGACACTCAGAAGAGTTGACACGTCGCCAACTATCGCGTCACCGACCACCGACTACTAAGTTTGCTTCTCCTGGGGGGTCTCCATCCCTGTCTGCGTTGTACCTTGCTTCTCCAACTCGCGCTGGTGAGGGGCAGAGTCGCCTTCGCCCACGTCTGGCGTTACATGCTGCTCAGTTTGGGCAGGAGGTACGGGGTCGCGGCGGCCCATGAGGGCGAGGCCGTGCTGCACCACGTTGTCGGTGGTGAAGCCGTACTTCTCGAAGATAATCTCGGCGGGAGCGGACGCGCCGTAGGTCTCCACACCGATAATGTCCCCCTCGTCCCCTACCCACTTGCCCCATCCCATCGGTGACGCGGCCTCTATGGAGAGTCGCTTCTTCACGTCGGGGGGCAGAACCTCGTCCCGGTACGACTGGTCCTGCTCCTCAAAAAGCTCCCAGCATGGCATAGAGACGACACGGGTCTTGATGCCCTGCTCCTGCAAGATTGGACGAGCCGCGAACGCCCACTGCACCTCCGCGCCCGTGCCTATGATAATGAGGTCCGGCTTGCCTCCATCTGCCTCCGCGAGTATATACGCGCCGCGCAACACACCCTCTGCAGGGCCAACCTCGTCGCGGTTGAATATAGGGAGCTTCTGGCGCGAGAGGATGAGGCAGGTGGGGCCGTCACGCCTCTGCAACGCCGCTTTCCAGGCGTAAACGCTCTCGTTGGCGTCTGCCGGGCGGATATTCCACAGATTGGGCACGGCACGCATGCCGGACAGCATCTCAACCGGCTGGTGGGTCGGTCCATCTTCTCCCAGGCCGATACTGTCGTGTGTGTAGACCATGATCCAGGGGTTCTTCATCAGCGCGCCGAGGCGTAGAGGCGGGCGCATATAGTCGTAGAAGATCAGGAAAGTCGAACCGAAGGGTATCAGCCCCTTGTGCAGCGTCATCCCCTGGAGGATGGCCCCCATGCCATGCTCGCGTATACCGTAGTGGACATTGCGCGCCTCGAAGTTATCACCCTTCAGATCACCCCCGCCTTTGATGTAGGCATCGGTGGAGGGATAGAGATCGGCTGCCCCGCTGAGGAGATTCTGCACCTTCGCCGCGATGGCCTGTATCGCCTGGCCGGAGGAGGTACGGGTCGCCATCGGCCCCTTGTCGGGGGTGAAGACGGGGAGAGCGTCGTCCCAGCCATCCGGGAGGCCGCCCGACATAAACAGCTTCAATTCGGCGGCTTCGTCGGGGAACTCACGCTCGTACTGCTCCATGCGCTGCTGCCAGTTGCTCTGCTCCTCCGCGCCCTTAAGGATAGCCTGGCGGCACCTCTGCAACGCTTCGTCGGGTACGTAGAACGGTTCTTCCCACTCCCAGCCGAGGTTCTTCTTGGCGAGGGCAATCTCATCTTTTCCGAGAGGGCTGCCATGAGCCTCAGCAGTGTTCTTCTTATTGGGTGCGCCGTATGCAATCACAGTCTTGACGATAATGAGCGAAGGTTGGTCCTCGACGGCCTGGGCCTCACGTATTGCGGTGCGGAGTGCGTCGAGGTCATTCACGTCGTCTACGTGCTGGACGTGCCACTGGTACGCCTCAAATCGCTTCCCAACGTCTTCGCTGAAGGCGAGGTCGGTGTGGCCGTCTATGGTGATAGTGTTGTCATCGTAGAAGTAGATGAGCTTACCCAGCTTGAGGAAGCCAGCGATAGATGCAGCCTCCGAGGCAACTCCCTCCATGAGGTCACCGTCGCTGCACAGGGCATAGGTGTAATGGTCTACGATGTCATGGCCGGGCTTGTTGAAGCGTGTTGCCAGCCACCGCTCTGCGACAGCCATCCCGACACCATTGCCGAAGCCCTGGCCGAGAGGGCCAGTAGTAGTCTCGACGCCGGGAGTGTGGCTATATTCGGGGTGGCCCGGCGTCTTGGACCCCCACTGGCGGAAGTTCTTTATCTCGTCCAGGCTGAGGTCGTAGCCCGTAAGGTAGAGGGAGGAATAGAGGAGCATGGAAGCGTGCCCCGCCGATAGGACGAAGCGGTCGCGGTTGGGCCAGTGCGGGTCGCGCGGGTTGTGGCGCATCACCTCCGTATACAGTAGGTAAGCGAGGGGCGCGCAGGCCATAGGGGTGCCTGGGTGGCCGGAGTTAGCCTTCTGCACCGCATCCATCGAGAGAGTGCGTATAGTGTTGATGCAGAGCTGCTCGATGTCGGTGCCCTGCTGTCTGGTCTCTTGCTCAGTAGTTGCTGTAGTCACGATAGGTTCTCCTCGTGCGTCGGTAAGCCGGTAGTAGAGGGAAGATGAAAAGAGGGTGCTGTATATATTACACCCTCTCTACAAGTTCCGTACCAGCAGTGTGAAGATTGGTACCAGACGAATAGGGCGCGATAAATCACGCCCCTACAGATTTGCGTCGTAGGGGCGTGATTTATCGCGCCCTGTTTGCAACGTAGCCCGCCTTATTGGAGTTGCTCGCCATCCTCCAGCCAATGTGAGGGGTTATCGGTAATGTATTGCTGAATACCTGCTAACTCTCGTTCGTTGCGGACGATGTGTTCATGGTAATTACGTTGCCAGGCGAATTCCACAAGACCTGCTTTGCGTATGGAGTAGGTCGTTACAGCTTTGAATGTCCTGATAATCTCTCCTAACGTCTGGTGAGATTCATTCTTTCCTCCGCTATCAACAATAACGAGAAGTGCATGAACGTGATTGGGCATTACCACAAAAGCGTCTAAATCAACATAAGCGAATCGCCTAAGGTAAATCCAACCACTGCTGTTCCACAAGGAGACCTGCTTCGTTCAGATGCATCTCGCTTCCAACAACGTCTCCAAAGTGATAGGCTCTTCCTAACGTGACAATAGTGACAAAGTACGCTCCAGCTTGGGAATAATCGTAGTCTTTCAAACGCACAGAGCGGCGATGATGCTTTTCGGGGTCGTAAGTCATCTTTCGTTCCTACCCGTAAGCTGTAGGGGCGTGATTTATCGCGCCCTGATGGCAAGCCTGATTTGGTTCATAGACCAGGGCGCGATAAATCACGCCCCTACAACGATTATCTTACTTGTATTCACGGCCTCAGATGCTTCTTGAAGAAGTCGGTAATCGCGTTATAGCACCTCACCTTGTTCTCGAACTTGATAACATCGTGCCCTTCATTCTCAAAGACCATGTACTCCACCTCTTTGCCCCCCTCCCGCAAGCTCTCCACTACCAGCCGGGACTCCGCTTCGATCACGCGGGGGTCGTTAGCGCCCTGGATGACCAGCATTGGCGCTTTCAGATCGTTCATGTACGTGCTCGGAGAGCGCTCCATGAGGAAATCGCGGTCCTTCACAGGGTGGCCCAGCGCCTCGTAGAAGTAGACCTTCCACGTTTCGGGCATGCGCTCCAGGAATGCGCTGATAAGGTCGTAGGGGCCGAACATGTCTACGGCTGCCGACCATAGCTCAGGGTGGCGCATCGCCAGCGTCAGCGTCATATACCCACCGTAGGAGCGCCCTATCACCCCGGCGCGAGACACGTCTATACACGGGTCTTTGGGCAGCACCTCCGTCATCGCGTGTACGTGGTCGAGGCGGTCCTGCCCGCCCCAGTCCTTATCCACCCTCTTGGTATAGCTCAGTCCGTAGCCGGTGCTGCCGCGCACGTTCGGCACGAACACCGCAAATCCGTTCAGCGTCAGGAACTGGATAAGCGGCATCGAGAACCAGGCGAAGTTTGGCCGCTCCTGCCCCTGCGGCCCGCCATGCACGTAATAGACGAGGGGACGAGGCCCCTCAAAGCCAAGCTCCTCTGAGGGAAGGTATAGTCGCGCAGAGGTGCGCAGCCCGTCATGGCTGGTGAAGGCGGCATCCTCACCCTTCGACATATGGCTCTCAGGTATGCCCAGGATACGCTCTCGCGTATGCTTGACTACCTTGCTCCTGTCCGGCCCCTCTACGCTGTATATCTGCGTGGGCGAGGCGGCGGTAGAGAAGGATAGCACAAAGCGGTCGCTCTCCCTGTCGTAGTGCTCCGAGTTCATCACCCCGTCCGATAGCTCTCCCTCTCCGCAGATGACGTGCTCCAGCTTCATTTGCAGCCCGTCCTCATCGAACACCCCCTCGTAAGCCCACGATGCCCCATCGATGTTGTATATCAGGAGGTAGCGATCATCTTTCAGGTGCTCCATATTGTAAAGCTCGCCCACGCCTGTGTGCCGCGTGCCCGTTATCGTGACGGGCGCTATCTCCCCCGGCTTCTCCAGGTCTATATAGCCAATACCATAGGTGTCTTCAACGAGCGTATTAGTTACCAGCACGCCCCGCTCACTAGGCGAGAACGCTGCGGCCCCCAGGCCACTCAGCGGCACTTCCTGTCCGGGAGTGCGCTCCGACATGGGCGTGCCGTAAAGTAGTTGCAGCCCATCCTCTCCCTTCCGCCAGAGGTAGAGCACCAGGTCGCCCACCGTGTAGCCCTCTCCCAGCACGGCCATAGTCTCGTCTTTGTTGGCGGCGGTTATAAAGTTGCCCCACTTATTCTTGTATAGCTCCTCCAGCTCGCCCGTGACTAAATCACCTATGTATGACGTATTGAGCGCCTCGGTCAACGACTCGGCCCCCATATGTAGCTTAGTGGTGCCTCTCTCGCCGGGTGCGCTATAGACGCGTGCGCCTGTTATCTGTGGGAAGGCCGGTTCCGGCAGCCCGCCCTCGAGCGGGATGAGCATCGGGCGGTACTTCTCGTCGCCATCTTTGTCTATAGAGACCATGATCTTACCGAGTTGCGGGTAGACCCAGTAAGATACCCCGCCTATCAATTCAGGATTTTGCAGGGCGATGTCGGGCGGGAGCAACGGCTCCGGCACACTTCCGCCGTAGTCCATCGCGTACAGGCTGAAGTGCCCGCTAAGGTTACTTATGAAGTAAATGCGGTCGCCCCACAGTTGGGGGTTGAGGAAATGGCGCGCGGAAAGTAATGATTCTATATTAGCCATATGAATTGAACTCCTTATCAGTTTAGGGGATGAGGTAAGTATAGACTCTCACTCCATATCGGTGTAAGAGTCCAGAGAAGTAAGAATCACCATATTAAGACAAATATCTAAAGCCTGGCAATCCACTTATGCCCCGGCAAAGAGACCTTGAGCGCCTGTACAAGCCACTCTGCACGCTCGTCGTCAAGCCGCTCTACCACGTTGCTGAAATCAGCCTCATCTTCAGCGCGGTATTCCCTGGCTTTGTAGAGGAGAGCGATTTCGGGCGCGAGATATGGGATGCCTCCTGCGGTATACATGATGACTTTGGATAAAGGTCGTGTGATAGCCGGACCGCGCCGAAAGCGCCATTCGCCACCGGAGAAGTCGTCCAGCAGAAATTCGAGGTCAGCCTCCATATCGGGTGTATGGGGCGGTGGGTTGTTCGGTTTGTACGCCCAAATGGTATGGAAGGGCATATTGAGGTAGTCGCCCTCGCGCCAGGGCTGAAGCGCGCCTCCGTGAGCAACATAAAGATGCCACCCCACGAAGTGGCGTTGCAGATATAGCTGGTCGGAGCGGAACACCATGATGTCCACATCCTTGTGAGGCCGCGTCACACGGCCCAGGTAGAGGTCAATCGCCCACCCGCCCGCTATAAGCCAGGGGTACTCGAAGCCGGACATTAGGTCAGCGGCTTGCTCGACTGGGAAGAAAGTGTCCAAGAACTGTAATTATTACCCTGTCATTCTGAACGAAGTGAAGAATCTAGAAATCTCTGAGCGTGTACTGTGGTAAAAATCCTAGATTCTTCACTCCGTTCAGAATGACAAACAAAGGAATCCTCCCTCTCCAGACACCTACTGCCTTCTGCCTTCTGCCTTCTGCCTTCTGCCTTCTGCCTTCTGCCTTCTGCCTTCTGCCTTCTGCCCTCTGCCCTCTGCCCTCTGCCCTTCTGCCCTCTGCCTACCGCCGTCTAACATCATCGGGTAAGCAACCTCCTGATAGTCAAGGCTTCAGCCAGGTGCATGAAAGGGTGTCCTGTAGCCGGGAGGCTGAGTAGGGTGGCCTTCTTTTCGCCACCCCAGAACTCGGCTACCCGCCGCGCACCCTCCACGACCGCGCCTTCCTCCAGTAGCTTCGCCGCACGCACCGAGTCGACCGGCTCGTCAAGCTCTTCCACGCGCAGGTCCCTGACTATCTCTCGTGTTCTCCTCCCTACGGCATTACGGTAGGCGAGAAGCGTAGGGATGTCTATCTGCTCGCTGATGCCGCGCACCTCTTCATCGTTCATGGACGTGCCGATGTCGTGGCGGGAGAGGTTCAGACGCTCTATCCAGTCCCCCTCGCTGAGCACCTGCGGGCGGCCCGCGATGAGGATGTTCATAGCAACATCTCCGTGCGCGCCATGTGCCAGAAGAGCCACACAATAGAGTTCATCCCTTTACCCGGACTGGCCCGCATTTGCTCTTCGGTAAGGCCCTTAATGACCGAGTTGGCCATAGACCACCCGCCCGACTGCCCCACCTCGGCGGAATGTACCATAGCGTGCTGGTGCAAAAATAGATAGAACGGGTCCATACTCTCACTTCTCCCCAGAAATCTTGGCGGTTACTTGGCGCTCTTGGCGTCTTGGCGGTTCCGTTATAACTAGTCGCCGTGCTACCAGCGTAACCCCCGCGACTAACCAGAACAGCGCGGCCATGTGGGGGAACTCAATGTTGAAATAGTAATGGTCTGCCACGCCCACAACCAGCGCGCCGAATATCGCCGCACTTCCCCCCAGCAGCGCCGAGTTCGAGCAGCGACCACTCCCCCTCCGAGGGATCGCCGCGTGGCGGGGCGTGCCTGTGCGAGACCACTACGGCGCGCAGAGCGTTTACCATAAATATGATAGCCGTGACCAGGAAGACTGCCAGTCCTACCAACCCTGTGCGCTCAGCCACCGTCAGGTAGACGCTTGAGACGCCGGTGGTGAGATCAAGCGTCCCCGCCGTGCCGAAGCCGACACCGAATGCCGGATAGCGCCCTATGATGTCGAGGGCGTTCTGGTACTCGGCCAACCTCATCAGGTTAGCCTGGTCCTCGAAGCGCAGGCCGGAGACAATGCGAGCAAAGTAGCCGCTCCCTATGCCCAGCACGAATATGAGGATAGCCCCCGCCAGCCCCCAGGCCCATAGCCTCCTGTAGCGCAACGTGGCTACCAGTACCCCCGCCGCGACTATGCCCAGGAGAGCGGTACGCGACCCCGTCAGCACCAGCGCAGCCAAGTCGGTCAGGAACATCGCTGCCAGAAGCCACCTGGGAAGGATAGTCTTCCGCGACAACAACTGCACGCCCGTTAGCACAGCGATGACCACCAACAAGCCCGCGAAGGAGTTAGGGTCAACCTGCGTGCCCACCGCCCGCTCGCCAAGCGCAGGATTGTCCTCCACGTAGCGCACCACGCGGTCAGTCGGGTAGCCTATGACGCTGAGCCGCGTGAGCAAGCTGGTTACCAACTCGTCGGGGAGACGCCACAGGATGATACCAAGCCCAGCGGATAGCGCACCTGATACAGTGAGGGTACGCAGCACGGTGGCGACCGCCCGCGATGTTCGGATTACCCCGCCAGCCGCGAAGAATATGCCCAATGCCAGCGCCAGCTTGAGGTAGTTGTGCATCACGTCTGTGGAGGCATCGCGCCCCAGGCCCAGCACGAAGGCGAAGAGCGTGCAGCCCAGGAAGAGGATAAGCCAACCGTCAATAGGGCTGCGCGCCACCCACTCGCCAGGGTTGAGCAGGCTCTTGAGGAGCCACGCGACGTATAGCAGTAGCAACCCAGCTTCAAGGAGCGTGGGCGTCAGGAAGGCCAGCCGCACGGGTATAGTGGCAAAGGGCAGGAGCGTGACGGTGCAGAGCACCAGTCCTACGCCTGCCATAGGCCGCGTCACCAGCCAGGGGAGAGCTACCAAAGCCGCCAGCGCCACGAAAGGCACGACAGGGTTCCCCATGACGATAGCAAGCCCCCCTGCCGCACCCACGCCGAGGGCTAGAAGAATAAGGGCGGTCTGGCGGAAGGTCGTGTTATCTTGAAGGTGGGATTGTAGTTGGTTGATCACCGGCTGCACACTTTGCTATCCAGCAACCCGTTTAGCCATTATTATATCGGGCTTCCCCGTACCATTCGCGTCCGGCATTACCCCGACAATTACGTAGCCTAATTTCTGGTAGAACTCATACGGGTGGCGGTTAAGGTTCTTTATCTTAGCAATCTGTTCCCAAAGATTCTGATAGAGGTCCACACCTGAAAGCGTAGTCAGGTTGTCCGTATCATCACTGCCGAGTCTGACGGTGATGCCGCCTCGTTCTCGCACCCGATCTTCCAAATCGGCAACCAGGGCACTCCCAATGCCTTTCCCCTGGTGCTTTAGGCTTACAACCAGCGGGTGCAGCTCCCATACATTGCCATCATAGTCGATAATCCCGCCTATCCACCCCAAAGCTGTACCATCGTCATCGATAGCGACGCGGCTGATACGGTCTGCTCCGAACGACTCGCGTACCTCCTCCACGGCAGACCCCATATCGGGCCAGGCATCCGGCCAATGTTCCTTGAAGCCCTCGACCAATATGGCTGCCACCTGTTGGATTATCTGCTCATCGCCAGGGTTGAGATCAACGATCTGCATGGCACAATCCCTCCTATCACTGTAAATCATAACATATCCCGCCCCTTACCTGGACTATAAGCCTTCAGACCAGGGGTGCTGAAAAGGGCCACAAACTTAACTTGCACCTTAAGAGATGGTTATGCAAGTTGAAGTTTGCTCCCCTGCCAAAAGCCCCATCCTCCTTATAACTTCACATCTTAAGGGATCCTTATGTGATGTTAGATTTGGTCCATTTGGGAAACATAGCACATGATATTGGTACTCTAGCCCTTACTTCCCTGTCCCTCCCCGTATAGAGAGACCCAAACCGAACCTCTCACTGCCATCCAAAATTGACACTCACACCCCTATGCAGTATCATTAAACAGGCATATAACACCCATTTCGCGGCGACATCAAAATCATGAGAGCAGCTAAGGCCGACCTGGGTAACAATGAAGTTACTCCCCAGGTGAATGACCCAATCCCTCATCCTTCGTCGGACGGCACACGACGACCGGCAGAGGATGGCGCGCGCCCCGCTCTCCACGTTATAGAGGGCCAGGTCGCTGAGCGCACTCATCCCCCATTCCAAAGCTTGCCCTCGAGCGAAGCGAAGGGTCCAAAGCCCAAAACCCAAAGTTCCTTAGATGCCCTTATCAAGACAGCGCAGGTCTACACACCTAAGTCCGGCATAGAGGCATTGCGCAAGGCGTACCACTTCGCGGAAGAGGCACATGAGGGGCAAACGCGGGGCACGGGCGACCCTTATATTACCCACCCCACCGCCGTTACAACCATCCTCGCGGAGATGCACCTCGACCTTGAGACGTTACAGGCCGCCCTCCTCCATGATGTCATAGAAGACACGCCAATCACATACGATGACATAAAGAAGGGGTTTGGCCCTATCGTCGCGCACCTGGTCGAGGGGGTCACCAAGCTCGGCTCGATACCGAAGCTGCGCGCCCATGCCGACGGCTCCGTCCCAGACAAGAACCAGCGTGAGGCCCACCAGCAGGCCGAGAACCTCCGCAAGATGTTCCTCGCTATGTTCGATGACCCCCGCGTCGTGCTCATCAAACTGGCCGACCGCCTCCACAATATGCGCACATTAGAGGGCATACCCAGCCAGAAGCAGCAGCGCATCGCCCTCCAGACCCTTGAGATATACGCCCCCCTCGCCAATCGCCTCGGCATGTGGCAAATAAAGGGCGAGCTTGAAGACCTCTCCTTCGCCTATATCAACCCGGAGACGTACAACGAGCTTGCCACCATGCTCAAGGAAACCAAGGTGGCTCGTGACCGCTACCTGAAGCGCGTGATCGCCCACCTCGAAAAGAGCCTCGGCGAGGCTGGTATAAAGGCCTCCATAAAGGGCCGCGTCAAGCATATCTACTCCCTCTGGCAGAAGATGCAGCGCAAGCGCCGCCCCCTTGAGCACATATATGATGTGCTGGCCGTGCGTATCATGGTCGACTCGATAAAGGACTGCTACGCCGCGCTTGGTGTCATCCACGCGCTCTGGCCGCCCATCCCCGGCGAGTTCGATGACTACATCGCGCGCCCCAAAGAGTCTATGTACCAGTCGCTCCACACCGCCGTGTGGGCCATAGAGAACAAGTCGCTGGAGATACAGATACGCACCCACGAGATGCACGAGCTTGCCGAGTACGGCATCGCGGCTCACTGGCGCTATAAAGAGCAACGCGGAGGGAAGCGGGACCATAGCTACGAGCAGAAGATAGCGTGGCTGCGCCGCCTCATGTCGTGGCGAGATGAGGTAGAGAGCGCCCAGGACTTCGTCGAATTCGCTCAAGAGCGACCTATTCCAGGAGCACATTTACGTCTTTACCCCTGCGGGAGAGATAGTGGAGCTGCCGAAGGGTGCGACGGCTATAGATTTCGCGTACCATATCCATACGGACCTCGGCCACCAGTGTGCGGGCGCAAAGGTCAACGACCGCCTGGTGCCACTCGACACGCCGTTGGAGAGCGGCGCGGTGGTGCGCATCATGAAGGACAAGAATCGCGCTGGCCCTTCTCTCGACTGGCTCCAGTCGGACAGGTTCCTCAAGACCACGAATGCCCGGCAGAAGGTGCGCCAGTTCTTTCGCAGGCAGCGCCACGACGAGAAGGTGGCCCAGGGTCGTACCACGCTCGACCAGACCCTCAAACACCTGGGCCTGGTCCACATAGCTCACGCCGACGTACTGGCACTCTTCCCGCGCTTCAACAACCTGGACGACTTCCTGGAAGCTATAGGCAACGCCGACATCAGCCCGCAGAACATATCATCGAAGCTGGGTGAGCACCGCTCGGACGAGTTATTGCTCCCCAAGTCAGACGCGCCCACCATGACTATACCCACCAGCACGAGTATGGGCATCACGCAACTGACCGACACGGGCGGGGTGCTGATGACACTGGGAAGGTGTTGCAAGCCGATGCCAGGCGACGAGGTAATAGGTTACACCACCAGAGGGCGAGGTATTACCATACACCGCTCCGACTGCTCCAATTTGCAGCACGTGCAAGACCCTGGGCGCTTGATGAGCGTGTCTTGGGGGAGCAAAGCCTCCAGGTATCCCGCGGGCGTCCGCATAGAAGCGCTCGACAGATCGGGTTTGTTGCATGACGTAACAGCCATGCTCGCCGCCGACAAAATAAATATTATCGGCGTGCACACCCACAAAACACCTGGGGTGGCCGCCAGCACGCTGATAATGACCATAGAAGTAACGGGCGTAGAGCAGCTATTCGCTATAATGGATAGATTAGCCTCGGTTAGAGGCGTGTACAGGTGCAAAGGGATACAGGAGGAGTAGCGATTTGAGTTGATAGATCGTTGATGAAAACTAACGATTCGCGACTAACAACTCCGAATCAAGAGGAGCATATGTCACTAGGATGGAAGCCATTAATAGGAGGGGTTGGTTTGCCAGAGAGAGAAGCTTTTCGATCGGCGACATAGTAGTCCATTGGTACGGCATTATGATAATGCTGGGGGTTATTGCGGCCTCATATCTCGCGTACCGCGAGGCCAGGCGTCGCCGTGAAGACCCTGACCACGTGTGGCAGCTATTCCCCTGGGTGCTCATATCGGGCATCGTGGGGGCGCGAATTGGGTGGGTGATCGCCAAGCATTCGAACGACCCGACACCGGAGGATGGAACTCCATCAACTCGTTACAGCATTTGGATGGGCGGTCTCGAGCATCCATGGCGCGATATATCAGGCGCGGCCATCGCCATCGCTATCTATTGCAGACGCTATGGCATCTCCTTCTTCAAATGGGCAGACATCATCGCACCTGGCCTTGCAGTAGGCCAGGCGATAGGCCGATGGGGCAACTTCTTCAACCAGGAAGCTTTCGGCGGCGTCACCGATTTACCCTGGGGCATACAGATAGACCCACAACGCCAGCGCGAGGTCGCAGGTATAGCGAACCCCGACCCAACACTCGATTCCACCCCACCTTCGCCTACGAGATGATATGGGACCTGCTCAACTTCGGCTTGCTGATGTGGCTGGGGCGGCAGAAGCGCATCAAGCTGCGCGAGGGCGACATCCTCTGGGTCTACCTTATCTTCTACTCGGTGGGTCGTTACTTCATCGAAGACCTGCGCGTAGATAGCGCCACCGTCAGCGGTATCAAGACGCCCCAGATTATCTCCATCATCTTGATAATCCTGGCGGTAACCATGCTCATCCTCCGCCATCGCCCTGACAGCACAGCGCCACTTGCCGACGAAAACGTAGGCGGCCCCGCCACCAGGATCGTTTCTACCTCGCCCACCCCATCGAAGCGTATGGCAACTGCCACGTCTACCGCTTCAGGAGGGTCCAGCACCTCCCGCAGGTCTGGCGAACCCAGGGGGCGTGCCTCCCGGGTTCGCAAGGTGCCCGCCAAAGAGCAGGTTAGCAAAGAGAGCGCGGAGAGTAGCGCTAACGTGGAGTAGAGAAAGTTCCAGTTCGCCACACTTTTGACGCAGGTTGAGGCTGTGGTGAATAGTACCCAAATGAAAGAGGCAGCTACGGGCGGACCGGCGTGTCCGCCTTGAACGTGTATACAGGCAAGTGATTCGCAAAGGAATTTCATGGAAGACGTTACGCAGGCCCCGAACGACGATAAGGACCCTACTGAAAGCAACGGGGCTGATATACATTCTCCTGAGAGTTTAGAGGCTGACACGACTGCCAGGGCAGTCAACGAGACGCCGCCTGTATTCGTGCGCCCAGTGCGTAGCAAACCAGCGCAGATAGCACCCGAACCACAAGAGATAGAGGCAACAGCTACTACCCAATCCGACACTGTGGAAGAGCTAAACGCTCTACTGGCAACGCAGAACACGCTTGACCCTATCGTGCCTGCTGTTACCTCCAGTGAGGGGGAAGAAGCAAACGTTACCGGAGCCACCTCGAATGCCGAAAGCCTTCAGGAGAGTGCAAGCATTCCCATTGAAGAAGCTGCGCCAGAAGATATCAGGCTTGATGTGCCTCAAGCGGGGATAAGCGCACCTGACATTGTGGTGACAACTCAGCCTGCGCCTCAAGAATCAGCGCCGACACCCCTAGCACCCAGGTGGGCGGACCTGCCGAATGTCAAGACGCCCAAAAGGTGGGTAGCCCTCTGCTTGGGCATCACTTTCCTTATATACCTCGCCTTCGTGCCCGTCTTCCTGAATTACAGCAGCCCCCCCACCGGCGACCAGCCCTTCTACCTGATGGATACCATCAGCATAGTGCAGAACGGGGACCTGAACGTCAAGAATAATTACGATAACCGCGACGAGGACAAGTTCTACGGCCTCGCACCTCACCCCGAAGGCTTTGTCGGCATGGGCGCGCCTTACCCCCTTCCCCCGCAGATCGGCCCAACTACTGCCCGCCCCACTTACGAGTGGTACGGCGCGCACCTCCCCGGCCTGGCGATAGCCCTCGTGCCCGCCTGGGTTATAGGGTCTTGGTTCTCACTCTGGTGGCCCGCTACCGTAATCTTCATGTGCCTGGTTGGCGCGCTGGTGGCTGTCAACGCCTTTTTGCTGGCGCATGAGGTGACGGGGAAGCTCTGGATAGCCTTCGCCGTGTGGCTACCTATCGCCTTCAGCAGCCCGGTGCTGACTTACTCATACATGATCTTCACCGAGCTATCCACCGGGTTGCTCGTCATATACGCTTTCCGCCGCCTGGCGATGGGCTGGGGGTCGAACGGGCCAATTCGTCTCACGTTGATAGGGCTATGCATTGGCTACATACCCTGGCTGGCGTGGCGGGCAGTGCCCATCGCCGCTCTGCTCGGTCTGTACGCGCTCGTCCAGTGGTGGCGGTACTGGCGGAGCACTAGTTCCAGGAAGGGAGAGGTCAGGGATCAGGGGTCAGGGGTCAGGGGTCAGGAGTCCAATGTCAGCAGTCAGGCATCTATAACCAAAGATATAGAGTATAGCCCACAGCAGAGCAGGAGCTCACCCTGGTTCAAAGAGACGGGCTATGGTTACCGAAGGGTCGTAGATGGGGGCACGCGAGCAGAGAACGAGCAGCAAAAATCGACCGTAAAGGTAGTAGAGAGTAAGCGTAGAAAAGAGGCTGTTAGAGTTCAACAGCCGGTATCGCCACTCAAGGTGCTGTTATCGACGGTGTGGATGCTGATACCTCTGATCATATCGGGTGTATTCCTGGCGACATACAACCGCGCCCTCTATGGTAGCCTCGCGCCCACTGCCATAGCTGACAGCAACTACTACTTCCACTGGCCCTGGGCCGGGCAAGACAATCTAATCAAGTACGCAAATGCGGTCTTCGGACTCCTCTATGACCAGCAATCGGGCCTCCTCGCTTACGCGCCTATCTATCTGCTGTCGGCAGTGGGGGCTATCGCCCTCTTCCGGTCGGCGCGACGCTCAGACAGGGGCCTGCTGTTCTGGATAGCCATAGTCGCCGTACCCTACATGGCCCTCGTCGCGGGCTTTTCTGGCTGGAACGGAGTATGGTGCCCCCCGGCGCGCTACTGGGCCACTATGGTGCCTCTATTGGCCGCGCCCCTGGGGATGTCCCTCTATAGCCTGACGCGGACGCGGGTGCGAGCAATAATCTACGGCTCCATCTATGCCCTCTTGGCGCTCCCCGGCATACTCCTGGGGTGGTTCCTAATACGTGATGCCCGCCTCATGTGGCCCAATCCATCTGGGGCGGTCTTCAACTGGCTCGCTACGGCCCCCGAATCTCCCTTCAAGGTGGACCTCTTGAAGTGGATACCCGCCAACACCTGGCCTGACGAAACGAGGCAGCCCTACCTGAGCGCCTGGGCTATCGGCGTCTCCATGAGTATCATCTTCCTCGGCTATGCGCTTATGGTGCGTCCCCGCGTCCCAATGCCAATGGTAGCGTCCACCAGACCCCGCAGGTGGCCTCTCGCGGCCCACGGTATGGTGTGGCTGGGTGTGGGGGCGATATTGATATATGGGTGGCTCATGGCGAACTACAAGCACCTTGAGCGCAAGACGATATTGACGCAAAAGCAGGTATGGGTCCTCAACCCCCCCGTGAATGGTGGGAGTGGTATCGCCCTTATGGACAACAAGCTATACATTACCGGCTACCTGGCGCAAAGTGTAAGCACGCTTGACCTCTCCACCGGAACCTACGATCTGATCCAACCCACGCTGCCGGACGGCACGACCCTACCCTTCTTCCGCCCCGGAGATGTGAAGGTGGGGCCGGATGGCCTTATTTACGTGCTGAACAACGCTCCAAATGAGCAGGCGCTACTGGTGCTGCAACCGGATGGGCGCGTGGTGCGCCAGGTGTCCCTCATCGGCAAGACCCCTATCGCCGTCGGCCTCGTCTTCGCACCGGATGGTAGCGGGGCCTACGTGTCGGACATGACAGGGGGTAGGATAATCAGGTATGGCCCCGGCTTCGGGGACCCGCTGGAAGCGTATGGGGGCGCGACAGGCTCGTTCAACAACATCGTTGGTATAGTTGTGGATGACGATGGCACGATCTACGCCTCCGAAAGCTCCCCTCCCATACGTGTGCAGCAGATAGATCGGAGTGGAAAGTTCGTGCGCGATTTCAAGCTGGAATGCTCCCCGCAGTTCATCACAACAACTGGCGATTGGCTGGACCTCAGTTGTAGCTCAGGCCTCATATCGATCAACAAGGTAACGGGCAAAGTGCAATCGGTACGCTACAGCGAGAACAGCCTGAAGCCATCCGCCCCGACAGGCGTCACCTACGACCCCGACGGCACGCTCTACGTGCTCGACGATGATAAGGTGATTCAGTATACTGTACAGCACTGAGGCGTGATAATAGACGATAGACGATAGACGATAGACGATAGACGATAGACGATAGACGACTGAAATAAACTCATAACTCGTAATTCGTAATTCGTAATTCGTAATTACCGTATGGCCCGTGACTATCCAATCTCAATAATCGTGCCTGCTTACAACAGCGCGGCAATCTTGCCGGAGCTGGTAGAGCGCCTTGAGGTCGTGTTGAAGGATGGTTGGCCGCGCTCGTCTGAGAGCGAGCTAATAATCGTAAACGATGGGAGCCGCGACGACAGTTGGGGCGCGATATGCCGCCTCTCTGAGGGCCGCGACTGGATACGAGGCGTCAACTTGATGCGCAACTACGGGCAGCATAACGCCCTTCTTTGCGGCATCCGCATGGCGAAGCACGACGTTATCGTCACGATGGACGACGACTTGCAGCACCCACCAGAAGAGCTATACAAGCTGCTGGACAAGCTGGACGAAGGTTATGACGTGGTATACGGCACGCCCCAGAGGGAGCAGCATGGCCTCTGGCGCGACATGGCATCGAGAGCCACCAAGATGGCTCTGCAAGGCTCGATGGGGGCCGAGACCGCCCGCAGCGTCAGCGCATTACGCGCCTTCCGCACGAAGGTGCGCAATGCCTTCGCTGACTATCGCAGCCCCTTCGTCTCGATTGACGTACTTCTCACCTGGGGCACGACCCGCTTCACCCACATCCCCGTGCGGCACGACCCCCGCAAATCTGGCGTCTCCAATTACACCTTCCGCAAGCTCATAAGCCATGCCATCAACATGGCGACGGGGTTCAGCACCCTCCCCTTGCAACTCGCCAGCCTGGTAGGGTTCACCTTCACCCTCTTTGGGCTTATTATGTTGGTATACGTCATCGCGCGCTATATCATCGAGGGAGGGAGCGTGCCTGGCTTCCCCTTCCTGGCTTCCGCCATAGCCATTTTTTCGGGCGCGCAGCTATTCGCGCTAGGTATAATCGGAGAGTACCTGGCGAGGATGCACTTCAGGATGATGGAGCGCCCAACCTACACCGTCCGAACGACCACATCCGAAGACCCAGAGCAAACCCAATAGGACATGGAAGCTAACGCCCTTTGCCAGCGCCTCCCCTGGAACTCCGACTTCTTCGGCCTCAATATCGCCCGCCTCAATCCCAACAGCCTCTCTCCTGAAATAGTGAGAGAAGCATTAGCGTGGAGCGAGGCGAACAACATCGATTGCCTCTACTTCCTGGCCGACGCTAACGATCCCGCTACGGTAAGGCTGGCAGAAGATAACGCCTTTCGCTTCATGGACATACGCATCACCCTCGACAGACGCTTACAGGGTAACGCGCCAATAAATGAAGAAAAGGCAGGGCCAGGCACTATAAGGCCTCATGAGCCAGCGGACATACCCACCTTGAAAGCCATAGCCAGGGCCAGCCACCACAATTCGCGCTTCTACTACGACCCCAACTTCCCGGAGGCGCGTTGCGACGACCTGTATGAGACCTGGATCGAGAAAAGCTGCAATGGGTATGCCGACATGGTGTTCGTAGCTGATATAGGCGGTGAGGCTGAGGGCTATATCTCCTGCCATCTCCCCGCCCCGGGCGAGGGGCAGATAGGTCTGGTCGGCATTGCCGCAAGGTCGCAAGGGAAGGGCCTCGGCCAAAAACTGGTCAATGAGGCGCTCAGATGGTTCGCGGAGAAGGGCGTCAGTCACGTAACCGTCGTAACGCAGGGCCGTAACGCCAACGCCCAGCGCCTCTACCAACGTTGCGGCTTCGTTACCAGGGAGGTACAGCTTTGGTATCATCGCTGGTTTCCAAAAGCAATGGTATAATCTATGGACGATGGACGATGGACGATGGACGATGGACGATGGACGATGGACGATGGACGATGGACGATGGACGATGGACGATGGACGATGGACGATGGACGATGGACGATACAACGTGATGGGTGATGCGTGAAGAAAAGACATAAGCATGAGTGAGATAAAGGAACGCGACTCCTTCACCGTTGGTGAGAGCGCCACCATAACCAGGACTATCACCTACGACGATATAAACGCCTTCGCGGAGGTATCCGGCGATTACAGCCCGATCCACATTGACGCTGAGTACGCACAGGGTACTTTCTTCGGGGGGCGTATCGCGCACGGCGCGCTGGTGGCCGGGGTGATTTCAGCCGTGCTAGGCACGAAGCTGCCTGGACCTGGGGCTATCTACATGAGCCAGCAGATGCGCTTCGTGGCCCCAGTGCGGCCAGGTGATACCATAACCGCTCGCGCCGAGGTGAGTGACTGGGACAACGTGAAGGGCCGAGTCACTCTCCTGACCGAAGTCACCAACCAGAATAGCGTCAAGGTACTCACGGGCGAGGCGCGGCTCGTGATGCAATCATTCTTGAGAGACAAATCATGACAGCTACAGCCACCGCTATCACAATCCCATTCAATAGAGCTTCCTTCCTGGGGAACGAGCTGAAGTATATAGCCGAGGCCATCGCCAACGGCCACATATCTGGCGACGGCCCATTCACCAAGAAATGTCACGCCCTGCTCGAACAAGAGGTGGGCACTCACAAGGCGCTTCTCACTACCTCATGCACGCACGCATTAGAGATGGCTGCCCTTCTGCTGGACCTCCAGCCAGGCGATGAGGTGATATTCCCCTCTTTCACCTTCGTCTCAACGGTAAATGGATTCGTGCTACGCGGGGTACAGCCAGTATTTGCCGACATACGCCCGGATACCCTCAACCTGGACGAAGCGCAGCTTGAGCGCCTCATCACCCCCCGCACAAAGGCTATAGTGCCGGTGCATTACGCGGGCGTAGGGTGCGAGATGGACGCTATTATGGCAATAGCGGAGCGGTACGGCCTGGTGGTGGTAGAAGACAACGCCCACGCTCTATTCGGCAAGTACAAGGGAAAGCAGCTAGGCACGTTCGGCGCGCTCGCCACCCAGAGCTTCCACGAGACTAAGAACTTCACCTGCGGCGAAGGGGGCGCGCTTCTCATAAACGACCCGCAGTACACCGAGCGCGCCGAAATCATACGCGAGAAAGGGACAAACCGCAGCCGCTTCTTCCGAGGGCAGGTCGACAAGTACACCTGGGTGGATGTCGGGTCGAGCTATCTACCGTCGGAGGTGCTGGCAGCCTTCCTCTACGCTCAGCTTGAGATGCGAGATGAGATACAGTCCAGGCGGCAGCGCGTCTGGGAATATTACAATACGCATCTACACGCGTGGGCGCGCGAGAATGGCGTGCGGCTGCCAATCATACCCGAATATTGCGAGCAGCCTTACCACATGTTCTACATGCTCTTGCCCTCGCTGGACGTGCGTACCGCGCTAATCAACCATCTGAAGGCGCGCGGCATACTGAGCGTGTTCCACTACTTACCCCTACACATATCCGATATGGGTAAGAAGTTCGGAGGGCGCGAGGGGGATTGCCCTGTTACCGAAGACATCAGTGACCGTCTCCTCCGGCTCCCTTTCTACAACGAGCTAACGGAAGCTGACCAGGAGAAAGTGGTGAGGGCTATCATTGAATTCGGGGCAACTACCTCTACAGCCAATTCAGTGATATAATTTATCACTGGAGGAAGCGCGTCGCCTAACAACGTCTTCAAATTAACAATTGTTACAACATAACTTACCCTCCCAGCTAACAAGCTTCATAGGGAGAGAGCGTGAGATAGCAGACATAACACGCTCACTTCGTGTTGCCCGCCTCCTGACCCTCACCGGGACGGGCGGCTCAGGAAAGACCCGCCTCTCTATCGAAGTGGCCTCCCACTCGCTAGACCATTACCCCGATGGCGTGTGGTTTGTGGAGTTGGATGCTCTGACTGACCCTGTGCTGGTTGCGCCCATTGTAGCCTCTACCCTGGGGCTGAGAGAGGAGACCGGCCGCTCTATAATATCTACCCTTGAGGAAGCGCTGGGGCAACGCAAAGTGCTCCTCATACTGGACAATTGCGAGCACCTGGTGAGGGCGTGCGCTTCTCTTGCCGATACGCTCCTGCGGTCCTGCCCTGGCCTCCACGTGCTGGCTACCAGCCGTCACGTGCTAAACATCGCTGAAGAAATAATATGGCGCGTGCCTTCCCTCTCCTTTCCAGACCCACACCACCTACAGCCCCTCGATGACCTGAGCAAATACGAAGCCATCCGGCTTTTTGTTGAGCGGGCACGTCCTAAGCAGCCCGCGTTCGATTTGACCCCTGACAACGCTTCCTCGGTAGCGCAGCTATGCTATGACCTGGATGGGCTGCCGCTGGCGCTTGAGTTGGCGGCAGCGCGCGTGGGCACGATGCCTGTACAAGAGATAACAGCCGGGCTGGACGAACGGTTCCAGCTACTGGTAGGGGACAATCGCACGGTTCCCAACCGCCAGAAGACGTTGCGGGCGGCGATAGATTGGAGCTACGACCTCCTTCCCGAGGTAGAACAGCAACTACTGAGGTCGCTGTCGGTCTTCGCAGGGAGCTTCTCTATCGATGCAGTAGAAGGGGTGTGCATGGGTGGGGTTACAGAAGACCCTGACGCATACGAGGCTATGGACCTCCTGCTGGAGCTTGTGGACAGGTCATTGGTAATAGTGGAGGGGCGAAAGGGAGAAACGCGATACCGCTTGCTCGATACCATCAGGCAGTATGCTCTGCGTAAGTTGCGGGCGGAAGCGGACGAGGGCGCGGCCTTACGTACACGCCATCTTTTGTGGTACACCCTGCTCGGAGAAAAGGCCCAACCCCACCTGCAAGGTCCCGACCAGGCAGCCTGGCTTGAGAGCCTGCAAGTGGAATACGACAACATAAGAGCGGCGCTGGAATGGGGTCTAGAGGCTGAAGGTGGCCTTGAAAGCGTAAGCAAACTCGCCGTGGCGTTGGGTTGGTTCTGGTATGTGCGTGGGTACGCGACTGAGGGCCGCCGGTGGCTGGAAGTAGCAATCAAAAGCGGCACGCTGCCCCCTGACTTGGTAGCTCTGGCTCTTTACAGGGCGGGCCTGCTGGCGAGGAGCCAGGGTGATTATGCGCAAGCAACATCCCTCTTTACGGAGGGCCTGGAGTTGTATCGCACCATCGGTGATAAAAAATACATCTCCGCGACGCTCCTTAGCCTGGGGGTAGTCGCCACCAATACTGGTGACTACGAGCGGGCGACCACTCTGCTCAAGGAAAGTCTGGCCCTTAAGGAGGAAATAGGGGACCGTTCTGGAGGCGCCATCGCACTAAATAATCTGGCGAATATAGCTACCGACCAGGGCGATTTCGTGCAGGCACGCCAATACTTCGAGGAGTGCGTAGCGATCCAGGGAGAAGAAGGAAACAAATTCATGCTTGCCGTCTCCCTCAACAACCTGGGGAATATAGCGCGCTGCCTGGGTGAATACGATAAGGGCAGGGAACTGGTCAATGAGAGCCTGAGCATCAAGCGTGAGCTGGGGGACAAAATTGAGACGGCAAGCTCCCTACACAAGTTGGCGGAGATTGAGTGGTGTGAGCGTAACTATGCGGAAGCGCGCCACCTGTGCCAGGAGGGGCTGACGATCCTGCAAGATACAGGGGATAGGGAAGCTACGGCTCTCATCCTGAACACCCTCGGAGAGATAGCCCGCTGCCAGGGAGACTACACCGAGGCCCGTACCCACTACGAGGATGCGCTGGCAACCGCGAAAGAGAGGTGGGTCATCAACGATGCGCTCTGCAACCTGGGGCGCGTGGCTGTGCAAGAAGGTGATTATAGCCAGGCAGAGGCCAAACTCAAGAAATGCCTTGAGGCCTACTTGCGCGTAGGGGCCAAAAAGGGAATCGCTGAATGCCTGGCGACGGCAGGTAGAATGGGGACAGCACAGGGCCTCCTGGAGATGGCAGCGAGGCTTTTTGGAGCAGCCAATGCATTATTCGCAGCTACGGGCTACCATATGCACCCTGACGACGAAAATGATCTCCAGCAAAGCCATGTCGCGGTGCGCTCCCGGATAGGCAAAAGAGCCTGGGCCGCCGCGCTGGAGGAAGGGCGAGCTATGTCGCTGGAGAGTGCCGTAGCGTCGGCAGTAGAGCTTATGGAAGCTGCGTTGCAGGCTATAACAGAAGCAACGTCAAAGAAGACCGCCCTACGCAGCCCAAAATACCCCAACGCTCTGACCCACCGGGAGGTCGAGGTGTTGCGTCTGGTGGCTGAGGGGCTGACGGACGCAGGGATAGCGGAGCGCCTATCTCTCAGCACCCACACTATACATGCCCACTTGCGCTCGATCTACGCCAAGCTGGGTGTTACGACACGATCAGCCGCAGGCCGCTTCGCTACAGATCTCGGACTTGTATAAAGGAAAAAGGATAAGGGATAAAGGAAGAAACACCATGCCCGATTTATCCTTTATCCTTTTTCCTTTTTCCTTTTCTCTTATTCCAGCGTTACTTCCAGGAGGAAGTCCTGGATAAAGTCCTTCACCCGGATGTAAGCGTCCTCTCCTTCGTTAGAGCCGAATCCGAACTCCTGCCGTATGCTGGCTCGCAAAGTTTCGCTTACCCCGGTCTCGAAGTAGAGCTTCCTGCCGGAACCGAACAATGCCCCTAATTCCCCCCCAATAATGGCGAACCTGTTGGGGGAGAGGGTTATCCAGGTCCCTTCCTGGCTGCCGCCCTGCGTAGCGCCTGGAAGGCCACCAGAGGGTCCCGTACTGGTCGGTTCAGCGAAGACCCACCCACCTCTGATCTTGGTGCCGTCTGGCTCCGTCATAATCACCTCGGTGAGCTTATCTCCGTTGGGTAGCTCGTCGCCGAGAAGGCAGGAGTAGGCCATCCACGCCGCCTCGATGTCTCCCGAAGAGGCATCAGGGTCGCTGCTCGTATATGTGCCCATTGAACTTGGGGCAATGCCGAACAGCGTTGCCAGGCCGTTCAGGGCCTGCGAGTCCGCACCCGACCCGCTGGGGACGTAAAGGATGGGATCATCCGATGGTGATGAGGGGGGCCATTGTACCACCAGGTCCATTTGGGGGTATTCAAGCTCGACTGTGGTTTGCATCACAACCTTGCCTGAGCTAATGGTGATTGGGTGCCACTCTCCGCGCAGAACGCGGAAGATAATGGCCCCATCGACTTCTACATTACCGCTTGACGTCGTAACGTCGATATCCAGGTTCACACTACTCTTACCGTGAGTAACTAAACCTTCAGCACCGCATCGTGGCATTGCAACTCCTCCTATATGTATCATGTGGCGGAAGCATGCGCCTATGAACGCTATGCCCGCCGTCAGTAAGGTCACAAGCGACCATCACACCGACAATAGCAGACCCGTTGTCGCCCACCAGATAACCTGGCAGGCCGGATATTAAGTTGGGTCGAATGTGGGGGGCGTGGTCGTTTCGAGGACATGATAGCATACCACACGGGGGCGCGCATCACCAGAATTAGCTAATTTTAATAGAAGCCATCTCAAAAATGGATAGATGTAACGCTGGCGTCTCGCCGGCAAGTGCGGATGCCAGCAAGATGCTGGCGGTACGACTCTTTTTGAGATAGCTTCTAGCCAGTAGTTGTCAAAGTTGATTATCTCGCTTATCATTAGCTTATCCTCCGGCTGGTGGGAGTTTGGTTGCGCAACCGCTGATTCACCACACCGGAGGGTTTCTCGTCAATTCTTTTTATCTAGCATAATAGCCTACTAGCTACCAACTCCTCAAACCGCTCGATCTCACCCCGAACGATATCGAGGCTGGCGCGCCAGAACTCAGGCGTGCGTACATCGATATCGAAGCGAGAGGCAAGGGTAGCTGCATCGTCCAGCCCCGTCGAAGAGAGGAGGTCATCATAGCCACGCTTGAAGCCCTCCGGGTCTTCCCTGTACCTCGCGTAGAGGCCGAGGCCGAAGAGAAGGCCAAACATGTATGGGAAGTTATAGAACGATAGCTCCGGCCTGTAATAATGGGGCTTCACCGCCCACATATAGGGGTGTAGCTTTTCAGGGTCGAGGCCGTCGCCATAAGTATCCCTTTGTGCTTCCAGCATCAGGTTGCTTAGCTCATCAATCGAAAGCTCCCGCTCCAATCGTTTGTCGTATAGACGCTTCTCGAAAAGGAAGCGGCTGGTTATGTCAACTACTACCTGGCAGCTACGTTGTAAAGAAGCTTCCAGGAGGGCAATCTGCTCCTCATGTGAAGCGTCCTTCATGGCGGCGTGCTGGACTATGGTCTCGCAGAATATGCTGGCAGTCTCAGCGAGGGTCATGGGCGTGCTCTTCTGGAGCATGGTGCGCTCCGCTTTCACGAGGTTGTGGTAGCCATGTCCCAGCTCATGGGCGAGAGTGCTGACGCTGCCGAAGGAGGGCTTGTAGTTGAGGAAGACCCGCGACACCTCATGGCGTATGCCCATGCAGAATGCCCCGTCGCGCTTGCCGCTACGAGGCTCAGCGTCTATCCACCCCTCGCGGAAGGCGCGGGCCGCGAAATCGCTCATCTTGCCGGAGTAGGTGCCGAATTGCTCCACGATAAAGTCGGTGGCATCCGCGTAGTCCCACTCGCGCTCGTCCGCGCCCACAGGTGCGAAGATGTCGTACCACGCCAGGCGCTCAATGCCGAGGGCGCGAGCCTTCGCGCGAAGGTAGCGTCGAAAATCCGGGAAGGACTCGTGAGCCGCCTCCATCATAGCGTCGAGGGTCTGGCGGTCAATATTGCTGTCGTAGAGCGCCTCATTGAGGGCAGAACCCCACTGGCGATGCTTCGCCAGAGTATTGACCTCCCCCTTGATGCCGTTCAGGGCCGCCGCAGCGGGGAGGGCTGCGCGCTCCCAGGCTGCAAGCTCGGCCTCGTAGGCGCGGCGACGTACCTCGCGGTCCGGGTCGTAAGCGAGGTTGCGGACCGCGCTCATCGCCATATCGCGCGTCTCACCTTCTATCTCAACAGGGACCATCAACTGGGAGGTGACGTTATTGTGCAGCTTACCCCACGCCGACGCTCCGCTTAAGCGCAATTCTGCGGCAAGCTCCTCCTCCTGGGGTGACATCAGGTGGGCAGCCCCTTCTTTGGTCTTGCGGAGCATGAAGGCATGGTCGCGTGCCACCTCAGACCGCTCGATAAGCGCATCTACATCGAGTGATCCAACCCAGGCAGTAAAGCGTGTGCTTAGCTTGGACAGCCTGACGCCATTCTGTTGCATCTCGCTCCACCTTGCCTGGGCGAGGTCATCACGAGAGTTGGTCGCCACGAAGGTCTGTATATAAGCCGCCACCGTCACCCGCTCCTCCAGGAGGGCATCAAATCGCTCCACCACCTCTTCAAAGGCGCGTACCGTCCCGTCATCTAGCGGCGCAGGCTCGCGCTCCCCAACGCCATACCTGTCAAATAACGCTTCCATCTCGTCCAGGCTTTGCATGACGCCAGCGATGGCACTGTCAAGCTCAGGCGAGTCGAGTCCGGGGAAGAAGGGAGTCATGTCCCAATGGGGCAATTTGGTTGTAGTGGCTACCATTCAATCTCTCCTAATCATGTTGCGCTCTCCTAATCATGTTGCGCTTTCCACGCCGGAAGCTCAGATATTTATCGAAGTTGCAATCGTTAATTCTAACACATCCTCTCGATATTGGCCTTTCCCTATCCGAGAGGAATAATTCTTGCCATTCAATGTACAATGAAATAGGGATGTCAAACACCCAAATCCAAAATCCGCAATCCAAAATCCAAAATCGAAAGGTGGTGATAGCGATGGCCGATGCCGACAAGCGCGAAGTAGTGCGCCTGACGAGCCTGGCGTTCTGCGCCGGTTGAGCTTCCAAGATGGGTCCTGGCGACCTGGCGCAAGTCTTGCGCCCCCTGGCTCAACACTCTCACCCCAACTTAATAATCGGCCTCAACCCTGGGGACGACGCCGCAGTGTACCGCATCGGGCCATCGCAGGCGCTGGTGCAGACACTCGACTTCTTCCCGCCTATCGTGGACGACCCGTACACTTTCGGGGCCATCGCAGCCGCCAACTCGATGAGCGACGTGTACGCCATGGGCGGTGAGGTGATGCTTGCCCTCAATATCGTGGCCTTCCCCGAAGACCTGGACAAAACGATCCTGACTGCCATCCTTCAGGGCGGCATGGACAAGGTGCGCGAGGCGGGAGGCATCATTGCGGGCGGGCATACTGTCACAGACCGCGAGCCGAAGTACGGCCTGTGCGTGACGGGCATGGTAGACCCTGCGCAGATCATGTCCAAGAGTGGCGCGCGCCCCGGCGACCGCCTTATCTTGACCAAGCCGGTAGGCACAGGGGTAATTACGACCGCCGCAAAGAATGATCGTGCACAGCCTGCCCACCTACAGGGCGCGGTGGACTCGATGCTGCGCCTCAACGGGCCTGCGGCGCGCGTGCTGAGGTGGGCGGGAGTGCGCGCCTGTACCGACATCACGGGGTTCGGGCTGCTGGGCCACGCCTCCGAGATGGCGCAGGCGAGCGGCGTATGCCTCCGAATAAGCGCATCCGCCGTACCCCTGCTGGACGGCGCGCTCGAATGTGTAAGGGACAAACAGGTGCCTGGAGGCACTGGCCGCAACCGTGATTACCTCCTCTCTGCTACTTCTTCAGAGCAGGCCAGAGTCAGCATTGAAAGAAGCATAAGCCGCGATCTCACCACCCTCCTCTTCGACCCTCAGACCTCCGGCGGTCTGTTCGCAGCCATCCCCGCCGACAAGCTGACCGACGTTCGAGCTGCGCTAAGGGAGCAGGATGTGGAATGCTGGGAGGTGGGAGAGGTTGTGAAGGGTAGGAGTACGGTGGAGATATGGTAGGCTGTGGAACGCTATGTATTCTGACCAGTGGGATGTTATTATGCGAATAGTTTTTAGGAGGAAGTGAAGATATGGGCAAGCGGATCGCGTTCGGCTGGTATGGTGGTAAGTACAGTCATCTAGATTGGATACTTCCTTTGCTTCCGCACGCTCAACATTACTGTGAGCCATTTGGCGGTTCGGCAGCCGTTCTAATTAACCGCCCTCCATCACCTGTTGAGACATATAATGATCTGGATGGGGATGTTGTGAATTTCTTCGCGGTACTACGGGACCAAAAAGATTCATTGATTGAGGCTATTGGTCTTACCCCTTTTTCTCGCGCCGAATTCGAGCTTGCAATAGATGGACCGACTGAGGGTATATCAAACGTTGAAAGGGCGCGACGATTTTTCGTGCGTGCTCGCCAGGTAAGAACTGGACTTGCTCAAAAAGCGAGTCTGGGAGATGGGCGCATTGCCTCTTAACAAGTCGAGCGGGCATGGCAGGTGCGGTTTCACGTTGGTTGGGTAGTGTTGAGGACCTACCTGAGATAGCACAAAGAACTCTTGCGTGTGCAAATCGAGTGTGCTCCAGCCCTTGAAGTCATCCGGCGATATGATAGCCCAGAAACACTCTTTTATTGTGACCCCCCTTACCCTCATGCCTCCCGCACAGACAGCAACGCATATTCACATGAAATGACCGATGCTGATCATAGGGCGCTTTCCGAGGTGTTGCATAGTGTCAAGGGCAAGGTAGCACTATCCAGTTACCGCTGCGCTTTGATGGATGAGCTTTACAGTGATTGGCAACAGGTGGAAGCGCCGGAAAAGCTAATTCACTCTGTTAAAGCACCGCGCACAGAAGTGCTATGGGTGAATTATAACCTTGGTAGTGAAGGGGGAGCATGGCAAGCCCAACAGACATCCTGGATGCTGCGTTTCGCAGAGCCTCCAGCAACCTATCAACCCCAATCATAAGCAACTCCGAAATTGTAAAGCAAATTAGCTTCGTTGCGAGAAGCAAAATCGGGGCGGGGGTCCGGCTCATTCTTGCCTGCTCCTTGGCGAAAGTACATAATCCTGCTCTTGACATACGTAAACCTTATACTGCGATTGGCGATGGAGATTCGTACTCAGGACGCGATTATGATGAGACATATATCACGCCGTTCATAAATCGGCACAAACTGCCGTGCAATAACACTACTGCATTTCTGACACCTGCATTACGAACGAAAAACGTATTGCTCACAACAGATATCAAATTAGAAGGTAGGGACCCTACACTTTACAAGGCAGCCCTCCAGTTGCTGACAGAGATCCATAACGGTCAAATATCCGCCGAGGATTTGCTCGCGGAGACCGTTAGACTATTGCTCGAAATCAGGGATGAAAACCGCCGCACTCTTGAAGGGTTACTCTCTGCTCTTAGAGCTAATCAGCGTAATGACGTTCTTCCTCTCTCCGCCGAGGCCATTGTAAAGCTGATTGAGCAACATATGGCATCCTCTGGGGCGAGTAGGTTACCCGTGTTGGTAATTGCAGCCGCTTACTTGGCAGCATCACAGTATCTAGGAGAGCGTATCCTTACTTTACAGTCACACAATGCCGCCGATGAACAGACGGGCGCATTAGGCGATGTTGAAATTACGCTCGTAACCGATGATCATGTGGTCACGAGCTACGAGATGAAAATGAAGCGTGTCACGGTGGAGGACATTGATCGCGCATTACAAAAACTGGCAAAGCTTGATAAGACGATTGACAACTACATCTTTGTAACAACAGATGTGATTGAGGAACAGGTAAAGAATTATGCAGCCAGCCTCTACACAAAGACCGGGGGCACGGAAGTTGTAGTTTTAGACTGCATTGGGTTCTTACGGCATTTCCTGCATCTTTTCCACCGCTTGCGCGTTCAATTCCTGGAAGCATATCAGACCCTTCTACTCGGAGAGCCTGAAAGTGCGGTTCGTCAGGAGCTTAAGGAGACATTCTTAACTTTACGCAGGGCTGCTGAGACAGGACAAATGGAAGTAGATTGCTAACCCATAAGGTACTACTTTAAAGTGCCGCGTGACTAGACATAATCGCCTATTGACGACCTTGTGTCCAGGTGCTATCATTACTTCAAGCACCTGGAAGATGGTCTGGATGTGGACAATTCGCTATTAACCTTCCTGGGAGGGAAATATTGGACACGGGCACCTCGAAATACCTGCGCAACTGGGGTAAATACGTCGCAGGCATCGCACTCATATTACTCCTCACTGCCCTTTCAGTGATAGGTATCGCATATGCCGACACCAAGCACACGGTGCAGTCGGGCGACACCCTGAGCGGCATAGCCACGCGCTATGGGGTCACAGTGAACGCCATTATGTCCGCGAATAATCTTTCTTCGTCGTCTATATACGCCGGGCAGGTGCTTACCATACCCTCCTCTCAACCGAACGCCACTGCACAACCTACCGTTGCACAACCAACCGCAGGACAGTCCGCAACATACGTAGTGCAGCCTGGAGATAGCCTGAGCGCATTGGCGCAACGCTTTGGCGTGACAAGGGAGGCGTTGGCAGCCGCCAACAACATATCGCCTAGCAGCCTGCTCTACGTCGGCCAGACATTGACCGTACCTGGTGGTGGACAACTACCAACGCCTACTTCTACACCTAAGCCACCACCGCCCACCAACACCACAGTAGCCATCCCCCAACCACCAGGAGGGACCACCACTGCCGTGACGGTCAACTCAGCAGCTACAGCCGAGCCAGGCGTCCCCGTCAAATACACAGTGCAGCGCGGCGACAGTCTTTCCTCAATCGCGTATAAGTTCAATACGACGGTAGAGGCTTTGCAAGCTGCAAACAACATTAATGACGCAAACTCGCTGGAGGTGGGGCAGGTGCTGACCATCGTCAAGGGGGACATGCAGAACGGCCCGCCTGATAAGCCTAAGCCCATCGAGCCTCAAACCCCTATGGGCAAGCTAGGCCCCAAGTGGATCGAATTGGACCTCAGCACTCAGATGCTGGTGGCTTATGAAGGGCAGACCCCTGTCTTTTCAGCGAGGATGAGCTCAGGCCGTTCGCGCTTCCCGACAGTCACAGGCAGTTACCGTATCTACCTCAAGTATAAGACGCAGCGTATGAGGGGTTTCCAGGGCACATCCGAAGCGTATGACATCCCCAACGTGCCCAACGTCATGTACTTCTACTCCGGCTATGCCATACACGGCGTATGGTGGCACACCAACTTCGGGACGCCAGCCAGCCACGGCTGTATCAATCTCTCCCAGGCCAACGCCAAGTGGATGTACGATTGGGCACCCATGGGTACGATGGTAGTCAGCCACAGGTAAAAAGGATAAGGGATAAAGTAAAAAGGATAAAGGCCGCAACGCCTTTATCCTTTTTACTTTATCCCTTATCCTTTAGATTATTTGGGCATCGCCTTGAGAGCGGTGAACGCTGGGCGATTGCTCCAATCCTTGTTGACTACCGCCCACGGCACTTTCTCGTCGCTATCGGGCAGGCCAAGCGTGGAGAAGTTGAGGTTCCACACGCACATCACGCCCATCCATGGATAGTCAGCCTTCGCCTTCTCGTAAGCCCTCACCAGGTATTGCGCCTGTAGGTCGGGGCTGATAAGCTGGCCGTACTCGTAGCCTGGGGCGGTATTGTACGTGCTCCAGCCGAACTCGGTGAGCCACATCTGCTTATTGCCATCCCCGTTGGCAGCCATGACCGCGTACTGCTGCTCGATGCGGCGGAAGTAGAAGCTAGAGTGGTTGCGCCAGCAGGTCCCCTCCCTATCGGCATAGATAGGCGGACATTTGCCCGTGCCGGGATTGTCCGGATAGAGTTGGTCGGGCGAGTTGCTGTTGGAGCCAGGGTGCGCGCCTAACACGTCGAAGTAATTCTTCATGATACCGCCGCCGAAGGCGTAGGCCTGCTCAAGGTACTTCACGTCGTCCAACGCTATGTCGGGATTGGTCACACCTGTGGGGGTGAGGCCACCAAAGATGACCACCGCATCGGGGTCGGCAAACTTGATGCCGCTGTAACCATACTTGAGCATCTCGATGTACTGTGCCACGTTTACGGGACCGCCCGTCTCACCACGCAGGTTCTGCTCGTTCCAGATTTCGTAAGCTGCGACCTGGCCCTTGTAGCGGCGAGCCATCATGTACATGAGGTTGCCGTAGTCGAGAGGGTTCACGGGCATACCACCCTCGGTGTTCGGGGATGCCCACTTAGGGGATTTGGCCAGGGAGATGATGAGCTTGTTACGCTGGCGATTAGTGGTCCAATCAACTATAAAGTCCACCTCGCCCCAGGCGAAGTAGCGGTTGATGCTCTGGAGGTCGCGCCACGACACCTGCTGGCGTATCCAGGTGAAACCTGCCTCACGCGCCTTCTGGTTGACGCGCTCTTTGTCGGTGTAATAAAGTTGGACGTTGAAGCCGTAACCTACGTGGGGGCCTTCAAGGAAGGAGCTGCCGTTAGCCTTGCCGGGGTGGATATAGCGCCAATCGCGGTAGTGCGCGCCTATATTGCCCATCTCCACCTGGAAGCCCACAGAGTTGGAGGGGGTATAGGTCAGCACGCGGCGCTCGAACGCCTGGATGAGCGTATCAGCGGGCTTGCCTGCAATCTTGATCTTGGCCCAATACGCGTCGGAGATGGGGCGGCCCGTGGCATAGAACCAGGGGGTGGAGATTGGCTCGGTGACTATCTGGCCGTTCTTCTTTACCTCACCCTCAAGATTGAGGAAGTCCCACATCGCCTTGGGTATGTTGTGCTTGGTCACATCGTCGTAATAGGCGACTTCGATGCCCGGCACGCTGCTCTTTGAGGGGTCGGTGCCGACAGCGCCGTTACGAGCAAGGGTTGCGATAACCTTCTGCCCCATCTTGCTGGGGTCGGGGTGGTCGGTGCCCGCGTTAGCCTTGCCGATGAAGGAGGAGTATGTCGGCGCGTTGGGGTCGTCCACGTCGCCCGCGATGTTTATGACGGAGGGCTTGCGGTCCTCAAAGGTATTGTTGCCCGTCTGCATCTTGCCGGAGATAAGCTCTACGGTGAGGAGGCCGTTGGTCACGTAAAAGGCGTTATTAGGATTGCCGCCGGGGTCGTTTACCTCCATGCGGCTCTTGTCCCAGTACTGCACCAGGCGGGTCTCGGTGTGCTGGGGGTCATCCACATAAAGCTCGCGAGTGGTCCAGAATGCCTGCGGCCCCCAGAGCCAGCTACGCTTCACGCGGCCTGTAGCGACCAGCGAGTCGGTGCGGTCCCACAGGTTATTGAACGCGGTGGTGTCAGGGGCGACGTCGGGAAACTGGCTCGCGGGCGCGGAGGCGAAGGCGTGCTGTACCTGCGGGCCTGCTATGCCCAGGGGCAGCGATGTAGCGAGGAGCATCAAAGCGCCCGCCGACGAAAGAAACTTGCGACCGTTCAAACTTATCCTCCTGTTTTGGTTGGGAATTTCGGACAGTAAATAGCGGTTACTCAAGCGTGAGGCCACCGCCTACCGGTATGCCTCACTGTATTATAACGGGCTTTACTATCTTTGGTTCTACAAAGGCTATACGCTTAAATACGTAAATATTTGGTGGCGTCTCATGACTTCATGGGATGTTTCTTGTATACTATAGGAGGGGCAAGCGAGAAACTCCTACTTCGTAATCATAAGCTGAGTAAGCGTGGTCCACATATAGCGAGGGTGCTATGACAGCTATAGCTAAGAAATATTACACACCAGAAGAGTACCTCGAGCTTGAGCGAAAGGCAGAGTACAAGAGCGAGTACTTCAATGGTCGAATATATCCGCTGCACCGAACTGAATTGGAAGAGAGTGAGCGCGTCAACGGGCAGGCATACGCCATGTCCGGGGCAAGTCGGGCACATAACCTGATTACCCTCAACATTGGACGTGAGGTAAGTTCACAGCTAAAAGGTAGACCTTGCGAAACATACGTCAATGACATGCGCGTCAAAGTTAGCCCGACCGGCATGTACACATACCCGGATGTCGTGGCCGTATGTGGAGAACCTCATCTTGAGGACAGGCAGATAGACACACTCGTCAATCCGACCGTTATCATTGAGGTACTCTCACCATCTACCGAGGTGCATGACCGTGGGGAGAAGTTTGCCCACTACCGCAAGGTGGAGTCTTTGGCAGAGTATGTATTGGTCGCGCAAGACAAGGCGCGTGTGGAGCACTACGTTCGGCAAGGCGACGCGGGTCAATGGGTGCTTACCGAAATCAGCGGGCAAGAAGGCACCTTACATCTCGGCTCCATAGGCTGTGCTATATCCCTGAGCGATATTTACGATAAAGTTTCCTTTCCAACTAACGAAGCCACAGCCACTACGTAAGGGCCGCGTATAGCGCATCAACAAAGACCGCCTGTGGAGGCGGTCTTTGTTGATTTCAGTAGCTTACCTCTACTAACGCCCTCCCAGAACCTGGCAGTTAGGGAAGAAGGTGTTGGACGTAATTTTGGCTACCTGTCCCCGCGTGGAGTCGCTACCCCACCTGAAGTATGGCTTGCTCTCAGGTCCACAAGGCTCGTATTCGTTCTGCCCGCACTCATAGCCACCCATCACTCCCCTTGTAGCCAGGCGTTGCACCCATACATAGAAAGGATGGCTCGGCGGCACGTCCTCGAAGAGCTGCCCCACAGGGATGTCGGTGATACCCGCTCCATTGGAGACTATCTTGGCTATTTGCCCTCTCGTCGCGTGGTTGTAGGGGCGGAAGTATGCCCTGTTTAGGGGCGGGACACATGGCTCTCCTGGCGAGCCACAAGGGTAACCACCTATGAGACCGCGCACTGCCATTCGGTTGATCCAGGCAAAATAGGGGTGAGTGGGCGGCACGTCCTCAAAGCGTTGCTCGCCGGGAGGCTCATTGAACCCCGCAGCTCCCGCTACCATGTGGCACAAATCGTCTCTCGTAATGAGGGTATCAGGTCGGAAGTAGGGAGAGTTGAAGGGATCGCAAGGCTCTCCTTCGCCGCCGCAGGCGTAGCCCGTATCTATCTCCCGGCAGGCCAGGCACTTTACGTACGGGGAAAAGGTATTGGCGGGCGGTACGTCCGCGAAGATTTGCTCGGTGTACTGCTCCGTAAGGGCTTGAGGTGGAACACCGCCATAATCAACCCTGCCAACAGCCCACATGGTCCTGCCAGGGAGGGGATGTTACTCCAAAGAGAAAGTTGGATTGGGAGCCTGGGCTGGGGCTGGTCACAACGTTCCACGCAGAGCCATCCCATTTCTCTATCAAGGTCGCCATATGATAACTGCCAAAGGGCCCATCACTATAATAGCCTACGGCCCAGACATCATCAGGTGCCAGCGCTGTCACTCCCATAAGAGAGTTAAACTGCTTCCCAGGGCTGGGGCTGGATACCACGCTCCATGCAGAACCATCCCATTTCATTATCAACGTGGAGGTGGTGCTGGAAAAGGGTGCGTGAGATACAGTGCCCACCGCCCAGACGTCGTTCGCACCGGCCACAGCGACAGAAGAGAGAGAGTTATCGTCCTCGCTTGCCCCAACGTGGGGCGTGGGTATCACCTCCCATGCAACTCCATCCCAATGTATCGAGAGCGTTTCGCCTCTTTGTAGGTCGGCATTATAGAGGCCCCCGACGGCCCATACGTCATTCTCTGAAATGGCAGCTATTGCCGACAGGCCGGTGTTGCTGAGAGGAGTATCGGGGCTGGGTACAACGCTCCACTCTGTGCCATCCCATCTCACGGTCAGTGGGCGATATACGTCGCTGCTATCGATGTACGATCCCACAGCCCATACGTCACTCGGTGAAACGGCAGCCACAGCGTGCAGCATACTCCCACCCGGCCCTGCGTCAGGTACCTCCGGGGTGGCTACCATCTCCCACGTCGCTCCATCCCAGTGTGCTATCAGAGGCACGTTCGGGTAGCCCGACGGGTCCGGGTGGTTATAGCCAACGGCCCATACGTCATTTGACGCGACGGCTGCGACCCCTGTGAAGACGGTATGGCCCGTTTCAAAGTTCGGCGTAGGCGCTGCGCTCCAGGACAGCCCATCCCAGTGAGTGGCGAACGTAATGGCGGTATAATAGCTTCCTACCGCCCATACGTCTGCTTCTGAAATGGCAGACACCGCCACAAGTTGTCTATATATGGTGGAGCTAGGAATAGGAACAGTGCGCCACTCCGGCGAGCACTCCGGTAGAGGGGTAGCTACCGCGACAGGAGCAAGACCTGCTGAAGTCGCGAGCAAAGCATCTCCACTCCGAGCGACCACAGGCGCGCTAAAGAGCGCCACCAGCAATAGAGCCAATGCCAGGGTCTGCGCGAATAGGAGTACGGGTTGGAAGCTCAGGCTTTTGATGCGAGACATTGCAAGCTCCTTTTATTCAATTTTACCTAGCTCTTCTGCTTGCCCGGACCCTCGCGGCGCTTGCGGCGGGAGGTGCCCCTGGCGAAGTTAGCCCAGGACTCCTCTCCCCAGTCCATCTCTATGCGGCCAATAACTACGGTGTCGCCAGGCTCGATGCCCGCTGAGCGCAAGGCGGTGGAGATGCCCATCTTTTCCATCTCGCGGTCCAATCGCTCAAGAGCATAGCGGTTGTTGGCGTCGGTGACGATGGCCAGCCGCTCAATGCGCGACCCGGTGACGCGATAGCGCCCCTTCTCTTCCTCTATCACCTGGAAATACTTCGAACTCGCTCGCATAGTGAGGCCGCACCAGCACCAACTCTTCCTCTTCAGCAATAGCTTCTTCCGTGTCCCATTCCGGCTTGGGTAGCTCGCGCAATCGGGCCGCTACCGCTCGTAGCAAGTCTTGCACGCCGTCGCCCGTAGCTGCGGAGGTAGGATAAACTTCATAACCCATCTCCTGGAACTGTTCAGTGAGAGCAGGTAGGCGATCACGCACTTCTTGAAGATCAACTTTATTGATGGCAACGATCTGAGGACGCTCAGCAAGAGTGGCGTCATACTCCTGTAGCTCGGCGTTGATGCGTTTGAAATCGCCTATAGGGTCGGTGGTCTGGGAGGGGTGGGCGTCATCACGCTCCTCTACCTCGGCTTCAAGGTCACGCCACAAGCCCGCCGAGCCGTCCACTATATGCAACAGGAGCCGCGTGCGCTCGACGTGCCGCAGAAACTCCAGACCGAGACCCGCACCGCCGCTCGCGCCCTCTATAAGCCCTGGAATGTCAGCCATGACAAACGTATCATCGTCCACGCTCACTACACCAAGCATTGGCGCAAGCGTGGTGAACGGGTAGTCCCCTATCTTGGGCTGGGCAGCGCTCACAGTCGAGAGAAGTGTGGACTTACCGACGTTCGGATAGCCTACAAGGCCCACATCCGCTATCAGCTTCAGCTCCATGTGGATAGTGCGCTCATCGCCTGGCTCGCCCTTCTCGGCAAAGCGCGGGGTCTGCTGAGTGGAGGTGGTGAAGTGGAGATTACCCAGCCCTCCCCTTCCGCCACGAGCCACGAGGAGAGTCTGGCCCGGCCTCAGCAAGTCGGTCTGTGAGACCTCGGAGGCGCTGCCGGATATGGGGTTCTCGTCTATTATCTCAACGAAAGTGCCAGGAGGAACGTCAATATAAAGGTCCTGCCCCGCTTTGCCATGCTTATGGCGGCCACCGCCGGAGCCGCCGTGTGAGGCTTTGTAATGCTGCTTGTAGTGGAACGGTAAGAGAGTGTTGAGGTCGGGGTTGACGCGCAGGTAAATGCTGCCACCCCGCCCACCGTCGCCGCCATCAGGCCCCCCTTTGGGGACAAACTTCTCCCGCCGGAAGGACGCGCTGCCGTCACCCCCGTTACCCGCTTTTATCTGGATTGTTGCTCGATCATAAAACATTGTGTGCCTTTGGAGGACGATGGACGATGGACGATGGATGATAACACGGGCTATTTCTAACTTCTAACTTCTAACTTCTAACTTCTAACTTCTAGCTACAAGTAGCTCCCCCGCTTTCCTTACTACCTCGTGGTCATTCTCATACGAAAGCACATTCTGGGCATCAGCCAGGGGGGTCCAGCGGGCTTCGGATACTTCCCAGTTGGGACCGGCGAAGTCGAATGTGAGGGCTTTGAGGAGGTAGTGATAGATGGTCTTGTGGACCAACACGCTCTCCGGCCCGCGACCACGCCTGTAGAAGTATACCACTTCGGTGATTGGAGCGATGATGCGGGCGTCGAGACCTGTCTCCTCTTTCACTTCGCGTATTGCCGCCTCCTCACGCGTCTCGCCAGGCTCGACGTGCCCTTTTGGGAGGGACCAATCGGTGTGGCGGGCGCGGTGGACGGACACAAACTCGTAGCCGCTAGGGGTGGAGCGATAAACGACGCCCCCGGAAGAATATTCGTGGATTGTCGCGGGTCGTGGTTAACTCCTATCCATTACTTCTCCTCTAACTTCTCTAATTCTGCCTGCGCCTTTTGATACCTCTCAGAATTGTAACTACTCGCATATAACACGAGCCTGTAGTCCTCTATAGCTTTCTCCTTGTCCCCTTTATCTCGGTAAGCGTCGGCGCGGTTAAGATGAGCTTCTGTGTACTCAGGCTTCAACTCAAGCACCTTCGTGTAGTCGGCGATGGCCCCGTCGTAGTCCCGTTTATACAAGTAAGCAGTGGCCCGGTAGAAGTAGGCGTCGGCATAGTCCGGTTTCAGCCTGATTGCCTCATTGTGGCCCGCAATGGCGAGGTCATAATCCTGGTTCGCGCGAGCCAGGTCTTTATCCGCAAGGTCATGCCCCTTGTAGAGGTAGCTGTTCGCCCGTCCAAAGTAAGCCTCCGCATAATCTGGGCGGCGCGTTATCACGAAACTGTAATCCTCGACGGCACGGCCGTAATCATGTTTACCCTGGTAGCCTCCAGCCCGCATGAAGTAGGCGTCAATATAGTCCGGTGAAAGCTTGATTGCCTGGGTGCAATCGGCTATCATTTCGTCATATTTGGCCTGGTAGAGAAATGCATAGGCACGATTATAGTAAGCGCCGGCCGTTGGACCCAACTTAATTGCTTCCGTATAGTCCTCGATGGCGCGCACGTACACCCGATTATTGAACTGCGTCAGACCTCGCCCCATATAAGCATCAGAGGAAGGCTTCAATTCAATTGACCTGGTGTAATCTAAGATGGATTTATAGTACTCATTTTTGAGACGGTAAACCCACCCTCTATGAGAGTATGTCGCAGGGTCTTTGGGGGCGCGCCGGACGGCTTCATCCATATCCCTGAGAGCGCGGTCGTAATCTTCCTTCCATATATAAATCCGCCCCCGGCCATAGTAAGCTGAGGCATAATCGGGGTTGAATTGCACTGCCTGGTCAAATTCAGCGATAGCGCTGTCGTAATCGCGCTTTGCCTCGAAAACCAAACCCCTGGTGGTATAAGCCTCGGCGTAATCACCTCTTAGCTTTATAGCCTGGGTAGCGTCCATAAGAGCGTGATTATTAGCACCCGCCTGATAATATGCATTACCCCTTCCGTTATAGGCTTCGGCGTTGTCAGGCTCTAGTTCCAGGGTTTTAGTGTAATCAGCGATAGACTTAGCATACTCGTGTTTGTTATGATAAGCCACCGCCCGGCCGAAGTAGGCTTCAGCATAGTCGGGCTTGAAGCTTATGGCACTCGTGTAGTCCTCGATTGCGAGGTCATATTCCTCTTTGTCTGCATACGACTTGGCGCGCTTGTAATATTCCTCCGCGTCGATAGGCTCGGCCCGCACCACGAGCGGAGTGTACGTAGGCGTCGGTATGGGAGTGGGGGTGGGTGTTGGCGCGAGAGGTGGAGTGGTGTCGTCGCAAGCCACGATAAGAGCGAACAGCACAAAGAGTAAAGCTGCTCCATATGAGCGCTTCAAGAAGTTAGGCATTAGGGCTAACCTCCACTGACGAAGTCGCAAGCAACCGTGGAAGCTCATCCCTACTCTCAATTACCCAATCCACCGCCGCCTCCACCAACTCCTCCCTCTTACCTGCGCCCCACGTCATGGCAATCGTGAGTGTCCCAGCCGCCTTCCCTGTCTGTACGTCAAATGCCGCGTCACTCACCTGGCGTATGCGTGCAGATTTCATGCCCATACTTCCATATCCGGCAAATTTGGCCTGGGTATTTAGGGGGAGGGAGGGACAGCCAACAGCCGGAACGAGTCCAGGAATTTTGCATCTTCACTATTGGCGACTTCATCAGCAGGTCCGGTAACCATTACCACGTACTGCCGCTTTCCAACTAAATATGTCCGGACTTTGCTGACATAACCCTGGACTTCCATTGCCAGAGCTAAGCCTGGATAGCCATTTAGCGAAATCTGCTCCTGACCAACAATCTCTACTTTCTGCTTACTTTCAGCTTCTATTTTTGCTACTGCGCTCTCACGGTACCCATGAAAGAACTCCTCAGGGTCTAATTGCAGACTCATATCCGGCCAATCAGAATAGATCACCATATACAGGACCCGCTTGAGTTGGACTCTGACGGTATGGGCGGTCACACGCCCAGCGTCTGTCTCCTGCGCTTGGGTTTCTTCTTTTGCAGGGCCAGGCACCAATACCATGAAGCCTCCTGCTTCAGATGTGAACTCTTGCCAACCGAACGATGCAGAGCTGGGGTTGCTCCGCACAGACGGTACAGGAGCAACCAGTTTGAACGAGTCAAAGAACCGCTTGTCCTCGCCACTCAAAGCTGCACCAGGCGGTCTCTGGAGGATCAACTGGTATATCTTATCCCCTGCTATGTATAGGCGCAGATTGATCAAGGACTTCTGTGTCTCAATACGTAGTTCTCTGCCTGGGTGTCCACTGAGAACAATGTTTTCCTCTTCCAATAGCCGCCATTGATTCTCACTAAGTAGAACTTCACGCATCTCGTCCAGGATAGAGCCAAACTCCCATAGCTCAAACTTCGTCGGCAGAGCAGAGTAATGGATCGAGTACACAGCCCCAGCGCCTCTGGCATTGAAGACGTTGACGTAAGATCGGTCCTCTGAGCTATAGCCCTCTGCACTTGGAGTACCCGGCATCATCACGGAGAAGCCTCCCTCCTTTGGAGAAAAGGTTTTCCATTCTGTGGACGGCTTTGAAATCACGAGCCACCCTGCCAGGAATAGAGAGGCCAGGGTCGGTAGCAAGGCGAGGATTACCCTGAGAGGAGTAGCCCTCTCCCAATTGAACTCGGTCTTCTCGAATATCCACCCCTTGGGCCACACCAGGCCAACAGTTGAAGCGAGCTTCTGCACATCATCAGGTAGCGCTCCATGCTCATGCGCCCACTTCCGCCATAGGGGGACTGTAAAAGACCACCATGTCCAGCTTGGAACCATCGCCACCAGCGCTGCCCAGAGTGGACCGATCTGCCCACTCAATCCCACCATGCTAAGTGCTATAATAGCTGTGGGAGGTAGCCCCGCGACTAGAAATCCGATAGCCACTGCCTTTCCAGCCGAAATTCCGGGCTTGTCTGGTGTAATTCCTGAAAGCGACACCTCTGTTTCCATATTGCCTCCTATCAAATGCGAGCTTGAGTGTATCAACTCTCCTTCGAGTATAGGGGGCACTAAGCGCCACGGCAATAGGCTATTTGTGGGGTAAACGTGGAATGGTCAGATATATTTAGTACTAAGGCTTACCAGTTTGTGCTGGAGTGGGAATGACGTCGAGCAGGGCGTCCATCTCCTCAATCAGCCAATCCGCCCCCGCCTCCACCAGATCCTTCCTCTTACCCGCACCCCAGGTTACGCCAACCGTCCACATACCCGCCGCCTTCCCCGCCTGGATGTCGAACACCGCGTCTCCCACGTAGAGCATCTGTGCAGGTTCTATACCCATGCGTGTTGAGGCTACAAGAAGGGGGTCGGGGTGAGGCTTGTGGCGGTCAGTATCTTCGTATGTGACCAGAGTCGAGAAGTACGAAGCGAGATTGAAAAGATTCAACCCCTCGGTGGCGACGGTAATGCCTTTGGAGGTGACTACACCAAGCCTGTAACCGGCGGCGTGCAGGCGCTTCAGCGTCTCATGCGTGCCAGGGACGAGCGTCACCGCCGTATCATGAGTTGCCTTCTGGTAGGCGCGGTACACCTCGCGCATCTCGACGCTGCGGCCCGGCGCTATCTCCTCGAAGCATTCAAGCAAGGCGCGCCCCAGAGTGGGTATTATCTCCTCGCGGCTCATCTCCCTGCCCAGGTAGGTACGTACCGTATGCTGCCAGCACGCGATAATGTGCTCAATCGAGTGGATAAGCGTGCCGTCCAGATCGAACAGAACAGCCTCTAAATGTGGAGTGCGGAACGCGGAGTGCGGAATGTTCATAAACGATAGTCCAAAGTCCAAAGTAATCGGTAGTTACTCAATAATCACGCATCACGCATCACATTTCATCGTCTATCGTCTATCGTCTATCGTCTATCGTCTATCGTCTATCGTCTATCGTCTATCGTCTATCGTCCGTCAGTGAGCGTAATCCGGCCAATCCCCACGCCCAGGTTGCGGGGGTCGTTGGAGCCGGGTTGGAGGAGGGCTGGGCTGCGCCTGGGGCTTTCGATCTCTATATTGATAGTCTTGCCACCTGTGCCTTCTGATCTCGGTAATTGTACCGCATAGTCGGTCCAACCTGCGGGCACTTCCAACTTGATAGGGGATGCGCCGTTTATAGATACGGTAACAGGCATCGACTCAGGCGGGCCGAGTGCGGGAGCTGACATGCGCAAGGTGATAGCCCCAAACGCGCTGCCGGATGGAACCGGGATGCGTATAGTAGCTCGTCCCTGGCTCCACCTGTAATCAAAGTCAGTTGCGCGGTCCGGCCTGTAGAATCCCCTGATGTAAGGGATGTCACCACCGGAGCCGACATCTATCGAGGTTACGGGTGAAGGTGTGAAGCTATTCCAGGGGTTGCCGCGCCACTCCTCCTCGTCCCTGTGGAGCCATTCCTTTTCGGAATCCGTCAGAGTCCAATCTGGGTGGCGAGCGTAGAGGTCCGCGAAACCCAGGATGCTGTAGGGGTCATCGCGGTTGCGCTCATATGACAGGGCGTAGAGAGCGCGGGCCTCATCATCCCGCCTTAACCTTCGCACTGGTCTGCCGTATGGCGGTAGGGCCAGTAGAAGCTTGGGAACGCGGCCTGAGCGAGATTGTAATGACCGAACGCACCTGAAACATCTCCTGACTGGAGGGCAATGTCCCCTCGCCACGACTGGTAAAGGCTCCTGAGCAAGGGCGGTATGTCAGGCGTATAAGCGCCGACCAGCACCCAAATCGATAGAGCGAGAGTAACCAGGGCTACCACCGGGTAACGTCTGAGTGCGGCCCACGCCCTGCGAGGGGTAAACACTGTCCGCCAATCTACGAGCGCGATCAATCCAGAGGCCAGCACGATTAAGGAAGGCGCGGCGGGAAGCCTGTATCGCCCATCATAAGGCACAACAATCCCCAGGAGCACCATGAATAGCAGCCACAGGTTGAGGAGCAGTAAGACACGCCCAGCGTCGTCTGACGGGCGGCGCAGCCCCACCCCTGCGAGTCCTGCCATGCCAAACAGCCCGACAAGCAAGAGGGCCGCATCGCTGTGCAGCAGGTCGGGCACGTCGGGGTCGCGCTGGGTCATGTCCCAGGAGTTGAGCAGCACCGCCGAGTTGCTCTCGAGATGCCAGAAGTAGCCGAAGGCGAATATCGCACTGCGCAACGCCTTGTCGGGGTACTCTATGATATTAGCCGTTCCCTCCCGGATTATCATTGATAAGCGGTCGGCGGGATTAGGCAGTTCAGAGAGGCGAGCGTTATAGTCCTCCCCCCTGAAGTTGTGGTAGTTCCAGTAAGCGGTAGCGTTGGCGGTCTCGAGGAGGAGGAAGCTCCGATATTGCAGGTAGTTGTAATAGGTCCAGGGCGCGATAGCCAGCAGACAAGCAAGCGTTGCGACAACCCCGCCCAACAAAGGCTTCTGACGCTCTCGCAGCCATCCCAGCAGGTTGAAGCGACGAGATGAGCTATGAGCAGGTTCCGCCCCAATCTCCCTCTTTCGAGCCGAACGGTATACGACCAACATCCAGAGCCATGCAAAGGGCAAGAACCCGATAGCCACAGACCTCGCCAGCGTTGCTATCCCGAATAGCATACCAACACCAGCAGCCACCGACAAAGACCGCCTGCGTGTCATCTCCGGCGACCACAAGGAGAGAACGTATAACGCGGCCAAAATCAGAGTAATAGAGAGAGGCTCGCTGAGGGCGCGCTGGGACGGACTGCTCGCAAGGGGCGGGTAGAGCGCGGAGATATACCCTGCTATGAGTGCAACCCGGCGCGACTTCGCAGGAAATGCCCTCCCCGCGAAGAGCATAGTGAGCGCGACCGTTATCAGGCTTACTGCGATTTGCGCCAGGTTGAGAGCATCATAGCGCGGCTGCATAGGAGCAGCTTCATCCCCCTCGGCGGAGGCCGCGGTATTATCCGGCACGAAGAGAAACGACCCTGCGAAGAATAACTGGGTGAGCGGCACTCGCGTCCACTGGTGCCCGCGCGAGACGAAGGTATCTATATACTGCCCATCGCGGACAAGAGTTTGCGCGGGGATTACGTAGTCCTGCTCATCTCCCCCAATGCGGTAGGCGCGGGCATCGCTCCAGTACGCAAGGCGCACGAGTAGCGCCAGGAAAAGAACAAAGGAGACATGGAGCGCGAATAAGGCCCGCTCATTAATCCTGAATCGTCTCATGTCTCCATAGATCGGCTGTCAACCATCAGCTAGTCTTGCTTCACACCTAAGCCTATCCAGGAACTGTAATCATTGGCCTGTCATTCTGAGCGAAGCGAAGAATCTAAATCTCTGAGCGTCTACTGAGGTGAGAATCCCAGATTCTTCGCTTCGCTCAGAATGACATTCATAGCTGTACACTTTGCTCTACGCTTTTTAGACACCCAGAGCACCTTAGGTTTAAGGTCTGACGGCCAGTTCCGCGTCCAGCTTGAGCAGCTTACCGTTGCGGATTGCGGTTACTTTCACCGTATCGCCGGGCTGGTAAGCAGTCAGCACGTTGGCGAGGGGGTGGTCTTCATCCAGGGCGATTTCGTTGATCTTCATCAGCACGTCCCCCTCGCGCAAGCCGATTTTCTCGGCAGGGGTGCCACTTAGGATTTCCTCGATGAGCAACCCGGTCTCCAGTAGCTTGCCGTTCTCATCTTTCAACTGGTAATAAGAGGCTATCGTGCGGTTGACGGGGCGGGTGGATACGCCCAGGTAGGGCCGCGCCACCTTGCCCGTCTCTATCAGCTGCTGGCTGACCGTATTGACCGTATTGACGGGTATAGCGAAGCCTAAGCCCTCGGCTACATCCCCGCTGTCCAGCGCGCCGCCACCTCGCACCACCGCCGTATTGATACCTATTACCTCGCCCGACAGGTTCAGGAGAGGGCCGCCGGAGTTGCCGTGGTTGATAGCCGCGTCGGTCTGGATCATGTTTTCCATATTGATACCGGGACCTCTCACCAAACGGTTGAGTCCGCTGATTACCCCTACCGTGACGGTATTCTTGAAGTCACCGAGGGCCGAGCCAATAGCGATGACCGTCTCACCTACCTTGAGCTTGCTTGAGTTGCCCATCCTGGCGAACGCAGGCACGGCATGGTCTACCTTCAACACAGCTATGTCACTTACAGGATCAGAGCCTAGCAGCTCGGCGGTGGCGGTATCGCCCGTGTCGAAGATGACTTGCAGGCTCCCCTCCGATGCACCCTCGATAACGTGGTTGTTGGTGATTATGCGCCCATCGCTGTCTATGATTACCCCTGAGCCGCTCGCCTCCCCGCCAAAGCCTTGCGAGCCAAGTTTGTTCACAACGGTCACTACGGCAGGGCTGATACGCTCCACTACCTGCACGACGGCTTGACGCTCGGCGGGCACCTCCCAACCATCCCCGCCCACAGGCTTAGCCTCACTCGTAGGCCCGGCAACCGGGGGAGTGGCATTCGGAAGGCTGCCAACAACCGTCGGTTGACCCGCACCAGGAGTGGGCGAGCCGTTGTTGGCATCGGGCACACTGCTCCAGGTGCACGCCCCCGACATCACCGAGGAAAATAGAAGCGCCGCCGCTATCCAGGCTGTAGCGCGTTTGTAGGTTGTGCGAAACATGAGAAAACCTGCCTTGTCACATCACGTAAGGGGGTCGCTGATGACATTATACGACAGGAAGCATGGTTCGAGCCAAACGGGGGTCGGGGATTAGGGGTCGGGGATCGGGCTGAAAGCTCTTCTCAATCTCTAATCTCCGACCCCCGACCCCTAATCCCCGACCCCTAATCCCCGACCCCTGCGTGACAGCCTACATCGGAAAGATATACACTAAACCTGTGACCACCGACCCCTCCGAACCTGTTTCGCCCGCCGAAAGCGCGTCCTTTGCCCCTCCGCCTGCGCGGGACATGGCGGTGTTCCTCATACTCCTTGCCTTGCTCGATATCAGCGGGCTACTGCACGTTTACGGCCTGAGCAGCCTTTACGGAGAGGAGTTCTTCTTTGGGTTAGGGGCTTTGTTCGTACTGCTGGCGCTGGGGCTGGCTCTCTGGCCCAACCAGCCGGTGAGATGGCTGCGGTCGCAGTCGTCCCGCAATGCTGTGAGCATCATAGCGTGGGTGGCAGTGGTAGCGGTACTGGCCGCACTGGCTATCTGGCAGGTGCTGGCGGCTGTAGAGCGCGCCACGAGCACGGCAGGCGTCCCGGTCACTACACCCGTCTCGGAGCAGCAGAAACTGGTGCTGATCGGCCTCGGCGCGATGGTGTTGCTAGCCTTCTCCACATCGTACAGGCGAGGCGAGCGCGGGCGCAGGCGATGGCTCATGCTGGCGGGAGCGGCCTGGTTCGGGGTCGCTGTGTGGAGCCTCCTCTTTCGCATCGAAGCGCTGTCGGGTGGCATCGATTGGCTAGCACGCGTGGGAGGGGTGTGCGCCTTCGTGTTGGTGGCGCTTGGAGGGGTCGCAATCGTGGGGTTGGTACGACCCTTCTCACCTGGCATCTTCCTGGTTGCGGCGCTGGTGATAGGCGGGGGACTGCGCCTATTAGCCTTCTCGCAATTGCCCATCAACATAGACCTCAACATGGGCGATATGCTTCCCCTGGTCAACGCATCGACAGCCCGCTTCCTCGAAGGGAACAGCCCGTATTATGTCTACCAGATGCCCTATGACCTGCCCCTTACCTACTGGCCACTCAACCTTCTCCCTTATGTGCCTTTTCGCGCCTGGGGCCTCGACTTACGGCTCGCCAACCTGCTGTTCGGGTTCGCTGTAGGTGGCCTGTTGCTGTGGCTGCGCCGGAGCGCATCCGGGCCGGAACCGGGCTGGGCGTGCTATGCCTTTGGCGTGCTCTACCTGACGCCAACGATGTTCACCTGGGACGTGGTGGCCGCTGCTCCTATCTTCTGGCTGTGGCTGTGCGTGTTGATGGCTGTTGTGGTGTGGAATTACGTGCCTGATGAGCAGGTGTGGATGGTGGAAGAGCCGACGCTACTGGAAAGGGCACGCGCATCCTTACCGGCCGCTACTCTCGGCGCGGCATTCGCGGCAGGACCCCTGGTGCTGCCCTTCGCACCTTTCATAGTGGTATGGTGGCTGCGGAGGGGGCTTCGATATACGGCGTGGCAGTTGGCGACTGCCGCAATAGTGGGAATTGTAATTGTGTTGCCTTTCCTGTTAGCCGACAGGGATGCGTTCCTGTTAGGGGCAGTCTCATGGTTCAACGACCTGGGGAGGCTACCGCGCTCTCAGTGGGAGCTTGACCGGAGCTGGCTCTATGAGGTTGGGCTGGCGGGGCAGGTGTGGAAGGCGGGATTGGAGGAATGGCTCAAGCCAATGCAGCTAATAGTGCTGGGAAGTATGGTCGCCGCAAGCTGGGACCGTCTGCGCTCTCCAGCCGACGTGCTCAGGTGGGGAAGCGCTGCCTACATCCTCTTCATGGCGCTCAACCCCGTGATCTGGCCCTACCTCTATACCCCCGCACTGCTAGGCCTCATCTTCACGCTGGCGGCGCGGGGGAGAAACGTAGCTGAAAGCAGGACCGTGCTATCACAGTCATTCACTCAGCAACACTCTGAAGCCCATCCACCCGAAGTGATCGCCAGTAGTCAAAGCATCGGTGATGCCCCGGCCCTGCATGACGATGAAAGAGATGCAGCCGGTCAGTTCCTTTAGAGGTTGAACCACCCCGCCGGGTCGGCCTTGCTCTCTACGGGAGCGTATTCCCCGACCTTGGGGTTTTGGCGGTACTCACCACGCCACTTGCGGTTGTGGATGTCCCACAGCGCGCTGACGATGGCGTCAACGTCCTCGCGGGAATTGTAGAAGCCGAAGGACATGCGCACGGCACCGGGCATGGCCCGACGGTCGCCACAGCTTAACTCGGCTTCAATCTCATGCACGCAATTCGCGGATACCCCGATGAGGCGTAGTAAATAAGGGTGGGCGCAAAAGCAGCCCGTGCGGGTGCCAATGGCGTACTCATGGCTCAATATTGCAGAGGTCAGGCGATGGTCAACCCCCTCCAGATTGAAGCATATCACGCCCAGCCGGTCATCGGGCAGAGATGGGTCGTGTGGCCCGTAGATGGTGAGGCCGGGTATAGCGTTCAGGCGCTCGATGGCATAGCTCGTCAACTCCCGCTCATGCCGGACCACCCAGTCCCAACCCAGTTGCTCTGTAATGAATCGGGCGGCGGCGGCCATCGCAACCGCACCTACCACGTTGGGGCTACCCGCCTCTTCCCTATCGGGAGGCTCATTGAATATCTCGGCCTCCTCAGAGACGAATAGCACCGTGCCACCGCCCACCAATTCGGGCACACCCCCCGCGAAGACGCTGTACGGCCCGATTAACACGCCCGTGCCCAGGGGCGCGTACATCTTATGGGCCGACATAGCGAGGAAGTCTATACACTCAGGGTCGCCCAGCTTCCCCATGTTGATCGGCCTGTGGGGAGCAAGCTGGGCCGCGTCCACCAGAAACATCGCCCCCGCCTCATGCACCATTTGAGCTATGCGACGTATATCGGGCACTACGCCCGTGACGTTCGAGCCTCCAGACACGGCTACCAGCTTCACGTGCCCCTTGTGAGCGTCCAGATGAGCTTGCAGGTCATCGAGGAGAGGTGCGCCAAACTCGTCCACCGATATGGTCTCGACATGCACACATCTCTTCCTCCACGTCAGAAGATTGGAATGGTGCTCCATGAGGGTGGTCAGGATCACATCTCCTTCATCGAGCGCTATGCGGGCGGCGCAGCGGTTCAGGGCTTCGGTGGCGTTGCGCACGAAAATGAGAGTGCGCTCTGAAAGGTCCGCACCTACGAACTCGGCCACGATCTCGCGGGCCTTCTCGTAAGCATCAGTGGAGACCTGCGATTTGAAGCCACTGCCCCGGTGGACGGCGGAGTACCACTCCATAAACTCGTCAACCTTTTCTTTGACGGCGCGTGCTATAGGAGTGGAGGCGGCATTATCGAGGTTGATGTAGGGGCGCAATGTGCCGTCAAGCGTGGGCACGAGAGTACGGCCCCCGACTATAAGATCGCGCAAATCATGCGCGCCTGTGGGGGCTGTCTCATCCTGGACTGTCTCAGGTGTACAGTCAATCTCTTCTGTCTTCATTTGTGCTTCCTCCTATGCGCTCCTCATCGAGTGCATTCAGCAGAGATAATATAACTCTGTTAGAGTGCATTTGCAAGATGCTGGCGCGGGAACATTCGCCAGCTTGAAGCTTCGTTAACCACACCGAAGTTCGCGGAAGCGCATGAGAATCCTTGCTTTAGCCATCAAAATGAGCCCCCTAGGAGGCTCATTTTGATGGCTAAAGAAGAAAAGCTTTAAGGTCCGGAGTTCCGGCGGGAGTGCTTGTCGCCAGCACGGGTCCTACCGGTTCTACCACAGTCGAAGTGATACTCGTGGTGGCGGTAATCGCACTGGTGGCGAGCGGAATGGTCGTGGCGGTGAGCGTCGCAGTAGCTGTGATGCCTACTGTAGAAGTTGCGGTGGCGAGGGCTGCGGCAGTGGACGCGGCAGAGACTTGAGGCTGTATACTGTTCAAGAGTTGTTGCGCTTCGCTAGCTATAGCGGAGCCGCTACCCGAGATGGATATAGCCTGTTGCAAAGCCTGCGCCGCCGCAAGGTAATCCGGCGAGGGGCCGTTGGTGATGGCCTTTGCGAGCTTAAGGTGGACGTCGGCTCTCGTTCCTTCCAGTTGCAGGAATGAGCGGTACAGGGTCGTAGCCGAGACCCAATTACCGGCCGCGACCTCCTGGTCAGCCTGGGTAACAAGTTGCTCAAAGCCGGTATTGGAGGGCTGCGTCGGGACGGCTGTGGGGAGAGGCTCGGTCGGCGCACCTACCGTCGGGACAAGCACCGTAGAAACCGTACCGATTACGAGTATAGCGATGACGCCATAAGCGAACAGATGGCGCGCTATCTCCCTGTTGCGGCGACGCGCTTCCGCCCTGCGCTTCGCAGCCGCTTTCGCGTCTCTCTTAGGTGGTGTAGACATGGTAGTGATTGTACCAAAAATGGCTTATGAGAGACAAGGGGAGTGATGGACGATGGACGATTAGGTCCGAGCATGAATAAGTAAACAAAGGGTCAGTAACAGGGTCAGTAACAACCAGGTTGCAGAAAGCAGGCTCGAACAATAGCTGTTTTGCCTTGCAAGCCAGCAAAAGCATCAATCAGTCGAGCGCGAAGATGAGAGAGGTTATGGCAAGCAAGGTTTCTCAACTGCACACACTTCATGTAACTCCACACCCCTTCAGCAGGATTGAGGTCGGGAGCGTAAGAAGGCAAGCGTACCAACTCGATACGCGCAGACCCCTCTCGTTCCATGAACTGCTGCACCTCTTTGCTCCTATGCACGCTTATTCCATCCCACACAATGCCGATCTTGCCCTCAATCGAAGCCATCAGTTGTCGCATAAACTCCACCACATCACCACTGTTGAAGGTGCCTTCTTTGGCCTTGATCATTGTCCACAACTCTCCCCTCTCGCTGATAGCACAAGCAGCCGACAGATGGTTCCAGTTGGCTTGCCACTTGAGGACGGGTGTGCAGCCTCTCGGTGCCCAGGTCCTAACCACACTCGGCAGCAAGTAGAAGTTGAACTCGTCAGCGAACAAGGCGATGCGCCCCTCTATCAACCACTTTTTTTGAGCGTAGGCCACTCTTCCTCAACCCACCGCTCTACAGCAACCTCATCACGCTGTAGAGCCTGCTTTACTGGTTTTTGTGGGCTGAAGCCAATCTTACGCAAGATACGCCCGACCTGGGAGGGGTGGTACTTTACACCAAAGCGATTTTCAATCAGTTGGGCTACTCGTGGGCGGGTCCATACTTCTCCCACAAAGTCATGCGCCGAGGCTCCTTCTCTGAGGCACACCTCTAATTGCTGTAGCTGTTCACTGTTGAGGCGAGCCACACCACCAGGAGCAAAGCGCCGCAACAAGGCGTTGGGACCGATTGTTGTAGCAGCTTTAAACCACTGGCTGACTGCTCCTCGGCTCACTCCAAGCGCTTCGGCTATTCGACTCTGGTTCCAACCTTTCTCATGTAGCTCCCAAGCTCGCAAACGTCGCCCTTCTCGCCAGGCTCGGTCACTACTCATTTGTATCTGATGTAGCTGAATAGTGTTCTTCATGCTTTTCAGTATAGCTTTGTTTAGCTATTCATGCTCGAACCTAATGGACGATGGACGACAGACGACAGCGAAGAGCCTGCTACTAAGCGCCCGATACCGACTACTGACGACTTTGGACTTTGGACTTCAGACTGCCCAGCACTCAGGGTATATACAGACCACTCGCCGTCCTCTTGCCTGGAGCGTTGGGCGGGGTCGTGTCATTCCGCGCGGGTGGAGGCTGTTGCTGGGCAGATTTGGCGTCGAGGATGACATTCCGGTCCCCATTCGGTGACGGCTGCGCAAAAAGGTCATCTTCATAACCCTCCTCATCCATTGAGGAAAGGTTCTCGCTGGCCGTGCTGATAGCATCGTCGGCCTCGGATGCCAGTTGGGACTCGTATTGGCGTACGGCAGCCAGGGTCTGGTACAGCCACCCCTGGAACTGGCTGGCCGGGAGCGCGCCTTCTGCTACGTTGACCAGTTGCCCCTTATAGAACATCATCACTGTCGGCAGCGCGGTAATGCCCAGCCCCTTCGCCAGGGCAGGCTCGGCATCTGTGTCCAGCTTGGCGAACTTGATTACACCCGCGTACTGCTTGGCTGTGGCCTCGAACACGGGGGAGAACTGCTTGCAAGGTCCGCACCACTCAGCCCAGCAGTCCACTACCACCGGCAATTCTGCCCGTAATACTTCCTGCTCGAAGTTGGTGCGAGTCAACTCTATGATACCTTCCGCACTCTTTTTCTTAGCAGCTTCCTGGGCAGCCTTGACCTCTTTCTTGTGCTTCAAGCGCGCCTCAGCTACCTCATCAGGCTTCATCCTTCCCTCAAGTTCGGCTTTCACCAGGCTCAGGTCCACCAGGTCGTCACCCCACCTGAGCGCATCCTGGTCGCAGAAATTGAGGCAAGGGCCGGGGCAATCGCCACAAATGTTAGCGTCAACCTCCCACGTCCGCTTCAAGGGATTGTGCAGAAAAGCGCCATACGGGCAGGCACCAGCCGCGAAGCAATGGTCGCGGTCAACGCAGGCTTTAGGATTTACTAATACAGGCATACTCTATTTTCCACCTCCAACCCTAGATTATATCATGTTTATCTCTGAAAGAAACATGCATCATCCCGAATTTTGAGCAAGCGTCATTAGAATAGACGGAACCGCCAAGACGCCAAGAATCCGCCAAGAGCGCCAAGATAAAAGAGGGATTATAGAGCAGGGAGAGCACTATTTCCTCTTTTATCTTGGCGGGTACTTGGCGTTCTTGGCGTCTTGGCGGTTCCGTATTCTAAAGTTCCGTATGTCTCATGTTTCTTTCAGAGATAAACTATCTAGGAAAGCTCGAAGTGGAGGTCCATTTTGCCCAGGGCGATGCGGTCACCTGTACGGAGGGGTTGCAGGGTATGCGGAGGGAGGCGCTGGGTGTTGACGGCGGTGCCGTTCATCGCGCCCAGGTCTTCGATGTAGAACTGGTCGCCGGTGCGGGTCAGGCGGAAGTGGCGGCGCGACACCCCCAGGTCGAGGCCGCCGTATGGCCCCAGGTCAACATCGGGGTAGCTGTTGCTCTGCGGATCGCTCCGGCCCACGATGATCTCTGTGCGGTCAGGAAGCGGGATCGTGGCGGGAGGTGGGGGAGAAGTCACCACCAGTTGAGCCAGCATCGGGCGCGTAGATACCGAGCTAGCAGAGGCCGAGGAGTGCGATTGCGTAGCCGGATCATACGCTGAGGCTGTGGTCTGTGCGGAAGACACATACGTGGTAGGTGCCAACAGTGACGCCCCGCAATTATCGCAAAACGCCTCACCAGGCAGAGCGGCCGCCGCGCATATAGGGCACACTACCGATCCCAGGTGCCCACTCCCATTACCACCAGACCCACCGGAGCGCGACCCCTGCACATCCCTCACAGGCGTGCCGCAAGCATCACAAAACGCCACCCCATCGGGCAACTCCATACCACAATTCGGACAATATATCGCCATAGTCTCCTCTGAAACGTGATGCGTGATGCGTGATGCGTGATGCGTGAGATTATGCGTAATTCGTAACTCGTAATTCGTAATTCCCAAAGAACCTCTGCGCCCTCTGCGCCTCTGCGGTGAACCAATAAAGATCTTGGCGTTCTTGGTTATCTTGGCGTCTTGGCGTTTAATAATCACGTATCACGCATCACGTTTCACGTACTGGGTGTCTCCCCAAGCCGCACGGTCTTGCCGCTCTCGAAGCGGATTGTCTTGCGCCCCTCGGAGGACATGACGCGTCCCTTTTCGAGGTTCTCTATCTCGCGCTCGACGGTGGCGGCAAGCTCTGTGTCGCCCTGGTTGAGCAGGTGGGTGAGAGCGCCACGCAGCTTCTGGGTGGCGGCGGGGATGTTGCCCGCCTCCAGGTCTTGCAACGCTCTCGTTTGCAGCTTGAAAGCGCTCGTCTTCTCAACCAGGTTCATCACCTGCGGGTCGGGCAGAGGCACGGCGCTGGCATCGTGCGCATAATTCAGCAGCACGTCCACCCCCATCTTCTCCGCCGTCAAGCCCGTCTGAGGGACATCGTACTCAACCTCGACCTGGGCTATCCTGTACGCCCCGGCAGAGCGTGGCGGCACGATTAGCTCCACTATCAACGTCTGCCCGTGCCCGCGCTCTATCTCGCCCAGGGGCACCAGTACGGTGCGGTCAGGGGCGTTATCAGGGTTGAGGATAGAGATGAGGGGGTGAGCGCGGTAGACCGCTCGCACTTCTATATTCAGCGCGGGGCGTACCCGCAGCATGGCATGGCGTAGAGCCACCGCCTGCATCTGCTGCACCGTGCGAGTGAAGTGGGCACGTATTTTATCGGGAGTCGAGACGTAATCGGCTTCGCCGCCGCTCTTCTTCCCTATCTGCTCCATCAGCTTATCGTTCCAGTCCGAGCCGATACCGAGCGCGGTAATGGGTACATTCAGCCTGGCTGCCGCTTCGGCCTGCTCAAGACAGCGCTTCTCCTTCTCGGTGATGCCGTCAGTGAGGAGCACCAGCCTGTTTACCATCTCGATGCCGCTCCCGCCCTGGCCGCCCGCGCTGAAGCTCATCTGCTTGCGTAGCTCCTGGAGGCCCGCCTCCATCGCTGGTGCCATGTTGGTGCTTCCACCCGCATCCTGCCGAGCGATGCGCGCTTTCAGCTCGGCACGGTGCGCATCATTACCCACAGGCTGGGATGGGAAAGCAACCTCTACCCGCCCGCTAAAGAAGATGATGGAGATATAATCGTCGGGCTGGAGCATGTCAATGACATGGCTGGTAGCGTCACGCAGGCTCTCCATCTTCGAGCCGCTCATCGAGCCGCTGCGGTCCAATACCAGGCACAAATTGATGGGAAGATGCTTGGCAGACACGGTCTCGGCGGGTCGCAGCTTCAATAGGCAATAGACAAGCTGCGGCACATTCATAACCGGCACCGTCGCCCGCGAAAGTGTAGATTGTATGTTCAACTCGCCTGCCATAGTACCCCCTCTAAATGCGGATTTCGGAGTGTGGAGTGCGGAATGATGCGTGACATGAAACGTGATGCGTAGGGGCGTGATTTATCGCGCCCTGGGCGATGGTCACAGCCCAACCATTATATAAAAATACGCAGGTTGGGGCGTCAATGTTGCACAGAGACCTTTAATCATGCTTTAATCTTACTCTCAGCCTCCTCTAACATTTCCACCTTAGAATGGTAGTAGACCAACATCAAAGGAGGAAGGATACATAATGGGAAGCACAAAAAGAAGGAGTCGCATCATGTCGAGCCTCGCGCTACTGGCGCTCTTCGCGCTCATGCTAGGCTCATACAATACGGGAGCAGCACAAACACCCACCTGTAGCGGCACTATCACCCCTGCCCTGACAGAGGGTCCATACTGGAAAGCAGGCTCGCCGGAGCGTACCTCGCTGCTCGAAGCGGGCACGCCAGGGACCAAGCTTATTCTCACGGGCTACGTATTCGACAAGAATTGCCGGCCCATCGCTAACGCATGGCTCGACTTCTGGCAGACCGACGGCAACGGCGCTTATGACAACAGCGGCTACAAGATGCGCGGGCACCAGTACACCGACGCGTCTGGCCACTACCGCCTCGAAACTGTAGTCCCAGGCGAGTACCCTGGTCGCACGGTCCATATACACGTCAAGGTCCAATCACCGAACGGCCCCATTCTGACTACTCAACTCTTCGTGCCAGGTGTAGCTCGCAACGCTTCGGATGGGATATACAACTCGGCCCTCCTCATGCAGGTGCAGGACGTAGCGGACGGCAAGAGCGCCACCTTCAACTTCGTCTTGAACGTCACGGCCCCTCAGGCGCAAGCCACACCCACGCAGACGGCCCAGGGGAGCGGTAGCAGTTACACGTTCAAAGAGACAGGCATAACCGTCTCAGGAGCATTCTGGGAGCGCTGGCAGGGCGGGCGCACCTTCGAGGATAGCCTGTACATCAACGGCCTCCCGATTACCGCCGTGCGCGATGAAGTGTCGCCTACCGACGGCAAGACCTACAAGACCCAGTGGTTCGAGCGAGCGCGCTTCGAGTCCCACCCTCTGAACCAGCCACCCTCAGACGTGCTGCTTGGCCTCCTCGGCACAACCGCCGTCCAGGGCAGGCAGAACGAAACGCCGTTCAAAGTCATCGCCAATCCGGGTGGTGGATTGCAGTGGTTCTCCCAGACAGGGCACACATTGGGTGACAGCAGCGAAGGTGGCAAGGCCATAGCCGCCTCCTGGACCAGCCTCGGTGGGCTGGCGCAGTTCGGATACCCCTTATCTCAGCCCTTCACGGAAGTGAACAAAGAGAACGGCAAGAGCTACCTGGTGCAATACTTCGAGCGCCAGCGCTTCGAGTACCACCCTGAGAACAAAGGCACTCGCTTCGAGGTGTTGCTTGGGCGGCTAGGTGCCGAGCAAGTAAAGAAGTAGGTAAGGCTCTACCGAGAGCCAATAGGAAAAACATGACAAATAAAGAGGGATTGCTTCACAGAAATCCCTCTTTATTTGCCGAAATATATTTACTGCCTATTTCTTATGATCCGGGCAGAAACACTCTGTATCTTCGTCAGTAATCCCCCATGTTACTTGCCACCCCTGAGGCGGCTTATTAGTATTCTGAACGATAAAGGTACCACACACCTCGCATGTGAATAGATGTTCTTCACTGTTGTCACCTTCAAACTTTGTATACACGATATATTTTTCTCCTTAAAGTAGATTCTCGTGGGCGACACAGTTATCACCCACTCATTAACATCATAACATGAGCCTCGACCGGAACCGTTTAGTGTTATTCATTCTTGGCCCTTCACAACCAGCGATTTCTCTCACCGCTGCACAGCCTTGAAATACTCATAATTGCCTCTATGCACCGTGTCATATTGCTTAATTGTTCGGCAAACTCTCGTCCGCGTCACTATATCTCATGGTGCCGGAAAGGGTACCTACTCCTTCGATTACTCCTGACAAGTTGGTCTGTCCAGACCACTCCTTCTTCTTGAGTATAGGGTTCCAAGTCACAAACCTTACGACTGAGCAATTGGCTACTTGACCTGCTTCGGCACACAACATTCTTATGCCGAAGCGGGTTGCAAATTTCAGCGCACCAAGTTGGTAGCCGGTACTGGTAAACAGAACTCCCTCGACATCACAGGACTGTGTCAGGCGCAAACACTCAATTCTCTTTTGAAAGCCGAATACTACCTCTTGAGACACAGAACCTGGCCGTGTCAAACACTTTGCTTCGATGACGATGAGCTTGCCGTCTGGCATCCGTAATACTCCGTCAAACGTGATACTGGCGTCCCATACAGGAATTTTAATGTTCTGTCCGTTCCCGCTGTAAGGCACTCCCTTTGTATAGGGATCCACTCTCCTCGTAATACCTACTCCAAGTTCTTCATATATCCTATACTCTTTCGTCGATTGGTTGCTCTTCACTTTGTTTCTCCTTAGTTGCTGTGGGAGGTAAGTTCTGCCTTTTGCGTTCAATACAATTATATCCTAACGGATCGCTGGAACTGACAGGGGAATAGGTGTGTCAAGTATATGGCCTCCTATTTTTTACATGTCTTCTACTCTACTCAAGAACTAGCTTGCCTTGACAACGAGGGAGGCTATCTCTTAGATTCATGAGTACAGACTGGTCAGGCGCATATATGGTTGAGGCTATCAGAAGTTAGACATTGCAATTAGGAAGGGGTAAAGAAGCTCATGATAAACAGACGTAATCCGGGCATAAGACTGCTCATACCAGCATTTCTAGCCTTACTGCCCATACTGATGATTGGCAGTAGCGTAGCCACGACTGCGCAGGCTGGTGCGCCTATCAATGATACAGCCAGGGCAACTTCCGAACAGAAGGTGCTGGTCCTGCAAGTCTATTTCCGCGATAGGGCCGAGCGCGACCGGCTCGCTACCGAATTCAGCGCGGAGGAAGTGCTCACTACAGGCGGCTTTCTTACCATCCTCGGCGACAAGGACACCCTCAATAGCCTGCGCGCTCGCGGCCTCCGTGTCGAGATTGACCAGCGCAACACCGACATACTCAATGACCCCGAGAAGATCGAGACCTTCTTTGGAGGCTACAAGACCGTCGAAGAAATCTACACCTTCCTCGACCAGAAGGTAGCAGCCTACCCCCTCCTGGCCGAGAAGATAGACATCGGCGATTCGTGGTGCAAGACCCACCCCGGCCAGTGCGTCAATCCCCAGCCGAACAACGGCTACGACCTGTATGTGCTGCACATCACCAACCGCAACATACCCGGACCCAAGCCCGTATTCTGGTTCGATGCCGGTATCCACTCACGCGAGATAGCCACGCCCGAAGTAGCCATGCGCTATATCAATTGGCTGCTCGACGGGTACAACAGCAACGCCGATGCTCACTGGCTGGTGGACTATCACGACATCTGGGTCATGCCGACGTTCAACCCCGATGGGCACCACATCGTAGAGGCCCCCGGTGAGAACGAGCCGTATATGCAACGCAAGAATGGCAACAATAGCGTCGGTAACTGCACGTGGCCTCCCGATGCCTTCCAACACTTCGGCGTAGACAACAACCGTAACTTCCCATTCCTGTGGAACTGCTGCGGCGGGTCTTCATCTGGCGCTTGCGATCAAACCTATCACGGCACCGCGCCAAACTCCGAGGAGGAGACTGCGGCGGTCACGGCAAAGATAAGCTCGCTTATCCCCGACCAGCGAGGGCCTGCCAACACCGACCCTGCACCTATCACCACTACAGGCGTTTATCAGAACCTGCATACCGTTGTGCCTGTGAACCTCTATCCCTGGGGTTGGACAGACGACCCAACACCTAACAGCACTGAGCTACGTAACATCGGCGCGCACATGGGCGCTCTCAATGCGGGTGGAAACGGCTACAACTCCTGCACGATCCCTGAGTGCCTCTATATTGTGGACGGCGGCTCGATTGACTGGGCATATGGGGAGCGTGGTATAGCTGCCGTCAGCACCGAGCTAAGTGGCAGCGGCTTCCTCCCTGATTACAGCGAGATAGAGGGTATCTACAACGAAAATCAGGGGATGCTCACCTACCTTGCGAAGATAGCCCGCACTCCCTACCTGACCACACGCGGCCCAGACGCCAACAACGTAGCCACCAACCCGATGACCGTTACTCAGGGCTTCTCAGCCAACCTCACCGGAACCATGAATTACGCGTGGACGGGTAACCTCTATACGCAGAACATGGCAGCCGCCGAATATTACATAGATACGCCACCCTGGGCGGGAGGCACACCAATCAGCATGGCTGCGAGCGATGGCGCTTATGACGAAGCGACCGAAGCGGTAGAGGCTTCTATAGGCACAGGCAGTCTGTCTCTTGGCAGGCACGTTATATTCGTGCGCGGTCGCGGCGTAAATAGCTACAGCGGTTTCCAGAGCTGGGGACCTATATCGGCTACCTTCCTGACTGTGGTTGAAGAAGGCGAAGCGACCCCTACCTCGGTGCCAGCCACAAGCACTGCAATAGCTACGTCTACCTCGACCCCCACTTCTACCCAGACCAGCACCCCGGTTCAACCTACCCCTACACAATGCCCGGTGCAATTCGCGGATGTGCCTGCTGACCATACTTTCTACCTATGGATAAGATGTTTAGCCTGTAGAGGCATCATCTCCGGCTACGCTGACGGCACCTTCAGGCCGGGTAACGACATCACCAGGGGACAGATAGCCAAGATAGCTTCTATCTCAGCAAATATCATGGAAGACCCTGGCCCGCAATATTACGAGGATGTCCCACCGACAGACCCCTTCTACGCGCATATCAACCGTCTGTCGAATAGAGGCCATATGAGCGGTTATCCATGCGGTGGACCTAACGAGCCATGCGGCAGCAACAACTGGCCCTACTTCAGGCCGTACAATACCGCCACCAGGGGACAGTTGGCGAAAATCATATCCAATACGGCAGGTTTTGACGATGACATCCCACCGGACCGCCAGACCTTCGAGGACGTACCCCCTGGCAGCCCCTTCTGGCTGTACATAGAGCGAATAATGGTGAATGGCAAGGCCATAACAGGCTACTCATGTGGAGGTCCAGGCGAGCCTTGCAACCCCGACAACCGCCCATACTTCCGCCCAGGCAACAACGTTACCAGGGGGCAGGCAGCGAAGATCGTCGCTAACACCTTCTTCCCAGGATGCCAAACGCCCTAAGGGCGGTGAAATAAATAGCGCGACGGCGCATAATCAAACTCTTGAAAGGATAAAAATAAAGGTCTGGCGCAGCCAGACCTTTATTTTTATCCTTTCAAGCATCCCTTTCAAAGTGACTTAAGAAGGTATGTGTTCCGAATTGAGGTGGAGAAATCGCCGTAGGGGCGACCACGAGGGTCGCCCCTACAGTTCGTTTGTACTACTAATCTGAACATTTACATAGGAAGAGAGGTCGTGCCTAAGAACAGGCACGACCCCTCTTATTGTGTTCCTAACCTTGAGGCATTACCTCGAACTAGGTGTGCACTTCGGGAAGAAGGTGTTAGCGTCTATCTTCGACGCTTGCGCCCTCGTCACGTCGCTGTTGGGCCGGAAGTACGGGCGATTCTCAGAGTCGCATGGCTCGCCTGGACCTCCACACGGGTAACCGCCCATCACACCAAGAGCCGTAAGCTGCTCGATGTACAGCCAGAAGGTGCTGTTGGGGAGCACGTCTGTATACGTCTGCTGCCCGCCCGGAACGGGGTCGTTGATGTTCGCGGAGATAGCCACTATCTTCGATAGCTGCCCGCGAGTGGCATTCGCGTATGGTCTGAAGTACGGGCGATTGCCTCCATCGCATGGCTCACCTGGACCGCTGCACGGATAGCCTGTTATGCTGCCGTGTAGGTGCACTCGCTCGATCCAGAGGTAGAACGGATTGCTGGAAGTTACGTCCGTGAACGTCTGGGTGCCCGCCGGGATAGGATCGGCGTACCCCGCCGAGTTGGAGACCATCTTCGCTATCTGCCCCCTGATGATGTCGTTATACGGGCGGAACGTGCCGTCGTCGTATCCTGAAACGATGCCGCGACACGCCAGGCACATGATGTAGGGGTAGAACTCGTCAACAGGTGGCACATCGGAGAAGACAATCGTGCAAACGGTAGAGGTTGGTATCGCCGTCGCCTCGGTCGTAGCGGTAGGATCGGGTGTCGCAGAAGGCACAGCGGTAGCACAAGGCGCTCCCACGGTGATAGTGCCCATCATGGCGGAAGGGTGCACGCTACAGTGGTAAGCATACGTGCCTGGCGTGTTGAAGGTGAAGCTGAACTGCCCACCTACTGCCAGCACGCCACTGTCCCACAGTGCCGTATCCGATGTGGTGCTGTGTGAACCGTCCATGTTGGTCCACCTCACCGTAGTCCCCGCCGCTACCGTCAGGTCCTGCGGGGTGAAGGCGAAGCTGCTTATGCTCACGTCCTGTGTACCGCTCGCAGGTACGCACGTCGCCGTCGCTGCTGCCGTAGCGCTTGGCGGTATCGTTGTAGCGCTCGGCGGCACTGATGTGGCGCTTGGAGGTGCTGTAGAGGTCGGCGGCACCGGCGTGGAGGATGGCCCGGTGGTGCTGCTGGGCACAGGAGTAGTGGTTCCGCAGCTTCCAGACGACACTGTGATCATCATCCCTGCGGATACCCCGGTGTTACACGAGCACTGAGTGAATGTGGTGATGTCCTTCTGTATGCCTACGGTAGCACTGGACCCTGTCAGGCCCATTACCCCGTAGATGAGGTCGATCTTGCGCTGTCCCTCGTATAGCCTTACCTCATAGTTAAAGTCCGTACCTGCCGCACAGGTGGTAGCGGTGTTGAAGCCGCATGTCCTGAACTCCAGGTTGAATATACGGTTAGGGGCTACTCCCGTTATGGAGCTAAAGATACCCTTACCGGCAGGTGCTGTAATCTGGTCATCCCAGAATGCGAAGACAGTGTAGCTATAAGCCCTGTCGGTAACGGGCAGACATGCATTGATGTAGTCGTTGAGGCCAGTAATGGCGCTGTCGAACTGGAGATTACCGTTAGAACTTACGTTCACCGTGGTGAAGCTCTGATCGTATACCTGGTAAGAGAATGGCAATGTCACAGACGTAATCACATCATCGCCATGGTTCCCTATGTCCACCGTACCAGGTACGATTACCGCTCCTGTCGAAGTCGCACACGTGTAGTTCGTCGTGCACACCGTCGCCGTTGCCTGGACGGTATTGGTGGCGGTGCTGGGAACGGTTGTATTAGTAGCCGTGCTGGCGACGGAGGTATTGGTGGCGGTGCTGGGAACGGTTGTATTGGTGCGGGTCGCGGTAGGGGGCGTGCCCGTGTTTGTGGGTGTGGGGCTGGGTCCGGGGCCGCTAGCATCGTAGCGTTGGACGAAGTTCCCGCCGTCGGGTAAACCCATGCTGAAATTGTACCCGCCGATAGCGTACAGGAAGCCGTTCAACTGGGCATACCCATAGTTACGCGTGGCGTTGACCATATTAGGGAATGTGGCCCAAGTGTTCAAGGAGGGATTGTAGATATAGCCCTGATTATCCGGTGTAAGGTAGTGCCCTCCGGCTACGGCAACCTGACCCGCGATCTCATATGGGCTGCCCGTATCGTAAGCCCATGCACCCATGTCGCCTCGGGCTGTAGGGAGGCTGGCTATAGTGGTCCACGCGGGAAGTGGCTGGCTTGGGTCCATGCGCTCGACGTTCGTGACAGGCACAAGGGTGCCAGGCGAGCCGGGTGTCCAGGTGTCACCGCCGATGCAGTAAATGAAGCCATCGAGCGCGGCCCCCGCACAATAGCCTCTCCCAAGATTGAGGTTGGCCGTAGGGAGCTGCGTCCAGCGAGTACCGGCGACGGCCATCGGATCGAACCGCCATGTATCGGTGAATACCGAACCGGAGCCGAGGGCCGAAAAGCCACCGAAGATGTACAGCTTGTTATTCAAGACCGCCCAGCCGCCAGGGATGCGCGCAGGGGTGGCGGGCCACGGGTCACTCGTGAGGGTGCTGATGCTGTCGGCTACGGGGTTGTACACACGCACCATATTGGTCGGAATGCTGTCCGTGCTGCTGCCGCCAATGGCGTAGATGCGCGGACCATTGGTATCGGTGAGCACCGATACGGACATGTTGGCCGTGAAGCGGCTACCTACAGCACCGGGGTCAACCTGGGCTGATTTGAGCACCCACGTGCCGGGGCTTCCGGGCGTATATTCATAGATATTGGTGAGGGTCGTATCCTCGCCGTCAACACCATGCCGCCCGCCCATCACGTAGACCTTGCCGGTCGGAGTATAGGCAGCGGCCCCGCCACGCTTGAGCTTGAGCGGGTACGTGCCAGGCGTGGGAGGGATACTTATGGTGGGGAGTGGAGCGACGGTAGCCCATACGCCGCTTCGCGCCTGGGGCTGGCTGTACCGACTGCCGCTGCTCTGTGCAGCCGCTATATCGCCTGCTACGGCGGCTTGCCCTTGCGCCTCGACGCTGCCGCCACTGAAAAGCAACACTGATGCGCCGAGGAGCAATAGCGCTAATGCGCCTGCTATAATTAGAGACCCAAAAAGACGCTTATTCATATCTATTTGGTTCCTTCCTTGCAATTAATGGTTGGGTTGATATTCGTTCTGTACCTGAAGGACGATGGACGATGGACGATGGACGATGGACGATGGACGATGGACGATGGACGATGGACGATGGACGATCCGATTTAGCGCAATATAATCCTATGCCGACCAGCTATTACGCTATATTGAAAAGTCCTGGGCAGTAAAAAGCAGGGGCGTATCGCGTGTGGTTTACTACGCCCCTGCTGTGGTCTATATCTACCTAGGCACCCGTGCTGCCAGGACCGTCTGGGCGCGGGATGGGGCCAGTCGAGAACTGGGCACAGCCGCAGGTAGCTACCCTCTGGCCTGCGCTGTTCCGGCAATCGCAGTCGCAGCAGGTCCAGTAGCCGCCGGTAACCGGGGTTGTCCAGCAACCCGCTGTGTACCACTGGTAGTAGACGTAGCACTGGTAAACGACGCCGCCGGTCCTGTGCTGGAAGCAAGAGCCACCATGGCAACCGTTCGGCTCATTTACGCCGTTGAGATTGCAGTAGGGGCCAGGAGGTGAGCACTGCGGGGCCATTGGCGCTCTGCCTGCGGTGTTACCTGAGGCAGCGGCAGAATTGCCAGCCAGAGTGTGGCCTGCGGCTAGTGCGGCGATACCCGCAAACATGGTGGTGCCCGTCTGCTTGAGGAACTTGCGCCGATCCAGCGTACGGGCTAATCCTTCGGAAAGGATCCTCACCTTTTGGTCAAACATGCTCATACCTTATTCCCCCCTTTGTCGAATTACGAATTACGAATTACGAATTACGAGTTACGGTAGCTTCTAAACTCGTAATTCGTAATTCGTAATTCCGCCTCGTCGGCCTCATGCGCCTGGGCCGTCGGGACGCGGAACGGGTCCGGTCGAGTATTGGGCGCAGCCGCAGGTAGCTACCCTCTGACCCGCGCTGTTGCGGCAATCGCAGTCGCAGCACGTCCAGTAACCACCCCCGACCGGAGTGGTCCAACAACCCGCCTGGTAATACTGGTAGTAAACATAGCACTGGTAGATAGTTCCGCCGGTCCTATGCTGGAAGCAAGAGCCGCCATGGCAACCGTTCGGGTCCTGGGTATTCCCATTGAGATTGCAATAGGGGCCTGGGGGCGTGCATTGCGGCACCATCGGCGCTTTGCGCGTTGTGCCCGGTGCGGCGGCAGCATTACCGCCAAGCGCATGTCCCGCGGCGAGGGCAGCGATACCGGCAAACATGGTGGTGCCCGTTTGCTTCAGGAACCTGCGCCGGTCCAGCGTACGAGCCAGGCCTTCGGAAAGTACCCTTACCTTTTGGTCAAACATGCTCATAGCTATTTCCCCCTGCGAAAGTTTTGAGTTGTACGGAGTTCAAGGTTCAAAGTTCAAGGACTTAATATTGCGAAATGTCACTTTGAACCTTGAACCTTGAACTTTGAACCCCCTATCAACTCAAAACTCGATACGCTTTATCAGGCGCGAGAAGGGCCGTCCGGGCGCGGGATGGGGCCGGTCGAGAACTGGGCGCAGCCGCAGGTCCGTACCCTGACGCCATGGTCGTCGCGGCAATCGCAGTCGCAGCACGTCCAGTAGCCACCGGTAACCGGGGTCGTCCAGCAGCCAGCCTGGTAATAGGTGTAATAGACGTAGCACTGGTAGACGACGCCTTGATGCAGATGCTGGAAGCAGGAGCCGCCATGGCAGCCGTTCGGCTCATTTACGCCGTTGAGGTTGCAGTAGGGGCCTGGAGGGGCGCATTGCGGTGCCATTGGCGCTCTGCCTGCGGTGTTACCTGAGGCTGCGGCAGAATTGCCAGCCAGGGTGTGGCCTGCGGCGAGGGCGGCGATACCTGCAAACATGGTGGTGCCCGTCTGCTTGAGGAACTTGCGCCGGTCCAGGGTACGGGCCAGGCCTTCGGAAAGTACCCTTACCTTTTGGTCAAACATGCTCATACCTTATTTCTCCTTTTCATACAAGTCACGAGTTACGGGTTACGGGTTACGAGTTACGAGTTACGAGTTACGAGTTGCTACCGTAATTTGTAATTCATAATTCGTTCGGGTGCCGACCTACTACGCTTGCTGTGCCACGCTCTGCTCGTGTTCGTGTTCGTGCTCATGCTCTTGTTGGCCCTGGCCCGATCCTGCGCCGCCGCCTCGTAGCTCTTTGTAATAAAGATCGAGGCCACTCTTGGTATTTGCCAGGCCCTTGGCTCGGACCACCCCTTTTTCATCGAGCAGAAACATGAAGGGGGTGACCCTCACCTTGTAACGGTCCATCAACTTGCTTTCGGGTGTGTAAGGGGCGACGGGTAGGGTCGCACCCAATTCCGAAACGAACTTAAGGCTCTCCTCTTCAGAAGCGGCGTTAAGCCAAACAACGCCCACCTCCGGGTGCGCCCTGGCCCATTCGTGTAATTGGGGCATGAGGGTGCGGCAGGGGCTGCAATGAGGGGAGCCGAAGAGTAGTAGCGCCGGGCGTCCACGGTAGTCGGAGAGGCGCTGGGGATTGCCATACTGGTCGGTAAGGGCGAAATCGGGGGCGGTGGCGCCTTTATCGATGCCGTCGCGGGAGACGCCCTCGGCGCTACCGAGGTACATAATGCCGAGCTGGCGATAAAGCAAGAGAACGAGCAAGCCTAGTGCCAGCACAATAAGCCATAGCACTATGTAACTAATTAACCACGGAGTATCCATTAGGGAGTTCTGGGTCCTGAGTTATGAGTTATAGATTGTGGGCTATTGGTGCGCTAGTGTGAGGAGAATGGGATATGGGTGATGTATTGACTGTATGCCAAATGAATATAACGCCTGATAATTATAGGGGCAAGTTAGATGTTTGTCAATGCTTTCAGACAGGTCTCCTTGTGTAAAACCGAAAATTCGACGCAAGATACGAAAGGATCGAAAAATAAAGGGAGAAGGGCGCAGATGCGTCCTTCTCCCTTTTATTGTACTTCTAACCTTAGCCAGTAGACCTAGAGGCTACTGAGTAGTACCGTTAGACGGTGCCCTCACGGGTGTCTGGCAGTTAGGATAGAAGGTGTTGGCTACTATCTTGGAGGTCTGTCCCCTCGTGATCTGGGCGAACGGCCTGAAGTATGGCCTGTTGCCTGGTGGTACACAAGGCTCTCCAACTCCACCACACGGATACCCGCTCATCACTCCGAGGGCAGTCAGCCGCTCGATGTACACCCAGAACGGGTTGGACGATGGTACGTCCTCGTACGTCTGAGTACCAGCCGGGATTGGTGTGGTGATGCCTGCTGCATTGGCAACTATCTTGGAGACTTGTCCCCTAGTCGCGTTAGCGCCAGGTCTGAAGTATGGCCTGTTGCCAGGAGGTACACATGGCTCACCTGGTGCTCCACACGGGTATCCACCCATGTGACCACGCATGGTGAGACGGTTGATGAACTGGTAGAACGGATGGCTAGGAGGCACGTCCTCAAAGATTTGAGGACCCGGGTCCTCTCCAAAGCCAGCAGCGTTGGAGACCATCTTGGCTATCTGCCCACGTGTGATAGGCATGAATGGCCTGAAGTAGCCTGTGTTGTTAGGATCGCATGGCTCTCCCACGCTACCGCAGGCGTAGCCGTTGGCTATCTTGCGGCAAGCCAGACACCTAATGTACGGGTAGAACTCACTGCCTGGTGGTACGTCCACGTACTGGATCGGGCAGGCTGTCGGCCCTACCGTAGCCGTAGAGGATGGCACTACCGTAGCAGGTGGCGTTGTGGGTGTAGAGGTTGCAGGTTCTACCGTGGCAGTCGCGCACGACCCGCCTACTGTAGTGAAGTGCTGCGTGAAGTCGTAGAATGCGGTTGCGCCAGGGTCCATACCGCCTATCGCGTAGAGCGAGCCGTCCGTTCCATACCCCTTGGCATAGTTACGGGCTGCATGTAACGTCGGTACTCCGGCGCTCCATGCATTGGTCCCTGGATCGTATACCCACACGTTCGTGTCGTGGTTAGTTTCCTCATATCCACCACTGACTACGAGGAACTTACCACCCATGCTGTAACCGTGGTTGTTGCTCTTCGCCTGCGGTAGGTCCGGTCCTGCCGTTATCGCACCAGTCCCGGGGTTGAAGATGTCGAACGTGAGCGTGTCTGCGAGGGCATCGTCAAAACCGCCTGCGACGTAGATCATGCCGTCTGGCAGCGTTTCCGTGGCGATATAGGCACGAGCCACCGTCAGGTCTGCCGCCAGCTCGGTCCACGCGTTGGTCGTGGGGTTGTACTCCCAGATCTCAGCGCGCATTTCCGGCACTGCGGGATTGTATCCACCGAAGATGTAGAACTTGTTGTTCGCTACTGCCCACCCACCAGGTATCCGGGTAGGTGCGGCTGGCCAGTCTGCCTTCGGGGTCAGCGTGCCGTCTGACGGGTTGTACGCCAGCGTGCGGCTTATCACGGCACTAGAAGGTCCTGATCCACCCGCGATGAAGATGCGATCTCCCTCTGGGAAGGTCAGTACCCCCGCTGCCATGTTCGATGTCCTGTCGTCTGGTAGCGTCTCCGTCATCAGCGTCCACGTATTTCCTGCGGTGTCGTAACGGTAGATTGTGTTCGTGTAGGTTGCGTTGTCTGGCCTACCGCCGAAGACGTAGATGTTGCTACCCATGGTCGCACCGGCTGCACGGCCTCTAAGCACGGGTTGAGCCGCCATATCGGTCCAGCTGCTGACGACACAAGAGGTAGGTGTAGCGGTGCCAGCGGGCTGGGTCGCGGTTGGGCTGGGGCAGCCACCGCCACCTGCTTGGGTGTCACCACTCGCTCGGATTACCCAGTTCCCTGGCAAGCCGAAGCTGTCGATGGTACCTACGTCTGAGTTGTTGCCCAGGTTGTCGTAGTCAGGGTCTATGTTCGCTCCCTGTGCCGCTACCCAACTGCGTACCTGGCTAGCTGTCGTGTCGAGTGGTGATGGGTAGCTTACCGGGCTTACCCCTCCACTGTTGTATGTGTCAGCGAACCCGATGTACAGGTCTCCTGGTGTGGAGGCCAGTACACTCACGGCGTAGTTGGAGAAGGTGACACCATCCGATGCTGTGACGGTAGCCGGTATCTGGGCTATCTTCACCGCATTGGAGGGGTCGTTGTCTGCATCTGCATCTGAGTACACCAGCAGATTGATTGCCAACCCTACCAGGCTGCGACCAGCAGAGCTAGGACCAGGGAACTGGATACTGATCTGGTTGAGTTGGATCGGGAAGTCTGCGGTGACAGGAGAGAAGCGGTTGAGCCAGATGGCAGGGTAGTTGGCAGTCGAGTTAGTCCACCCTACGCTGTTCTCCTGTGCTCCATCGTCTAAGATGAAGCTGATCGGTGCTGTTGCCTTCCAGCTTGTCCTCGGGTTGATAGTAGTTGAACCATCACCTGCGCTTGGCCCAGTGCCGTTGCCGGTCTTGAGCTTGGTAGCACCGCTACCCTGCTTGACGACGTTGGGAGTGCCCTTCTCTCCACCCAGTCCCACTACGTGTGGCCTGGTTGGGGCTGTGGGCGGGCAGACTGTGGCTGTCGGTGGTGCTGTCGATACGGGCGTGCTGCTAGGTGCGGGTGTGGCACACCCTCCACCACCACCAGGCAAGCCTGTTACCGTAACTGTGTACGATGGACACCCTGCGTTCTCGGTGAACTCTTCCACCACTAAGTAGTATGTGGTGTTCGCCGGGATTGTCAGCTGGTACGATGCACCCAGGTTTGAGTCTGCCACGTAAGCGGTGCAGGCATTACCAGGGTCAGGTACAGCCGAGTATACCTCGGAGTAGACGCAGGCAGCATCGCTGAGGTCTACCGTCACACAGACCGCAGAGCCTGTGTTGTTCACGAGCTGGTATGTATCGTAGTGGAAAGTGCCAGCAAGCTCGCCAGGGCAAGGTGTGGTCGAGCCACAAGACGATACGGCACCGAGCACGCTGTTGTGGGTAGGCTCACTGCCATCGATGGAGCCTGTGAACACGGTGGGTCCACCTGCCGGGCATGTCGGTGTGGCTTGCGCTGTGGATACTGGGGTTGGGCTAGCTCCACCGGCTGTGGGTGTAGGACACCCTCCTCCACCGGGGAGACCACTGACGGTGAGTGTATAGGCAGGGCAGCCTGCTGTGAACAATTCGTTCACCACGATTACGAATGTGGCACCAGCAGGTACTGTCACCTCGTAGGTGCGTGGTGCTCCAACCTCTGGGCTTACCCCGATGTCACCGAGGTAGTTAGCGCAGATGCTGGCTGGGTTGTAGCTACCTAGATAGGCTACACTCTGAATGTACGATGTGCCTGTGCAGCTCTGTGGGTCTAGCGTGATCGATACACACACCGCAGAAGCGGAAGAGTTGGTCAGTGTGTACGTATCGTAGCGGAAGGTACCGGTAGACTGGGCACAGGTCTGAGGCACGGCACACGTGCTCTGTGGGTCATCTCTAAAGAGGCGGTTGGTCTGGGTCGGGTCTCCCGCCGCTATCGCTCCGTTGAAGATTATTGGACCGCCTGCACATGCCGTGGCCGTTGCTACGGGTGTGCCACAAGGTGCACCCACAGTTATGGTGCCGGTCATGACGCTGGGGTGTACAGTGCAGTGGTAAGGGAACGTGCCTGGCGTATTGAAGGTCCTCGAATAGGTCCCTGCCGGTGCCAGAACACCACTATCCCATATTGCTGTATCGGACGTGGAGACTGTGGTTGGCCGCTCCGTTATTGGTCCACATTACAGTGGTGCCTGCAGCTATCGTCAGGTTCTGTGGCGTGTAGGCGAAGTCGGTCATCGATACTGTAACCGTTCCACCTCCCGGTACGCACGTTGCTGTGGCTCCCGCTGTGTTAGTAGCACTCGCTACGGCTGTGTTAGTAGCAGTGCTCGCAGGTGTCCCAGGAGTAGGGGAAGCGCAGGAAGGCTGTGAGCCTGTCACTATCGTGCCCGCAGGTATAGCTGTGTTGCAGGAGTACTGGCTGAAGGTAGTCGTGTCCTTCTGGATACCTACGGTGGCGCTGGAACCCGTGAGGCCCATGATTGCATAGATCAGGTCGAATTTCTTCTGTCCCTCGTACAGCCTGATCTCGTAATTCGTATCAGTGCCTGCCGCACAGGTGGTAGCGGTGCTGAAGCCGCAGGTGCGGAACTCCAGGTTGAATATGCGGTTGGGTGCTACTCCCGTTACAGAACTGAACACACCCTTGCCTGCGGGAGCAGTTATCTGGTCGTCCCACAGTGCGAAGATGGTGTAGCTGTATGCTCTGTCGGTAACGGGCAGACATGCATTGATGTAGTCGTTCAGCCCCGTAATGGCGCTGTTGAACTGCAAGTTGCCGTTAGAGCTTACATTCACCGTGGTGAAGCTCTGGTCGTATACCTGGTAAGTGAATGGCAGTGTGACTGACGTGATAACGTCATCACCGTGATTGCCAATGTCCGTAACGCCAGGTACAATTACCCCTCCCGTCGTTGATGTAAAGCTGTAAGGAGCGGTAGCGCCGCAAACGGTAGGTGTCGCAGTAGCTGTATTGGTAGCTGTGTTGGTGCGGGTAGCCGTAGGGGGCGTACCTGTTACGGTGGGGGTAGGAGTACCCTGGATGAGAGAGATGCTGTCGTGGAAGACGTCCTGCGTGCCGCCGGAACCCTGGCCGCGGCTATCGGTCCACGAGCCTTGCACGGTAGTGCCGTCTCCCTGCCAGTAATCATAGTCGCCCATGTAGCAGTTTGCGGTCTGCACGATGGGCTGCGGGATAACCGCGTCGCTAACTTGCATATCGGTCTGCCATGACACGCCGTTATCGAGCGATGCGCGTCCATAGCGCCAATAGTCGTTGTTCGCGGTGTCGCGCCGGTCGTACCAGCTAACGAACACCGCGCCACCCGGCGTTACTCCCACGGAGGGCATCCACTGGGCGCGAGTAGTCCCATCGGTGTTCATTATCAGGGGTGTTGACCAGGTCATACCGCTGTCAGTAGAGCGAATGTAGTAAATATCGCCCTCGTCAGTGGCTGCGCCGTGCTGCGCATATGCGTAATGCACCACGCCGCCAGGGCCACCCGCGGGCTGTCCCCAGCCCATGTGGCGAATCTGTGGGGTGATTACGCGGAAATAGCTGTTGCCGGAGCAGTTGACGTTGCCCGGAGGAGCATAAGTGTTTGCATTAATTGTCGTCCAGGTCGCGCCGCCGTTGGTCGATCGATAGAAGATATTCTGGCGGTTGGCCGCGCCGCCGCCGTTTTCATTCATGCCCGCCAGGATGAGTGTGCCCGTAGCATCGGGCAGGCCGGTCAACTGCACGTCGCGGATGAAGTTGGTCGTTACGGACACAGGGGCAGCCCAGGTGGCGCCACCGTCTGTGGACCACGCTACGCGCAAAGCTCCGCCGCCTATACCGAAGTCGTTATAGGAGACGTAGGACCGCCCATAGAAAGCGCTCGCGGGGTTGTTGTCCTGCCAGGCCGAGTTGCGGTCGCCGTTGCCGGAGCCGGCGTTGGCCGCGCAGCCCGCGGTGGCCCACGTAATGCCGTCGGTGGAGTTCCACGCGCCGACGCCCTGCCCGCCGCATCCGCTGGCGAGCCATGTGCCTATCCATTTGGCGTGCAGGACATCATAGACGACGGCAGGATCGCCGAAGTTGCTGCCATGCCCGGTGGCGAAGGGGTCGCCGGGGATTCGGGCGAAAGTAACGCCGCCGTCGGTGGAGTATGAGCCTTTGCCCGTGCTGCCACCCGATAGGTCGTTATAGAAAACGACTACGGTGTTGCCATTCTTCCAGGAGAAGCTCTCTGACTGGATAGCAGCGCTGTTCGACGGGTGGACGTTGACGTCGGTGCCGCCGTAAGCGTCGGGGCTGAAATCACCGCCGAAGCCTTTTACCTCGGCCTGCGGGATGACTTCTCCGCCCCTACCACAGTCAACCATGATCTGGGCGGCGCGGAGGTTCGTCTGCTTGTTGATGCCCTTGGCATCAATTTGTGAGCAATCAAAAGGTTGTTCTTTGCCCTGCTCCTGAGGTGCGCCTGCACACGGACTCGGCGGACTGTCCAGTGCCCGTTGGAAGGCTGGCATTAGCCACCGTTCCGAGGGCGGTCAGAGCAGATATAGCAAAGAGCGCCGCAGCTAAAAGTAACCAAGTACGCCTATTCATCTTTTCCTCGTTCCTTTCTTGGGGGTCAAATAAGCCTTCCGGTTCTTGCTTGCGCAATTCAGGCCGGGTCGTACACCTCTCCAATTTTGAATTTTGAATTTTGAATTTTCAATTGCGATTTAGAATTCAAAACTTAGAATTCAGAATTCGGCAGGCGGCACACTGCCCGTGCAGTAGATTAGGGGGTGGGAAGTAGGGGTGGGTCTGTCAAATTACCCGGCTAGTGAAGAAGGGGAAACAGGAAAGTTACCACCTGTAATCATACAGGTGTGCGAGGCGGGGAGTAGCGCGTTCAGCCTCCGGCAGCTCTCCTTTCGGGGTTATGCGCCCGCGTATTCTGTGCAAAGCTGGATAATTATAGAACCGCGCGATAGCTTTGTCAAGCTAATTGTGGAGAGATTCGACGTAGAGGGACGATAGACGATGGACGATGGACGATGGACGATGGACGATGGACGATGGACGATGGTAGTTATTCGATTATTGCTTTCTGCCTACTGCCTACTGCCTACTGCCTACTGCCTACTGCCTACTGCCTACTGCCTACCGCCTTCTGCCTACTATCGCAAGGGGGTTTGGCAACCGGGATAGAATGTGTTAGCCACTATCTTCGATGCCTGTCCCCTCGTCACGTCGTTGTATGGGCGGAAGTACGGGCGGTTCTGATCATCACAAGGCTCTCCATCTCCACCACACGGGTAGCCACCCATCACCCCCAGGTTGGTCAGTCGCATGATCCACGCGTAGAAGGTGTGGTCTTCTGCGACGTCTGCGTAGAACTGACCGCTGGGGTCTCCTCCTATGCCTGCCGTGTTGGAGACTATCTTGGCTAGCTGCCCCCTCGTAGCGTTGGCGGAGGGGCGGAAGTAGGGGCGATTGTCTGGAGCGATGCAGGGCTCTTCAGGCACGCTATCACAAGGATAGCCTCCCATATATCCTCTTCGAGCCAATCGGTTGATCCAGGTGTAGAAAGTGTTGAGGGGGTCTACGTCCTCGAATATCTGGGGGTTAGGGTCCTCAGAGAAGGCAGCAGCATTGCTCACCATCTTGGCTATCTGCCCCCTGGTAATGTTGTTCCCTGGCTGGAAAGTGCCGTCTGAATAGCCAGAGATGATACCTCTACAAGCCAGGCATCTAATGAAAGGATAGAATGTGTGATCGGCCTGCACATCTGAGAAGGCGATAGCGCATGGTGTGGTGGTAGCTTCCGATGTAGCTGTGAGCGTAGGAGATGGCGGAACAGATGTGGGGGTCGGGCTTGGGTCAGGGAGAAGCACGCCCCTGTCGGTGAAGAAATCAGCCCTGTTGGCAGATTGCTCCGCATTGATCCAGGCAGGTAGAACATAATCAGGCCCGAACGCTACGTACCTGCGATAGCCCATATCGTTGATGCCCTTCACATCCGTCAGCGAGTCGGAATTGCTTGAAGTATCGCTGACCCTAACGTTGGGACTCCACGTAATGCCGCCATCGGTCGACTGGCTGTAGGCGTTGTTGTACCAGTATGGGTGGTCGGGGTCATATCTGCGGTCATACCAGGTTACGCCGATAGTGCCGTCTGCGCTCACGCCGATACCGGGGTCCCACTGGTCTATTCCATTGCCAACGGGGTCATCATTGATGCGCGTTGGCTTGCTCCACGTCAACCCGCCATCGGTGGTGCGGCTGAACGCGATGTCGCTATGCTTGCCGGTGCCCGTGCATTGGGTAATGACCTGGTCCCACCTGCCATCGTTCCACACCACGTACACAGTGTTGGGGTCTTTAGGCGCGACGGCTATGTGGGGGAAGTGGTGGAGACGTATCAAGGAGCATTTTGCGCTCCCGGGGAGCGTCAGCTCGCGCCCTTTCCAGTCTGGCACGCCTGCCTTGGTGATAGGCTCTCCAGTAATGAGCCTGTCCGTGCCCCAGGTAGCTCCTCCATCCGTGCTACGGTCGAGAAATAGCCTCGGCTCGTGCTCCATAGAGTAACTGGGCAGCTGCTGAGAAGCTACGTAGACCGTCCCATCGGACGCGACGGCAGACTGAAGGGCCGAAGCTGACCTCATTCCCAGGGTCCGACACCTTCACATCGCCGCTCCACGTGCTCCCTTTGTCGTGCGAGTAGCGCAGCCATATACCCTGGAAATAAGTGCCGATATTGTTCGTGTATAGCCAGAAGGCGTATACGTTTTGAGCCTGTGGCCTGGGGTCTACCGCCATATGGCCCTGGCTGTGAAAGTCCTCGTGGGTGGTGAAGACGATAGGCACGGGAGTGCTCATAATGCCGTTTGTGTTGGTCATCACGTAATAGCCGTTATGGGTGCCTGTTATGACGGAGGTAATGAGGTAAGCAGTGCCCTCCGCATCATAAGCGACGCCCGCGTTGTAATAGGGGACCGACTCTCCTGGGTCTACATACGGTATGCGCCCCCCCGTCCAGGTACGCCCGCCATCCGTGCTTCGTGAGAAGGCCGTCTGGCTTCCCGCGCTCATATAGTTGTCGTAGCCTGCCACCACGTTGTTCGGGTTGGTGGGGTCAACGGCTAGAGAGAGGTTCCTGTTCGCGTCGAGGTTCCCCTGGTTTATGGGGCTTACCTTAATGTCCAGCCCCCATACAGGGTTGGCGCCATTTACGCGTGCGGGACTCGCGCCCACGGGCGACTGCCCGGCAGTCACGATAAGCGCTGCTACCAGGAGCGCGCCCAATAGGGAGATGGGAAGTAAGCCTTTATTCATCGCTAGAGATTGCCTTTCTAATTCATCAACCCCATTATACATGTACGTGATGCGTAAGTTTATCGTCCTTTAGACAGGTGCATGAAGAACTAATAACAGCCAGGTTGTTGAAAGCAGGCACCGATGATGCGAGGCTTGACCTGCAAACAGGTGAGAGCCTTACTAAGTACGCTACGCAACTCAGTAAGATTATGACAAGCAAGATTTCTCAACTCTACTCCTTTCAGATAGCTCCACACCCCTTCCGCAGGGTTCAGGTCAGGAGCATAAGCGGGCAATCTACGCAACTCCAGGCGTTCAGATGCTTCACTCCCTTCTATCTGCAGGAACTCTCTGATCTCTTTGCTTCTATGCACACTCACTCCATCCCACACGATGCCGAGCTTGCCTTTGATCTGCCTCAGCAACTGCTTGAGAAACTGTACTACATCACTGCTTCTGAACGTCCCCTCTTTCTGTTTGGTCATCGTCCACACCTTCCCCTTCAGGCTGATCGCACAAGCCACACACAGGTGGTTCCAGTTGGCGTGCCACTTGATGATCGGTGTCTTACCTATCGGTGCCCAGGTTCTGACTACAGCAGGCAGCAAGTAGAAGTTGGACTCGTCCACAAACAAGATGGTACGTCGCTCTCTCACCCACTTTTTTTGAGAGTAGGCCATTCTGTCTCTACCCACCGCTGCACAGCCGCTTCATCACGTTGGTGGGCTTGTTTTACCGGTTTTTGTAAGCTAAAACCCATCTTACGCAGGATACGTCCAACCTGTGAAGGGTGGTACTTCACTCCGAAGCGCCTCTCGATCAAGTGGGCTACTCGTGGGCGGGTCCACACTTCTCCTACAAAGCCATGGGCTGAGGCTCCGCCTGGTGCTCTTAGCCATTTGTCCAGTTGCTGTAGTTGCTCCTCATTGAGGCGCGGCACGCCACCTGGGGGGAAACGTCGCAAAAGGGCTTTGGAACCTTCACCTTCTCTAGCAGCTTTGAGCCACTGGCTGACTGCTCCTTGTGTTACTCCCAGCGCCTCAGCTATGCGGCTTTGGGTCCAACGTTTAGGGTCTTGTTGGTGCAGTTCCCATGCTCGCATGCGGCGACCTTCTCTCCATGCAGCATCACTACCACTACCACTACCACTGCTTGTGCTTGTACTCGCTCTTACTTGACTTTTATCCTTCATGTCTTACATTCTAAATCTTATTAGTTCTTCATGCACGTGCCTATTCGTCCTTTGTCATTCTTCCTAGAGCGTGATTAAGAACTGAATTCCTCTACTTGTCATTCTGAGCGGAGCGAAGAATTTAAGAACTTTATCCATACGTCCAAGCTTGGAGATTCTTCGCTCCGCTCAGAATGACAGGGAAAAGGATGCTTCGTTATTTCAAGGTCGTTTGTCTCATAATGCTGTGCTTAAACAGGTTCTAAGGCCGAGCAGGGGTCTGGCAGTCAGGGAAGAAAGTGTTGGCTACCATCTTGGAGGCTTGCCCCCTGGTCACGTTGGCGAACGGTCGGAAGTATGGTCGGTTGACATCGTCACACGGCTCTCCTTCTCCACCACACGGGTAGCCACCCATCACGCCCAATTGGGTAAGGCGCATTATCCATTGGTAGAAAGGGTGCTCCTCAGGCACATCCGTAAAGAACAAGCCAGTTGGCGTACCCCCTATCCCCGCGGCATTGGAGACTATCTTGGCTATCTGCCCTCTCGTAGCATTAGCGAAGGGTCTGAAATAAGGGCGGTTGCCGGGAGGGTTACAAGGCTCTTCAGGCACGCCGTCACAAGGGTAACCACTCATGTAGCCCAACTCGGAGAGCCTGTTGATCCAGGTAAAGAAAGTATGTGAGGAGTCCACATCCTCGTATATCTGCTCTCCTGGGTCGTTGCCGAGAGCGGCTGCATTGCTCACCATCTTGGCTATCTGCGAGCGAGTGATTTCGTTACCAGGCTTGAACGTGCCGTCTGAGTAGCCGGATATGATGCCTCTGCAAGCCAGGCACCTGACGAATGGATAGAATGTGTGGTCGGCCTGCACGTCCGAGAAGGTGATAGCGCATGGTGTCACGGTAGCTTCCGATGTAGCAGTGAGCGTAGGAGATGGCGGAACAGATGTGGGGGTCGGGCTTGGGCCAGGGAGAAGCACGCCCCTGTCGGTAAAGAAATCGCCACGGTTAGCGCCTTGCTCGGCATTCACCCAGGCAGGTAGAACATAATCAGGCCCGAATGCTAAATCCTGGCGATACCCCACGTCATCTATACCCTTCACGTCCGCCAGCGAGTCTGGATCGCTTGAGACATCGCTGATCCTTACATTAGGACTCCATGTTACGCCACCATCGGTCGATTGGCTGTAGGCGATGTTGTACCAGTATGGGTGGCTGGGGTCGTACCTGCGGTCATACCAGGTTACACCGATAACGCCATCTTCACTAATCCCAATGCCCGGGTTCCATTGGTCTACCCCATTGCCCATCGGGTCGTAATTGATGCGTCTGGGACTGCTCCACGTCAGCCCACCATCCGTTGTGTGGCTGAACGCGATGTCGCTGTGCCTGCCCGTGCCCGTGCATTGAGTGAATTCCTGGTCCCACCTCCCATCGTTCCACACAACGTAGACCATGTTGGGGTCGTTGGGTGCTACCACTATGTGGGGGAAGTGAAAGATACGTATCAAGGAACAGTTCTCGCTACCAGCCAGGGTTAGCTCGCGTCCCTTCCAGTCAGGTATGCCTATCTTCGAGATGGGAGCGCCCGTAATGAGCCTGTCCGGTCCCCAGGAGCTTCCTCCATCCGTGCTACGGTCCAGGAATAGCTTTGGCTCGATATCGATGGAGTAGGCTGCCAGTTGCTGAGAAGCCACGTAGACCGTCCCATCGGACGCGACGCCAGAGGAGGGGCCGAAACTGATCTCATTCCCCGGGTCCGATACCTTGACGTCATTGCTCCATGTGCTTCCTTTGTCCTGTGAGTAGCGCAGCCATATACCCTGGAATGAGCCACCGATGTTGTTCGAGTAGAGCCAGAATGAGTAGATGTTGGATGCGAACTGTCCCTGGGCGCGGGGGTCCACTGATAGTTGTGGTTGGCCGCGAAACTCCGAATAATCGGAGGTGATTATGGGCACCTCCGGGTTCAAAAGTCCATTCGTACCGGTAAGCACGAAAACGCCGGAGCGCGTAGAGGTTACAGCGACCGTCAAGTAATAAGCAGTACCCGCGGCATCATAAGCCACCCCACCCATGTGCACCGGGATCATATGGTCGGTGCCTAAGAGGGGTATGCGAGCGCCCGCCCAGGTGCGCCCTCCATCCGTGCTGTTGGAGAAGAAGCTTCGATCTCCCGCACTTGTGAAGTTGATGTAAGCCGCCATCGCGTTATTCGAGTTGGTAGGGTCAACCGCGATGGAGAGATTCCTGTTCAGATCTGGCATCTCCGGATTGGGAGGGTTCACCCTTATGTCAGGCCCCCATATGGGATTGGCGCTCACTCGTGCGGGACCCGCGCTCGCGGGATTCGCAGAGGATTGCAGGCCAACTATCAACATGATAGCAGCCGCCAGGAGCGCGCCTGCTGTGCAGATTGAGAGGAAGCTTCTGGACATGGCTGGGGGATGGACGATGGACGACGGACGATGGACGGAAGGAATTATGATGTGGAGGGCGGAGTAATGCGTTGGGGCGCGATAAATCACGCCCTGAACGGGCGATGGAATGCTGTCCAACTATTATAGCGATAATGCGCCCGCCTGGACAAACATCCGTTTATTTGAGAAATAAGGCAGAAAGGGTGACCTCGAAGATTTGAGGTCACCCTTTTTGTTGCCGTCTGTTGCTACCGGGTGAAGATGCTCACTCCCGGGAGAGGTAAGCGGCCTTACCAGGCGAGAGGAGTTGCCGGGATGTCGTACCCGTCACTCGTTACTTGCTACTAGTTATTGGGAGATCGTACGGTGACGGGAGCCATGTAGATATCCTGGTTGTTGTTGCGGGTGTCTGTCCACAGGGAATACACCACCCCATCGCCTGAAGCGAGGGCGAAGTAGTCACCTATCATCGTACCCTGCATTCGCGGATCGTTGTTAGGATTGGACGACACGTCGGTCACGCGTGTGTTAGCGCCGAAGGACTGCCCACCGTTGTAGCTGGTAGACATGTATACGTCGTAGTTGATATTGGCGCTGTCGTTGCGGTTGTCGAGCCACGCCACCGAAACTGCGCCGTTCCTGCCGACCGTGAGGGAGGGCATTAGCTGGTCCGCGCTGCCGCTATCGGTGTTGAGCGTTACAGGAGCGCTCCAAGAGCGACCATCAGCCGAGCGGCTGAAGAGTACGTCGTTGCCACGGCCTGCGTTGCGGCCATCGGCCCACGCGACGTACAGGTTGCCCGCGCTATCCACACCCGCTGCCGGGTAGTTGCTGGCGCGGTATCCAGCCGGCCTCTGCTGGAGAGGCGTCGTGTTGGCGACGGTAGAGATAGTGATGCGACCGCTCACGCGGGCCATCTTGATGCTGGTGTTGGTGTTGTAGAAAACGCTCACGTTGCCACGGCTATCCACGACGGGATATGCGTTGCGGCCATTGGCCTCGATGGCACTCGGAGCGCTCCAGGTGGCTCCATCGCTGGAGACTGTACTGTAGAGCGAAGCACCCTGGTAGAAGACGTAAAGCCTGCCGTTCGCGGCAGCCATCGCGGGCTTGTCAGCAGCGTTGGCGAAGCTGGTGACCCAGCTCTGGTGCGACCATGTGAGTCCACCGTCAGACGAGCGGCTTACAGCCACTGCGCCAGGGGACGGGGTGAGGGCTACAAAGGCAAAATAGACATCGCCGTTGGAGGCGAAGGCGACCGTGGGGTCAGCCGCGTTGATGCGGCCTGCGTTGCGGTCAATATATGGCTGGGAGGCTGCCCAAGTCCTACCGCCATCGAAGCTTACATACGCGAACACTTCAAAATGACCGTTACCGACGAGCCAGCTGTTCGCGCCGACCACCAGGTGGTTCGGATTGTTGGGGTTGACAGCAACGAATGGCTCGTTCTGAGCCTCGTTGGAGCTATCGGTGTTTACTTTGATGTTCGCCCACGGCAAGCTAACGCGCTCACCCGCGGCAGGCTGGGCCTTCCAGTTGGGGTTGAGCGGCATGTTGGCCGAGGGTACGGTCAGGTTCGAGTTCCCGCCGGCGGCTGTCTGTGTGGAGGAGCCACGCCCCACCACGAGAGCCATCACCGTCACGAGTTCAAGCAAACCTGCCAGAGCTGCCAACAATAGCGGTCTGTTTTTAGCCATCCTTAACTCCTCTCGTCTTGCGATTATGTCTTTATTTGTACTTACGCCGCTGCTGTGGGCCGCCACAGCAATTGTGACCTTGTGGGCTAGATTCCAGGAAATGAATTTAACTGGTCATGCGATGGAGCTATATTACCACACTTCAAGCCAAAATGGAAGGGAAAATCTGGCAAACTACGCGATTACTTCGAACTTTATCTTATGGGAAAGGAAAAAGGATAAGGGATAAAGGATAAAGTAAGAGGTCAGCTTCCTCTTTATCCTTTATCCCTTATCCTTTTTCCTTTTATCTTTAGGGTGTCTGGCAGTCAGGGAAGAATGTGTTAGCCACAATCTTCGATGCCTGGCCTCTAGTCACGTTGGCGAAGGGTCGGAAGTATGGACGGTTAGCATCGTCACAAGGCTCACCATCGCCACCACATGGGTATCCTGACATCACCCCTAGCGTGGTAAGACGCATTATCCATTCATAGAATGGGTGATCATCAGGTACGTCTGTGTAGAACAAGCCGGTGGGCGTACCTCCAAGTCCTGCCGCATTAGCCACTATTTTGGCTAGCTGTCCACGAGTAGCGCTGGCGTTGGGGCGGAAGTAGGGACGGTTATCTGGAGAGATACATGGCTCCTCCGGTACGAGACCACACAGGTATCCTCCCATGTGTCCTCTCATGGACAGCCTGTTTATCCAGTCATAGAATGGACTGCCGGGAGGCACGTCCTCGTATATCTGCGGTCCTGCGTCTTCCGAGAAGCCAGCAGAATTACTCACCATTTTCGCTATCTGCCCTCTGGTTATCTCGTTGCCTGGCCTGAAAGTGCCATCAGTGTAGCCGGAGATGATGTTCCTACAAGCGAGACACCTTATCCACGTATAGAAGGTGCTATCCGAAGGCACGTCTGTGAAGGTGATGGCGCACGATGTAGGTGTGGCTTCGGCGGTAGAGGTGGAGGTAGACGGAGGGCTTGTGGGTGTCCTCGTAGCAGTAGAAGTGGAGGTAGGGCAGGGGGTAGCGGGCTGAACCGTAATCGTGCCGGTCATGCTGGGGTGGATGGTGCAGTGGTAGGCGTAGGTGCCGGGTGTGTAGAAGGTGTAGCCAAACTGGCGGCCATCATCGAGCGAGCCGCTGTCCCAGAGGCCGGTATCGGAGGTAGTGGTGTGGGCGTAGCTGTGGTTATTGCCGTTGGTCCATAGGACTCTAGTACCCGCGGGGATGGTGGCATTCTGGGGGCTGAAGTAATTGTCTTCTATAGAGACGAATTCCAGAGTGCTGGCCGGGACGCACGTGGCAGTCGCGCCAGGAGTGCTGGTGCGGCTTGGGGTAGCACTAGGCGGGACAGGGGTGAAGGTAGGGATTGCGCCGGTTGTGGTGGTGGCTGTTACGCCTGGCGTATTTGTGCGGGTAGGTGTTGGCGGGACTGTTGTAGGTGTGGCAGTGCCGCTGCCGTTCGTGACAGTGAAGAAGACCGCGCTGACGATGCCCCACTGCTCGGAGTTGCCGTTGTAGCTGTAGGCGGCTTTGCCCTGGATGAAGAGGGTGTGGCGGCCATTAGGCATGGGGCTTACGTCAATAGCAGCGGAGGCGTTCTGCCCGCTCATGCTCATAGCTGTGCCGATGCCATCTTCGGGAAGCTGGTCTATGCGGTAGACAGCGCCCGTAGTTGTGCCGTAGTTGGCTGATATAACCGCGCTGGCGTTGAGGGTAGTGCCGCTGACGATGGCTGAGAGGCTATTGGGGCTGGGGCCGAAGGCGTGCATGTAGCTCGTCTGGGTAATAGAGCTGGTGGCTTTGAGGGCGTAGGTGAGGGTGGGCTTGTAGTTGTTGATTATGGTGGGGAGGGTGGCGCAGGGAACGTCGAAGTCGTTGTAGCCGCCAAGCTCTATCGTGAAGGAGGGGATGGCGAAGTTGGCATATGTCCAGTCGTCGGTGGTGCCGGAGACGTTGTAAAGGACCTGGTAGGGCTGGCCTGTGCGGTTGCGAGGGGTCGTATTGTTGATGCGGGCCATGTTCCAGGCGAATGCGTCGAGGGCGGCCTTGTCGTGAGGAGCGCCGTAGCCGGAGTTGCCCCAGGGGTAGAGGACGTATGGGCCGTAGGTGTGGAGAGTGAAATGAGAATCGAGGGTCTACGGCGGTGTACTCATTGACCATGTTCTGAGTTCTCGGTCTCGCTACCTGCGCCGGTGCCGTAGTAGGTCTCGGAGCATGGGCTGCTGCCAGCACCGGGGCAGACCAGCAGATGTTGTAGTTGCGGTTGGGGTCTACGCCGTTATCGGGGTAGGTGCAGCCCGCGGGGTTGTCATTCTTGCGCCAGTAGATCTCGTCGGTGGCGGCGTGGAACCAGCCATCGAGGTTTTCGACGGGGACGACGTAGACTTCACGGTTATCGAGGAGCCATGTGAAGTCGGCGTTAGTGCCGTAGCCCGTGACCAGGTCCTCTATCCACTGCATGGCAAGCTCAGGGGTGGCGATTTCGCGGGCGTGGTGGGCTGCGACGAGGTGGAACCTGGGCTTAGGTCCTGGGATGGCAGAGTTGGTGAGCTTGATGCGCCAGACGTCAAAACCATTGCCGGCGTGCGGAGCCGGGCATTGGCCGGGGTGAGCTTTACACCAGGAGTCGCCGATGTCGGTGAGGGTGGCGAGGTTAGGGAAGCGCGAGACAACGGAGTTGAGGTAGGTAAGCATGGCTGGGTAGTCGCGGTAGCAGACGTCCCAGTCGGGCGTGGAGGAGGGGATGTCGCCCACGACGCGCATGAAGATGCCCTTAGAGCGAGCGAAAGCGTACTGGTCAGGCGTCAGCGGCACATTAGGAACGTAGCCGAGGTAGCCTGGCACGTCCGGTTCATAGCGGTTTCGGGGAGGTCATAGCCCATCCCCTCCCAGGTGCGCGGCTCGTTGCGGTCGCGGAAGTACATGTTGACACGCTGAGGCTTGGTGAGGGTGTCGGGTGAGGGGTTCTGGGTAATTGGCGCGGCTGCGGTGGCAAGGTTAGCGCCGAGTCCGGCAGTGAGAGCGAGGGTAAGAGTAAGGGCGGCAAGGAGGAGGGCGCTGGTGAGTACGGAACGCGGAATGCGGAGTGCGGAATGGAATTGGCTCTTCATGGTTTGTGGGCGGTGTCCTTTCGCTAGTGAAGGCTGCTGCCGGGTAGCTAAAGTGATATTAATCTAAACAGCCTTCGATTATACCATGTTTGAGAATGGTTTCAATTCTCAATGGAAGTTACTTTAGCGCCTTATGCGACTGGACGAGGAATGACAATGTTCGCGGCAGCCAGGTGGAGCGCATAGGCGGCTAAATGGTCGGGTACTGTAACAGGACTGCTTCCCTGACCATGACCACTCGTCTTGTTTCTGACTGTGGGGAGTCCGAGATTCCAGACTAGCTCTCAAGGATGTAAACTGGCTCTGTAAGTAAGAGGGTATAAGGCCGTTATCAAATAGGACATTGATCAAGTCCTTTGCAGCTCCGGTAGGCGAATAGTGCCATCGGCGCTCATCACATATGGCCTTCATCGTACTCTCAAATGCCTTAAGTGCTTCAACGATGGCTTCCTTATTCTTCCCCTGTCGGTAGTGCTCATGAGCGCGAAGAAACTCATCTTCTGGTCCCTGGAAACCCTGCACATGCAACAGCAATAGCGCGGGTTCGACAACCTGGTTGTGTATATACTGCAAATCTACTCTGACGAGTTGCCCACCCATGAATTGAAAGCCGATACCATGCTCTCGGAAGCGGTGATTTAGCTCTGCAATAGCTTCGTCCGGTGATTGTGTCGTGATTACATGCTTGAACTTGTCAGCGCGAGGCTCGCGCAGCTTTGTATCCACATGCCGAAAAGATAGCTCAATAATATCGAGCGCACTATCAGTATCCTTATTCAGTCGAAAGTCCTCGCATCGAACAGCGCTGGACCCTACTCGATCTTTGATGAACAACCCATGTTCCCTTTCAATCGTATGCTCTATGTCACCCCAGAGTGCAGACCAATCATTGACTGCGGGCTGACCTCGATTATCCATAGGGCTACCAAGTGCCTCGCGCCATATATAGACTACCTGCACGCGAAAAGCCCTTGGCAAATCGTCGTACTGATATAGGACCGGAACTCCCTGGCTGGCAAGCCGTTGCTGGCGTTTTGAGAATGTTTCATAAACCGGCATAGGTATTCACTCCTGATAGTTACTGCGTAAGCGCCACATACAGCATCTTCGCCAGTTGCCCTCGCGTAGCCTCGTTGTCCGGCCTGAACGTGCCGTCACCATAGCCGCCGACCACGCCACGTGCCTGGGCCGTCTCGATATAGGTGTAGAAGGTAGAGCCGCGAGGTACGTCTATGAAGTGCGGTTCGAGAGGGTCAAGGAGGGGCCAGAGGCGGGCAGATACGATTATTTTGGAGAGCTGAGCGCGGGTAACGTTGTTATGGGGGAGGAAGCAGACCGAAGAAGGCAGTAGGCGGTGGGCAGAAGGCAGATGCGAGAAGGCACCAGGCAGTAGGCGGAAGGCAGTAGAGGGTGAGTTGCTGGTAAAGAATATAGTGCTTTCTGCTTTCTGCCTTCTGCCTTCTGGCTTTGTGCCTTCTCCGCAGGGGTAGCCGCCGATGATACCGTGTTTAAAGGCCGTTTCGACGTACAGGTAGAACCACTCTTCGGGCGAGACGTCGGAGAATGTGGGCTGGCCAGGGTCGTATAGCTCCCACTCTTCCCCTAGCACGACCATCTTCAAGATTTGGGCGCGGGTGGCGGGGTTGAAGGGGCGAAAGGTGTTGTCAGGGTAGCCTGAGACGATGTGGCGGCAGGTGAGCCAGTCCACCGCCCGGTAGAAGAACTGAGAGGGATAGACGTCGCTGTATTCAGCGCATGGCAGGGGTGTGGCCGTGGGAGGAGGTTCGGGAGTTCGTGTGAAGGTAGGAGTACGCGTGGATGTTGGCGTGCGTGTGAACGTAGGAGTACGCGTCAACGTGGGAGTGCGTGTGGAAGTAGGTGTCCGTGTAAGCGTCGGAGTGCGCGTAGGGGTGACAGTCGGGGTGTAAGGCGTACCTGTGGCGGTATTGGTAGCCGAATAGGGAGTGGTTGTAGGCGTTGAAGTAGGCTGTGCGGTGACGGGGTGGGTAGGTATGGATGTGGAAGTAGCAGTACGGGTGCTGCTCGGCATGGGGGTCGCGCTCGGTGTGAGGGCGAATTGAGGTGTGGGGCTGGGGGTGATCACGCTGCCGGTGACGGTGAAGAAGGCGGATGATAGCACGCCCCATTGGTTCGCGCCATTCTTCCCCTGCACGAAGAGGAGATGGCGGCCATTCGTAAGGTCGCTCGTGTCTACGGTAGCGGAGACGTTTGCTGTGCCACCCCCGAAGTTACCGCTCATCGACGTGCCCGCGCCGTCCCCCTGCGGCTCGTCTATCGAGTAGACTGCGCCCATGACCACCCCATAGTTGGCGGATAGCACGCCCGTCACCTGGATGCTCTCAGGTGAGATGGCAGGCGAGATGGCGAGGTCTCGCGGGGTGGGGCCGAAGGCGTGCGACAGGGTCATGCTCATGTTCGAGCCTACCGCTTTGGTCGCATAGAGGAAGGCCAGGCGTTGCGCCTCCCACATGGGGCCGAGGTCGGCGCATATAGGGCTTAAGGAAGCGCCGATATTGAAGGTATAAGCGGGCACGCCATACACACCATAGACCGTATCATCGAGGATGCCGCTTACGGGGGTGTTCGCGTTGTGGGAGCGCACCGACTGGCGTGGTGTGCCGTTAAGCCTCCCCAGGTTCCAGCCCAGCGCATCCAACCAGGCAGCGTCGGAGGCAGGTTGAGATGACCAGCCCCAGGGGTAAAATACAGCGGGGCCAGGGGCCTGCAAAGAGAGGACCAGGTCTGCGTTACTTGCCTCGAACGCCGAGAGGATGTGCTGGCTCTCCGGCTCGGAGAGGGCGGAAGGCCCGCGATAGGAGAGGTCGCACGGGTCGCCGCTGACCCCAACGTCGTTCCAGTGGAAGGGGTAGTTGCTGTTGAGGTCAGTGCCCCACCACTGGGGGGTAGTACAGCCGTCGTCATTGTCGGTGTTCTTGTACCATTGGTAGCCATTCGAATAGACCTGAAAATAGCCATCCGGGTTGGCGACAGGGAGAATGTATATCTCGCGGTTGTCGAGTAGCCAGGTGGCGTCGGGTTCTGCACCGTAGCTCTGCGTGAGGTAGGAGATGTAACGCATAAGCATGTCAGGCCCGGCGATGTCGCGTGGGCGCTGCCCAGCGAGGAGGAATATCGCGGGCTTAGGCCCAGGCCGCGAGGCGTTAGCGAGCTTGAGGAGCCACAAATGCCGCGTCCCTTCCCAGGAGAGGCCGGCGTCTGTCAGGGTGGCGATCTGGGGGTAAGTGATGGCTATACCCTGGAGGAAGGCTTGCACCTGCTCGTTGGTGCGGTAGCAGGCGGGGTCCCAGGTGGGGTTAGACGGAGGGTCAGAGGTATCGGCCCCGGCGGGGCTGGGCGCGCCTAATGAGAGGCACGAGATAAGCGCCAGCAAGAGTGACGACAACAACCTGCGAACCATAAGCGCCTCCATGACAATCAAGGAAGAAGGATAAATTATGAGGGATAAGGGACGTTCGCACTTTATCCCTTATTCCTTATCCTTCCAAATGAGGCTACAAAGTTCGTCAATTATATACTGGCTTTTCTAAAGATGCAATAGCTCCAAGGTGTCCGCCGAGCACCAATTCCACCATCGACGCTATATACGGCTGGAAGTCTTCGTCACGTTCGAGGAAGGGGACGCGCTCTCTGATGAGATCGTATGCGGCGCGGGTGCCTGCGCCCATGCGGGCATGAGGTTCTGCCTGGAGGCGGAAATCGAGGGCCTGGGCCGCCATCATCGCTTCGAGGGCGAGGATGCGGGCGGTGTTGCCGACGACCATACGAGCGTGGCGGGCGGCTATAGGCCCCATGCTCACGTGGTCCTCGACGTTGGCGGAGGTGGGGATGGTGTCCACGCTCGCGGGGTGGGCCAGCACTTTGTTCTCGGACGCGAGGGCCGCCGAGGTATACTGCACCATCATGAAGCCGCTGTTGAGGCCACCGTGCTTGATGAGGAACGCCGGGAAGAGGCCACCGTGTGCCGCCACATCCACGAGGCGAGCCTGCCTGCGCTCGCTGATGTTGGCAAGCTGGCAGACCGCGATCTTCAGGAAGTCCGCCGCGACTGAGACGGGCGCGCCGTGGAAGTTACCGCCACTGAGGACCGAATTTTGAGTTTTGAGTTTTGAGTTTTGAGTTTCAAGCGCTTCGGATAGTTCAGAATTCCCATCGGGGAAGACTAGAGGATTATCATTTGCGCCGTTCAGCTCGGTCGTGACGATGTTGGTGACGTACTCAACCGTATCGCGGGCCGGGCCATGCACCTGGGGCATACACCGCAACGCATAAGCATCCTGGACCTTCCCCGCCTGTCGTTTATCATCGTCCGTCTTCCGTCTTCCGTCGTCCCACAGCAGGGTGCTACCTGACGTTAGCTGGCGTATCCGCGTGGCTACGCTAATCTGACCACGCTGGCCTCTCGCGGCGTGGATGCGGGGGTCGAAGGCTGCGGGCACACCCTGTAGCGCTTCCAGGCTCATCGCGCCCACCACGTCGGCGGTGTCGCACAGCATAGCCGCATCGGTAACGGCTAATGAGAGGAGGCCGGACATAAGGGAAGTGCCGTTTGAGAGGGCGAGACCCTCCTTGGGGCCAAGCACGGCAGGCTCCAGCCCCGCGCCCCTCAATGCCTCTTCCGCGGGCATGAGCCTGCCCCGCCACTCGGCCTGCCCTCGCCCCATCATGCCTAAAGCCATATGCGATAAGGGCGCGAGGTCGCCGCTCGCACCAACCGAACCCTGCTCAGGCACGTAGGGGTGTACACCCGCGTTGAGCATGTCATATAACAGTTGCAGGGTGTCAACTCGTATGCCGGAGTAGCCCAGGGAGAGGGCATGAGCGCGGCTGAGCATCATAGCGCGCACCGCTTCGGTAGGGAGGGGAGCGCCTACACCGACGCACTGGCTCAATATAAGGTTGACCTGTAGCTGTGCCAGGTCGTCGTGAGAGATAACGCGGTCCTTGAAAGCGCCGAAGCCGGTGGTGATACCGTACACCACCTCACCACGCTCGACGATAGAGGCCACCACCGAGTGCGCTCGCTCCACACGCTCCCGCGCCTCAGCCGACATCCCAACGGTAAGCGCTGCCCGCCCCGTCTCCTTATCCTGTGCTGAGCGCGCCACCAGCGATAGGTCGCCGGGCGTGAGGTTAATCCCATCCGAAATGAAGTTCCGCTCGCCGTTGTCTATAGTCATCTTTATCTAAAGGAAAAAGGATAAAGGATAAAGGATAAAATCACTCATCACTCGCCATTTATCCTTTATCCTTTTTCCCTTATCCTTCCTCCGGCTGGTGGTTGTTGAGGAAGGTGACGACCCTGGCGGTAACGTCTTGGGGAGAGATGCCGTCGGTGTGGACGTAGACCTGGCAGTGCTCGCGGGCGTGCGACAGCCTGCGATGCTCCTCGTCCAACATGCTCTGCCGCCAGCGCGTCCTGCCACGCCCCCGGATCGTGTGCAGCGAGGCGTCAAGGTAGACCAGCAGGTCAGGGTTCGATAGCTGCCACAGATGCGCTACGTAGGAGTGCTCCTGGGCGCAAACACGCACCCTGTACCCCTTCTCTCTTAGTTGCTTTACGAGCGTGGATTTGCCCGACGAACAGACCCCTACCACCACTATCTTACGAGGGTCTTTATAGTGCGGAGTGTGGAGTGTGGAGTGCGGAATGTGGGGGTTGAGATGCTTACTGCCTTCTGCCTTCTGCCTGCTCAACTCCGCATTTCTAACATAGGGGCGAGCATGGCGATAATCGGTGGTGCTGGGGGTGGAGGGGGGCGCAAAATGGTCATCAGGGCTGCCTGTGGGTGCGTTGTTGTCCATACCGTCTCCAATCTCCTCCAGCAATTTTGCTCTCTTTTCCATAGTAGCAATAGGGCTTGGGCGTTGTCAAGCTGAGGCTGGAAGCGTTGACCCGCCCCCTACCCCGGTGCTACAATGCCCCTATGTATAAAAGTAAAGAGGCAATGGACGCATATCCCCTGCCCATAGCCCGCGCCTTACATAAAGTCGAACAGGTCTGCCTGGGAGAGGACGGGGCGGCGTGCCATGACGCGGTGTTCACGCTGGCCGACGCGCTTACCTATTACCTGGGAGCGGTGGCCGTGGGACAGTATTCCCAGGCGCTCTACACCGACCAGATAGAGGCTGACCCCACTCTAAGCCGCAGCTTGCGAAGCCTGAGGCGGGTGTTGCCCGGCCAATGGCTCCTGTGGGCAGCAAGAGGCCTGGCTGCCACACCTGATGGCCCCGTAGCCGGGCTGTCCGAATGGTACGCACAGGCCGAAAAGGGTGCGCTCACGGAGGCGTATACGGCGGTACGAAATGTCATGGTGGAGAGGCTGAGCTACGCCGGGGAATATGGCCCGCGAGAGGAGGTCTCTCCACGGCTCTTCCTTGAGCTACTGGACCAGTACCGAGTCAAACTCAGTAAGACGCCAGGTAATGCCCTACAGCCTGGGACCCTGCGCGAAGTGGCAGATGCGGCCCTCTCAGGCTTGCGCGCACTTATGCAAAGCGCAACATTCCTGGGCGAATACCAGTTGTACGCGCCTCAGCAGCGCAAGCTCCTCATGGGCCAGGAAGCGGCCACGCCGATGCCACCGATGCACGCGCCTGAAGATGCCGCCGAGACGGCGACCCTGCTCCTGTACCCGCCAGGCGAGAAACCTGACTACACCAAGCGCCCCACCCTCCAGGCGGAACGTCTCCCCCTCTTTCCGACGGACCCGCTGCTGGTGTACCTATATTGCAAGGAATGCGACACCCATCACGTAGCCGCCCTGCGCGAGGTGGTCAATAGCCAACCAATCTACCAGGGACTGGACCCTGAATGTAATCACGTTATCAGGGTTGAGTGAAACGTAACGTGATGCGTGATTATTAAACGCCAAGACGCCAAGATAACCAAGAACGCCAAGATTTATGGAGTTATGCTGTACGAAATATGGTCTGCTCTCACGTAACCATCGTCTATCGTCTATCGTCTATCGTCTATCGTCTATCGTCTATCGTCTATCGTCCGTCAAGAGAGGATAATCATGGGAGATTTATTGGATGTGGTAACGAGCTTTTTCAGGGAGGAGGGATGGGCTTTCCGGCAGCTTGAGGGGCAGCCTACACTCAGCGTCAACTTCTCAGGAAAGAGTGGCCAGTGGACTTGCTATGCTCGTATAAATGAGGAGAAAGAGGTCTTCATATTCTATTCATATTGCCCGGTGAAAGCCCCGGAGGACAAGCGGCCCATACTTGGGGACTTCCTCACCAGGGCTAACTACGGGCTATACATCGGCAACTTTGAGTTAGACTACAATGATGGCGAGGTACGCTACAAGACGAGTATTGACGTGGAGGGGGACCGCCTCAGCACGGCTCTCGTAAAGCGTGTCGTGTACGTCAATGTCTCCGTCATGGATAGATACCTTCCAGGCATCCTTTCTATCATTTACGGCGGCGCGTCCCCTACCGAGGCCATAGCCCAGGTAGAAGGATAGTTCGAGTGCGGAGTGCGGAGTGTGGAGTGCGGAAGTGACGAAAGACGAAGGACGGACGACGAATATTCGCACTGTTGACCACAATGTTGACCCCGAACCTGTGACCTCCGACCCCCAACTAGCGGCCCCTGGCAGCCATTCCGCACTCCGCACTCCGCACTCCGCATTCTACGTAGCGGGTTGGCTTATGTCAGTCGCGGGGATAGGGGGATACGTCTATTGGGCGGCTAATGGCGGGCTGGTGAAAGAGGGGAACTGGGTCGCTCTCGACTTCCATGTTTATTATCAAGCGTCACGGGTGCTGGGGCGCGGGGAGGACATCTACCTCGCGGGCATCTCACCCCCTTATATCTACCCACCCCTGCTGGCTATTTTAGTTCTTCCCCTCTCCGCGCTGCACGTCACCACTGCCACTATCATCTGGAAGCTGCTTCAGCACGTCTGCCTCGTAGCCGCCGGATGGCTGCTGGTGCGGTTGCTCCCTGCCGCCATCCGCCCGTTAGTGGTAGGTGTGCTCTTCCTGGCCTGGCTGACTACTCCTGTTCAAACTGAAATCAGAGTAGGACAGGTGAACAGCCTGATACTCCTCTTGATAGCGGGAACGCTTTACCTCATATTGAAGGACGGCCAAGCGTCCACTGAAAGCACGGAACTGGAAGCTTCGGGCTTATCCACTGACGCCCGGCGTCTATCGTATATATTCGCGGGAGGGCTGCTGGCTCTGGCGGTGAGCATCAAGGTGCTGCCCGTGCTACTGGTGGCGTACCTGTGGTGGCGCGGGCCTCGAATCGTAGCCGCCGTAGCGAGCGGGGGGATAATCGCGCTGCAATTGATATGCCTGCTCGTCACGCCCGCCACGTTGCGCTTCTGGTTCGAGGTCTTTCCGGGCCTCTTTGGCGAGGACTTCCACTCGCCGGATAACCAGAGCCTCAATGCCACCATCTCACGCGCCCTGCTCCCAGGCGATCCTTTCGCACCGAACACGCAGTTGTTGGACGGCGCGGCAGTTCGCCCTATCATCACGTGGCTGGCAAATCTGCTGGTCCTCGTAGCTGTGGCGTGGGTGATATGGGCGTCGGGCAAACGCGCTGCTTATAGTGGAAGAGAAGGACGCATTGTGCGCAGGCTACTTGAAGTGAGCCTGGTACTGCTTGCCATCCACCTCGTTTCGGGCAGCACCTGGCCCCACCATCTCGTCCTGCTCGCTATCCCCGTAACGGCCATGCTGGGGGCGTGGTGGCTCAACCGGCAAGCCGCCGACCGGCGCACAGCCAGACGAGACACCCTATGGGTTGCGCTGGTTATAGGTATCGGGCTAGCATTGCTGCTGCGTACCCCCGAAGAGTGGCTGCTGTTCGCAGGCACGTTAGCCCCTCAAGCCCCCGCCCTCGCGCTCATAGCAAGCAGCGTAGGGACGTTGATAGTCATAGGTTGGGGAGCGACCGTAGCTGCAATGCTGTTGCGGAAACGTGACGACGGACGACGGACGACGGACGATAGAGTATACACTTCCATAAAATAATCTCTGCGCACTCTGCGTCTCTGCGGTAAACCCTAAAGAACCTTTGCGTCCTCTCCTCTCTTTGCGTCTTTGCGTTTAGCTGATCACACGATTGGCACGCTTATTTCCATGCGCCTCACCTGGGGAGTTACCTTGTTCCCTTCCACATCGGGGGTGGGGAGTAGCAGCACCACGGAGACGGTCATGTCGTCTGAAGGGCGGTTTGCGTCCAGTTCAAGTGCGCGGGACAACAGATAGTCCGCGAGCTGCCGGGCGTTGGTGACACCCGCCTCCAGACAGCCGGTTACCAGCGCAGGCAAGTCTATAGGTCGGCCATCACGCCTGCCCGCTTCCATTAGACCGTCTGAATAGGCGACGGCGCAAAGCTGCCCCTCGATAGGCACCTCCGCCATCATGGGGCGAGTGGAAGCGTAGATGCCTATGGGGTTGGCAGGTGTCTCAGGAACACTTGTGACTTCGCCACCGGAGCGCGAGAGCAATACGGGGCAATGGCTATTACTGGATAGCACAAGCGTCTGCGTCGCCAGGTCCACTGACATAATGGTCAGGGTCGCGGATACTTTCCCACCGCGATGGGCGTAAAGGTAATCGCTCACGGCGCGGGCTGCCACACCGTCCCGCACGCCATCCTTCAGCAAACCGACCACTTTGGTAGTGACGAGGTGGGAGAGGCTCTTGGCCGCCTGCCCACTCCCCTGTCCGTCGGCGAGAATAACCGAAAACCCGCCCTGTGGCCTCTCGACCACCTCGACGGTATCTCCACTCTCCCGGCTGGCGTATTTGTTTGTCTTGGCGACGGCTATTTGGAGGTCGTACATGGGTTGGGGGTCAGGGGGCGGTAATTAGCATCTACACGTTCGCTCTACGGGCTATCATATAGTAATGCTGAGTGCGCCGCAAATGAGGACAGCGCTGTAAGGGTTAGAGTTAGGGTAAAGCTCTAGGGGCGGTTCGTGAACCGCCCTGGTGGGGACAACACCTATTCGACCCAGGGCGGTTCACGAACCGCCCCTACATCGCAGATTATGTAATGCACTCTGCAGATTATGTAATGCACTCTTAGGAAGGGTGGGACTTTTGGCAGGGGATGAAACTTCAACTTGCATAGCCTTCCCTTAAGGTGCAAGTTAAGTTTGTGGCACTAACCCAATCCAATTGAACGAATAGCCCGGATATGGTATAGAGTCAGGCACGTGCCGATTGCTAAGTCGCATGAGCTATGCTGGACGATAGGAGGGGAGAAGATTGGGGGGCGTTTTCAGGAAGCTGAGGGCCGGTTCCAGGCTCAGGAAGATGGCGCGGCACATCTTCTCGACGCCCGCACCTTCCGCCGACGTGCGCATACCTTACGGGGACGGCCCTTTCCACTTCGGGGACCTGAGGTTGCCACGCACCGCCAAGCCGGGTCAACACCCTGTCGTGGTGGTAATACATGGCGGCTTCTGGCGGGCGAGGTACGACCTTGAGCACATAGGTCACGTCTGCGCCGCGCTCACCTCGTTGGGGGTAGCGACCTGGAGTATCGAGTATCGCCGAGTAGGCAACGAGGGAGGAGGCTGGCCCGGCACTTTCCACGACGTAGGGGCCGCCGTTGACCATCTCCGGGTGCTGGCCCCTGAGCACAATCTGGATTTGGAGCGGGTGGTAGTAATAGGGCACTCGGCGGGCGGGCATCTGGCATTATGGGTAGCAGGGCGGCACCGGATACCAGAAGGCAATCCACTTTATACGTCCAGACCCGCTGCCCATCAAGGCTGCCGTAGCGCTGGCGGGCGTCGCCGACCTCGATATGAGCTGGGAGATGAACCTGAGCAACGGAGCTACCGAGGAGCTTATGGGCGGCTCGCCGGAGGAAATGCCGGAGGCATATGCGGTCGCGTCTCCCCGTGAATTGCTCCCCATCGGCGTGCAGCAGGCGCTGATACACGGGACCGACGACGAAAACGTGCCTTACGAGATCAGCGAAAAGTATTATACAGCCGCCCTCGCAGCGGGAGACCAGGTAAAGCTGGTGACGCTCAAACACGCGGGCCACTTCGAGGTGATAGACCCCAAGATGCCTGAGTGGAACAAGGTAGCTGAGACGGTGATGGGGTACGTGATGACGGACGACGGACGACGGACGACGGACGATAGACGATAGCTGACGTACAGCAGTGAACACTTTATCCTTTATCCTTTCCTTTATCCTTTTCCCCGCGTGCAGGAGAGCTATGAGTAACAGGACTGAAAATAACATAGAGGGTGGGTTGGACTTCGAGCGCATCGTCTTTTTCAGCGACGCGGTATTTGCTATCGCCATCACGTTGCTCATACTCGAAATCAAAGTGCCGGAGCTGGAGGAAGTCCTGGAGCCGGGCCATACACTCGGCAAGGAGCTTGCGCACCAGTTCAGGTCGATCCAGAGCTTCCTCACGAGCTTCATCGTGCTGGGCTTCTACTGGCGTGCGCACCACCAGGTTTTCAGGTACGTCAAACGGTTCGACGGCAACCTGATATGGCTCAACCTCGCCTTTTTGTTGAGCATAGCATGGCTCCCGTATCCTACCGCGCTCCTTGGGAGGTTTGTCGGCTCTGATCTGATACCAACTATGGGCATCGAGGACCAGCAGCTTACCGTCATGCTGTATGCGGGGAGCATGGCGATTACGGGCCTTATCCTTACCGCATTGTGGGTCTACTCGACGCGCCACCACCGCTTCGTGGACAAAGACCTCGACCCCAGGTTCATTCAGTACCAGACCCTGAGGCACTTCATCCCCGCCGCGCTCTTCGTAGCCTCCATAGCGCTTACATTCGTTGACCCCATCCTGACTTCCTCTCTCTGGTGGGTAGTGTTGCTCACCCTCCCATTGCTGAGGCTCATATACGGCTACAAAGAGTACCCCGGCGACAAGCGGTAGGTGATTTTTTATTCACCGCAGAGACGCAGAGGTCGCAGAGGTTTTATGGGTGTGCAGGACGGAGGGGACTGATAGGGGATAGCTGGTATAAGATGGTTAATAGATAATAGAGTGGTTAGAGCGTATAGACGATGAAGCACTCCAATCCAAAATCCAAAATCCAAAATCCAAAATCGCCCAGCGGTCTTATCAGAGCCTCGATGCTGTACCTGCTCAGCGCGAGCACGGGGGCGCGCGTTGCGATAGACGAGGACATCCGGGGGCAATTCCTGGGCAGGTGCTCAGAGAATATGCCGCAGGAGGACTTCGTGCGCGGGATGGGGACGGCGCTCTCTCCGGGCGTGAAGATGCTGGTAGCGCAGATGGCGGCTACCGCCCTGGCGGGGAGGCGAGGCTTCCTGGGCAGATTAGGTGTGCGGCCGCGCTTACACTGCTCGGAGCCGCAGCCACCGTAGGGATGCTTGGAGAGGCAGTGACCTACCAGGCGCTAAACCCCAGGACCTTCGACCCACCGAAGGCCATAATAATCATTGGCAACATCATCCTGCCCGTTATGATGGTGCTACTCTGGAGCGAGAGAGCTTGGCCGGAAGCGCCACTAAATCAGCCCATTCTAATGCGGGAGCCAGGCTCTCATACCTCCCTGGCCTCGATGGGTTGCGCGCGCTCGCCGTGGGTGCCGTGCTCCTCTACCACGCGGGTATGCCCTGGATGCCGGGCGGGTTCCTGGGGGTGGAGCTATTCTTCGTCCTCAGCGGCTACCTCATCACCTCCCTCTTGCTGGGAGAGTGGGTGGCAGAGGGCAGGATTGACCTGGGAGCGTTCTGGCTGAGGCGCGCACGCAGACTCCTCCCCGCGCTCTTCCTGCTCCTAGCAGTCACGCTCGTATTCGCTATCTTCTTCATGCCGGACGAAGTAGCGGGGCTGCGCGGGGATACCCTCGCGGCGAGCACGTACGTAACCAACTGGTATCTCGCCTTCAACCAGCAATCTTATTTCGAGCTTGTGGGGCGGCCATCGCTGCTACAGCACCTCTGGTCGCTGGCAGTCGAGGAGCAGTTCTACCTGCTATGGCCTCTCCTCTTCATAGGGGGAATGCGCCTTCTGCGGACGCGACAGAGTATGCGAATCGCAACGCTGGCGGGCGCTGTGGCTTCGACCCTCTTGATGCTGGCTCTATACAACCCTGATGCGGACCCGTCACGCATCTATTACGGGACCGACACGCGGGCCGCCGGGCTGCTTATTGGATGCACGCTCGCTTTCGGCATGAGCCTGAGTTCGGTCGCCTTCTCGCCGCGCAGGTAAGATAGGGTCGCCCTGGGTTGACGTGATAGGCCTGGGGTCGCTGGGCACGCTCGTGTGGCTCCTGGTCAACCTGGACGAAGCGCAGCCCTTCCTCTACCAGGGAGGCTTCGCCGCAATCTCGCTCTCTACCGCGGGAGTGATATGGGCCATCGCCAACCCGAACGCGCTCATAATTCCACGTATCCTGGGGCTAGGTATACTGCGTTGGATCGGCATGAGGTCGTATGGCATCTACCTGTGGCACTGGCCCGTCTTCATGGTGACGCGGCCTGAGCTTGACGTTACATTTGATGGCGTGCCATTACTCGCCTTGCGGCTGGGGGTAACGGTCGTGCTGGCCGCGATATCGTACCACTTCGTTGAGACCCCTATACGCTCAGGCGCGCTTGGGCGTTACTGGAGGGCGTTGCGGGAGGCACAGGGAGTCCAACTAATCCGGCTCAGCGCTCGCCTCGGAATAGCATCGGCAGTTAGTGGGTTGCTCGCCGTCGTGCTGGGCACAGCACTGGTGAGCGCCAGGCCGCCCGCGACACCTGATTACCTCCTTGAGTTGGAGACCATCGCTACGGCCTTGCCTGAAGCTGCCGCAGAGACACCTATAGCCGATATTCCGGCGACGCCTGTACTCTTAGCGTCAAGTCCCACAGCCAAGGCCACAAGCACCAGGCTAATACCGAACACGTCTACACCCTCCCCGACGGTATTCATCCCTGGTATGCCCGTCTGCCCTGATCACAGCATCAACCCGGCAGACCAGACGGCCACGCAGGTCGCGCAACCACCAGGCGCAACAACCCCTACTTCAACGTCCGTTCCCACCATGACCCAGGCTCCGGCTGCAATTAACACGCCTAAGCCACCCGCAACCCCTACGGTGATCCCCACGACAAGCAAGCCCATAGCCACCCCTGGGAAGTTCGCGGGCCGGGTCCTGGCTATGGGCGATTCGGTGATGCTGAGCGGTGCGAAGGAGCTAAAGAAAGCTATACCTAAGATCGAAATTGACGCCACCGTCAGCAGGCAATTGGCGGCGGGAATAACCACGCTGAAAGCGCGACGCGCAGCGGGCACGCTTAGTGATGTCATCGTAATCCACCTGGGGAGCAATGGCACTTTCAGCGCCAAGAACTTCGACCAGATAATGGAGGTGCTGGCGGACGTGCCCAAAGTTATATTCGTGAATGTGAAAGTGCCGCGTAGCTGGGAAAGAACTAACAACATTGTAATCGCCGCAGGGGTGGCGCGCTACCCGAATACGCTACTTGTAGACTGGAAGGCGGCGAGCAACGGCCACCCTGAGCTATTCGCCAAAGACGGCTTCCACCTGACGCCAAAAGGCGCGGTCCTTTACACCAGCTTGATTGTCGAGAGCCTGAACAAGTAACCCGTCCTAGAAAGAGAATAGCCGAATCACCTCTTGACCTCGGAGGTATCCAATGAACGATAAAGATATGGCTGTGAAAGATGAATTGGGTGAGACAAAGGCCAACCCTATGGTTGCTGGCGAAGCGTCCCCAAAGAAAAAGAAACGGAGATGGCAGGACCTGACGAGGAAGCAGAAAAAACGCAGCATCGTTCGGGGGGTCCTGCAATTTTGCCTCATGCTATGGTCACTGTGGGACATCCGCCATCGCACCGCCGACCAGATCAAAGGGAGCAAACGCCTCTGGACGGCGCTCGCATTCGCACAGCCTGTCGGGCCTATCGCCTATTTGCTGTTTGGGCGAAAGAAGAAGGCTGCACGATATTAGCCAATCGGCTAACCGAGAGCCAGCCTCGCTACCAGGGCGCGCTCCTCCGGCCCGAACCAGGGAGGGTCCCCTGCCCATGCGTTCTCTTTCATACGCTCCGGGGATGAGGTAGCAGGAATTGCCACGTGGCAGCGCGGGTCGCTAAGTATCCACTTCAGGAGAGCTAATCACATATCCTTTCGCTACGACGGTTGAGCTTGATAGGTCCCGTCGCAAGGCAAAGCGTTTGCACCACGTACCCCCTGTCACGGCCACTACAAAGGCGATTGTGGATTGATTTCCACATGCTGGCGCGGTGGTATAATACCCGATAGTTAGCTCAGTTGAGTGGACACTGATCGTACCGGTAGCTACTCAGCAGCAATACAAGTAGAATACATCCTTAGAGACCCGGCCTGCTGGTACGATTAGCGGGGCGGGTTTCTGTTTTTGCTTATCGGCCCTATGATTAGCACGTGTGTATTGGACAGAGGTATTTAGCGATGGGCAGTTTCAGCGATAAGCTTAGAGGTTACGAGGAGTTGGGTGTCTTATGTGGGGCCTTCAGGCTTCATGCCCCGTTCGACAAGTTCAAGGCATGGCTCTATGACTACACGAGGAGCGTGCGTCAACCGTTCTGTGCTGAAGTTAGCGGCGAGCGTTACTGCATAATCCCTTTACCAGCAAAAGAGTACGGCGATTTTATGAAGGAAGCCATACTCACTTTGCCAGTGGGTAAGGAGGCGCTGAGGGAACCAGAGATAATAGCGGAAATTAGCCCGGAAAGGCCAATTCAACAATTCATCATAAGAGGCAAGGGCCAACCCGCCCCTCGACCATCACCTACGGTGATCTATATAAAGTGTGTTCGATTAGATGAACAGAGGATGAATGTGTTTGTCTATTCCACCGATCCCGCCTTCCACGCCTATGCGAAGCAACTTGTGGGAATTATGAAGGCAAATTGGAAGTGGGAGGATATAGAAACCGCCGAAGCAACACTACCTGCTGGGGAGAGTTTGTTGCCTACGAGTGAGAAGGAGCGGGAGCAGCGTTTCCGCGAATTACACGCACAAGGGTTGCCTGATACAGAGATCGCCCGCGAGCTTCACATCCATCAATCAACGGCGCAGCGGTTTCGCCACTACCGGCTAGGTCTGCCTCCGAACTCTCCACCTGGCTATAGCCCTAAGCGCAAAAAACCGCAACGCTGATTTTCGCATATATGCATATATAGAACATATCTAGACAGCATATTACTGGCATATTTATGGTGGGGTTGAGCTTCAGAAGCTCAACCCCACCATTGTTTTAGCGGGTCAGGAGGTATAGCAATCATGGATTGGGAGCCGCTGACACACTTCATATATGTAAATCTATCTGCCAAAGATCGCCAGTTACTTGAACAGATCGCAGAGGAGCGCGGAGCCACTCTGAGTGGAGTTATCCGGCGCTTGATCAGAGACGCAAAGGGTGGGCGAACAGAAAATAGCAAGCCGAAGGATGCACAATATGCTGGCGCTCGGTAACCTACCCCCTGAGCGCCAGTCTCCAGAAGACGCCCTGCGAATGCGCCTCGCTCTTCGGCGCTTGTACTTGGCGGCAATCAGAGCCGTGCAAGAGACAACGGAAGGACAGGGAACGAACGAAGCAGCCGAGGCTGGGGAACGGGAAGCTGCTTCGGAAGATGAAGAAGGCCAGCAGGATGAATACAAGCCACATCTCTAGCAGCATCGATAGCACAGACCCTTCTGATACGGGCTGGCAAGCCTTAAATGAAGGTCGGAGCCAGGGCTTATGTATCATACCTGGCAGGCGTGGGACTAAACTGGCACTCGTGAAATAGAAACAATACCAAGAGCGCAAGCCAACCGAAGCAGAAATAGCGCACTGGCAGCAGGTGTTCCCAACAATCAATCCTTTAGTCGTGACTGGTCGCGTGTCTGGCATTATCATCTTAGATCAGGACAGCGTCGAGGCTTATGTCACACTTGCGAAACGTGGCGGTATTCCGCCTACAGTGACCGTACAGACGCCACGCGGCGAGTTCCACGAACACTATTGGTTTCGCTCTCCGATTGATCTGGGCATCATCCACAACTTCGCAGGTGGCTACGATCACGACTTGCCCGACATTGACTTGCGCGCAGATGGTGGCGTGGCAGTATATCCGGGCGGCGTGAACAGCGCGGGATGCTCCTATACGTTCAGGAAAGGCCGGGGCCCAGGTGAGATCGAGATTGCCGATCTACGCCAGTGCCAGTGGTTATATGAGTACGTGAAAGACCATAATGAGAAGTTGGCCGCGCAGGAAGCTGAAAGACAGACCATGCTTGCAGAAGCTGAGAGGATTCGTGCTTTGAGGGCTGAGAGCGTGGTACTCCGACTTCGCCATTACAACGGCGACCATAACACTCGTCTGGCGCGCTATGCAGAAGTGGCACGACAAAGGCAACTAGAGAGACTTGCAAACAGTCCTCCGGGCAGTCGCAACAATCAGCTAAACCGTGCCGCTTACGCGCTGGCCGCATTCTTGAGTGAGGGCGTATGGACTGAGGTAGAATTGGAGGCCGACCTAGAGCACGCTGCTATTCAGGTTGGCCTGGATAAAGACCCGAATTGTGGGTTATCGGGCATTCGACGAACCATAGCATCAGGGGTGCGAGCGGGTCGGCGCAATCGAGTGGTCTTGCCTGATCGTTCGTTTGAGAGGGCACGGTAATGGCCGACTCTTCAGCAGCAACACCACCTCTAAATCTCCGCAGCCTGGATGACCTTTTCACCGAAAGTCCTGAAGATTGGGAGCCAGTAATAGAGGGGATGTGGCCTCTAGGTGCAACATCGTTACTGGCAGCAAAGCCCAAAGTCGGCAAGACCACGACGGCTGAGACGATGATGTATGGAGTAGCTACAGGTTCACTCGCTTTGGGACACCCGTGCGCACAAGGAGCCGTTCTATATGTGCAACTTGAGGCAAGCTCTACTGAGGTAGCATCCCATTTCAAGAAAATGGGTGCAACCGGCCAAGAGCCTATACACCTGCATATTGGGCCAGTGTTAGGCGATGCGCCGTTGGCAATAGAGAATGCTATACGCTTGATACGCCCTAAATTGGTGGTAGTGGATTTTATTCAGCGCCTACTCCGTTTCAGAGACATAAAGGACTACTCAGAAGTCACCAGCAAATTTGAGCCATACCTGGAGATGGCCCACACATATGGCCCACATATGTGTTTCCTTCACCACCTCGGCAAAGAGGAGCACGCTAATAATGTCTCAGATGCCATTCTAGGAAGCACGGCGCTGTTTGCTTCCGTTGACCTCGCGCTGATCATGTTGAAGAGCGGGGGTGTGCGGACGATCCAGACAGACGGCCCACAACGGTTCGGCATAAACATTCTGCCAACTGTGCTCAAGTACGACCCGGAGACCGGTATGGTGTCGGCGGGGGAAGAACTTGCAAAGGCCAGGAGTGATGAACTCAGGCAGAGGATAATGAATGCTCTAGGTGACCTTAAGCTGACGATGCTCGACCTAAAGAAGGCTGTTGGTGGGGACAATGCGAAGACGCATTCTGAAGTCCTTAGCTTATATAGGGATGGTTTCTTGGAACGTTTCGGTAGTGGCAAGTCGGGCGACCCGTATTTATTTTGGGTGCGCCAACCACCAGACAGTGCCAAACCTAACGGGCACGGATACCAGGCTCCCGACGCGTATGCTAATGCGGTACGCAAAGAGGCAGAAGAGTCTATGAGGCAGCGAGATCAGAACCCGCTCTTTCGAGGTACGTCTCATTAGATCTATTTGCCTTTTGAGTTGCTCAAAACACCCAAACAGACCAAACAGCCAAACAGACAATGCAAATGGATTCGAGTTTGCTGAAGTTGCCGCAACGAGCCTAATGGATGCCTGTTTGGAATTCCCCTATATAGGGGACAAACAGCCAAACAGCCAAACAGACTTAAAGGGGCGCACCATGCCAAACTCGAAACGTACCGATGGAGATGGAGAAGTAGCACAATGGTAGACAGACAGAATACGAGGATGGCTGGTCCTGCTGCTGTTATGTTGTTCAGAGAGGCTATTGCAGCCAGCACAGGCCTGGATATTGAGGATCCCCACGTTATCAGTTTAGCCGTCGGCTATGACAATGCGGCTGGCGAGATGATTGAGGCTTTGCGCGGGAATTATGGTAATGTCGCTTGGCGCATCGAGAAGGGTCGGGTAAAGGAGCTTGCGCCTGCAAAGAGTATCCGGTTCTCAGACAGGTGACTTGTAATCGCCAGAACCTGAGCTTACAGGCAATAGCTGGAAGGAGCGAACGGCTGGTGGTGCCGTTAGTAAAAGAATAAAGTGCTGGAGAGAATGCACAAGAGGTTGAGACAGGCGCAGGTAAATACGCTTCGTTGACAAGAATAACAGAACCTGTCATATTACGATGCTCGTCGTAGCCAAGCAATTGGATTATGTATGGCGAGGCGCATGAACTATTCTGCTTCTTCATAAAGCGGGTTACCCATCAGCCGCCGAAGGGTAGACATAGCAGTTGCTAGGTTCGTTTCCAACTCTGATAAGTAAATACTAGTCGTGCTATAGTTGCGGAAGATCTCATCTACGTTGTGGGTCGAGCCGACTTTGTATAGCTATCGCAGTTGTCTATGCTTCTATATGTTAAATCCTGGAGACCTATTCTATGGCTGCCACACCACAGAACAACCGTCTGGCCGATACGATAGTCATCAGCATTCTGCTCATTCTGTTCGTGCCTTTTGTGCTGCTGTTATTGCTGTGTAACCTCTGGACATCTCTAGCTCTTTTCACAGGTATTGCATTGTTTATTGCTTTACAGCTTATCGTGGAAAGTCTCACCAATGGAACTCTTTCTCTAATTGGAGGTAGCGGGGGAGGAGGTATGCGACCTATTGCAGCGGTTTTTACTGTTGTAAGAGGCTTCCTTGTGATAATAGCCTGTCTTGCTGCCTTGGTTGTCGCCTGTGTCTACTTTTTCTTTTGGCCTGGACCGCTGGCTAACCTAGAACAACAATTCCCTATTACCTCATACAAGGTTACGATAGAACCTATTGACTTCAAAGTCGGTCGCTTCCGGATTAGCGAGGAAATAAATCTCGACATGACAGACCCCCAGATATCTGGCAGTGTCACGATCCCAAGAATGAAGTTACCTGTTCGTGAGCAGAGCAGCACAGAGAGAAATATGTTTACCAGGCAACTCGATTTCAAGCCTTTGTGGGTGGATGCAACAGGCTATTTATCTATGACCATTAGCAGTGGCCAGGTCATAAGTGGCTTCTTGTGCATGCCTTACTGCCCTTCGGCTCAGTTAGATCTCATCAACTTCCCCAGCAGCTCCTTTGGTGATCCAATTGAAGGCGTGAACATTAAGTCGACCGGTCTCGGACTGCAAAACGATATGGAGGGGCGTACTTGGACGCTGACCACCTGGGAACGGAACGTGGGATTTACTTATGTGCCGGACCCTTACCAATTCATGAAGCCTATTGTAATGCAGTTCTCGAACATGCCAGTTCTCTTAGGTGGCATTTTGGGCTTTTTTGGAACAACCCTGGTCGCTCTCTTTAAGAAGCGGATAAGCGACTGGTTAAACAAGAAACTGAAAAAGCCAGAGAAAAAGCCGGTACCGGATTCACCTCCTAATGAGGACTGAGTACGCATTTATATGCGGCATTAGCAGCTGGATGAGTATTTACTAACTTGGGTTGCACCTTGTTCTGACGCTGGCATATGTCAGGAGGACTAGACCCCTAACTATTACCGGTCACTACTTCCGCTCTTCTCTTGTGCAACTTTACAAGCTGCTGCTCTCAGCAGCCTCTTCACGTCGAGGTATAGGTGCTCCGCTCTCAATAGCACGTCAGGCGTAGGTGTTATGTGCAGTGTCGCATACTTACCAGGGGGCTTCTGCTCCGCTGCAAGTAGCTTGTTCACCTCGACAGCCTCAAGCTCTGCGGCGACTTCGTTCACGCGATCTCCGGCCTGCCTCTCTCCCAGAAGCTCACTGAGCGCCTCTTTTGTTACCGGCGATATGCGGATCTGTATTTGACTTTCAGTTCTTGGCATTGGTCGGCCTCTCTCTGTCTCTCTCATACTCAGTATACCATACAATTGCAGGCTACGAATATTGACGAATACGCACGAATATGCCCTATTCTACTGTACAACCCTACAAATGTATGGTATACTTAAGTATAACCAATTGGGGGAGGAGACACACGTGAACACAACTATTATGGACCTGGATTGCACCAAGATTGTAGCTGGCAATAATGACCGCAAGGCCTTTGACGCTGTAGCCCTTCGAGAATTAGCAGACAGCCTTGAGGCGCACGGATTGGCACAACCTATCACCGTCCGGCCCATTGGTGAGCGATACGAGATCGTAGCCGGTGAGCGCAGGTTCCGCGCTTCTCAACTGGCCGGGTGGACAACCATACCCGCTATAGTCAGGGAGATGGGGGATGAGGAAGCCGCCGCTATCATGCTGATTGAGAACGTGCAGCGCGTGGACTTGAACGCGATGGACGAGGCCGAAGCATACCAGAAGAGGCAGGCTCAGTTTGGGTGGTCGGTAGCAGAAATAGCAAAGCACGCTAAAGTGCCTGCTTCTCGTGTTCGTGCCCGTCTCGCTCTCTTAGACCTTGTTCCCCAGGTTCAGACATTGGTCAGGGGCGGCTCGATGCCCCTCGGATACGCTGAGGTTATGGTTGACCTCGACGCTAACCGCCAGGTGCTGTCGATGCGGTACTTCTCTCAGGCCAAGCGTCCTACAATTGCAGAGTTCAGGGCGGTGTGTGGAGAGCTACTGGCGGCACAGTCGCAAGAACTCGATGTTTGACCTGGACTCCTTCATGCAGACTTCTGAGGTATCTACAACCGAAATAGCACAGACCCCGACCAATCGATACCCCACGAGCAAGAACCTGCCTCAGATGAAAGGGGCTGTATCAATCGGATTGGCCTTTGAGCGGTACATCGCGGAGCTTGTAGCTTCGGGTGATGTGATGCTGCAAGGAGCAGCGGAGATAGTCGGCAGCGTGTATGACAGCCTGCTTCGTGCCAACCTCGCCAAGCCCCCAAAGGAAAGCCCCCTCTCGTAGGGGGCAAACGTCAACACTATCAAAAGAACCAACAAGGAGAACACAGATGAGAACTTCCAAGCGCATGGCAGCCATAATCACTCAGATTGCAGAAGCAGTTGACCTTGACCTCACCAAGCCCGGTGAGGCTGCCAGGATAGAGAACGCTCCTTACATGAGCCTCCATATTGAGTGTATCGGTGAGAACCTTGTGTCGGTAGCCCACTATTACCGCCAGAACGGAGACAGCGTTGCCGACCCTGACCAGGTCTTCTTCACTAAGCACGGAGTCGATGCTGGGTGGATACCCGTATCAATTCAGCAGCCAGGCGGCTATGTCATGGGGTACGGCGGTTTCGGCGGCGAGTTTGTAGCCACCATCATTGAGGATAGCGAAGTAAAGAGCTTCTACCCTGATCGCCAGGCATCGCAGGCCAGTTTCGCCAACACATGGGCAACCAACCTCCGTGCGCAAGGCTTCCTGACCGAAGCCAGGCGCACAGCCCGCACGTTGGCGGCTGTACAGTAACCCACTGGCAAAAGAGAAAGTAGGAGAAACGGACATGAAAGTGTATACATCACGCTACAGCAATCCGGCCCTGGCTACCTTTGAGGGGGCCATCGCAGGCATAACAGTCGGCTATCCCCGGTGGCCTCTGCCTTACAAGTTCACCTGGGTCAAGGAGCTTGCACCTTCGCGCAGTTTCGTTCATGCGCCTATTGAGGAGTACACCCCGCTATACCTCGCCAAGCTGGAAATGCTGGGCATTGAGGCTATCGTTAGGAAACTGGAAGAACTGAGCGGGGGTGGGGATATAGTCTTGCTCTGCTTCGAGGATCTGCGCAAGCCAGGCGAGTGGTGCCACCGGACGCTGCTGGCAGATTATCTGAAGGAGCACGCAGGCATTGTCTGTGAGGAGTTGCCCGATCCCACTACTCCTAAGCTCGACTTTGTACATTAACAGTTCAATAGCAGACGGCGTAAGCCAACCGGTCCACGTGTGAGCGTGGGACTAAACACACATCAGGGTCTTGTGGGGATGTGTGATAAGTGAAATTACCCCACAACTGGCGTCTGACTTGTGCCAGCACATCTGAGAAGGTAGCCTCCCTCTTGTGATACCAGGCTGTGCGCTGCACCGGCACTTTGCCGTCTGGATGTAATGCCTTTCCAAACAAGGTAACCAGGCTGAACATACCCAATAGACAGGGTGTGCTGCGTTCGATTGCCAGGTCGGACCATTGGCGCTGGGTCTCCACTCCCAGGTGTGCTGTGAGCCTGCGAACCCTCTCTTCAAAGGTCACTTCGATAGTCCACCGCTTGATGAGGCTGCTCACTACCTCTACTGCTGTCAGGCTTTGGTCGGTGCACAAGTAAGCCCTCGGTTCTAACTTGCCTTCGGAGTCACGAGTGAGTACCCACCTGACAGGCAGCACGGGCAAGCCAATCCGGTACCATACACCTGTGCCACTAACCACCTCAAGGTCTTGTTCTGAACCATCGTACCAACGGACTTTCACCTTTTGCCACTCGGTCTTGGGGTCGACCAACACAGTGCTCAGCTTAGGCAGTGCCTCCCCTTTCACCCTTGGCCTGCCGATCGTGCCCGGCTCACGAGGCGGTGCCGAAGTATGCAACGATGAGTCCCAGCGCAAGGGAGCTATCAAGGTGACGTTGTGCTTGACACAGCACAATCCCAACTCCAAGATTGAGTAAGCAGTATCGCCCACCAGCGTAATGGGCATGTCTGGTAACCAACGCCTCACCATCATCACCATCTGCTGGGCTATCTGTCCTATCGTTTTGTGAGGCTTACCCAAGTGCTCGCTCACTTTGGGAGTGGTGGACAGCACTGACAAGAAGGGAAGTGCCCACTCTCTGCGTGTCCAGGGCAACTGCACTACCAGCATCATCACTACCCATCGCAACCCACTGGTGGACACCGACTGCTCCTTGCTAGATTGCAGATTGTCTCGATAGTGGCCGCGTTTGGAGATTTTACGACCCCATCTACGCTCCAACGTCTCATCAATCACAATCTCGACCATGCAGCCAGCCTGTACGAATGTGCTAACCAGCAGTTGGAGAAGCAGTTGACTAAGTGTTAGACAGGACCAGCTTGCTCTGTTGAGTACCTGATGAAAGAGACTGAAATCCGGCTCATCGTGTAAACCCATCTGCTTGAGAGTTGCTGTGACAGTGCGGCGGCCTCGTGCCAAGATGGTGCCGACCACAAGTACAAGGGCCTTATGCCAGGTGGGTTGAGTGAAAGCTGGTCGGAATTGGAGCAGAATTTGTATAATCGGGTCGGGTAGGGACATCGCGAGCCTCCTTGTTGGCGATGGTGCTGTGGTAAGCTTCCATCTTACAACAAAGTGTTGGCGGGTCCCTTTACCCGTTCTCACCTCCTTTCATTTTTGTACAAAGTCGAGCTCAGAGACTGTCTGAAAAGTCCCACTGATTGGCCGATGGGTCCCAAATCTGGTCCGAAACAAGGCAAAAAAGGTAGTCAAGATACGGAACTTGGCCTTCTATATCCGCTAGATGTGGCTCTTGTAGGACTTTTCAGACAGTTTCTAAGATTGTCCCAGCCTCCCGCTCAGGCACTGGTGCTGATAGCTCGGAATCTCCCATCCAAGCGTGCTTCTGCTAGAAGTATCTATGAGCCTGCCTATGTGAGCCTCACACTATCTGAGGTCAGCAGAGTAGCTTGAAATGTCATAGAGATAGCATCTGGAACTGAAATTGTAACAGCCAAGAGGCCGCGCGTTCCCATAATGCGTTCAATGGGAAGACGTGTGGTTGTTTATTAGATGAAAATGGCCGCAGGCTATACCGGCGGGTGACGGTGAGCAAGAGGGTCTGCGCCTCTATCACTCTCTTAACTCCATTCCCTCTGTCGAATTAGGAAGTGTCACTATCTTCTCTGCGCCTGAAAGCTTCCAATCTCGATGGGCAGTTCTCACGTAAGCAGTTCCGGCAAACCATCTTATCATCAACAGCTGGGTGCTTAATGAAAAGGATCGTTGTTTCAGCAGTCGATTCTTGACTATAGCAGATCTCCGGCAGGATGGCGTAGAAGTCGCCGGCTTGGTACCTGTACTCATGTCCAGTAATGGAGTCTCGGTAGACGGTGCTTCCCATTAGTACATACTGGTACTCGCGCTGAAATGGGTGCCAGTGGGCAGGCTCTTCCGTGTTCTTGTCGTAGTAGGTTATGCCAATCTCCACGGCGTCATCCCGCACAAATGGTAGCTGTTGAGGTCTCTTCAGATTGCCGACAAGGTATTGACGCCCATAGTGACGTAATACAGCTTCGAGGTCCGTGCCATTTACGCTTGTAAACCCGCCATTATGCCTCATATTATGCCTCCTTCAAGCTGCTCTCATGGTCGCGTAGCAGGTGCTGAATGAACTTGGCTACCCCATCGTTCCGGCACGCCTCCACAATCGCATCTGCTGCGTACTTGACAGCAGTTGTCGCATTTGCTACCGCAACCGACTGTCCACTGCGCCGCATCAGGGGTAAATCGTTCTCGCTATCACCGAACGCCACTGTATGAAAGAGGGGCCATCGCGCTTCCTCCAGTATGGTTGTCATGGCGGTTTGTTTACTACTGCCTTGAGACATAAACTCGAGAAAGTTGTCCGATGTCCGAATTCGAACTCACCTTCAACTCCTCTGCTTTGTGGCGGAGCATTCGCTCCAAATCACTGTGATCGCCAGGCACGAAGGACAGTATTTGAACACATTCGTCGGCTGTTCCGGCGTGCCTCTGGTGGGGAGAGGTTCTCCTATACTGGTAAGCAGACGAACATGAGTCTCAGTTACGGTCGTGGAGTCGATATAGATGCCACCCAAAGTATAAACCGCATAAGGGATGTTCAGAGCCGCTAGCATACTACTGGTGGCCCTATAGAAGGCGTCGAAGTTCGACAAAAGAGTATCGGTTCCGTCAGCAGCCGTAACAGCAACTGCACCATTACCAGCTATATGGGTTCCGCCTACGTGTAACCTGCTTGCTAAAGCTTTAATAGCATAAGGATGCTTACCCGATGCGAGCGATATACGTCCGCCTGCCACAGCGTATGCCGCTAAAGCCTGTCGAGCCTCCTCAGAAACGTCACGCCCCGCAGGCACGAGTGTGTCATCAATATCAATGAACAGCCATGGAAGTCGATGAACTGCGTGTTCGGCTACAACATCTAAGACTCGCGCCAAGACACGCTGAAAGTACCCCGTCTGCGCCAAGATGTTGCGGGTGACTGTATGATCCGTCCCATATCGCGCCGCTATATCTCGCACGCGCTCCCCTATAGTGATAAGCTCGCCAGAAGGAGAGGTTCTCAGGTCCGAGAACGTCAAAGCGTCTAAAAGGAGAGAGCCATTTGCGTAATCGGCCAACTCACGGTAAAGAGGCGCGGCCTGCGGGTGGGCCACGACCTCACTTGCGGCTGCTGTATGGAATAGAATGGCACTGACAACTTCCGGCTCTGAGTGCCTCCATGCCATAAAGATTGCGCCATCAAGAGGATGAAAGCCAGCCATACGTAGGTCCACAGCATATCCAATATCATGGAACAAAGCTGCAGTGCGCAGGTCTTGAATGAAGTCCGCTGCCTGCCCGAGCGACGCGCCGATTTCGTGGGCGGTGCGCACAACACCGAGCACATGGCTCAAGCGCTTTGGATCGTTACTGAGGAGTTTGTCTACAAGCACTTCATCTAAAGGCGCATCGCCATATGTGCTCGATGGAGATGGGAAGCGGCTGCGTAGCAAACTGCAGATATCAATGCTGGTTAACTTCCTAGCGGTCACGGATTCCTCTCGAATAAAAGCGACGTTTGCTACGGGAAAAGAAGGAAATGACCATTGTGCCCATGCGGTTGGTATTTGCCACCTGCACGCCAAGCACCAATGTAGGTCATATCCCGCTTATAGCCCATCTCCGCACACAGTCTGTACGGCTGATCCAAATGATGCTTCATTCCTGTAAGCAAAAACCGAGCAATTCCCGTATGTACAATGCCCCACGCTTGATTGTCAGCAGCCCGATAGCAATCGAGTGCCTGATCAAGCATCTGGGATGCCTGCTCAACTTCGCTGAGCATCCTGTAAGTCTCGGCGGAACCTAATGCCCCATGCCCTTGCCAGCCTTTTAGTCCGCGTTTCTGAGCCTCTCTTAAGGTCACACTGTGATGCCGTAAGGCGGCCGCAAGTCGTCCCTCGGCTCGGAGAATCTCCCCAAGGGTACTATATAAGTATACCGCTTGGCGGCTCGACTGTTGCTCGCTGAGGGTTTTGGCCTCTAGCGCAACCTGCTTGGCTTCGGCCAGCATACCAAGACATAGGAAGAGATCGGCGATCCTACGCAAGCAGCGGGTCAAGAGATACACGTCGCCCGAACGCCTACATTCATCAGCTACAGCCTGCAATTCCTCAAGCTCGACCTCGCCTGGGTCATCGAGACAGCCAATAGAACCCGCCATCATCGAATCTGATCTCGCGACGAGCCGCATTGCTGGAGGGAAGCTGATCCAGTAGATCAGCTAAGATACCACGCGCCACGCCTACAGGAGCAACGAACTTTAGGTGGTGTGCTTGTCGCATACGCGTCGACACAACCTCAGGGTCGTTGGGATGCCGGCCCTGTACCTCAACCGACTCGCGACCCAGTTCGCCCAAATACGTAGCGGCTACCGTGTATTGCCCACGGATGTGAACCATATCAATATGTATTCTGAGGACTTGAACCCTACGCAGACTGCCGGGTAGCATCCTTGCTAACAGCATGTCGCACAGGTCGGTGCATAGCTGGGTCTGCCCGATCTTGCGCAGTGTTTCGCTTGTCTCCACAAGCCATTCCTCTACTGAGGTATCATCGAATAGATCGGCAACTACATCCTTGAGGAGCAGAGAGATCTCCTTGGCATGGCTTGCCAGGAGGTAATCTGTAAGCAGTGCATGGGCTATGCTGAAGGAGTTATCTCTATGCTCACGCTTGACCGCAAAGAATTCACCTATGTCGAAAAGTGTGAAAAGTACACGTTCTTCCTGCACCCCAGTGAAATCGGCGATCCGAGAGAGGCTTAGAGGAATGGCAGACACGCTCAGCAGATAGAGGACGCGGCAGTGCAGCGAATCGAATAGTTCCTTGCCGATTTGAGATGCTTTGTGATTTAGATACAGGTCGTACAGATCACCGACCTCTGAGGGCATATCAGGCCAGTCTACTTTTCCTGCCAGGGAACACAGCTTGCCGAGCAAAGTTGCGCGTAGGAATGAGCCTTCACATAGGCTGAGAATCTGCGTCAGTAGTTGCTCACTGGTGACATTGAGGCGTTTTGTGAGGTAGGTTCGGAAATTGGCTTGCTGACCTTTGAGGTTCTCAGCCAGGTCATACCGGACATACAGGTCTGGATGCGCACGAAGCCCCTCCACAAACTGCCGCGTGCGTTTCCTTAGTTCGCTATCCGGACGTGAACTCAGAACCACCACAACGTTAGAAGGCAATTCGTCTGGTAGCGGGATGTAGTCTAGGATCGTAGCTGTCGCAGCAGTATCCTGGCCGGTCGGCTCTAGTAGCTCATCAAGACCATCTACTGTTAGCAAGATGCGCCTTTGTCTGGAAGTCTGCAACACCCGGTCGAGAAAGAGTGCCACTGCCTCGGATGGTCGAACGCCTTCCTCTAGGCGGATGCGCGCTCCATGCACATTGTGTCCTGAAGGCTCTTGTACTTGGTTGTGCAAGGCTTCTATAAACAATTCGGGGTTCTGACGCATACCCATACGAATGTGGTAACAGAGCACCTCAGCGGAGTATGAGTGTACTTTCGGTTGGGTGACGCTTGTTATGAACCAAGACTTACCAGTGCCCGCCCCGCCCACCAGATGGAAGAATCCACGTCCTTCGCCCTTGTCGAATGCGGCTAGCACTTTCTCGAAAGCCTCATATATGTGTGTCTGCTTCACGAATGATGCCTGCATGTCTGAGCCAAACTCGATGGCCTCGAGTGCTTGTAGTGCATCCCCTGAATAAGCCTGCGCCGAATGTGCAAGTACCCCGCCACGACCTATTTCCGCAAGCCGCCGCTGCTTGATGTACCTTGGATATCGAGCGGCAAGCTCTTTCATACCGGCCACATGCTCGAAGCGCTTCTTCTTTCCTGTGTAATGGTCCAGGTAGAAGTAGCCATTAGAAGCCTTGTCGAATGTGAGCAAAGACGCCGACCTGTCCTGGGTACCCATGAGCAGCAGCGGACCTAAGTCCAGCGAGGTCTTCTCGCGAAGCAGACTGGTTGGGCATGGCACCGATTGGACGTCCGGCGTATCAACGGGTATTTTGAGCGTTGGCAGAACACGGGTGTTCCATTCAACTACTTCGCCGTTGGACGTGGTGCTTTGGAGGTGGGTCTCACGTAGAAAATCGAGTTGTTCAAGACACTCGAACAATCGGGACTGCTGGTCAAGGACGGTGCGGCGCACGTCGTCTATGTCATGGCTTGCAGAACCATGTCCGATAGTACGATTACGCCACTCGACTGCTTCCAGCAGGCTGCGTCCTCCCAGGGCCAGCCTTGGTGCTTGGCCCTGTCGTCTTGGGGGCTCGTGAGCGAACATGCAAAGCTCAGGTACAAGTAGTCCCTCTTGCAAGCCTTGCCGCCACGCGAAAGCTGAGCAGTTAACAGTAGAAGCTGACCCAATCGCCCATGGAGGGTGGCTTATTCAGCAGCCCCAATGTCAGACTTGCGAAATTATCATTGATGCCATTTCCAGACATCTCGGCACTAGCGTCTACTAGACGCGCTAAATCCGCGTGGAGTACTATGCCGCAGAGCTTAATTATTGCCTCCCAGCAGTCGCGCACTACCAAGAGAGCCGCGCGATAACTCTTATCGGCCATCTCCTGTTCGAGAAGGGCCAGGGGCAACTCATTAAGGCTGGATGCGGTGTTGCTAGCACGGATTAATATTAGGCACTGGAAGATGGTACTAAGCCAGCAGTGGACGTAGACTGGCTGCCGCGCTCAGTCCTAGTTATTGCGTATGCACCTCCTTATGCAGGTGAATTAGTTCGTTGATCAAATCGCTACGAGCTTGGGAGCTACCCCTAGAATAAGAACCTCAGCTTGGGAGCTTACTCATAATGTGGAAGGTAGTACCGTGGCCAGGGAGAAAGACTACCAAGTAGCCAATAGCTTCCCATCTTCACACTTTACTCTCCACTCGATAACGCTAATCAGCCCGCTTGTATCAGACCTTGCTGCTGTCAATGCTTCGCCTAGGGTAGGTATTATAGCACGCCGAGTTTGCTGCCGTGCTTGAGCAGGATGGATGCAAAGTCAGGCGTGAACGCGAAGTTATCGGCTTGAGGAGTCGTGACCAGCATATTGCGATGACTGGCCAGGCATCACCGAGCAGAGCTAGTTCCCCAGAATGGCCCTTGACGATCATAATCGCGGGTTTGTGCATGACTTTGCATCCGCCCCGGGTTATAGAGCTCGACTAGTTGACTTCCTCCTAGCTAGGTAGTAAGATAGCAACATAGGGCACGAATAACAACCCACTGACCGACGATCGGACACCGGCGCGGCCCCCTGTTCACAGCAGGTGGGCTGCGCTTTTGATTTAAGGGTTACAGACACATGACCACAACACCAACAGTCGAGAGCACCGACAAAAGCACCGACATAACCCACATAGGGCAGTTGACACAGGACCCTAAGAACACCCGCAAGCATACCCCTCGCAACGTGGGCACTATTGTCAATGCGCTTCACGAAGTCGGCGCGGCACGCTCTATCGTCATTGACGAGAGCGGGGTGATATTGGCAGGCAATACTACTGTGGAAGCGGCTGCACAGGCGGGTATCGAGCGAGTTCGCGTGGTGGAAGCAGATGGCAATGAGATCGTCGCCGTCATGCGGCGTGGCCTCAGCAAGAAGAGTAAGACACGCCTGGCCTTGTTTGATAACAGAGCGGCGGAACTTGCCGAGTGGAATACCTCGGTACTATCGGACATTCAGAACACCACGCCCGAACTGTTATAGGGATTGTGGAAAGAGCCAGAACTGGTAGAGCTACTGGGACGGGTGAACGAGATTGCCTATCAGATCATTCCTCTCGTGTTCTTGCCAGAGGAAGTATCAGACCTGGAGGACGCCTGGTCCCTGATAGCCACTCGCTTCCCAACTGAGGACAAGTTCTGGCTGTCGCGCTTCAAGGACTATGACCGGGTGATGAACGGCATGTCGGAGGTCCAGTCCACTAACCGCAAGCTAAAGTACATCCATAACGTGATCATTTACCTTGTCAAGTTCTGGCGGGAGAACCATGCAAAATAGCTGCGCTATTATTGACCCGCAGGAAGAGATAAAGAGCGTCGAGCTTCACAAGCTGTCTCAGGGGTGCTACTGGCGCTTCTTACAGGCGACATTAGGCGCTGGCCTCAACACCTGGCGGCGCAACACCGGCGCTGTGTGTCTGGCAGTGGTTGCCTCTGGGACTCAGCACATAGTCGGAGTATTCGCTTATGAGAATGCCCGCCACCTGCGGGAAAGCACCCTCGGCACTGCCTCATTGCTGATTGACTGTGCAGCGCCGAGCCAACGGTACAAGCATCTATCCAAACTGGTAGTGCGGGCAGCGATCAGTCGGGAAACTCGCCTCCTGGTCGAGAGGTGTCACAAGTCGCGTGTCAACTTTGCGGTTACGACTGCCTTCAGCCAGCACCCCGAAAGCATGAAGTACCGGGGGTTATTCAAGCTACTTTACAGGGAGCAAATGGCAGATGGGCGGTATCGGCTGCGCTATCAGGGTGCATTTACGGACAAGCTATTGACGGTTCACCTTGCTGAGTGGTCCGCAAATGAGTTGGCGAGAGAATTAGATAAAGAATCATGCGCCGGAAGTGTTGATGGTGGCACGGCCCTTCCAACGGTAGGAGACGGTTCGAGTCCGTTCCCGGCGCTCCATGTTGGAGCTAATTACGAGCGATAGCCATACAAATCCTGACACTCATGAGCCTGATGGGATTTCATAGAGTTCGCGGAAGACGTAAGCCGAAATGGGAAAAGGCATTTCTGTCTACGTTACGCAATACTTGTAATGTGAGGGCTTCCTGCCAAAGTGCGAACGTTACACGGGCAACGGTTTACGAGTATCGCCATTCATGCCCTGAGTTTGCAGCCCTATGGCAAGAGGCTGAGGAAGACGCTGCGGACGTCTTAGAGGCGCGGGCTTGGGGACGGTCAGAGATCAGTGACTCAATCCTGATGTTTCTATTGAAAGCGCATCGGCCAGACAAGTACAGGGAGAAAGTCAGGATTGATATGAACGTCCTCAGAAGCAAGGCTCAGAAGATAGCGGACCAGCTGGGTCTGGATGTAAACGACGTATTGGCGGAGGCTGAAAAGGTAGCTAAATCCATTCGGGCATAGAACTGTAAATCTTCCATGCCTACTCATACTCCAAAAAGGTGTGCCTACTGAATGTGCATCAAAAAGGCTTTTCGAGCTTGGTACTTGGTTATGCGCTCTGGCGTATGCGTTGAAGTTGTGCGATTTGAGGAACTACTCCCCACCTGCCATCCCCTGCCTCACTTGCCTATGTGGTATAATAAGGCCCGCCTTCTCAACGGGCGCTTGCATTCGTTACCCTGTCGCCTAGAGTAACCTGATCCATGCCCCTGAACGAAGCAGACACACGCTCAAAGCTCATTGATCCGGCCCTGCACTCTAGAGGCTGGACCGAAGACCTTATCCGCCGCGAGGAGTCCGCTGGAGCCATTCACATCTTTAGTGGCTCCCCCCGCAAACAGACACGTGGTCGGGTGGACTACACTTTGCGCGTCAAGGTGAACTCCGCTGCTCAGCCTGTCGCCGTCGCCCTCATCGAGGCCAAGTCCGAAGATCTCCCTCCCACGCATGGCATTGAGCAAGCCAAGCTCTACGCGGCCTCCCAACGGCTCAACGTCCCCTTCGTCTACTCTACCAACGGCCACCTTTTCGTTGAATACGACAACTACTCCGGTCTGACCTCCGAACCGTACCTCCTCTCCGGCTTCCCGACCCCGGCCAGCCTACGTGACCGCTACGAGCAAAAGGTAGGCTTCTCACTCACTGACACCGCCGCACGGCCCTTACTCGTCCCTTACGCCGGAGGCGAGGCTGGACGCCGCTATTACCAGGATGCGGCCATACGCGCCGTGTTCGAGAAGTTCGCCCGCTGTGAGCGCGAAGGTTCTCCACGCCGTGCACTCCTCACTCTCGCCACAGGAGCGGGCAAGACCTACATTGCCGTGCAGATACTGAAGCGCATCGCCGACGCGGGCCAGCTTCACCGCGCGCTCTTCGTCTGCGACCGCGAAGAGCTGCGCTCCCAGGCTCTCGGCGCACTTCAAAACGTCTTTGGCGCAGACGCCGCCTCAGTCTCCGGCGCAAACGCGCAAAAGAACGCACGCGTCCTGATCGCTACCTACCAGACCCTCGACATAGACAGCGAAGATGCTGACGCCTCTTTCCTGGCGAGCAACTATCCACCCGACTACTTCTCCCACATTATCGTTGACGAGTGCCACCGCTCTGCCTGGGGTAAGTGGTCTGCCGTCCTTACCCGCAACCCCAACGCCGCCCAGATCGGTCTCACCGCGACCCCCCGCGAGATCGAAGTCACCGACAAGAACCGCGAGGCCCTCGCCGACCTCGCCATCTCAGCCGACAACGTCCGCTACTTCGGCGAGCCTGTCTACCAGTACGACATCGCTCAGGGCATAGAGGACGGCTACCTCGCCGCCTGTGAGATTGTCCGCCGCAACATCTTCCTCGACCGCAGCATTAATCCTGAAGAAAACACGGGCATCGAGCGCGGTAGCCTCGCTGGCAAGACATTGGTCCGCTCCAATACAGGCGAAATCGTCACAATCGCCGAAACGCGTGAGCACTATTCAGCAGGCTCCTTCGAGGACAAGCTCCTTATGCCTGAGCGCGTCCAGGCCATGTGTGAGGACTTCTTCTCTCACCTGCTGGCTACAGGAGGCCTGGAGCAAAAGACCATTATCTTCTGCGCCCGCGATACCCACGCCGACCGCGTAGCCGCCAATCTCAACAACCTCTACGCCCAATACTGCGCCGCTAACGGCATCAAGCGTGCCGAGCCTTACGCCTTCAAGTGTACAGCCGCCAACGACGGAGGCGATTACCTACCCGACCTGCGCGGCAACCCTCGCCGCCACTTCATCGCCTGCACGGTTGACCTCCTCACCACAGGCGTAGACGTGCCCTGCGTTCGCAATGTCGTCTTCTTCAAGTACGTGCGCTCTCCAATAGCCTTCTACCAGATGGTTGGTCGTGGCACACGCCTCGACCCCACCACTGGCAAACTCATGTTCCGCCTCTACGACTATACGAACGCCTCCCGCCTCTTCGGCAAGAGCTTCGTCACAAAGCTCAGCCCTCCCAGCACACCGGGCGACACTGCCCCCAGGCCTGAGCCAGAGCACGCTATCCAGGTTCACGGCTTCGAGGTTCACATAACCGACGCGGGACGCTACATCATTACGATGATAGACGGCAAGGCCATGCCCGTCACGGTCGAGGAGTACAAAGAGCGCGTGGCCACCGCCCTAGTCGAGCAGGCCCCCAGCCTCGACGCTTTCCGCGCTCTCTGGGTTGCGCCCGATGCACGCCACTCCATGCTCGCCCACTTGCCGGAAGGTTCGCGTTCTGCCTTCCTCTTGCGTACCCTGGAGAGCATGGACGACTTCGATCTCTACGATGTGCTGGCCGACCTCGCCTATGGCATGTCCGCCCGCTCCCGCTCCGACCGCGCCGAGGCTTTCTCGTACAAGAACGGCAACTGGCTCTCCGCCATGCCCACGCCAGCAGCGTCCACTGTACAGGCGATAGCGTCCCAGTTCGCCCGCTCCGGCACCGACGCCCTGGAGAACCCTCACATCTTCAACACCCCTGAGGTACACACTGCTGGTGGCCTCTCCGCGCTCAAAACCCTGGGCAAGCCTGCCGAGGTGCTGCGCGAGACTAAGGAAAGGATGTTTGCCGCGTGAGTGAAACATCTGTGACTACTGATTCTCTACTCAAGAACTGGCAGCATGTCACTCTAGGAGAGGTCGCGCAATATATTAACGGTCGGGCATTCAAGCCCGAAGACTGGGGCACTAAGGGCCTTCCAATCGTTCGTATTCAGAATCTCAACTCACCAAGTGCAGCATTCAATTATTATGACGGCACTGTGGACGAGAAACATAAGATTGACACAGGAGATCTGCTCATATCCTGGTCAGCATCTCTTGGTGCATTTATTTGGCATGGTGGTCCCGCTGTGCTCAACCAACATATTTTCAAAGTGGTTGGGCGTACCGAGATTATCACGCAGGAGTACCTTTACTATGCGGCACGGGTTGCGATGGAGCAGATACGCGCTCAGGTGCATGGTGCAACCATGCAACATATCACAAAGCCTGAATTTGAAGCCATCGGTATACCTCTCCCTCCCCTCACAGAGCAGAAACGCATCGCCGCCCTCCTCACCGAACAACTCGCCGCCGTAGACCACGCTCGCGCAGCTACTCACGCCCAGCTAGACGCCGCCCGCGCTCTCCCCGCTGCCTACCTCCGGGCTATATTCAACTCCCAAGCTAAAGAGTGCCCTACGATGCGGTTTGGCGATATAGCAACCATTGTAGCCCCACAAGTCGACCCTAAGAAACCTGAATATGGTGCATTGCCCCATGTGAATGGAGAGAACATAGAAAGTGGCACCTGCCGCATTACGTTTCTCAATACTGCTGCCCAAGAAGGAATGACAAGCGGAAAGTACCTTTTCGACCCTGGAGATGTGCTGTACTCAAAACTACGGCCTTACCTCCGCAAGGTCACTGTGGCAGATTTCAGAGGTGTGTGCAGTGCCGATATGTACCCCATAAAGGTGGATCCTTCACATCTTGACTCACACTTTACGGCTTGGATGCTGGTCTCTGACAGGTTCACGGAGTACGCTGACCGCGAGTTCTCGGCGCGCCAGGATGCCGAAGCTCAATCGGGAGCAACTCTTCGCCTGGGAAGCATCAGTGCCACCCCTAAATGAGCAACGACAAGTAGTCGCTACGTTACAGCACCAGATGGACGCTGCTCAGGAAACGAGCACAAAACTGGAAGGGCAACTTGCTGCCATCAATCAACTACCCGCAGCCCTACTCCGCCGCGCATTCTCAGGAGAATTATCTACGCATCCAGTAGCTGTCCACGTCCCCAACATTTCGGGGGCGACCCGAACCAAGACTACCGAAGAGGAGCGCGCCGCTATCCTGGCACACATAGTAGATTACACGTATGGGAAGCCGGACTTCTACCGGACCATCCTGGCAAAAGATTTATACCTTACTGAGGCCCACGCTGGCGTGCCCCTTGACGGAGAGTACCTGCGCCAGGCAGCAGGCCCTTTCGCCACAGACTTCTATCATCTCGAAGAGCTGGCCATTCGGAAAGAATGGATTATCAGGTACGAACACAAACGCAGTCACAAGCGCAGTGCCTGGAGTTTTGACCCTGGCCCTAAGATTGCCAAATCAATTGAGGTTGTGAAATCCAGGGTTGGTGAACAACTCCCTATCTTGAACAATATGCTCAATTTACTGGCATCAGAAGACACCGACAACACCGAGATGATAGCTACTCTCTTCGCTGTCTGGAATGATTTCCTAATAGAAGGCAAAGAGCCAACCGAGGAGCAAATCATCCATGAATTCCGTGAGAACTGGCACGCCAAAAAAGGGAGGTTTAGCCCTCAGGAGTTGAGCACCAAACTCGACTGGATGCGTACGCATGGTCTTGTACCAACAGGCACTGGCCCGCACACTGTGACAGCGAAAAAGTGAAATTGATACAGGCCAAGGGTTTAGCTGTGCCTTCTCAGGAGGTCACCAAAATGGTAATGAAGCAGCCAGCAATCTGGGGCATCAGGGCAGGCAGACATGGCGAGGCTGATAACCTCTTCCTCAAGGAAGGTTTCATAGCAATTGACTGGTCTCTGGGTGACCTCACCAAGCTTGCCCCTGACCGCGAGGCATTCAAGAAGCGTTATGCATCCTACTTCCCCGCTGAAAGCATCTACAAAGTTGCTAATGCTGCCGGACAAGTCTATAGATTTGTGCACGAAATCAAGAAAGGCGATCTCGTTGTCTATCCCTCAAAAGTTGACCACCTTGTCCATATTGGGCAGATCGCCGGAGGCTACACTTACACGGCTTCCGACGGCAGTTTTGCGCATCGGCGTGCCGTCAAGTGGCACATGCACACGCCTCGGCAGCAATTCTCTCAGGGTGCGCTTTTCACTTTAGAGCTATACAGACCCTCTTCCTTATAGAAAATTACGCCGACGAGTTCCGATTAGCCTTTCAAGGCACGCTCACGCCGCAACCCGTGCAGGATGACCCCACAGTTGCACTAATTGCCGAAGACATAGAGGAAACCACCCGCGACTTCATACTCAAGAGGCTCGCCCAGGAGCTAAAGGGCCACCAGTTCGCTGACTTTGTCGCTCACCTACTTGTAACAATGGGCTACCGTACTCGCGTGTCGCCCCCAGGGCCTGACGGAGGTCTTGACATCCTTGCCCACAGGGACGAGTTGGGCTTCGAGCCGCCCATCATAAAGGTGCAGGTGAAAAGCACCGAGTCCAGCATTGGCAACGACATCGTGCAGGCCCTCTATGGCCAGGTGGACAAGGCCGAGTTTGGTCTCGTCGTCACGCTGGGCACATTCACACCAGCCGCCAAGAACTTCGCCCGAGGCAAGAGCAACCTTCGACTAATTGACAGGTCAGACCTCGTGGCTCTTATTTTCGAGCATTACAACCAGTTCGATCCACGCTACAAAGCCCTCTTGCCCCTCAAGCAAGTCTATGTGCCCGTGCCGCCCGAAGAATAATCCTTATAGAGCGTCAATATCAAAATTGGAGGCCACAACTACTTATGATCGCCCCAGCAACCCGCACGACCAATGGTAAGCGCCTTGTTACCCAGCAATCCGTCAACCAGGTAATCAAGAACGTCTGTGACATCCTGCGTCGCTCCAACGTCGGCAGCGCCATCCACTACGTCCCTGAGCTTACATGGATGCTCTTCCTCCGCATCTTGGACCAGCGTGAGGCCATTGAAGCTGAAGCGGGCGAGGCGGTCAGCGCACCCTTCACACCCTCGATTGAATTCCCCTATCGCTGGCAAGACTGGGCTTCCCCTGGCGGCCCGAAGCGCGTAGAGTTGGAGAGGGACACCCTAGGTAGTGTATTCTCCTTTGTAAATGAAAAGCTACTCCCCTACCTCAAGGACCTGGAGAACCGCCCCAATCCCACCCCACGCCAGAAGATAATCAGCGAAGCCCTCTCCGGCGTCGCCCGCACACGGGTAGACACCGAGCGCAACCTCCTCGATGTCATCGACCGCCTAGACCAAGTCCGCCTCGGCGATATAGACGATACTCACATATTCGCCCTCTCCCAGGTCTACGAAGGTCTCCTCCTGCGCATGGGCGAGCGCAACTCGGACGGCGGCCAATTCTTCACACCTCGCGAGATCATCCGCTCCATGGTGCAGGTCGTCAACCCTCGCGTGGGCGAGACCGTCTATGACCCATGCTGCGGCACGGGAGGCTTTCTCGCTCAGTCTTACGAGTACATGTACTCTGCGCTCAAGCGTGAGGATGGCCCCGAACAGGTTCAAGCCCTCAAGCAGCGCACCTTCTATGGTCGTGAAAAAGAGGACCTCATCTACCCCATCGCCCTCGCCAACCTCGTTCTCCATGGTATAGACGAGCCGCACATCTGGCACGGCAACACCCTCACCGGCCAGGAGAGCTACGGTGGCCTCTTCGTGGGCGCGCCCAACCAGTACAGTGTCATCCTCACCAACCCGCCCTTCGGTGGCAAAGAGGGCCTTGATGCCCAGACCCGCTTCCCCTACAAGACTGGCGCTACCCAAGTCCTCTTCCTCCAGCATGTCATAGACAGCCTCGCGCCGGGCGGGCGCTGTGGCATCGTCGTTGATGAGGGCGTCCTCTTCCGCACCAACGAGACCGCATTCGTCCAGACTAAGCGCAAGCTCCTCGACGAATGCGACCTCTACTGCGTCGTCAGCCTTCCCGGTGGCGTCTTCACGGCTGCGGGCGCAGGTGTCAAGACCAACCTCCTCTTCTTCACCAAGGGCAGTCCCACAGAGCAAATCTGGTATTACGACCTCTCCGACCTCAAGGTAGGCAAGAACACGCCCTTCACCATCGACAAGCTGGAAGACTTCTTCCGTCTCTTCCCCACTCGTGCCAACAGCGACCGCAGTTGGACAGTCCAGCGTGCCGACATCGAAGCCAAGAACTACGACCTCAAAGCTGTCAATCCCACCGCCAAAGCCCAAGGCGATATCCGCACCCCTGAGGAGCTTCTGGACATTATCGAGGCCAAGGGGAGGGAAGTGGCTGAAGCCCTGGCTGCTCTTCGCGCACTAAGTTAGAAGTCGTAAGCAACCCAAGCCCTAGTGGCCAAGCACATCTGAGCTTACATCTTTGAGGGGATTAGAATGAAAGGTAGGACGCAGTTTACTAGGAGCGAAGCCGAACGCATCCGAAGACTTTTGCGCTTCAAATCTAATGCAACTGGTCACAAGCAGCGTCCATTCCGTAAGGAGCTTCGGGATGACCTTGAATTCTACATAGAGCGCTTCGGAGCTTCTGAAGGTGCCTTCACTGTAGACGATTTCGACACTCTGGTTCGCATCGGCAAAATCACAATTGTCGAAGACGAATAGATCGTAGTTCCTAGCCCTAGCCTCGCAGCATTCTCTTCCCGTTGTGCGCTCTTGTGCTGACCGTTCCTATCCGAGCCTTCATCGCCTAAGCCTGTCTTCCCAACTACCACTCCACGCATAATCATCCCAATTGCGCTCCCAAAGGTCCGCCCGGAACCTGCGGAATCGCCTTGCGCACCGAAAACTTCCGGGCAAATTGCTATCCCTATCCTCTTGACAATTCTTGTAATTCGTGATATAATTAGTTATATAAAGAGGAGTTAAACAATATGGTAGGTCAATTGGTCGAGTGTGCTAATCCTGAGTGCGGTATCAGCTTCAACAAGAAGCGCAGCAACCACTACTGCTGCTCTGAGAAGTGCCGCCGAGCCGTGCGTGGCACTACCTGGCGGTGGGTGCGCGAAGCTGCTCTCATGCGCGATCAAGACACTTGCCAGACGTGCGATGCTACGGATTGCCCCCTCGACGTTCACCACCAGACCCCACTCTGCTACGGCGGGACGAATGACCTCGACAACCTGACCAGCTTATGCAAGCCCTGCCACCGAGAGGAGCACAGATCGTGGAAATGGGCTAGAAAGGAGAAAGCAGCATAGTGACTAAACAGAAAGATGATGCTAAGAAGCTGACGGCGATCAAGGAGTTATCGGAGTTGACCGACCTCGTAGTTTTCCAGGCGCAGATAGGGTCGAAGACTAAGTTCGGACGTAAGCCTCATCCTACCGATCCCTGGGGCTACACGCGGGCGCTTCTGGTTAAATACCATGACGCCCAGAACCTTGACGAGATAGTGCGTCTGTTCGCCCAGGTGGGGGCAACCAACGAAGTAGAGGCGGCGTTATGGGTGGCGACCAATATGCGCCACGTCAAGTAGAAGGGAGGAGGGTGAATATGCCAGAGCAAAGCGAGAAGGGCAAAGCCCTCGACCAGATACGCTACGAGCATAACCTTACCCAGCACCAGCTCGCAGAAGCATCCGGCGTGAGCTGGGCAACCATCGCCAAGCTAGAAGTAGGGGAGCACCGTCCTCTACCGACCACCCTCAACAAGCTGGCAGCGGTGCTGGGTAATGAGGTATACAGCGCCCGGTACGCCTGGAGGAAAGTCTATCGCAAGCGCGGCAGGCCGCGCAAAGATAAATGACCATAGGAGAAATAGGAGACCGCATGAAAACAGCAGCCATATATACCCGAGTAAGCTCGCTAAGCCAACAGGAGCATAGCACGAGCCTGCGAAGCCAGTACGATGCCTGCAAGCAGTACGCAGCCCAGCACGGCTTCGAGGTCTTAGCACACGATGATGAAGGTGTAGGCGACTCCATGACCCAGGACCGGCCAGCCCTCCAGCGCGCCCTTGCCAGGATCAAGAGCAAGGAAGCAGATGTATTACTTTGTCACGATGTTGACCGACTGAGCAGAGATGTGGCCGATCAGTGGGATATCCTAAGGCAGGTGGAACGGACAGGCGGCGCACTGCACTTCGTATTGCTTCCTCCAGAAGATTCCAACTCATGGCTAATACTGTTTGCAATGAAGGGCGTGGTAGGCACCATTGAAAAGCGGGCTATCAAACGGCGCACATCCCTCGGCAAGCACACGGCAGCGAAAGAGGGCAAGGTGCTCGGCGGCTGGATGGAGCCATACGGGTATCACTACGTAAAGGGCCAGGGTCGATGGGAGCCTGTAGAGGAGGAGCTACACTGGGTTCGTAAGATGTTTGATTGGTGCGTAGGTGAGCAGTGCACTCTCGGCGAAATAGCGCGGCGGCTGAATGAGGCCGGAGTGCCCACAAAGCGCAACAGGGGGCCGTGGCACTTCACAACGATCCGAGACATGCTCACGAATAGTCTCTACGCCGGTCAATGGCACTGGAACAAGACCGACCAACGGGGGCACAAGGGGAAGAAGGCCAGACCGATCGAGGAGTGGATAGCCATCCCTGTTGAGCCTGTAGTTAGTGAGAGCATGGTAGAAGCAGCCTGCCAGGTGATGAAGCGGAATATAGAGATGTCGCCCAGAGGCTGCAAGCGCGAGTACACCCTTCGCGGGTTAGTGTTCTGCTATGAGTGCGGCTATCGAATGCGTGGCATGGCCAAAGGCACAGCCAGTGCTGAGAGGACTTGCTACCGATGCAACAGCCGCTATAACTTACAGAGGCACCTTCGCATTGAGGATCGCTGCGAGAATAAAGGACAGTTCTATTGCGACGAAATAGACGAACTGGTATGGCAAGCCGTGGTACGTGTGGTCTCTGACCCGAAGCGTATTGCAGAGACTCTGCAAGCTCAGGTGTCGCAAGATGAGGATGGGCACGATGGAGGCGATATTTCCGCCTTGGAAAAACAGGCTCAAGAACTGGTTAGACGCTTAGAAAACTTGTATGACTATGCAGAGTCCGGGATATTGACCGCGCTGTATTCCGAGAGCGTAAAGCCAGGATTGACGAGAAGCTGGCGGCCACGCAAGCCGCACTCCTGAAGATCGCACAGCGTAAAGCCGAGAAAGCACGTGCCCTGGAAAATCTTCAGACTACGATAGAGCTGTGTGACCAGGTGCGCGCGGGGTTGCCTCTCCTCTCAGAGGAAGAGCGTAGAGAGTTTTACATGGGCATAGGTATGCGTGTACGTGTCAGTGCGACCACGCTGTACATAGAGGGCCTGCTCGGCACCACTCACACGGAAGCGATTCCTTCACGGATTCTCCTGGGTACATACTTTCGTATCCACTTCAGGAGGGCTTGTGCCCAGGTGGTCACGCCGAAGGGGTGCAGAGGCTTGAGGTCGTCGGCGGAAGGCTGGCGTCTCAGCAAAGTCCCCTCCGCGAATGGACGCATAACGACCACTCCCAGGCCCAGGTCGGCTGCCAGGGGCAGTATCTCCCGTTCTACCTCGCGCTGCAAGGGGTTGTAGGGAATTTGTATAGCGCCTATACGCCCTGTGCGCATCACTCTACGCAATTCATCGAAAGCGGAGGAGAGGTAATGGGTAGCGCCGATTGCGCGCACTCTCCCTGCCGCCTGCATCTCTTCCAGCAGCGATAACTGGTCCTGCCATGCAAGCAGATTGTGCACCTGGTAAAGGTCAACCATCCCTCCGAAATAGCCAAGCGCACGCTCTACCTGGGCGCGGCCCTCAGAGGCGCTCGCGGTCCACACCTTCGTAGCGACCAACGCCTCAGCGCGCTTCTCCTTCAACGCAAGCCCAAGCACGCGCTCAGCCTCACCATACATCGGTGACGAGTCGAAGAGGTTAGCGCCCACGCTCAGCGCCGCATCTACCACCTCACGCCTGGCACACTCCACCTCGGCACCACGCACATCGAAGGTCTGCCATGTGCCCATGCCGACCACCGGAACCTGCAATCCTGTCTTCCCTAGATTTCGATATTCCATGCCGCTATTATAAGACATAAGTGGATAATGGAGATGCATACCCGTAGGGGCACGGCGTGCCGTGCCCCTACTTATTCCTTCCGTCTTTATCCTTTTTCCTTTATCCCTTATACTTTATCCTTATAGCGAGAAAGGAGCATCAAATGACGGTCCAGGGCCTGCATCATATCACTATCGTCTGCGCCGACGCCCAGCGCACGGTCGACTTCTACACTCGCGTGCTCGGCCTGCGGCTCGTCAAGAAGACCGTCAACTTCGACGACCCGAGCAGCTACCACCTCTACTTCGGCGACGAGACGGGCCGCCCTGGCACGGCGATCACCTTCTTCGAGTGGCCGGGCGCGCCCAAGGGGCAGTGGGGCATCGGCGGCACCCACCACTTCGCGCTGCAGGTCGCGGACTACGACGGCCTGCTCAAGTGGAAGCGCCGCCTGACCGACCTCGGCCTCCCCGTCGACGGCCCGCTCGACCGCCACTACTTCACCTCGATCTACTTCAACGACCCCGACGGCACGATCCTCGAGATCGCCACGCGTCGGCCCGGGCTGGACGATCGACGAAGAGCCGGACCGCATCGGCACGGAGTACCGCGAGCCGCCGCCGGAGATGCTGGTGCGCAACCGCGACGAGGCGCGCATCGCGGCCGCGACCTGGCCCGAGCCGGTGCCCGAGATCACCGCCGACATGGCGCTGAGCCGGGGCATGCACCACATCACCGCCATCGGCTCCGACATCGAGCGCACCCACGCCTTCTTCGGCGACCTGCTCGGCATGCGGCGGGTCAAGATGACCTCGAACTTCGACGACCCCGACCTCGGCGCACTGGTACTGGGGCGTCGGCGACGGCCGCCCCGGCACGCTCATCACCTACTTCGAGCGCAGACGCCGCCAAAGAGCGACGCATGAGGATGGGCGCGGGCCAGACCCACCACTTCGCGCTGGCCGTGCCGGACGAGGCGACACAGCTCGAGTGGCGCGAGAAGCTGGTGCAGGCCGGGCTGCGCGTCTCGCCGGTGATGGACCGCATCTACTTCAAGAGCATCTACACCAACGACCCGGACGGGCATATCGTCGAGCTGGCGACGGTCGGGCCCGGCTTCACTGTCGACGAGGACCTTGCTACCCTTGGCACCGAACTGAAGTTGCCGCCCTGGCTGGAGAATGACCGTGAGCGCATAGAATCGCATCTCCGGCCTATCGTCGCACCCGAATGGCGCTCGCCGGGGACGGCATGATGGCGAACAACTCTCGCAAGGCGCAGGGTATCCACCAGAGCCAGCCTATCCTCACGGCCGGCGCTCCGCTCCAGGAGGCCGAGGCGGCGATGATAATGGTGCATGGGCGCGGGGCGACGGCCGAGAGCATCCTTTCTCTGGCTGCCGAGTTGCGTCACCCAGACTTCGCCTATGTAGCGCCCCAGGCCGCGGGCAACACCTGGTATCCCTACCCCTTCATGGAACCTATGGAGAAGAACGAGCCGTGGCTCTCCTCCGCGCTGCTCAGGCTCGAAGAGACGCTTGCCCATGTGAGTCGCGCACGTACCATCTGAGCGGATAATGTTGTTCGGCTTCTCGCAGGGCGCTTGCCTGACTACCGAGTTCTCAGCGCGCCATGCCCGGCGATACGGCGGCGTGATTGGCCTAAGCGGCGGTCTCATCGGCCCGGACGGCACGCCCCGCGACTACCCAGGCTCCTTCGAGGGCACGCCCATCTTCCTGGGGTGCAGCGACACCGACTTCCACATCCCGAAGGCGCGTGTCAGAAGAGACAGGGCGCGTGCTCACCAACCTCGGCGGCCAGGTAACAGTCCGCCTCTACCCGAATATGGGCCATACTGTCAACGAAGATGAAATCACCTTCGTGAGCAGCATGATGGCTAAGGTTGTCTGAAGAAGTAAGAAGTTAGAAGTTAGCTTTACCAGCATTTCTAACTTCTAACTTCTAATTTCTAATTTCTAGCTTCTAACGAACCATGAGCGATAAACGCCTCTCCATGCAGCAAGCCATAGCGACCTATGTGTGCGACGGTGTATCGCTGGCTATCGAAGGTTTTACTGCGTCTATCTGCTTCGCTGCTGGGCACGAGATTATCCGCCAGGGCCACCGCGACCTCACTCTCATCCGCATGACCCCCGACCTCATCTATGACCAGATGGTGGCGGCGGGGCTGGCGCGGAAGCTCATCTTCAGCTACCTCGGCAACCCAGGCGTCGGCCCGCTGCACTGCATACGCCGGGCTATAGAGCGTGGCGTTCCCGCGCCCCTGGAAATCGAGGAGTATTCGCACTACGGCATGGTTGGCCGCTACACCGCCGGGGCTTCGCGCCTGCCATTCTTCCCGCTTCGCAGCTACACAGGCACCGATATGCCCGCCGCCAACCCGCTCATCAAAACGGTGGACAGCCCCTACGGCGATGGGCCAATAGCGGTGGTGCCTCCCCTCAACCCCAACGTAGCTATCATCCACGCACAACGCGCAGATATAGAAGGCAACACCCACCTGTGGGGCCTCCTGGGCGCTCAAAAGGAGGTCGCCTTCGCGGCGGATAAGGTGATTGTCGTGGTCGAGGAGATAGTGGGGGAGGAAGTTATACGGAGCGATCCCAACCGCACCCTCATCCCCGGCCTCATAGTGGACGCCGTTGTCCACGAGCCATACGGGGCACACCCCTCTTACGTCCAGGGCTATTATGACCGGGACAACGACTTCTACATTGAGTGGGATGCCATCTCACGCGACCATGCGCGTGTCGAAGCGTGGCTTGAGGAATGGGTGCATGGGGTCCCAGACCGTGCCGCATACGTGGAGAAGCTGGGGCAAGCCAAGATACAGGGCCTCAAGCCGGGAGCTGCACCTGCCGCGCCCGTTGATTAGGGAGATTACAGGTGACGCCTCCCGAATACACCTCCTCCGAAACGATGATTGTGACGGCGGCAAGGGCGCTGGCGGGAGCGCGCACGGTCTTTGTCGGGGTGGGCCTCCCAAACCTCGTATGCAACCTCGCCATGCACACCGTCGCCCCCGACCTTGAGCTTATCTACGAGTTCAGGAGTGTACGGGGCGCGCCCGGCACGCCAACCACTATCCATCGGCGATCCGACGCTTGTGAGCGGCTCTATCTCGGTGGTCTCTATGGCCGACCTCTTCGGCTTCTATTTGCAGGGAGGGCGCATAGACGTTGCCCTCCTCGGCGGTGCGCAGATAGACAGGCACGGCAACCTCAACACAACCGTCATAGGCGACTACGATGCCCCCATCGTGCGCCTCCCCGGCAGCGGGGGCGCGTGCGAGATAGCCATCAACGCCAGGCACGTCCTATACATCATGCGCCTCTCCAAGCGCGCCTTCGTCGAGAAGCTGGACTTCTGCACCAGCCCTGGACACCTGTCAGGCGGCGTGGCGAGGGAATCACCCACCCTACCCGGTGAAGGTCCGCAGGGTGTAATCACCGACAAGGCCACATTCGACTTCGACAACCCGGAGCGTGAGCTACAACTCTCCTCCCTCCACCCCGGCGCGACGTTAGAGGATGTGCAGAATCGATAAGCTGGGAAGTGCGAATAGCTCCCTCAATAAGCGACACCCCTATGCCGACCAGTGAAGAGCTACACCTGCTCAGGACCCAGCTTGACCCGCGTGGCCTGTATCGCTAAAAAGGATAAGGAATGAAGCCCCGCCCGGCATCTGAAGATGCGGGCTACAAAGTACAACACCCCGCTTCGCTCATGCCTGCGCGGGCTGGTGATTAGCCTCCGAAGGGAGGCTTCGTGTATCTAGCCCGCATCTTCAGATGCCGGGCGGACTCACGACTGATAATGAACATTCATATGGAGCTAGGCTAGTTGACATCCTCACAATACACGGCCAGCCGTCTACCGTCTGCCGTCCGCACGCAGGTGGGACTGGCCTTCTTCGCTTTTATCTTGATTGGGGCTATTGACGGAGCGTTGGGGGTGCTGCTGCCTGGTCTTCGCGCTCACTATTCCATAGATAAGGCGACGGTGAGCCTTCTCTTTGTGTCGGGCACGTTCGGGTATCTTGTGTCGGCGTTCAGTAGCGGGCTGCTGGTCGAGAGGCTGGGGCTGCGGGCGTTTATGGCGCTTGGCCCGGCCGATAGTCGTGCTGGGGGCGGGTACATGCGCCTTAACGCCGCCCTTTGTGGCGCTGATGGGGGGCTTCCTGCTGTCGGGCTTCGGCATTGGTCTCATAGATGCCGGTCTGAATGCCTATGTCGCGGGCTTACCGAGAAATACCACGCTGCTCAACTATCTGCACGCCTTTTACGGCGTGGGCGCGCTAATCGGACCCTTGCTGGCGACTGTGGTGATAATCTACGCGCTGGGCTGGAATAGCCTCTATTATGTGTGGGTTGGTGTAAGTCTCATGCTGGCGGTGAGCCTCTTCCTCTCCTTCCGGGGTCAGGAGACCCTAGCGAAGCGTGAGGAGCAGGCTACGGGCGAGAGAGCGCCGGGCAATGTGCTGGCAGCCGCGCTCAGGCTGCCTGTGGTGTGGGTGGCAGCTTTCTTTCTCCTTATTTATGTTGGCATAGAGGTGAGCGTGGGAAGCTGGATGTTCAGCTTTCTGACGGAGGAGAGACATGAGGCAGAGGAGCTATCGGGGCTGGCGATAAGCGGCTACTGGCTTGGCCTGACCATCGGGAGGTTGGTGCTGGGCAAGATCAGCGAGAAGCTAGGCAACGAGCGGCTGATCGAGCTGTGCCTGGCGGGTGTGGTGGCGGGGGTGCTGCTTGTGTGGCTCGTGCCTGTGGGTGGGGTGATGGCGGCGGGGTTGTGGCTGATAGGCTTCAGCCTGGGGCCGGTCTTCCCTACCACCATCGCAATGATGTCGGGCCTCGTGCCGGAGCGCATTGTGCCGAGCGCGATAGGCTTCCTCGCCAGCTTCGGCTCGGTGGGCGCGGCGTTCCTTCCGGCGGCAGTGGGCGCGCTCGCTGAACAGTTCGGGTTGTGGGTGCTCATGCCTTGCGTAATAGGCCTGACGGTGCTGCTGCTGGGGCTTTGGGTGGTCCTGTCAAGACGGAACGTGATGCGTGAAACGTGATGCGTGATAAGTAATGAGGAGGCTCGATTTGGAAGAGAAGACCATCTCCATAACGCCCGATGAGTTGCACCCGCGGGATGCCTACCGCCTGCTGATCAGCGTGGTGGTGCCGCGCCCCATTGGGTGGGTATCTACAATCGGCGCGGATGGCTCTCTCAACCTCGCGCCCTTCTCCTTCTTCAACGCCGTGGGTGGGACGCCGCCGACGGTGATGGTGTCAGTCGGGCGGCGCGCCGGGGTGCCCAAAGATACGCTGCGCAACGTGCAGGAGACGGGCGAGTTCGTCGTCCACATAGTGAACGAGGCGCTTGCCGAGCGGATGAACAGGACCTCCGGCGAGTGGCCTTACGATGTCAACGAGTTCGAGCTTGCGGGGCTGACCACGCTCCCCTCCACCAACGTCAGGCCGCCACGCGTGGCAGAAGCCCCCATCGCTATGGAGTGCAAAGCCACGCAGATTGTGCCGGTCAACGACACCCACTACACGATGGTGCTGGGGCAGGTGCTCCGGTACCACATCCGCGAAGACCTGCTTGGGCCTGACATGCGGGTGCAGGCTCTACAACTGCGCTCGATTGCGCGTTTGGGTGGGGATGAGTATACGGCGATTGACAGGGTGTTCGCGATGGAGCGGCCAAAGGTAGAGTAGACAAGTTGCAAGGTCATGATAGAGGCAGATGAGACATACATAGGTGGCAAGGCAAAGGGCAAGAGGGGGCGCGGCTAATAAGACACCTGTTGTGACATTGGTAGAGCACGATGGCGAAGCGCGGTCTCAGGTTATGGAGCAAATGACTAGCGCCAATGTAGGCAAAGCCTTACATGAGCAAATGACAGACGACTCAAGGCTAATGACCGATAATTATATCCATATGTACAGGACTGGTGTAAGAGGAAGCAATCAGACATACCACAGGAAGGCGGTTAAGATACCGCATACCACTAACAGGTGATGCTGAGATGGTGCAAAACCTAAGTGACTAGGTATTGACCTTAGTGTAGTGACTATGGTACACTAAGGTAGAGTTAATGACGGCCCGCGTGTGGAGGATGGCATCCAAAGCCACCCAACCACGCGGAACCCACATTAACTTTAGTGCCCAGGACGTGATTCGAACACGCACGAGTGCGTACACACTCACCCGATCCCAAGTCGGACGCGTCTACCATTTCGCCACCTGGGCGTGGAGCGGGGGAAGGGATTCGGACCCTCAACTCCAAAATGGGAAGTCTGGTGTTTAGCCGTTAAACTACCCCCGCAGGAGAGAAGACAGTAACCTTTGCGAGAGCGAGTCTGTCTTCTCTGATTTACCCGACTATATTTCTGGCTTTTTGTCTCTCTCCATCATCACTAGCTCCATGTGGATTAGGTGAGCCTTCAGCCACGCCCTTTGCATATCTTCAGGCCATGCCGGATTAAATTCCGGCTCAGAGGCAAACGTGCGTTTTTCGTGTGTAGAAGGCTCTGGCTTAGGTAGGGTTTCTGTTTGCGGCATACTAAGTTCCTCGCTAACCCGATGTCCATTAGTGCGTGTATTGTCATTATCCACAAGAGGCAATTGCACCCCATCACTCGTAGGAATGTCTTGGGTTTTGCTCGTCTGTCCCTTTTTCCTACGCTTCCCTTGTCGGACTCCTACCGTATAACCCGCTTGACGAGCAAGATGCAGGTAAAAGTTCACAGCCCGTCGCACATTGCTACCACCTGCACCCAGGTCCATAAAGATGCGGTCTAAGTCCCCAAGCGTGGCATTCCGCAAGTTCAAGACATTGATGGACGGGTACGAGTTTGCAAGTAGTTCTCTCGCTACATCCTGTCGCTCTTGGCCTTTTGCACGGACTAAACGGCGCATGAGTTCTGTGGTTTCGCCATTAGCTGTAATCAAGTCCGTTTTTCGGAAAGCACCCAAAACTTGATCTCGCACCCAAAGCGGGTGCTTGGCAAGCGCGGGAGTATTGTGGTCTATGACATCGGGCAAATCGGTTCCCAAGTCGCTTAGAACCCATTCCCACTTACTAGCTAGGACATACGATGGTGTTGACTTGCCTCTAATCTCAGCTACTTTCATTTGACCCCCTCACTAGCAAGGCACATTCCATGTGCCTTAAATAGAGCATAGCACATAACGGGCATGGATGCAAGTGGCATGGGTCATGAGTTAAGCACAGATTGTATTGGCATGGAATCCCTACTTGGATGTGCCAGGTAATGTATAATATTCCAAAGCACTAGTCACAGGTGAGGGTAAACATGACAAATAAGGGAAAGCGGGGGGATACCTACAAAGCACAGCCTGGAGACAAGAAGCCAATCATCCTTGCCCCGCTTGACTTTGAGGAAGCGTTATCCGGTCCGATAGAGGCAGGGCCACATCCCCAAAGAACCGAAGGGCACAGAGGAGCAAAAAGGAAGAGGCGCAAGAACGCCCAGGCACAAGATGGCGAATAATCAGAAACCCGCTAGAACCGCAGAACGGGTCGAATACCATTTATTTTCCACGCCTATGGGTGCGTCACATATATAATCACGTTATAATCTAGCTATGACAACATCAGCAGTCACTCAGGTTTTGTACCTATTCGATGATGCGTTTGAGGGAGAAGATTGGCATTCACTGCTAAGCAATATTAGCTCGGTTAAGCCCGATGAGTGGCTATGGGTACCCCCTGGTGCACGCCGCTCGATCCGCTATATCGTGCGGCATGTCGGCGTAAGCAAATATATCTATCAAAATCACGCCTTTGGGGACGCCAGTTTCACGTGGGAAGATTTGCATGTTGTTGCCGATAATCATGTCGAAACCATCACTGCGGCAATTGAATGGCTACGCCAGGGACACGAGAAATTGCGGGCCAGTATAGCCGCACTTGATAACGAGGAGTTGTTGCGTCCGCGCTTATCGCCTTTTGACGGGCCGCAGGAAACGCGCTGGATTATTGCCAGGATGATGCAGCACGACCTCTACCATGCCGGAGAGATCAACCATATCCTTGCTTTGTGTAGGCAGGACGACTAGAGGTATCCTTGCGCCATCTCTTCTCTGAGAGGCGATTAGCTGACGCGAAGGCCCTTCAATCCCGCGCCAACCATGCTTCAGCCGAGCTTCTATCGTCAAAGATGCGGAAGTCGTCCCCTTGCCTCTCTTCTGCAACCATCTCCCGAAACCTATCACTCTGGGGTGATCCACCTGGGGATACCACGACTGCTAACCTTATGTGGTAATTCCTGAATTTCTGAAGAATAGCCCCTGCTTCACCCGAGCTGAGATCGAAGAAACGTTCGGTGAGATTTTCAGCGTACAAGAGAACTGACCGTGCCTGATGCTCAAAGCAGGTGCCGATAATATCTACAACATCCTCCGGGGAGTGGAGTAGCCACGTGCCGGGCGTTCCCTCCACGACGCTTTGATTGCCCTCTTTTACTACGCGCAAATTCATTTTGTTACTTCAGATCTCTGTAGGGGCGGTTCGTGAACCGCCCTGGTGGGGAACAACGCATCCTTGACCCAGGGCGGTTCACGAACCGCCCCTACACATCGCATCGCGTTCATACCACGCTCTTACTTGCTCCCCACATACTGCCCTACCGCCTGCTCCAGCACGGAGAGGGGCAAACTGCCGCTGCCCAGGACGATGTTGTGGAACTCTTTGATGTTGAACTTGCTGCCCAGCTTCGTGCGGGCCTGCTCGCGCAGATCGAGTATCTTTAGCTCGCCTACTTTGTAAGCGAGCGCCTGTCCAGGCCAGGCGATGTAGCGATTGACCTCCCCGGTGTAGGCCCCGCCCGATGTGGCGTTAGCCTGGTCCATGTAATCTATGGCTTGCTGGCGGGTCCAGCGCTTCCAGTGGATGCCGGTATCAACCACCAGGCGGCTGGCGCGGAATAGCTCTGCCTTCAGGCGGCCTATGTTGCCGTGCGGGTCATCTTTGTAGAAGCCTGCCTCGCTCGCCAGCTTCTCCGCATAAAGCCCCCACCCCTCCACGAACGACGTAGGGAGAGGGAATATCGAAGCCTTCTGGAAGAGGGGGACGCCCTGTAGCTCCACCTGCACGCTAAGCTGGAAGTGATGCCCAGGCACCGCCTCGTGGTAAGCCAGCGTCGGCATATTGTACTTGGCGTAGCTCGGTATCCCCAGGTTGGCATAGAAGACCCCCGGCCTCGTCCCATCCACGGAGGGTGCGAAGTAATAGCCTCCCGGCGCGGTAGCCTGCTGCTCGACGGGCACGGCACGCACCTCTACCGGCGCTTTCGGCTTCAGGTCGAACTGGGACGAGATGTTGTTCTGCGCCCGGTCTATGATGGCGCGGAAGGCATTCAACACCTCTTGCTTACCCGCTTCAGTATCCGTCCTGTAGAACCCTGCCGCCTGCGCCACGGCCTGTATACCCGCCTGCAAGCTCAGGTTCTTATGCCCAAGCGCGTCGAGGGCCTGGCGTATCTCCCCCTGGATGCGCGTCACTTCCCGCAGGCCGAGATTGTGTACCTCCTCCGGGGTCATAGCAGTGCCGGTGTGGTGGCGCACCATGTAGCGGTAATAAGCATCGCCGTTGGGCAGGTCCCACACGCCGTCCGTGGACCGCCCCTTCGACCTTATCGTATTCAGGTAGTCTATCAGTTTACGGTACGCCGGGTAGACCTTGTCGTTCACCGCCTTCTCGACGGCTGCATAGAGCGTCTGCTTGTCGGCACTGCTGATATTGCCGAGCGCGCCCACCTTCCGGGCGAATGTCTCGTAGAAATCACTTGACTTTGCGCTCCCCGATATCATGCCCCGCATCTGGCCCACCGCGCTATCTATCATCCAGACGGGCATAAAGATACCCTTCTGCTCGCGTAGCTTCATCTGCTCCAAAATGCCGTCAATGCGAGCGGGGAAAGCCTCTAGCCGGGCGATATAAGCCTGGGCGTCCTGCGCGTCGGTGAGAGGCTGGTACTCGACCATCAAATCATGCAATCCGATATGCACCCCATAAACCGGGTTGAGCGTGTACTCGTGGTACATGAACTCCTCTCCCTGTATGGCATCGTTCAGATACCACGTGAGGGCGGCGGTGGAGATAGTATGTTTAGCAGTCTGCTTGTTGAGATCATACGTGCCTAACTGCTGGAGGTACTTGCGCTCCAGGGCATACGTCTCATGCAGGTAGGCGTCGGATACGTCGGCTAGCTTATCGTTGTGAAAGTCCGGCTTGTAGCTGCGGGGCAGGCCGACCGCGGTGAAGTTCTCAGGGTCGCGCAGCCCGATGTCGGAAAAGACCCTGTCGTAGAACTGGTCAAGCGTCAGATTCTGCGCGACGTATTTATCCTTATAGCGGAACGTGCCCAACTGCGACAGCAGCACGTTGAAGGGAGGCTGGTTCTGCGTATGCGCCTCGAAGACGGCACGCTCGAAATACTGCACGGTGTAAGTCTTGCCATCCAGCGGCGACCTCTCCTGGAACTCGTCTGAGATGGGGTAGCCCTGCTGTGGCAGCCCGCCATTCTTCTGCCAGTAGTCGAGGAAGATGCCGCCTACTCGCTTGCCCGTCTCCGGGAAGAGGATGGAGCCTTGCTCCGCATTCGGTTTCTGAGCCGGAGCGCCGTTCGGGTATTGCTGCTTGTAGCGGAAATTGCCGAGGAGTGATAGGAGCACGTTATATGGGGCCTGGTTATCAGGGTGCGCCTCGAACACCGCCCTCTCGAAGTACTGTACGGTATACGTTTTGCCGTTAGTATCGCTCTTCTCCTGCATCTCCTCCGAGATTGGGTAGCCTTGCTGAGGGAGGCCGCCATGCTCGTTCCAGTAAGTGAGGAACAGCCCCTTTACCGTCTTGCCCGTTTCAGGGAAGAGGCGGCTGTCCGATTGCGTTAAAGCAGGCGTGATAGACAGCGTGGAGGTTACGATCAGAACTCCTATAAGAATAGAGAGCCAGCGAAATGGCCCGCGTTTACCCAAAGCTAAGCTTCTCATTTGAAACTCCTCTCCCCGCCAACATAGAAATTAGCGTAGATACAGACTCGATTCCCGACCAATATTGGACTGCCTGAGCATCGTAATTGCGTGCTTACCTTGTATACCAAGAAAGCGGTCAGTAGGTTCACGCGCGGCTATACTGGACCTGACGAATAGAGAAGGCGATCAATACTTTCCGCAAGATGGGGTAGATGATTATTTGCCTGCGAATTCACGTGCAAGATTAGAAAGAATGTGCTATATTATTGGCGAGACGTATTGCCAGTGTTGAAAGGGTCCAAAAGCGTAAAGCAAAGTGTAACTCTCCACCTGTCATTCTGAGCGGAGCGAAGAATTTAGAAATCTCTAAGCGTGTGCCGTGGCTAAAATCTCTAGATTCTTCGCTTCGCTCAGAATGACAGGCTCATGAGTACAGTACTTGGAGACCGACTGAGGGTGTTAGACCGTTGTTTGAATGTAAAGAGGAGGCAGGCAGATGGGGGAGAATGAGCAAGTAAGCGCTTACCTTGACAAAGCAGAGCCGAAACGGCGTAGCACCCTGGAGGACTTACGAACTTTGGTGTTCGGGGCGGTGCCGGGGGTCACAGAGACGATGCAATACAACATGCCGACCTATGTAGATAGGCACGGCAACGTCATATGCGCCTTCGCTTCCCAGAAGAACTACATCAGCTTCTACGTGATGGACACCGATATTGTCGAGAAACACAAGAGCAGCCTGCAAGGCCTGGATTGCGGCAAAAGCTGCATCAGGTTCAGAGGGAGTAAAGACGCACCCCTCGCCGCGCTACGTCAGATGCTGGAAGAGTCGGCACAAAACAGGGCGTAATCTGACCCCAGGGCTATACCATTACGCTTCCTTAAAAGAACAAAAGCAGACCGCTCACCTTAAGAGGTCTATGTACGGTCCGCTTTTTAGCGTCTATCTCAAAGTAGCATTTCAGCCACTTCGTCTATCGTCTATCGTCCGTCGTCTATCGTCCGTCGTCCGCAACACCACCACAGGTATCTTCCTCTTACTCAACTTCTCGTAAGTCCGAAATTGCGGTTCTTCTCGTTTGACCATCTCCCAGAGGCGCTCCCTTTCTTCTCCGGTGGCCTCCTCGGCTGTGACGGTTAGCTTGCGGCTGCCTATCTGCACAACAGCCTGGGGATTGCTCTTCAGGTTCAGCCACCAGGCGGGGTCGTAGTCCTCTCCGCCATTGGAAGCTATTATCACCAGGTTGTCGCCATCTCGGAAGTAGTAAGTAGCTATACTACGGGCCTGCCCGCTCTTGCGACCAGTCGTGGTCAGCATCAGTATGTCGCGCTCGCCTATCTTCTTCCCTAAGCGACCACCTGAAATGCGATAGAAAAATCTATGCACCTTCCAGTATATCCTCATCAGACCGCGATGGTTTCTTACCCACTTCGCACTAGCCTCAGCGCGGCGCTCTCGTCGGCTCATAGCATCCCCTCCTAATTCGCCTCCATCATACCACCGACAACAGAGCATCTATGTAGGGGCGGTTCGTGAACCGCCCTGGATCCAAACAGATGTTGTCCCCAGCAGGGCGGTTCACGAACCGCCCCTACATAGATGCGAGGATAGACATCGTCCAATGGTACAATATAAGCGAAAATGGTTTCCTTATGGAGAGCTACATGCCGGACACTTCTACAGGTATCACATGGGAATCAAGCTACGACCTCGCGCTCGAGAAGGCACGCGCTGAGCGCAGGCAGGTGTTGGTCTACTTCACCAAGCCGAACTGAGCAGGCTGCGTCAGATTGGATACCGTGACGTATCCCGACCCCGCAGTCCTCGACTACATCTCGAGCCACTTCATCTCCTACGAGGCGAACATGGGCGAGCGTGAAAGCTGGCCTCTCTTCCGCACAAATCACGTGATCTGGACGCCCAGTGTCGGTTTTGCGGACCACAACGGCAGCATCCACCACCAATCTGCCGGTTATCTGCCGCCCGACGACTTCCTATCGGCTCTAAAGATCGGAAGGGCGCGTTGCCTCATAGCATGGACGCGGTCTGCTGAAGCGATAAAGGAGCTTGAGTTGGCTGCGTTCCTGGATAATGCAATGACGCCGGAAGCTCTCTTCTGGCTCTCCACCGCCTACTTCTTCGAGAGGCGCGACACCACCAGGATGTACGAGACGTGGGAGAAACTGGTCGAGCTATACCCGGATAGCCCGTGGGCGCACCACACCTACCCTCGTCCGGAGTAACGTTGAAGCTTGATTGCCCTCTTACTCCAACGCAACCTAACCCAGTATCAGGTGAATTAACTGATTCTGGTGATGTGACGTCGAAAGATTCTTGCTAGGATACATTTAACACGACCCTCCCTACCTCGGTAGCGATATGCCGGAGGTTATAACTATCGTGTGCAACCAGAAATGTTCCCCATTCCTATTGTCGTCCGATTGATGTCGCTTTCGGTAGGGCTTCCGCCTCTGCCGCGTGCGCGACGCACTACCAGGAAAGCATAGAAAGAGAGAGTAGAGCATGTACGAGCAATTTGTAACCGCAGAAATTGGTGATACCCGCATGGTACAATTCCAGCTATTTGTGCCGGACAATACGCTCGACCCAGATCAGTATAGCGGCGGCGGGTTGCCTCGAATCGTCGACATTTACGCAGTTGGTGACTTCCAGGCTTCGATGGGCGACTCCAATTGGACACCCTCGGACGCGACTCTTATGGAGAAGACCGAGTTCGTTGACGCAGATGGCTCTGTCAAAGGGTGGCGCTATAGCGTGCGCACGCCGGTGCTCCCTGAGGGCTTCTACCAGTACAAGTATTTGGTTCTTTTCGAGAACTCCGACCCTCGCTATATTGGCGACCCCTGCTCGCGCTACGGTGGCCACGCAGACCAGAATTCGGGCTTCGTAGTTGGCGGGCGCAAGATCGAACAGGTCCTTGAGCATCAGCAGCGGCTTCCATACAAGGACCTGATCATCTACGAGCTTATGATAGACGATTTCACGCAACAGTTTCGCGGCGATAGAGCGCCGCTGGATGCGCTGGCGGACAGGCTTGATTACCTGGTCGACCTGGGTGTGAATGCGATTGAGTTCATGCCCTGGACTGCCTGGGTCAACGACGACTTCAGCTGGGGCTACAACCCGATCCAGTACTTCTCCGTAACAAATCGCTACACCTTCGACCCGCAAAACCCGGCAGACAGGATATTCTATTTGAAGCGGCTGATTGGGCTGTGTCACGAAAGGAATATAAACGTCATCATGGATGGCGTCTTCAATCACGTGGAGTTCGAGCCGCCCCACCGGGGCTTCGGCTATTACTGGCTCTACCAGGACCCCGCCAACTCGCCATACGTCGGGGACTTTGCCGCTCACGACTTTTTCCGCGACCTTGACTACGCTAACCAGTGCACCCTTGAATTCACACGTGACGTTTGCCTCTACTGGATGGATATCTACAAGATAGACGGTATCCGCTTCGATAACACGCTGGGCTTTTATAAAGCGGACGAAAGGGGGAAAGGCTTACCCCAGCTCTTGTCCAACTTGCGCGAGCACTTATCGAATACTGGAAACCCAAACTTCGGGATGGTGCTGGAGCACAGCTGGGATTACGGGGCGATAGACGTTACCAACAGAGTGGGCGCGACGAGCTGTTGGCTCGACGTCTTTCGATCCACCTCTGCTCGCTACCTGAGAGACGGCCGTATCGATGCGCAGATTATGCGAATGCTCCATTCGAGCAGGGATTTCGAGCTGGACCGCAGCCCGACGATATATATCGAGAATCACGACCATGAGAGGGTCGTGCGTACGGCAGGCGGGCGGCAAGCCTGGTGGAGAACGCAGCCTTATATAATCGCCCTCTTCACCTGCCCCGGTGCCGTGCTAATCTATAACGGGCAGGAATTCGGTGAAGATTACACGATGCCGGAGCCAGGCGCTCCCGACGACGGCCAGCGAGTGCAAGCCAGGCCATTGCGTTGGGAGTACCTTAACGAGGAGCCTGGACAGCGGCTATTTGGTATGTATAAACGGCTTATTCAGATACGTAAAGAGCACGCCGGCCTCCGGTCTGGGAACTTCTACCCTACGAATTGGGACGATGGGCGGCAAAGCCTCGGCGATGATGGCTTTGGGGTAGACGTCGCCAGGCAGGTGGTGGTATACCATCGTTGGGGAACGGCAGATGACGGCAGGTTAGAGCTTTTCCATATCGTGCTCAATTTCTCCGACTCGACCCAGCGTGTTGAGATGCAGTTTCCCGAAAACGGCGAATGGGAGGACTTACTAAGTGGGTGGAAACCGGAAGTGCGAAACCACCGTCTGCAAGTCGACGTCGGATCAAACTGGGGCCATATCTTCTACAAGAAATCGTGACCTGAATCTCGATGCGGAGATGGTTCACCTGTCCAACATGTCCAAAATAAAGTGGTAAAGATTGTCATCATTGGCGCAGGCCACAATGCCCTCGTATGTGCCTGCTATCTTGCGAAGGCGGGCCACGAGGTAACCGTGCTCGAACGTCGCTCTCGCGTAGGTGGCGCGGTCAACACCGAGGAGATGTGGGGTGGCTACCAGGTGGACACCTGCTCGGTGATGCACATCCTCATCCATAAGACCCCCATAATCGAAGAGCTGGGGCTGCGCGATTTCGGCCTGGAATACATGCAGATGGACCCCTGGGGGTTCGCTCCTTTCCCGGACGGCAGCCACATCCTCTTCTACCGCGACCTGGACAGGACGTGCCAGTCTATAGCCCGCCTATCAGAGCGCGACGCCGAAGCGTACCGCGCATTCGTCACAAAGTGGGATGGCTTCAACCAGCAGGTATTCGAAGCATTCTCGCGCTCACCCACACCCGGCGCGCTCGTTGGGGGGATCGCGCTACGTACCGCGAAGGAGCAGATACGGACTCGCGGGCAGGCAGACCCCTCGATGGCAGGGCTGCCCCTTTTGAGGACGGTGTTGGGCAACTACGGGCGTATACTGGACGAAACTTTCACCGACGAGCGGCTGAAGGCAGCCATAGCATGGATGGCCGCGCAATCGGGTCCGCCTCCATCGGAGGTGGGTGCGGGCGCGCTGGCCGGGGCGCATAGCCTCTACCACGACGTGGGGGCCACTCACCCACGCGGCGGCTCAGGTATGCTCTCCCAGGCGCTGGCACGATGCCTCGAACGCTACGGAGGCACGATACGCTGTGACGCTCCCGTGAAGCGCATATTGCTTTCCAACGGCAGGGTCAGGGGAGTGGAATTAGAGAGTGGCGAGAGCGTACCTGCGAATACAGTGGTATCAGGCGCACACGTGCAGACCACCTTCCTGAATCTGCTTGGAGAGGAGAACCTACCTGTCCGCCTTATCAGGCAGGTCAAGTCGTTACGTGTCGGCAACGGTATCGGCATGACCGTGCGATGCGCTGTGGACAGGCTGCCTGACTATGGGAGTGGAGTAGAAGGCGCAGAGCGTGGCATGCAATTGATCTGCCCCAGCATGGCATATCTACAAGACGCTTACGATGACGCGCAACGTGGATACCCTGCGGAGCGTCCGGCGCTTGTGGCAATGACCCCCTCGGCGGTGGACCCCACTATCGTGCCACCGGGAAAGCATTCCCTTTACATCTGGGCGCAGTACCACCCCTATGAGCTTGCTAATGGAGAGAAATGGGCTGACATACGCGAGCGCGAGGCTGACCGCATCCTTCAAACGCTCGCCGAGTATGCGCCCAATGTGGCATCAAGCGTCACGAACAGGTATATCCAATCGCCACTTGACCTGGAGCGCAATGTAGGACTTCTCAAGGGCAACATTATGCACATTGACATGTCCCTGGACCAGATGTTCATGTTCCGCCCCCTGCCTGAGCTATCGCAGTATCGCACGCCCATCGAGGGTCTGTACCTCACAGGGGCAAGCACTCACCCAGGCGGTGGCGTATCAGGCGCGTCGGGAAGGAATAGTGCGTCGGCAGTGCTGGCGGATATGCAGGGTAAGAAGCGCAGTTGGCGCGGGTTTGCTTTACGAGGTGCAGGATTGGCGGTTGCCGCACTTGTGGTGCGCAGGGTAAAGCGGAAGACTTTAAGAAGTTAGCATTTTAGCCCTGTCGTTCTGAAGGGGTATCCAAGAAGTGTAAACCTTAGCCTGTCATTCTGAACGAAGTGAAGAATTTACGAATTTTTACCCCAATACACGTTCAGAGATTTCCAGATTCTTCACTTCGTTCAGAATGACAGGCTAACAAGATATCTCTGTGCAAATGTCACTGTAATAACCTATTACTTCCCACTCATAGCCTTTTGTATCCTCTCTAACAATTGCTCATAATTCACCCTCGCGAAGTCGGTAGTGTCTACTATATGGACGGTATCTGCCACTTCGAGCGGGCCGTAAACGCCATTCAGAAGGTCCGCCACGACTTCAGGGTAAGTAACGTGGTCGATATGCCCAGGGTGGCGCTCGCCACTTTCAGTACGTGTTTTGAAGCGGTCTAGTAGAACCGCAGTATCGGCGCGGCATTCGACCTGGATTGCCCTGAAGGCATATTTCTCCTTCAGAGCCATAAACTGCCCATTGGCCTGCGCGGGCCGGAAGTTGGCTTCAAGGAGAAAAGAGCGTCCGGCGGCAAGCTCCGTCTCCGCCAGCATAAAGAGCATCTCTATCGTGGCCGCGCCCAGCTTCTTCGACCACTCGCGATCACCCACTCCAAGCGTATCGAAAAGCAATTCTTTGATACGGTCCTTGCTGAGGAAGGGCAGCCGCAAGTCGTGGGCAAGACGCTGCCCTAAAGTGGTCTTACCTGTGCAAGGCGGGCCGGAGATGATGATTGCGATAGGTTGCGCCATACAAGTCCACCGCGAAAATAACTAAACACAAAGACGCAGAGAGCACAAAGATAACACAGAGATTATTGAGGTTTATAATCACCCTTAATAATCTCTGTGCGTCCTCTGCGCCTCCGCGTCTCTGCGTTTAAATCTACGTCGTCAGCTTCTCCAGTTTGTCCACGAACCCCTCAAGCACATCGAATGCGCGCTCGACAGGCTCAGGGGAGGTCATGTCTATGCCTGCCAGCTTGAGGGAGTTGAGGGGGTACATGGAGCCTCCCGACTTGAGGAACTTCTTGTAGTCCTCGGCTGCTTCCGGACCACCCTTCAAAACACGGTTTGCCAGGGCGTTAGCGGCAGATATGCCGGTTGCGTATTGATACACGTAATAGTTTGAGTAAAGGTGGGTCGAGAACTGCGCCCAGGTGATGCCTACTCGCGGCTCGTCTATCTCCACTTCGGGGCCGTAACCCTCGCGGAAGAGGTCCGCCAGGTGCTGGATCATGCCGTCAGGGGTGAGCGCCTTGCCCTGCTCCACGCGTGTGTGCATCTCAAGCTCCCACCGCGCCAATATCGGCATCAGGAAGAAGTACCTGTGGAAGTTGTACATCGCTTCCTCGATGACAGCGATCTGAAAGTTCGGGTCGTTGTTGCTCTTGAGGAGATTGGCGCGCACCATCGCCTGGTTGAAGTTGGACGCCACCTCGGCGGCGAACAGCCCGTAGCGAGCGTAGACCTGCGGTTGGTTCTTGCGCGAGAAGTAGGAGTGCATCGAGTGGCCGATCTCGTGCGCCAGGGTGCTCATCGACTCCAGGTCCTCGATGTGGCTCATCAGGATGAAGGGGTTAGTGCCGTAGAAGCCGCTTGAGTACGCCCCGCTCCGCTTGCCCACGTTGGGGTACACGTCTACCCAGCGCTCCTCAAGCATACCCTTCCTCATGGGGGCGCAATAATCCTCGCCCAGCGGCCCCATCCCCTCGCAAATCATATCTACCGACTGCTCGAAGGTGACTTTGGGGTCTTCTGTGGTAAGGGGCGCGAAAATGTCGTAGGGGTGCATCATGTCGAGGCCGAGCGCACGTCGCCGCACAGACCAATAGCGGTGCCACACCGGGAGCTTGCGCCGGGAGGTCTCAAGGATATTGTCATAAACCTGCCTGGGGATATGGGTCTGCTCCAGCGCCGCCTCTATCGCCGTTGAGTAGTTGTGGACGCGGGCGTTCAACACGGCACGCTTGATGCCGCCCGTTACCAGGGCCGACACCGTATTCTTGACCGATAGGAAGCCGTCCGCGAACTGCTCCCACGCCTCTTTGCGCACCCTGATGTCGGGGTCGCGCAGGAGGGAGCTGATAGATGCGGCAGCTACTTCTGTGGCTCCAGCCTCGGTCTCCACGAAGCCATACTTGAGGTCAGCGTCCGCCAGCAGGACGTGCGCGCCGCGTGGCGTGTCGAGCGCATCGGAGGCCATAGCCATCACCTGCTCCACTTCGGGCGAGCGGACGTGGCTCTTCCTGCGCCATAGCTGGTCAAAGTAGTGCCTGTAGAGGGCCAGCTTAGGCTCGTCGCCCATGAACTCCTCGATGCGCTCCTGCGGGATAGAGAGGAGCTCCGGCTCAGCGAATGAAGCGGCAGCCCCCACTTTCGCCACAACACCGCGAGCCTGGTCGCGCAGGGCGCTTGCCTCTTGGTTGGTAGTGTCGCTGTCGCTCAACGCGCCTGCGTACACGAACATGTGGCCGACCGAACGGGTAACCTCCTCGATGTCGTGGAACCACTGGAGCAGCTTCTCTGCCGAGTTGCCCAGGTGACCCTTGTAAGCTTCAAGGCGAGGCAGTGCTTCCTCTACGCGCTTGCGGTCAGCCTCCCATGCGTCATTGGCTGGGTAGATGCTCCCCAGGTTCCAGGTATATTTCTCTTCGATTTCGCTTCGCTTGCGTAAAGCTGTTGGCATTGCGGTATCCTCTCCTCATGGTAAGAGTGTATATGAGATATTTATCTTATATATGAGGAGGGGTTGTCAAGCCGAGGCTTTTCCGCAAGCATTTTGGACTGCGGTAGGAAAATAAGCGTGTAGGGGCGGTTCACGAACCGCCCTGGGTCAAAAAGGCGTTGCACCCACCAGGGCGGCTCACGAACCGCCCCTACATTCCAATTCCCCAGACCTATTCTCCAGAGACGGTATGAATCTTGCACCCATGCAACATAGCTGGTGAGGCTGGAGGATATTGATGATACGCAAGATCAATCTGAGATACACATCCGTAGCCCTGACTCTGTCTGCTGCCTTTCTGTTGGCACTGATGATTTTCACCCCTTCCCCTGCTCGTGCTGGAGAGTTCGTCACCAGGATATACGGCGACCGTATTTACAAGATATACATACCTGACGGCTACCAACAGGGCACGCCTATACCGATGGTAGTGATGCTGCACGGCTGCACCCAAAACCCCGACGATTTCGCGGCAGGCACGGAGATGAACGCATACGCCGATCAGTATACCTTCTTCGCGGTCTATCCCGACCAGCCCTCAACTTACAACGCAAACAAATGCTGGAACTGGTTCGAGCCTGCCCACCAGGAGCGTGGCGCGGGCGAGCCTGCAATAATAGCGGGCATCGTGGACGAGGTGAAGAGGGATTACACGATTGACGACAGCCGCGTCTACGTCGCGGGTATCTCGGCGGGCGGGGCGATGAGCGTTATCATGGCCGCTACCTACCCTGACGTGTTCGCTGCTGCCGGGGTGAGTGCGGGTCTGGAGTACAAAGCGGCATACGATTTACCCAGCGCGCTCATCGCCCAGGCCCAGGGCGGCCCCGATCCGGTAGGGCAAGGGAATGTCGCGTATGCCGCGATGGGCGAATACGAGCGTGTAGTCCCCGTAATCGTGTTTCATGGCACGCTCGATGTTACCGTCGCGCCTATCAACGGCCACCAGGTCCTCTCGCAGTGGGCGCAAACCAACGACCTCGCCTCGGACGATGTAGACAACGACGACATTGACGACATACCAGAGGCCAAGTTGCCCGGCTCCGTCCCAGACGGTCATACTTACACCAGGTACGTCTACAACGACTCCACTGGCGTGGACGTGATGGAGAAGTACATCGTGGACGACATGCGCCACGCGTGGTCGGGCGGGAGCAGCGCGGGGTCATACACCGATCCGTTGGGGCCGAAGGCCAGCGAGATTATGTGGCAATTCTTCGTTGACCACCCCAATGGCGGTACTGAGCAGACCCCTACTCCCGACCCGTCTCTCACGCCAATCATCACTGCCACGCCACCCTCCTGCGCCATCGGGTTCTCGGACGTGCCGCCCGGCAGCACCTTCTACCCTTATGTGCGGTGCCTGGCTTGCAGGAATATTGTGGGTGGATACCAGGACGGCTCTTTCAGGCCCGACACCCACGTAACGCGGGGGCAGCTTGCCAAGATAGTGTCCGGCGCGGCGGGCTTCAGCGACCCGGTGAGCGGCCAGACATTCGCCGATGTAGAGCCTGACTCGACGTTTTATCTCTTCGCAGAGAGGCTGGCATCGAAGCAGGTTATGTCCGGTTATCCATGTGGCGGACCTGGCGAGCCATGCGACTCGGAAAACAGACCCTACTTCAGGCCGAACGAGGGAGCTACCAGGGGCCAGGCAGCCAAAATCGTCTCGCAGGCGTTGGGCCTGAGCGATCCAGTACCGGAGGGGCAGCAGACATTCTCAGATGTGCCCCCCGACTCCACGTTCTGGGTGTACGTAGAGCGACTACTCATGAATAGGCCAGACGCGATAGGTGGTTATCCGTGCGGTGGCGAGGGCGAGCCGTGCGATGGGCAAAATCGCCCATATTTCCGCCCCAATAACGGCCTGACGCGTGGTCAAGCCTCAAAGATAGTAACGAATGCATTCTTCCCAGCTTGCCAGACCCCCGGCCAGACCTTGAGCATGGAAGAAAGCTCCTTTGCGCCACGCGTTATCATCGTGATATAATACACAATCCCCGCCAGGAGTTTGCCTGAACATAATGGTTGGTACAAACGTATCCTCACTGTCCGATGCGACGTCTGCCCATCAAGCAAGCGCCGCTATGACCGAATATCTCACCACCATCGGGCTTGAGGTCCACGCGCAATTGCTTACCGAGAGCAAGATGTTCTGCGCGTGCAGCGCCGACGTGGCTTACGCGCCACCTAACAGCCATGTCTGCCCGATATGCCTGGGGATGCCGGGCACACTGCCCGGCATCAATGCCGAGGCGGTACGCAAGACGGTACTGACTGGACTGGCGCTCAATTGCCACATCCCCGCCTTCTCCAAGTTCGACCGCAAGAACTACCACTATCCAGACTTGATGAAGGGCTACCAGATTTCGCAGTATGACCTTCCTTTATGCGTGGATGGTCACCTGGACGTTGAAGCTGTGACCGAGCGTGGAGAGGTCGAGCGTAATTTCCGCATCGGCATTCGCCGCGTCCACCTTGAGGAGGACACCGCCCGCCTCCTCCACCGCACCGACCCCGACGGCACTCCCTACGCACTCATGGACGTGAACCGCTCCGGCGTGCCCCTCATGGAAATCGTATCCGAGCCGGACCTCACCTCCCCTGAGGAGGCGCAGCTTTATTTGACGCAACTTCGCCACCTCTTGCGGTGGATAGGGGTCTCTACGGGCAACATGGAGGAAGGGTCGTTCCGGGTGGACGCCAACGTGTCGGTGCGCCCTGCCAACCAGGAAGAGTACGGGACGCGCGCCGAAGTGAAGAACATGAACTCCTTCAAGGCCGTGCGCGCCGCGCTTGAGTACGAGGTCACCCGCCAGATAGGTATCCTGGAGAGCGGCGGCAAGGTAGTGCAAGAGACGCGAGGATGGGTAGAGGACCGTGGCATAACGGTCTCGCAACGCTCGAAGGAGGAAGCGCACGACTACCGCTACTTCCCGGAGCCGGACCTCCCGCCCCTGACCTTCTCGGAAGAGAGGATAGAAGCGATACGAGCCTCGATGCCTGAATTACCCCACGTTATGCGCGAGCGGCTTATCGCTTCCGGGCTGACTCCCTATGACGCTACGCAAATCACCGCCTCTCACGCCACAGCAGATTACTTCGAGCGCGCTTCGGATGGGCTTGATGGCGAAGGTGCCAGGATGGTTGCCGGATTCATTGTGAATGACCTCTCCAGGTTGTTGAGCGACGGCGGCATGACTATTGAAGAGTGCAAGCTGTCACCTGGGAGTATGAAGGAGCTTGTAAAGCTGGTAAGCGGTGGGACCATCAACCGCGGCATAGCACGCAGCATACTGCCGGAATTGTTCGAGACGGGGCAAGCACCCGGCGACCTGGTGAAAGAGCGTGGCCTGGCGGTCGTTCGGGACGAGTCGACCCTCGAAAGGGCGATAGATGAAGCCATCGCCGCCAACCCCAAAGCGGTATCCGACTACCTGGGCGGCAAAGAGGCAGCAATAGCCGCGCTCGTCGGAGCCACCATGAAGGCCACCAGGGGCCAGGCGGACGCAAACGCGGCACGCGAAGTGCTGAAGCGAAAGCTGGAGATGATGCGTGAAACGTGATGACGGACGATAGACGATAGACGATAGACGATAGACGATGGTTGCGTGAGAGCAGTTCGTATTTCGTACAACATAATCCCATAAAATCTTGGCGTTCTTGGTTCTCTTGGCGTCTTGGCGTTTAATAATCACGTTTCACTCATCACGTTTCACGTTTCACGAGTCGTGGTATAATGTGCGCTAACTGCGCGAAAACATAATTGGACTCAATGAGGAGGACTAAAACAATGGCGGCAGAAAAGGTTCAGGAAAGCAAACCCAACCCGTATGAGATAGCGGTCGAGCAGTTTATGACTGCTGCGGATATGCTCGGCCTCGACGAGGGGATGAAGCAGATACTCTCCCACCCCAAGCGAGAGCTGACCGTACACTTCCCGGTGCGTATGGACGACGGGAGCTACAAGGTCTTCACCGGCTTTCGCGTGCAACACTCGCTTACACGCGGCCCCGCGAAGGGCGGCATCCGCTACCACCAGGACGTGACGCTGGACGAGGTGAAGGCTCTCGCCATGTGGATGACGTGGAAATGCGCCACGGTGGGCATCCCCTACGGCGGTGGCAAGGGTGGGGTCATAGTGAACCCCAAGCTGTACAGCATCACCGAGATCGAGCGCCTAACGCGCCGGTTCGCCGCCGAGCTTGCGCCCATTATCGGCCCGGAGATCGACATCCCCGCGCCCGACGTGAACACCAACTCGCAGACGATGGCCTGGATCATGGATACCATTTCGATGCTGCGCGGCTACCCCATCCCCGGCCTCATTACCGGCAAGCCTATCGCTATCGAAGGCTCGCTAGGCCGCAACGAGGCGACCGCACGTGGTCTGCAATATGTCGTGCGAGAGGCGGTCAAGACGAAGGGGATGAGTTTGCAAGGTGCTCGCGTGGTGGTGCAGGGCTTCGGTAACGCCGGGGCTATCGCCGCACGTCTCCTCTCTGAAGATGGTGCGATTATCATCGCCGTATCTGACAGCCTGGGCGGCATCTACAACAGCAAGGGCATTGACGCCAACGCCGCGGTGCGCTACAAGCAGGAGCATAGCACACTCTCCGGCTTCGGCGGCTCCGACGACATAAGCAACGCTGAGCTGCTGGAGGTCGAGTGCGACATCCTCGTGCCCGCCGCGCTAGAGAGCGTAATCACGCACGAGAACGCAGACCGCATCAAGACCAAGATGATCGCCGAGGCCGCCAACGGCCCCACAACCCCCGAAGCAGACCGCGTGCTATATGACAAGGGCATTATGGTCCTTCCCGACATCCTGGCGAACGCCGGTGGCGTGACCGTCTCATACTTCGAGTGGGCGCAGAACATCCAGGGCTATTACTGGGCCGAGGACGAAGTGAACCAGAAGCTGGAGCGCGTAATGAAGCGAGCTTTCCAGGACGTGCACCAGACCGCAGGCAACCACTCGGTCAACATGAGGACGGGCGCATACATGCTTGCCATATCGAGGGTGGCCGAAGTCACCAGGTTGCGCGGGATATTCCCGTAGTTCACCTACACAACTCTTTACCTACGAAAATGAGCGCCGACAGCGCTCATTTTCGTAGGTGCAGGAAAGGCTCTTCTCCAATGAGGGCGTTTAGGGAGTGGCGAATAATGCAGATGTAGGGGCGAGATTTATCGCGCCCTGGTTGGTACAACATCCGCTTGTTTTAGGGCGCGATAAATCTTGCCCCTACAGACCTTTCTCTCTGCTTTTCGCCACTCCCTTCTTGACACCTTGCCCTGTTCACGCTACAATTGTCCCCACTCGTACCTTTACCGGGCCGCATCCATATGGCTCAATACCGTCCGCGCTTACCTGTAGCCTCGCGCTGCTATGAGCCTCAGGGCGTAGGGATGCACCCGACAACCAACACGCAGTATAGGCACGTCACCTGTAAGAGAGAGAAGGAGATACCATGCAGGCACAAAACCCCAAAATCCAAATGCCCATGAACGGGCACCCGAAAATCAACTTCCGAAATCCAAAGCGCCTTTTCGCGTTAGCTGCGCTCGGCCTGGCGATGGTCTGCCTGGCGTTGCTGGGCAACCAGAGCGCGGCGGCGGGCGTGCCCACGAGCAGCGCTAACGCTGTGCCGGGCACTGCCAGCAAGCTGTACGGCCAGCTTACCGACGTTGTGGCACGCGCCGACCAGAACGCTCGCCTGAGAGTGATCGTCCACATGCGGGACCAGGTGGACCTATCCACGTGGCCCACGTCTGACCGCGCGGGTGCGTTACTCGCCCTTCGCAACAAGGCTTCGACGGGGCAGGCCTCCGTTCGCCAGTTGCTTGGGCAGAGCGACATGGCCGCGAATATCTACCAGAGCTACTGGGTATTCAACGGCTTCGCGGTCGAGGCTCCCGCCGCCACTATCCAGGCGCTGGCAGCCCGCGACGACGTGGACTACATCATCGAAGACGGCTACATGACCATGCCTAAATACAAGGTCGAGCCTTCCGGCCAGGAGAATCCCACCAGCAACTGGAACATCTACCAGGTGCGCGCGCCTGAGGTGTGGGCGCTCGGCTATGATGGCACGGGGCGCGTCCTCGCCAACCAGGACAGCGGCGTAGACGGCAGCCACGAGGCTTTGGCAGCGCGCTGGCGCGGCGTCAACGGCGGCACCCCGGCCAACTCCTGGAAAGACCCCTTTGGGACTAGCCCTACCTTTCCAATCGACGAGGATAGCCACGGCACCCACACTATGGGCACGATAACGGGCTACCAGGGCGATAACACCGGCCCCAACGAGATCGGCCAGGCCAAGGGCGCTACCTGGATCGCCTGCCGCATCTACGATGGCACCGGTAAAGGCCCATTCAGTTATATCCACTCCTGCTTCCAGTTCATGGTTGACCCCGATGGCAACCCTAACACCAACGACCAGCCCGACTCGGTTGGCAACTCCTGGGGCGACATCAACGCCTACCAGTACCCTGACCTGGAATGGTGGCAAGATATAGAGGCGTGGCGCGCAGTCGGCATCATCCCCGTCTTCTCTAACGGCAACAACGGGTCTGGTACCGCCACTGTGGGCAAGCCCGCTGCCTATCCTATCGTTATCGGCGTGGGGAACATTACTCAGTCCCGCATCATCGCAGGTAGTTCCAGTCGTGGCCCCGCCCCTGACCTTTCACCCTTCAATAATCCCGAATACTATGAGCGTAGCGACAAGGGCCTGATCAAGCCGGAGGTAGTAGCTCCCGGATCGGGCGTGCGCTCTTCCGTACCTGGCAACGGCTACGCTAACTTCAGCGGCACCTCGATGGCCTCGCCGCACGTAACGGGCCTGGTCGGTATCCTGCGCCAGATACGTCCCACCCTTACGATGAACGAGTTCTACAACATCATCATCGACACCGCCTACTTCACTCCTACCTGGGGCACGCGGCCCAACAACAACTACGGCTGGGGTGAGATAGACGACTACGCAGCCGCCATCTACGTGCGCGACGCGGGTGCGGTAAGCGGCCCTATCATGGATAGCGCCTGCGATGAACCCGTAGTGGGTGCCCAGGTGTGGGTATACGACAACACCCCAGGTAGCCGCGCTCAGCACGTAGGCATCCGCAAGATGCTCTCCGACAACAACGGCGACTACTCTACTATCCTGGCCGCAGGTACATACACAGTCAGCGTAACCGCTCCCGGTTACTATGGCGTGAACATCCCTACCACCGTCATGTCCTCCACGACGGGCACGCTCGCCATCATGCTTAACAAGATGCCGGTCGGCACGGTGTCTGGCACCGTTACTGACGGCTCCACCGGCATAGTTGGCGCGGTCGTCTCGATAGACGGCCTGTCCAACATCCGCACGACCACCGGCGCGGGCGGGGCTTACACCCTCAGCAACGTACCGGCAGGCACCTTCACTATCCGCGCCGAAATGTGCGGCTACAATCCCAGCCTCGCCAACATAACCGTTACATACCCCGGCTCGCAGGTGCACAACTTCACGCTCGCCAGCCCCACGGCGCTGATCAACGACGACTTTGAGGATGGCGACCTGGCTGGATGGACGGTAACGGGCGGCAGCGCCACTACCGCGATCTGGCACAACTCCGCCATACGCGGCTACAACAGCACACGTGCCGCACGCGCTGGCCTGCCGACCTCGCCCTACTTCTATACAGGCGTCAACATCGACACCAAGATGGAGAGCGGCGTCTTCGACACTTCGACTGCTGACCGCGTATGGCTGAGCTTCGACGTGTACGACGACTCCGAGAGTGAGTATGACATCATCAGGGCGGATATATCTACCGATGGTGGTGCGACCTGGCCCATAAGTGGCACCGTCTTCGGGGAAGCGAGTCCCGTGCATGGCTGGCAGCACATCTGCCTTGACGTTACCCAGTTCCGTTCGGCCAACATGAAGATACGCTTCCGCTTCACTACGGATGGGACCAACTGGAACAACGAGCAGTTCGAGGGTCCTTCGATAGACAACGTGCGCCTGGCCGTGAGCACGGGCAACACCGTCACGCCTGTCGTTGCCATGACCCCGACGCCTGGCACCCCCGTGCCATGCACACCCGTAGGCGAGGCAACTCCTACCGCTACCACCGGCCCTGATGCCACTCCTACAGCCATTGCTACCGCTACAGCATGTACCATCACCTTCACGGACGTACCCTCAGACAGCACCTTCTACACATGGATTAGGTGTCTGGCTTGTAGAGGTATCATCTCTGGCTACTCCGACGGCACGTTCAAGCCAGGTAACGAAATCACTCGCTCACAGATAGCCAAGATGGTCTCCAATGCAGCTGGTTTTGAGGAAGACCCAGGACCTCAAATATTTGAGGATGTAGACCCCTCCCACACCTTCTATGCCTGGATAAATCGTCTATCCATGAGAGGACACATGGGAGGCTATCCTTGTGGGACAATCCCTGAAGAACAATGCAACCCTCCCGACAACCGACCATACTTCCGACCCTTTGCTAACGCCACGAGAGGGCAGCTAGCCAAGATAGTGGCTAACGCAGCAGGGGTAGGAGGCACACCAACCGGCCTGTACTTTACAGACGTGCCGGAAGACAACCCCTTCTACACATGGATCATGCGCCTGACCAACCTGGGAGTAATGGGTGGATACCCATGTGGTGGTGATGGTGAGCCGTGTGACGATGCCAATCGACCATACTTCCGACCCTTCGCCAACGTGACGAGAGGGCAGGCTTCAAAGATAGTAGCCAACACCTTCTATCCGGGCTGCCAGACCCCCTCCCGCTAGCAACATCGACAGCGTAATAGACAGAAGGGCCGTGTTACCTGACACGGCCCTTCTTGTCTATTAGTCGCTCCATGTAAGGGTATTTGTAGGGGCATGGCGCTGCCATGCCCTTTATGTGTCTCAAGCTAACAGCACGATTGAGGCAACCATAGCCCTATGAATGTCATCCTTCGCTCCGTCAGTAGTGCGTCTCTGCATATAGATGTAAGATTGTAGGGGCGGGTCCCCGTGCCCGCCCTCTCCCCCACCCCCTCCTGTCGACAGCCAACAGGGCGGGCACGGGGACCCGCCCCTACAAGGTTGTCCCCCTTTTCTAACACGAACTTGCAAGATGCACCACTTAGAATGACAATCATCGAGATACAGTTACCTCATACTTGCTCTTGCCTTACACATGGGGCATGGCGGCGCCATGCCCCTACATGCTTGAGCACGCTATAAGGAAAGGGTGCGACTGCGATGTCGCACCCTTTCCTTACTAAGCTATCTCTTCCGAACTGGATATTCCTTACGTTACCGGCGCGATGGGGTCTCGCAATTCGGGAAGAAAGTGTTAGCCACTATCTTTGAAGCCTGCCCTCTCGTCACGTTGGCGAAGGGTCGGAAGTATGGCCTGTTCGCATCATCGCATGGCTCTCCATCGCCACCACATGGGTATCCACCCATTGCTCCCAGGTTGGTGAGACGCATGATCCATACGTAGAAGATGTGATCCTCAGGCACGTCGGTGTAGTACAATCCTGTGGGATCTCCCTCCAGCCCTGCGGCATTAGCCACTATCTTGGCTAGCTGCCCACGTGTAGCGCTGGCATTGGATCGGAAGTATGGTCTGTTGTCAGGAGATATACAAGGCTCTTCAGGTACGAGCCCACACAGGTATCCTCCCATATGCCCTCTCATGGACAGCCTGTTTATCCAGTCATAGAATGGGCTACCCACAGGCACATCCTCGTATATCTGTGGTCCCGCATCCTCAGAGAAGCCAGCGGAGTTAGAGACTATCTTGGCTATCTGCCCCCTGGTAATGTCGTTACCTGGCTTGAACGTGCCATCGGTGTAGCCGGAGATGATACCCCTACAAGCCAGACACCTGATCCATGTGTAGAAGGTGCTGTCTGAGGGCACGTCTGTGAAGCTGATAGTGCATGGCGTCGAGGTAGCTTCTGTCGTAGCAGTTGGACCGCCTGGGGTGATAGTAGGCGGGGGTGGCCCAGAGGTAGAGGTGGGTACGGGAGTATTTGTGCGGGTAGCAGAAGGCGGAGGCGGTCCAGAGGTAGAGGTAGGTACTACGCTCGTAGCCGTGCGCGTAGAAGTAGCAGGCACTGTCGTGCCTGTAGCGCAAGGAGTACCTGCCTGAACGGTAATGGTGCCCGCCATAGTGGGAGCGTGCAGCGTGCACGTATACGGGTAGCTGCCAGGCGTGTTGAAAGTGTGCTCGAAGGACTCGCCAGGAGCCAGGTCGGGGGCTCGTCCACACCGCCGTATCGGAAGTGGTGTTGTGCTCAGTTGTCCCGTTGTTGGTCCAACGAACTGTGGTGCCTGCAACTATAGTCAGATTCGGTGGTGTAAAGGAGAAGTCGGCCATCGTTACAGTAGCCAATGCGCTTGCCGGTACGCACGTCGCTGTCGCGCTTGGCGCAACCGAGGTGCTTGTGGCGCTCGGTGGCACTGTGGTGGCGCTTGGTGGCACAGGGGTAGCAGTCCGCGTGGCGGTGGGAGGTACTGGCGTAGGGCTAGCAGGAATTGAGGTAGGAGTGGGCGTGCCCTGCGCCACCGAATTGACGGCGGCCAGCGCGTCCACCCTGCCGTAGCCGAAGGAGTTGTTAGGTATCTGGCTGCTCGGTATGCCTCCGCACGTCTGCGCCGGGCTAACTACCACATTCGGGTTGGCGGTATTTTGCAGTATGGTCTTGGTTGTGGCTATGTCGCGCTCAAGCTGGGGCCGGGCCGACCACAGGAGAGCCACTACGCCAACCACGTGCGGGCCGGCCATCGAAGTACCGTCCAATGCTCCATACGAGGTATCGCTCGTCCTGGTGGAAGAGCGCACATTCACGCCCGGAGCCGAGATATTGGGCTTCATCCGGTTTGAGCCATCGCTCGTGACGGGACCCCGGCTGCTGAAGCTGGCAAGCACGTTGCTAATGTTGATAGCCCCTGTGGAGAAGGAGGCTTCGTAGATAGCGGGCGGTCCAGACGTGTTGACACTGGAACAGCTAGAGCCGTCGTTGCCGTTGGAAGCTTCCACGAATATACCGGCGGCCTGGGTGCTCTCTACAATGCTTTGCAAGGTGGTAGGCGCGCACCCCTCACTCGTCGGGCAGCCCCAGCTGTTGTTCATCACGTGGGGGCGTAGCGCGGGGTTGGGATTGTTGCCTGTCAGGTCGGTAGGCGCGATGAAGAACTGGAAGCACTCAGTATAGCTCGCGGGAGTGCCTGCGCCTACGTTCATGTTGCGGCAGCCGATCCACTTCGCGCCAGGGGCAACGCCAACCTGGTTGCCTGCGCCGTCGTCACCGACCGTCGTGCCGGTGGTGTGCGTGCCATGGCCGTGATCGTCGCAGGGTACAACGCTGTTGGGGCCGCATGAACCGCCGCCTGTGTGGATAGAGTCGTGCCAGTTGTAATTATGGTCGGCGGTAGCGCCATTCCACCCACGATACTTCGGCTTGAGCGCATTGTGGGTCCAGCGCATACCGGTATCCTGGTTGCCGATGACTATGCCCTGGCCCGTATATCCCATCGCCCATACCTGGGGCGCGTTGACGTTGTTCACACCCCACTCAATAACGTCGGGGCTTTCGTCCGCAGGCCTGAAGTTGGCTAGCTCAGGATCCTCGATCCAGCGCGTGGGCTTGTTCGACTCGATCTTACCAACGTCGCTACGGGCCGCCAGGGTTTCTAATAGGGAGCGGTCCACCGTCACTGCGATAGCGTTCACTCCCCAAAACGACTGGTACTGTATGCCCCGTGCGTCTAGCGAGGCACGGAGGGCAGCCTGGGTGCGCTCGGCGTGCTGCGTGAGCGTGTTGTACACGTACCAACCGCGAGCATCCTGGTCTTTCATATTGTAGGCCGATTTGACGTCAGCCTGGTCTGCCAGGAGCACCATAACTGACGCACTCTTGCCGTCCGCAGTATCTTTGAGGACCGCAGCCTCGATCTTGCTGGCCTGGTCGGCTGTTGGGATGCCCGCGGGCAATCCCGCCGACGCCCCGCCGCCGGAGCCTAGCAGCCCCACGCATATAGCGAGAGCGAAGGCCAGCGCCGCCAATAGCGTGCTTACACTCTTTCTTGCGTTCTTTACGCCGGTTCCTGGTTTCATTGCGTCTCCTTCCATGCTTGTCATTACGAATTACGAGTTACGAGTTACGAGTTACAACTGAGACAACTCGTAACTCGTAACTCGTAATTCGTAATTACCTACGCGCCCGACCTGCGCCCACCTTCAGCATCCCGCGCACACAAATAAACATAGCCGGAGATAGAAGCATTGCGCGCTCTATCATCCGGCCTGCAAGGGGAGAATTGCACTCGGCTCATATTTATCTTACTCGCTTGTGTGCTAAGGGGGTTGGCTTGTAGGTGGCTGAAGTGCTACAGCGCTGTCTGGCATAAGGTAGCTGTAGCAGTGTGCAGTGTGTAAAAGTAATGGTACAGAATCAGTGAAGGTTGTGTCAAGCGTAATGAAAAATAGTTGCTTGAGCATCTAATGTTGTAACTGACATAACTAGGAAGAGGAAGCTCTGTTCGGAGCTTCCTCTTCCTAGTTATGTCCTACTTATGTCCTACCTCCAAAGATTACCGCATAGGCGTTTCACAGTTGGGATAGAAGGTGTTAGCCACTATCTTCGATGCTTGTCCTCTCGTCACGTTGGCGAACGGTCGGAAGTATGGACGGTTCGCATCGTCACATGGCTCTCCCTCGCTCCCGCAGGGGTATCCACCCATGACTCCCAGGTTGGTGAGACGCATGATCCATGTGTAGAAGGGATTATCCTCCGGTACATCCGTAAAGTACAGGCCAGTGGGTGTGCCTCCCACTCCCGCTGCGTTAGCCACTATCTTCGCCAGTTGTCCTCTCGTGGCATTGGCGAAAGGTCGGAAGTACGGACGGTTATCCGGAGGGTTGCACTGCTCTTCGGGGATAGTGCCACAAGGATACCCTCCCATGTGTCCTCTCATGGACAACCGGTTTATCCATGCATAGAAGGTATGGGTAGGGTCTACATCTTCGTATATCTGTGGCCCTGGGTCTTCATTGAAGCCAGCTGCGTTAGAGACCATCTTAGCTATCTGTGAGCGTGTGATCTCATTACCTGGACGGAAGGTGCCATCAGAGTAACCGGAGATGATGCCTCTACAAGCCAGGCATCGTATCCATATGTAGAAGGTGCTATCCGAGGGTACATCTGTGAAGCTGATGGTGCATGGTGTAGCGGTAGTTGCAACGGTGGCTGTGCTCGTAGCGACACCAGTAGTTGCGGTAGAGGTAGCGGCTGGGACGGTTCCTGTCGCCGTAGCTGCCGGTGTAGAGGCTACCGTTGTATTTGTTGAGGTCGCCGCAGGCGCGGTCGCGGTGCTCGTCGCCGGAACTACTGTCGCTGTTGATCCGCCTCCTGGGCATGGGCTGGGATTAATGCGGAGAGTATATGTCTCACATCCTATCCCACCGTTATGCTCGAAAACGATCACCACTGCGGTCTGCCCGGCTGCGAGAGTAAATGAGTAGGCGTTGTTAGGCCCGCCGCGAGCTCCATCCGCGATGTAGTTCGTACACTTATTGGCGGGATCGTAAGTACCGAGGTAGGCCACGCTGGTGAGAGCATTGTTGGAGCAGTCGGGGTTAAGGGTCACGGTCACGCACTGGGACGAGCCGGTAGTGTTCTGGTAGGTGTAGCTATCGTAGTTATGTATATCGGTAACGCTGGTGTCCTGCCCTGGGCATGCGCGAGGAATGTCGCATGTAGATGGGGGCAATCCCACCGTTATGATGCGGGAAGTCTGCGTAAGGTCCGTACCTGTGATGGAGCCTGTGTAGCTCGCGCCGCTGGGGCAGGCCGTAGGTGTGGCCAGGGGCGCGGTTGGGCTGGGTACGGGGCCTGTGGGGGTCGCAATGGGTGGAGGGGAGACGGGCGTACAGCTAGGGAACTTGAACGAGCCGATACGCGTGCGCCACGTGCGTTCACCCGTGACCTGGATGTACTCGGTTGTGTACCAGAATGTACAGTCATCAACGGGGTCAACGGTTATCGCAGAGTAATCGCCCCAGCGCCCGCCCGGCCCCGTCTGAGAGCCGGTCCCTGCTATAAGCTCGGCCTCTCCCTGGGCGAAGGTGCCCGCCGGGTCACCAACAAGACGGCCCGCATAGCGGATAGAAGGGAAGACAGTCGTGCTTGAAGCGCTGAATCCTGCCGCGATGTTCCCGGCATGGTCCATCGCTATGCTTCCCATCCACCGGTGGACGCTATCCCCCGGCGCGTAAGTACCCTGTTGGAAGAGGGTGGGCGTAGCGTTATTGGGATCGCGTAACTCGTACCACCTGATGCTCCCAAATCCACCCGTATTGACCGTGTGGTTGACTACTATAGACTCATGCGTGCCCAGGTTGCGATAGGCCACGCGGTACATCAGGCGGTCAGCAAGAGTAGCTAACGTAGCGCTGGTGCCCGGCTGAGTTATGCCCGGCACACCGGAGCTAAATGCGGTAACGGGTACCAGGACGGGTCCGGTGAAGGTAGAATTGGCGGTGTTGGCCCAGTCTACGTGGAACTTGTAAAATCCCAGGTTGGTAGTGTTGAACCACTCCATGAAATAATTGGGGCTGCCGGCAGGGGGCAGAGTCGTGCCGTCCAGGTCGCTCGGCAGGATACCGGATGACGTGACGCGGAAAACGACCATCCGGGCGGTTGGATCGCCCCGCAACATGAGGTCGCGCTCAAAGGCGTAGTTAGCGCCACCCCCTGGGCCACCGAAGGTATTGGTCGCCATATAGTAAGCATCGGACCACACGCCTACGTGCGGGTAATCTTCAAAGTTGTTGCCTACCAGGAAATCGTAGCGATACCAGACTCCGAGCGGGTCGGGGGTCGCAGTTACGGCGAAGCACTGGTGGGTAGGGCCGTTCGAGTTGGTAAAGGCGAACCATGAGACCAACCACCTATCGGCGAGGGGGTCGTAGAGGCCGACGGGGTCTCCCCTGTTGGTGGTCTCGCAGAAGCCGCCGAAGCCCGTAAAGAGAGTGTTATTGTTCGCCGGGCCGTACAGGGAGGTGCCGGTCTTGTTGAATATCTGGAAACCGACGTTGACTATCTGGAGGTAGTGATTGGGTCCGACGTCGCCGGAAGTGTCAGGCGGGTAGCCACCCCAGATGTTGTACATCCCCTCGAAGTTGGCGATGGGCGTCGGCATCGCCAGGGGGCTTAGCAGCGTCTGAACGATTGAGTCACCGCCCTGCTGCCCTGGGGCGTCACTCTTATTGACGGGGTGGAGAGGGAACTCCCCCACCTGCCCATATTCGGGCTAAATTGGCTGGATCGAGCGTAGCGGCGCGGATGCGTCGCTCCTGACGGGGTAAGATACGGTGGGGACTCTGCCCTGTGTCGCGGTGGATTGGGTTGGGTGTGCAGCGCTGGCGTTCAATGCCATCATGCCCCCCAATAGCGCGAACACGGTCAGGACCACTCCTGCTATCCTCTGGAAAGTACGTGTCATAGCGAATATGCTCCTTCAATCATGCTGCCTGGTTTGTCCCAGGCGCTAAGAGGCCCGCCTGGATATCGCCGAGATCCAGGAGAAATATAGTAGAAATAAGGATAACCGCCCTCGGCAATCACCTCCCCTCCTGTGCGAAAAGGTATACCCGGCAACCGCCGGGGCATCTGAAACGGTGAAAGTGCAAGAATTAGACCCTCCTACGCCACTCCGCCCTGTACAGCAGAACTTCAAAGAGGGTGATCCCGACCAAGACTCACCCAGGCGCAGGTTTCTTTAAAATATTCTTTAGAATAACTAACCCGCCTATCTACGTCAAGGCAGGCTAAATAAAGAAGTGGCAAAATTGGAGATGTACACCCGTAGGGGCGTGCCGACGGCACGCCCCTACTAATCAATGCTAATCTAATAACCCGTTTACCAACGATGACGAAGGCTGAGAAGCCTGCCGTAACGAAGCGCCTATTTACTTGTCATTCCGAACGAAGTGAGGAATCTCCGTGCTTGGATGTATGTATAGACTTTTAAATTCCTCACTCCGTTCGGAATGACACTCTTTCTACATTCGTTGTTATATACCCTCTGAGGTTCGCCCTCTAAGGTCTAACAGGTGTTTCACAGTTAGGATAGAAGGTGTTAGCCACTATCTTGCTCGCCTGCCCTCTCGTCACGTTGGCAAAGGGTCGGAAGTATGGACGGTTTGCATCGTCACAAGCCTCACCCTCTCCCCCACATGGATACCCACCCATCGCTCCTGAATTGGTAAGACGCATGATCCATAGGTAGAATGGGTGGTCCTCCTGCACGTCGCCGTAGAAGACGCCGGTAGGGTCTCCGCCTATGCTTGCGGCGCTTGAGACTATCTTGGCTAGCTGACCCCTCGTAGCGTTAGCATATGGCCGGAAGTACGGCCTGTTGCCGGGAGCTACGCACGACTCTTCAGGTACCGAGCCGCATGAATATCCTCCCATGTAGCCCAGCCGCGAAAGGCGATTGACCCACAGGTAGAATGGGTTGGAGGGGTCTACATCCTCGTATATCTGCTCCCCTGCATCATCACTCAGACCTGCCGCGTTACTCACCATCTTGGCTATCTGCGAGCGTGTTATCTTGTCGCCTGGCCGGAACGTGCCGTCCGAATAACCGGAAATGATACCTCTGCACGCCAGACACCTGACGAAAGAGTAAAAGGCGTGGCCCGCAGGCACATCGGAAAAGGTGACGGTGCATGGAGCGGAAGTAGAGGAGGCTACAGCCGTTGCAGTCCATACCGCCGTGCTTGTAGAAGCCGGAGAAGTTGCCACGACTGTGGTTGTTGAAGAGGGACTATTTTGCACCCCTGTTGATGACGCAGTCGCCGTGCTTTGAGAAGGGGTGCTCGTGCTTCCAGTCGCAGTAGCTGTGTTTGCAACAGTGGGACTCCCCTGGACAGAGGTTGGAGTCCGTGTGAGTGTGGCCTGACCGGTAGCCTGAGGTGTAACGCTGGGTATTACAGTAGAGCTTGCGATGGCCGTATGGGTAGCTGTGCTGGATGGCGTTGCAGTCACACATGAGCCGACGTATCGCTCGATGAGTGTGAATACTCCACCATGATAGAAGTCGCCCTGGTCTCCCACCGCCCATACTTCATTCTGAGAGACCGCGGCCACGCCATACAAGTCATTGAAGCGCTCATCGATATTGAGGCTCGGCACCCTGGTCCATTGCGTGCCATCCCAGTGCATAACCAGCGTCCCGATTACGGGGGCCTCATATGCATCGCCCACTGCCCATACGTCATTAGGGGAAGCGGCACTTACAGCGAAAAGGTCGCCAAAATAATCGCCTGGGACTGTTACTTGCGTCCAGTCTGCTCCATCCCAATGTATAGTTATAGGGTTTGAGCCTTCAGAGCCAACGGCCCATACATCGTCGGGAGAGAGCGCATCTACCCCATAAAGATACGACCAGCTCGATTGTAACGACCCGGGGACGGGAACAACCGTCCAGGCGCTGCCATCCCAGTGCATAGTTATCGCACCGGATGTACCGCCACCGACGGCCCATACATCGTTATGCGAGATCGCTTTTACTGCTTGCAAGGGCCTTGCGGTCGGAGTAGCCACGACACTCCATTGGTTACCGTTCCAGTGCAAAGCGAGAGATGCGCTCGAAATAGTGCCCACAGCCCACACGTCGTCATGGGATATTGCACTAAGCCCGTTGAGGGTGACGCTCGCGCTGCCAACGTTGGGGCCGGGCACGACACTCCAGGCGCTTCCGTTCCAGTGCATAGTGAGTATCTGAGAGGATGCTCCGTTATTGCGGCCTACTGCCCAAACATCATCACTCGCAATCGCAGCGACCGCATATATAATACGGCCACCTAGAGCATCCGGCATCGGCACGAGGCTCCAGGCATATCCATCCCAGTGTAGGGAAAAAGGCCTGTACTCTCCGGAGCCAGAGGTCCCCACCGCCCATATGTCGGAAGGCGAGACCACAGCTATACCTCGTAAAGAGTTAGCCTGCGAGTTATGATTGGGGCTATCCAGCGCGGTCCAACCCGTATTACAGCCGGTGGGCGTCGGAGTTAGAGCAGGACAGGAGCCGATGTAACGCATGGTGAGTGTCTTGTAACTATTGTCTGACATTACGTACCGTTCGCCCACAATCCAGATGTCATTTGATGAGATAGCCGTCATCCCCAGCAAGCTGCCCCCATTGGGATAGGGGCGGGAAATGGATAAGCTGTTCCACTGCGCGCCATCCCAGTGTGCAGCCCTGATCGTACCGCCATCCCCACCCATTGCCCATACGTCGTTAGAAGATATAGCTTCCACCGCCAGGAAGCTCATGTTGCTCACGCTGACAACTTCCGTCCAGCTTATGCCATTCCAGTGCAATACGAATGCGGTGGAATTCACGACTGAGTTATATCCGACTGCCCAGACATCGTTTGGAGCGGATGCGGAGACGTCATACAGCCCGCCAGAAATTGCTACTGGGATGCTATTCCACTGTAAGCCATCCCAGTGTAGGGTTAGTGCCGAGCCGGCTACCTCTCCCACTGCCCATACATCATTGGATGAGATAGCTGTGACACCCAGAAGAATGCTGCTAGATGGCCCAATATTTGGGATAGGCACATCCGACCAGGTTTCTCCATCCCAGTGGAGTATGAGCGCTTTCGATGCAGATTTACCGACAGCCCATATATCGTCCCTAGAGACAGCATCGATACCGTACAGGTAGTTATTTCCGGTTTGACTTGGGCTTGGGCTGGGCACCACGCTCCATACGTTCCCATCCCAATGCATAATGAGCGTCTCGTATCTTGATCCTGGACCTGGAGCCCGATCAGCCAACCCTACCGCCCATACATCGTCAACCGAGACTGCCGATACTGCGCGCAACACCGTCATTGTGTAAGGATCGGTGGGGCCAGGAACGACACTCCATGCGCTGCCGTCCCAATGCTCAATTAGCGATTGAGTACCGGAATAACCAACAGTCCAAATATCCGTATCGGAGAGAGCATCCACACCACTCAGCCCATTGAAATGAAGATCGGGGCTTGGACTATCCACAATGCGCCAGCCCATCACACAGCCTGGAGGGGTCGCGGCTGGGGCAAGCGAAATACCGCTATGGCTATTAGAGGCGCTCGCGGGCTGAGATTGCGTGATAAACGCCCCAAAAATGAGTGTAACACCAAGCAATAGCGCCACTATAGGCACTACGAGCCGCCAGCCCTTCGAGCCGTCCATTCTACTTCCCATATCGATATATCCCCCTGCGATTGGTGGGTACGTTGCCGTGGCGAAAGCACGAAAGTTAATTGTCCACGCCGGGCAATGGGCCGTGCGCACACAGCCCCTACTGACAAGTCTAGCAGAGCTATGCCGTTACTGGTATGGGTAATTAGGGGCTACCGGAAGAGGATAATGATACTATGCGCGCTTCTCAGCTATGCCTGGGCAACTGGTGTAAACCGTAGGGGCGGTTCGTGAACCGCCCTGGTGCGGACAATACATCCTTGACCCAGGGCGGTCCACGGGTTCTTGGGCTACGCCCAATTCAGGCCCATACAGAGGTTTCGAAGTGCGTTCTTAGAAACTGGTTGCGCTAGCGAAGTTGAACCGCTCGATGCGGGCGGCGGGGGCTGCCGCCGAGCCGAAGAGGAAGCCCTTTTGCAGCTTAATCGTGTTCCCTAACGTGGCGTACTGCCAGGCTTCGAGCACCGCCTGGTTGAAGCGCAGGTTCTTGACGGGACGCGTCACCTCGCCGTTCTCTATGAGGAAGGTGCCGTCACGTGTCATGCCGGTGATTATCGCCTTGAGAGGGTGCACCACGCCCATGTAATGGAAGCGCGTTACCCAGATGCCGCGCTCTATCCCCTTCGTAAGCTCATCTTTGGACGTGTTCCCCGCCTCCATGAAGATATGTAGCGGGAAGGGTCCCCATCGGGTTCGGCGCGGGCAGGGCGTGGCCCGTAGAGTGCTTGCCTTCGCGGTTAGCCGTGTAGCTATCGTATACAGGCTCGCCACCAACCCCGTTCCTTATCATCTCCACGCGGCGCTTGGCAACCCCTTCCATATCTACAGGCATTGCAAGGGCGCGTGGATCGGAGCCGTCGTCGTACACAGTGATATTCTCCCCTGTGATTAGCTCGCCCGGCTTGAGGAAAGACCTCCCCTCCTGCAACGCCAGCCCGGAGAATCCACCCGATAGCGCCAGGTATTCGAGCAAGCCGCCCATCGCGTACTCCTCAAGCACCACCGTGTACTCTCCAGGCTCGACATCAATAGGGTCTTTACTCCTCAGAGCCTTGCCTACAGCCTCGCGTGCAACGGCCTCCGCATCAATATCGCCCACGTCCCGCGACGTGCTGCTGGCATACCCCGACGAGTTTTCGCCCATGACCACTGTCAGCAAGTTAGCCGCCGTGCCGCGCCCATACGAAAAGACCCCCAGCGAGTTGCCTGCCGCCACTTCCTGCACGATTGTGGAGAAAGCCCCCGCCGCCATCAATCCCTTCTCTCCGGCGAGGCGACAGACTGCCCCCGCGCCGTCCGCCCTCAAGTCGGGCGTGGCAGATGCTGTGGCCTCCACGAAGAGGTCATTCCGAGGCGTGTCTGCCTCGTCCGGCGTAGGGAGGGACCTGAAGTCGGGGTTCTCCGGCTGGAAATTTGCTATGGTGCGCGCCCGCGCCAGCGTCTCCTCTAAAGCCTTGTCCGACAGGTCGTTGGTAGCCGCGACTCCCAGCTTCTTGCCCAACACCACACGGATAGTCACCTCAGTGTTGGTTTCCAGTATGTTCTGGTGAATATAGTTGTTGGCGAAGCGCGTGAGGGCCGTAGTGCCTCCCAGGAAAGCTACCTCCGTCTGGTCCGCATCCGACATCCCAAGCACGCGCTCAGTTATGCGCTTGATGGCCTCTTTACCTAACATTAAGCACTCCTTTTGCAAAGGATAAGGGAAAAAGGATAAAGGATAAATTAGGTGCTTCTGCTCTTTATCCTTTATCCTTTTTCCTTTATCTGACCCCAACTCTGACATTGCGGAACCTCGCGGGAGACGCGCCATGCGCCACTCGGCCTATCTGCATCGGCTCTCCTTTGCCGCAGTTAGGAAGGCCCCACAATATCCATTCATCTTCACCTGCTATGCGCTCGCAGCTATTCCAGAACTCAGGGGTGCTGCCCGTGTAAGTGGCATTGCGGTACATCTGGCCCAGCTTTCCGCCCTTGATCTCGTAGGCAAGCTCCGTCCCGAACTGGAAGTTTAGCCGCCTATCATCTATAGACCAGGAACGCGTCGTGGAGAGGTACAGCCCGTCGTCCACCTCCGAAATCAGGTCGTCAAACGAGCCACTCCCCGGCATGAGCGAGATGTTGGTCATGCGTATCATCGGGATGTGGTTCCACCCATAAGCGCGTGACGTGCCGTTCGAACTCCATACCGAGCATGGCGGCGGTCTCGCGGTCCATAAGGTAATTGCGGAACACCCCCTCGCGCACGATGTCGAAGCGTTGCGCGGGCACACCCTCGTCATCGTACCCAAAGGAGCCTAACCCATTAGGAAGGGTCGCGTCGGCCACTATAGTCACAAGGTCTGAGCCATACTTGAGCTTGTCCAGCTTGTCCGGGGTCATAAAAGAAGTGCCCGCGAAGGACGCCTCCATGCCCAACGCCCTGTCCAACTCGGTCGGGTGGCCGCACGACTCGTGTATCTGGAGAGCCACCTGTGAGGAGTCGAGCACCAACGTCTTCACACCCGGCGGGCAAATAGGAGCATCGAGCAGAGCTACGGCTTCAGAAGCGATACGCTCGGCATTCCCCGGCAAATCAATCCGTTCGACCAGTTCGTACCCCTCGGACGCCCATTGCCCACCTAGCGCCCCAGGGTAGGAGCGCCTCTGCACTTCCCCCTCACGCACGGCGGTAGCCTCCAGGCCTGAGCCAATATTGAAAAGCTCCTGCTCGATATAGCTCCCCTCGGTGGAGGCGAATACCTTGTTGTGGCGCGAGGCATAATAATGAGAGACCGCGACCATGATGCCCGGCACCTTCCGCATATTCTCATTGGCCTCAGAAAGCACATTCAACTTCTGCTCAAGAGGGACCTTGAAGGGGTCTATCTGTATGGGAGTGCGGTAGCGGTCTACATGGCGCATCGCAGTGCCTATGTCGGTAGGGGTATGAGCGTAAGCGGGGGGCCGGACGCGCGCGCTCGCCTGGGCAATCTTCACCGCCTGTGCCACTACCTTATCCAGTTCGTCGTTGTTGAGCAGCGAGCTTGAGGCGAAACCCCATGCCCCGCCTGCCAGCACGCGCACGCCGAAGCCCCTCTCCTCCTTCAGAGAGAGAGCCTCTACGTTGCCGTTCTTGACCCTGATCGTCTCCTCCTCCATCTCGACCACGCGCACGTCGGCATACGTCGCGCCGAGGTCGCGCGCCCGGTCCAAAGCGCGGGCGGTGAATTCCTTCATGTGGTTATCTCCTCTTTTATTAGTTCAAAGTTCAAGGTTCAAAGTCTTGCATGGGAACTTCCGCGATTGTGGTAGACTATCCAGGTTGTGCTGCACCCCTGTTATAAATAAAACCCCTCAAGGTGTCGAGGCGAGCGTCTGCATTTTGAACTTTGAACTTTGAACTTTGAACCTTGAACTTTGAACTTTGAACTTTGAACTAACGAAGGAAACCCCATGCCTACCCTACCTATCACCAACCATCACCGTTGGGACGTTACGCCTGAGGAGGCGCAAGCAATACAGTTGTCGCTGGCAGGAAAAGTATCTCTTCAGGCCGACCTGGGAGATATAGAGGTCGTGGCCGGGGTGGATATGAGCGCGACGGGGGTTGCGCGGGCGGCTGTGGTCTTGCTCACCTACCCCGGCATGGAGGTAATAGAGGTGGCGCGGGCTGAAAAGCCGCTCGATTTCCCATACGTGCCCGGACTACTCTCGTTCCGGGAAGGCCCCGCTATCATGGCCGCCTTTGAGAAGCTGACGCGCTGGCCCGATCTAGTCTTCTTCGACGGGCAGGGTATCGCCCACCCGCGCAAGTTTGGTATCGCCTCACACATCGGCGTCCTGCTCGACCTGCCCACCATAGGGGTCGCCAAATCCCCCCTGGCGATTAACGGCCCGGAGCCGCCACTCGAACCTGGCACTTGGACCGAATGGAAGAACCGTCGCGGCGAAACAATAGCAGCCGCCGTGCGGACCAAGCTACGGACCAACCCCCTCTACGTATCCCCCGGCCACCGCATGGACCTCCCTACCGCCATCCACCTTGTTCTGAATAGCGTGCGTGGCTACCGCCTCCCTGAGCCGACGCGCCGGGCGCATAATGCGGCGGCAGTGAAAGGATAAGGGAAAAAGGATAAAGGATAAAGGATAAATTAAGTGCTAACTTTCCACTTTATCCTTTATCCTTTTTCCCTTATCCTTTACAAGAGTGAACCTTTTGCCCCAAAAAACTGTGTATAGAGGGTAAGGTGAGATGGCATCTGTAAACGGGAGGAGTGCCATTCATCGTACGGTCGGTACGGTCGGCGGGGTGGTCGGGACTTGCCTTTTCGCGCGAAGTATGGTACGATGAAGGATATGTGCGAATTGGGCAGGCGCTCTGATGACGTAATAGTAAGCCTCAATGCCGCACCGCATAAGTTGTCCTGAAAAAAACATTCTCTTCGGAAAGGGGGTGATGGAGACCCACCGGCTCGAACAGGGAAAATCGAGCCTGGCGCATAAAAGACGCAAGGTGGAGATCAAGATTACAGGACGCGGGAGTGCATGATTCTGTGCACACCCGGTTCGACCGCTCAATGCTCAAGCCACAGTCCCTGGAGTGGTAAAAAGCAACTTTACCGTGTGAAGCAAATTATTCGCCTATTGGTTTTAACCAATTTAGGTAGGAGGAACGCATGAACGAGTTAAAGCGTGGTATCGGCCGCAAAGTGCTCTACACCAGCATGGTGGGTGCAATGATGCTGTCGATCATGCCTGCAACTTTCGCCGCACGCCCCGCAGCCGCCGCCCAGCCCTGCCGCAACATCAACAAGATTGACGTTTGCGGTCGCTTCCTGGAGCAGTGGAACAAGCCGGGCAGTGAGGCAAACAACACCTACGTAAACGGTCTGCCCTATTACCGCTCAGCGCAAAGAAATCTCCTATGAACCTAACGGGCAAGACTCTATGCCACTCAGTGGTTCGAGCGCGCTCGCTATGAAGCGCACCCTGAGAACAAGGCTCCCTATGACGTGCTACTCGGTCTCCTGGGCATAACCCTCACTGAAGGTCGCGGCGTCGTAGACCCCGGAACGGGCAAGGTCCGTAACCCCGCCGATGCAGCTTTCGTTGGCGTTGACAAGCCCGCCGACGCTATGTATGGACGGAAGGTACCACCGCCACTAAGGTCTGGTTCTCCCTACCCGCCACGTAGTTTCCGGCAAGATTCTCGCGTACTGGAAGACGTTCGGTGGCCTTCAGCAGTTCGGTTACCCCATCAGCGAGCAGTTCAAGGAAGTCTCTACAGACGGCAAGACCTACTGACGTGCAGTATTTCGAGCGCAACCGCTTCGAGCTACACCCTGAGAAGGCTGCTCCCTACGATGTAGAGCTTGGCCTCCTCGGTGTCCAGCAGTACAAGATACAGGCTCGTGGATGCCAACACACTGCCCTTCGCCCCTCCCGCGAACCAGGCTACCACTCGCAGCCGAGATCAAGATTGGTTCCTCGCAGGAGCCTGACGACCTGACATTCGCCAACAACGCACTCGTTGCCAGCCGCTTCCGCTCCCTCATCGAGGACGAGTTGCCGGCCGTGATGAGAAAGAGAACGTGTACGCGCAGGATGCCTGGTTATGTGCCTACCCTCGAGAATGGTGGCGCTCGCTTCCTCGGTTTGGGCGAGGACCGCTATCTCCAGGTGAAGTACAAGATACGACCGTGGCATCAAGTGGTCTGACGGCAAGGAGCTAACCTCCAACGATGCGGTGTTCGCGTACAAGCTGTACATGAACCCTGACGCTCCCGTCGTCAGCCGTGCCGAGTTCCAGAAGCTGGAGAACGTAGATAACCCTGACAAGTACACCGTTATCTACAACTACAGGTCTGCCAAGCAGGCTGCGGCCTTCCTGGCTGACCCTGACCCCTGGCGACAGGCCAAACTACAGCTTCATCGAAATCTTTGCGGACAGAAGAAGCCCGTAATCTCGATCACCTACTCGGAGATTGGCACAATCTACCCCGAGCACGTGCTCGGCAAGATACCCCCCGCCAAGATCCCTGAGAGTGACGTGGCTCGTGCTCCTATCGGCACAGGTCCTTACAAGGTTGATCACTGGACCACAGGCCAGGAGATTGTGTCTAGTCGTCAATACCAACTACACCTTGACCGCAGCCGCCCCTCATCAAGAAGATCACAGCGAAGTTCATCACCGATGTCAACCAGCTGCTGGCTCAGATCCAGACTGGCGACATCGACTACATCACGAGCGAGGCTTTCGTGGTTCCCCCCGCGAACGCCGCTGACCTCGTAGCCAAGGGTCTCAGCGTGGTCAACCAACCCGCTGCTACCTGGGAGCACATCGACTACTACTGGGAGTACGGTCCCTTCAAGGAGAAGGCTGTACGCGAGGCCATCATCACCGGTATCAACCGCAAGCGCATCGTTGACACCGTGTACCGTGGTGCCGGTGCCGTCATGAACGGCCCCACACCTCCTGGCGTATATCTATCCCTTGAGAACCCTGGCTTCGCTGCGGCCTATCCTGCGGTAGCCGCGAAGTTCAAGCTCCCCATCTACGCCTACGATGCTGAGAAGGCCAAGTCCCTCCTGCAAGCTGCGGGTTGGGTGCCTGGTGCCGATGGTATCCGAGCAAAGGGTGGAGTGAAGCTCTCGTTCGAGTATGCCACCACCATCAACGCCGTACGCCAGCAGATCCAGGCTCTGGTAGTAGCCGACCTGAAGGCAATCGGTGTGGACGCAGTGCAGAAGGCATATCCCTCGGGAGAGTTCTTCGGACAGGACAGCCCACGCGCACTGGGAGTAACCAAGTTCGGACAGTTCGCATGGGTAGGCTCTCGTGACAGCGACTTCGGAGTATGGCGCTGTGGCGAGGTGTACAACCTGGCGACACACAGCGGACAGAACGAGCAGCGATACTGCAACCCCAAGCTGGACGACCTGGACGCCATCTACAACAGCGAGATCGATCCTGCCATACAGGTGCCAGCGTCAGCAGAAGCACAGGTAGTGCTGATGACGGACATCGCTATCGTACCGTTGGTACAGCGAGCGAACATCGAAGTAGTATCAGGCAAGTTGGCCAACCACAAGGAGACCAACAGCCAGGTTACCAGCTTCTGGAATGCTCGCCAGTGGTACTTCAAATAGTTAGCGCTTAGCAGGGTTTCGAGAGTGTATTAATACTCTCTAGACCTCTAGTAGATACGGCCCAACCTCGCTTACGCGGGCAAGGGCCGTATCTTTTCCACCCTTCTCAAAAAGAGCTATATTGCTTTCAAAATAGATACGTCAAGGTCAAAATATCAACTTAGCGGCTACTGAAGATGCTCTTCTCCCCTATAACTAGTAGAAAACTTAATCGGCAAAGAGAGGCTCTATTTATAAATAGCCTCCAGGCAGCCTCATACGAAGATATCGTAAGCAAAGATGTTGCTGCAGGCTCTGGCGCAGTCATGCTTCCACTGCAATGCCGGAGTCCCCAGGACGCCGACCTGCGATACGAGGACGCATTGCTCGACGCCCAGGCGCGACATTTTTTTGAAATTGAATACAAGCACGCGCAACCTTCAGAGTATGTTTTCAGCCGCTTGCTGGACCGGATAGAAAGCGACAGGGAGTTGGTAAGCGAGATACGCCCTCACCGTCCTATCTTGTCGCACCAAGCGATCAAAGCGCTCTACGAAGGGCTCCAGTAAACCTATCATTGGCCGTATGGTACCCGGCAGCGTTGCCTTGATGCTGCTCGTCGTGCTGCTTGGCTCTGATATATCACAAATACTGAGGGGCGATAGTGGGCTGCTATCCCAATACGATAATAATTACAGCAGCCCTGCGCTGTTTGACCAAAGCCCAAGCAACGCATCAGAGACGATCCGCCTCCTCAACCTTGAGCGTAAAACCGGAGAGCGTTTTGATGCTCCTCTCGACTACGACCCCCAGGACGCAGGCACCCTCGATCCCTGGGAGATTGGGGAAGGGCGGAGAAATAGCTTCAAGTTCCAGGCCAAGCCGCAAAAATTGGACGACTACGAAAGGACCAAGTTCGGGCCTGAGTAGCTTGTCACATACTTATCCTATAGATATAAGGGCATGGCGCTTGCTATGCCCTTATATCTTGTTAGATTTTGTGGTAATATATTGAACCCTGTCCTCATTATTGGTGTGTAAGGTATAAAGGCAGCAAACAAGCAGGAGGGAAGTACATGGCAACCTATCTTATCCGCCGCGCCGTGCAAGGACTCGTAGTCCTTTTCCTATCGACCTTCGTGATATATTCTATCCTTCTGATCACTCCCGGCGGTATACAGGACAAGCTAAGGACGCTCCTATATGCAGACCCGAGGCACCCGCCTAGCCCGGAGTTCATAAAGCAGGAGCAACAGCGCTATGGCCTTGATAAACCCTATCCCCTCAACTACCTGGCCTGGCTATTCAACCCGGACAAGACCAAGCTCGAGGAAGTTTACGAGAACGGGCAGTTGGTCTCGGCGAAGGAAGTGCCTTCGGGTAACGTATTCGGGTGGTTCAATGGCTCAGGCATTCTCACGGGCGATTTCGGTATATCAACCGATGTAGCTAAGGGCCAGCCGGTGCTGGAGCAGATAGGCCAGAGAATGGGCAACACACTCCTCCTTACCGGCTTCTCGACGCTCATCTCCATACTCATAGCCCTTCCTATCGGCGTCATCTCAGCCATAAAGCAGTATTCAAGGCTCGACTACACGGTGACGACTTTCTCCTTCATCGGACTGGCGATGCCCACCTTCTGGCTGGGGCTGATGCTTATCCTCTTCTTCGCTATACTCGCCAAGGAGTTGCACACCACGAACGGCTGGACCTGGCTGCCGTACTTCCCGCCTGGGGACCCGGCATCCGATACAACTCACTTCAACTTCGTAGATAGGCTATATCACCTGGTGATGCCTGTCACTGTGCTCTCATTCGTCAACATCGCCGGCCTATCGAGGTTCGTGAGGGCTTCCATGCTGGAAGTGCTGCGGCAGGACTATGTGCGAACGGCATGGGCAAAAGGACTGGCCCAGCGCGTGGTGATCTTGAAGCACGCCCTGCGAAATGCGCTTATCCCGGTGATAACCATCATCACGCTTGGCCTGCCTGCACTCTTCTCAGGAGCCATCATCACCGAGACGATCTTCGCATATGGAGGTATGGGCCAGCTTTACTTCCGGTCCGTACAACAACTGGATATACCTCTCGTTATGGGCTTCCTGCTCATTATCACCGCTATGATTATCGTATCGAATATATTAGCCGACGTGCTATATGCCGCGGCCGATCCGAGGATAAGAATTCAGCTAAATTAGAAAGGATAAAGGAAAAAGGATAAAGAGCAGAAGTATCTATTTTATCCCTTATCCCTTATCCTTTATCCTTTTTATCGGAGGAAAGAGATGGCTACTGCGGTTAAGGTACAAGAGAAATTTGCTGCTGCTGAACCAAGCCAGCTTGCCTTGACATGGCGGCGCTTTCGAAAGCACAGGCTGGGTCTCATAGGGTTCTTCAGTCTGATATTGCTTGTGCTATCGGTTATATTCGTGCCGGTAATCACGGGGTGGAGCATAGACGGCATCGATGACCCCGCGCTGCTGGGGCAACCTCCTTTCAAGCCAGCGTTCTGGGTATCTCCTACGCACAAAGGGGAGTATACCGACCAGTTTGATGCAACCGGTAATCTGATCGTAGATTTCACGAAAGGAGAAGTGAACCCTAACTCAGGCAAGTTGCACATCCTGGGCACCGATGACCGTGGGAGGGATATATTCACTCGCCTCTTCTACGCGGGGCGCATTTCACTGATTATCGGGGTACTGACCACGCTATTGGTAGTGTTTATAGGGGCGACCATCGGGGCGTTAGCGGGCTTCTATGGAGGGTGGGTTGACACTGTGCTCATGCGCTTTGTCGACTTGCTGCTATCGTTGCCGACGCTGCCGATCTTGCTGATTATGGCGAGGATGCTGGGGTCACCCCAGGTGATGGATGAGTTAGACAAGATAGTAGGCAAGAATAACGGGACGATATTCACGATCATCCTGGTGCTGACTATCTTTGGATGGCTGAGCCTGAGCCGCCTGGTACGAGGGTCTATACTGGCTCTACGCTCTCTGGACTTCGTGGAGGCAACGCCGAGCGCTAGGGGCCAGCAACCGTCGCATTATCATGCGGCATCTGCTGCCGAACTCTCTCGCGCCTATAATCGTGGCTGCTACGCTCTCTGTAGGAGATTTCATCATCACGGAGTCGGCGCTGTCGTTCCTGGGTCTGGGGTTCCATTCGATATTGCGCCAACGTGGGGGAATATGCTGGAAGCGTCACGCGAGTTCATGTCATTCATCACGAAGTTTAACCCCTTCCAGGAGATACGAGGTTACCTTGTTATCTTCCCTGGTCTGATGATTCTCATAACGGTGCTGGCAATCAACTTCATGGGAGACGCGCTACGAGACGCCCTCGATCCACGTCTCAAGACGTGATTTACCCTGGGCAAGCGTAAAATCCCAAGCTCAAAAATCATAAAAAGCATGAAAATGGTCGGCTACGCCGACCATTTTCATGCTTTTTATGATTTTTGAATGCCCCTCCACCTGTGGGAAGGGGTGATACGGTTGTAAGCATGAGACAGGCACGAATATAAAATTCGGGATATCTCACGCTTTGACAGAAACTAGGGATCGCGCTCGGTAAAAGCTATGCGGGCCGCGAGGAGGATGAAGATGCTACCTGTAAACCATCTCTGGACGCGTAGAAATGTGGGTCGCCGTGCAAGCCTGTCTCCCATCTGACTGGCGAGCAACGCCACCGCGATGTTCACCAGCGTGCCTGACGTGATGAAAAGCAATCCAAGGGTGATTACCTGCAATATGACGGGACAGCGCGCCGCGCTCACGAACTGCGGCAGGAAGGCGAGGAAGAATAGCGCCACTTTGGGGTTCAGCACGTTGGTTACGACCCCCTGGAAGAATATCGCGGCCAAAGTATCGCGCTTCACCCTGGAATGTGCCCCCATAGCGAGGTCACCCTTGCTGATCAGCGTCCTGACGCCCAGGTAGCATAAATAAGCCGCCCCCGCGTATTTCACCACGTCAAAGGCGATAGGCACAGACCTCAACAGTGCCGAGAGGCCAAGCGCGACCGCCACCGTATGCACGATACAGCCTACTCCTATACCGAGCGAAGAGGCTATCCCGGCCATACGCCCCTGCCCGACACTCCGCGCGATTACGTAAAGCATATCCGGCCCCGGCGTCACATTCAACGCGAGCGTCGCCAGAAGGAATATGTAGAGTGTGTTCAGGTCTGGCATTATCTTGACTGAATTACGAGTTACGGGTTACGAATTACAAGTTGAGTTATGATTTTGTAACTCGTAACTCACAAAACAAGCATCGCATCGCCGAAGCTGTAGAAGCGGTAGCGCTCTTTGACTGCTTCGGCGTAAGCGCGCATCAACAAATCATGGCCTGCGAGCGCGGAGACTAGCATCAGTAAGGTTGTCCTCGGGAGGTGGAAATTGGTGATAAGCGCATCTACCAGGCCGAAGCTATAGCCAGGGGTGATGAAGAGGTCTGTCCATCCCTGCGCGCTCGTTACTTGCTGCTTCTTGTCCGATATACACTGCGTGTGAGCTACCGTCTCCAGCACGCGCACGCTCGTTGTCCCTACGGCTATTATACGCCCACCCGCCTCTCTGGTGTGATTTATCGCCTGTGCCGCCTCGTCGCTCAGGGAGTACCACTCCCGGTGCATAGGGTGGTCCTCTATTCGCTCCTCGTGCACGGGGCGAAACGTATCAAGCCCCACGTGCAGAGTCACGGTGGCGAAACCGACACCCTGCTCCCGAAGCTCGCTAATAAGGCTCTCCGTGAAGTGCAGTCCCGCGGTGGGGGCTGCCGCCGAGCCTTCGGTGCGGGCGTACACCGTCTGGTAACGCTCAGGGTCGTCCAGGCTCTCGTGGATGTATGGAGGGAGTGGCATCTCCCCCAGCCTATCGAGGTATGGGCGCGGCGGCTCCTCGAAGCGCAGCACTCGCCCTCCCAACTCGGTGCGCGATACGACCTCGGCTTCCAGGTATGGCCCCGCTTCCATATCCCCAAATCCTAATCGCGTGCCGTCGTGGATGCGCCTTCCTGGGCTGACCAGCGCCTCCCAGGTACAGAGTCTCGCCCTCCTCGCCAGGCTGCGGGAGCGGCCTGAGCAGCAGCACCTCCACCCTCCCACCCGACGGCACCTTTCGCCCCGTCAAGCGAGCAGGCAGCACCCTGCTCTCGTTAGCTACGAGCAGATCGCCGTGCCGCAGGTATTCCCCAAGCTCATAAAAGCGGCGGTGCTCAGTAGCTCCGTTGGAGCGATGCGCCACCAGTAAGCGCGAGTGGTCGCGCGGCTCGATAGGCGTCTGAGCTATAAGCTCCTGGGGTAGAGAATAATCAAAATAATCGGTACGCATACCCTATTATAAGGGAGACCATGCTTGTTTGGTTCAATTCTTGCTCAAGTGAGGATAATGGAGACACAAGATGCCAGTAACCCGAACCTATTCGTGACCGCAAGCAATGACAGTGATAAAGAAATCAGTTGGACGCCTGATAGCACGTCCAGGGGCCAGGTAACGCCGGTTGACGGGGGTTGGATACATTTGCTTACCCGCGTGCTTGAGCTTGCAAACGTGCCGGACGCTAACAGCGACACCCTCCGCGAGCTTCTAATAGAAGCCGGCGACCTCTTCACGGCAGATGCGGCTTCGCTCTATCTTTATAATGCCAAGCGCGAGTTGAAGTACTCGGCCAGCTTTGGCCTCTCCAACAGGACCATTCGCCAGGTAGAGGAGATGGCTCAAACAGGGGCTACGAGCCATCTGTTGAGCGCCCAGGACATCCCGGCCGTATTCGAGGATATACGCACGCCCCCCGACGATGATTCAAGTGCCGCGCCCTTCCTGGAGATGTTGGCCCGCAAAGGTATCGTCAGCCTGGCATCTTTCCCTCTCTCGGCCCGCGATAATCTGTTGGGCTTCCTCACGCTCTATCACAATTCCGGGCGTATCTATGGGAAAGGGGAGATAGACAACTTATCTGTGCTGTCTGACGTATTGGCTATGGCACTGCTGAACAACCAGCTCGCTGAGGCCCGCAGAGTAGAGGATAAAGGTAGGGACCACTTCGTCAGCGCCCTCAGCCACGAGCTACGCACCCCCTTGACCTCCATAATAGGCTTTACGCAGGTAATCCGCCGCAAGCTCGCAAGCGCGCCCGCGAGCGACAGCCGCATGGCCGAGCATATGGACGTTATCTGGGCGCAGGCTCAGAGGCTAAATCGCCTGATAGATACCTTCGTCGATATAGCCAACATCGAGCAGGGTGACTTTCCGATAAAGTTCGGCAAGGTAGAGTTAGTCTCTGTGCTCAAATCAGCTATAGAGCAAACCGTTACCAGGCTAAACTCAACAAACCAGATAGAGATAAAGGTGCCCGATCCTCCGGTATGGGTGCGCGGAGAGAGGCTGCGCCTGGAGCAGGTCTTCAGCCACGTACTGTCGAATGCGCTACGCTATTCACCTGCCAAATCACCCGTGAGCATAACGTGTGTAGAGCGCACCCCGCACGGCGATGTGGAGATAGCGGTAACCGACAAAGGGCCGGGTATATCGACCAACCTGCGTGAAGCCATCTTCGAGCGTTTCTATCGCGCCGAGGCGCTCAGGTCGGGTGGCTTGGGCGTGGGACTTTACCTGAGTAAGACCATAGTAGAAGCGCACGGCGGCCAGATACTGGTGGAAAGCGAGCCAGGCGAAGGCACTACTGTGTCTATCATCCTGCCCGTCTAGGGGCACGATATCTCCGATAGAGTTATTCTTTTTTCATCAAATCTGCACCTGCGGTGCAGATTTGATGAAAAAAGAATAACTGATTATTAGCTCAGTGGAAGAAGAGCCGAAAGACCCACAGCGATAAGCACTGCCATATCAAAGTCAGCGTCAGCAACCATAGAAGTGCGCCATAGATGCGCGAGCGCCGGTCTTTGAGCGCGAGCAGCCAAAGCGCCGCAACTACTGAGACGGCAGGCAAGGCAAACCAGAACTCCTTGAGCGCCTGGTCCACCCAGAAATCGACCAGGGTGAACAACGGGAAGGTGAATAGCCACGCCCACAACCACACCTTTTGCCACCTCGTAGGGGCATAACGCACCATACCCCTACCAGTCTCCACATCACGAGCCTGCCCCCAAAAGACCCACAGAGTCCCCGCGATACCAAGCGCGTATATCAGCGCAAGATGGTATGACTGCATGGCGCGACCCAGGTGGCTCGTAAGGAAGCTCCAAACAGTCGGGCGCAATGTAGTCAGCGACCCTTGCGTTTCGATAGCCTGACCAAAGGTTGGAAGGGTGTCCCCCAGGATACGCCCTATGTACTGCCCATAATAAATGAGTAACGCCAACCCCGTTGCTGACACCAACGAAAGCAAGAGGGTAGCCCAGCGCCTCCTCTCCTCACGAGCGAAGAGCCAACCTAACACAATTACCATACTGATGAAGATGCCAACATACATGGCGGTCACGGTGTAAGAGAGCATCGTGAGGGTCAACATGGCGGTAGACACTCCCCATACCACAGGACGAGTGATACGCTGCCAGTAGATTGAGACGACTGCCCCCCACAGCGTCACCAGCCATAGCGACGACTGCGTAGGCCAGTTGCCCCACTGCTGCAACAAGAACATGGATGGTATAAGCGAGTAAAACGCCGCCGCGCCCAGGGCCACACGCGCGCTATGACTGCGCCTTAAGAACGTTCCGCCCAGACCCAGCCCAATAAGAAAAACCAGGGCAACCTTGAGCGCCTCCAGGGTCGCCATCACCGTAGGGACCGAGATCGCGGTGGATATAGGTAGCCATGCGAGAGGCGCAGCCACCACGTAGAAGAAAGGCGAGTAAGGGATAAAGGTGCGCGCCTGCCCCCACTCGTTCTCCGGCATGACCGACAAAGCAAGGCTCTCCCCGAAGTACTGCTCCCACGGCTTCCCCTCCGCCATGAAACTTATGTAGCGCAGGTGGAACTCGGCGTCAATGATGAAGCTGTTAGGGTGCAACAGCCCACCGACCTTCAGCGCCACCGCCAGCATAACCAGCCCACGAAGCCCCACCCACGCCCACTCGGGTAAAGCGCGCGTGCTCACCCACCCGGCTGATCGCGCCACCCACCGCACCACCCATTCCGCGACAAAACCGACCAACAAGGCAAGCAGCAAAGTAACAGCCAGCCGCGTAGTAAATACCGTCAGCATCAAGCGTTGCGTAGCCAGCAGTGCCGCACACCCAAGCAAAAAGAGCATAGTCAGGAGCGCTGCTCCCCCAGATGCCACCCGCACCGACCTCAACATCCAATAGACAAGTAGAGCACACATGACTAGCCAGAAAAGCTGAGTGGCGGGCGGTAAAGTCGTACCAAAGGGCAGTTCTACGCGAGCGGAGTCCGCCAGGAAGCCGAGGTCGCGCCTGTCCCCAGGAGGGCGGAAGGTTGGGGAGAGAAAGTCCACACGCACGTCGCCGGAAAGGTCTACCCATTCCGGCTGTACATCTATCATATACAGCGCGCTTTCCGACTTGAGCGCCAGCGACCCTGCGGAGTGCCCATTCACCATAACCGCTACTTCAACGGGCGGCAACTCGGAATCGCGTCCACTCCCCGCTTGCAGCTTCACAGTTGCGGGGGCGAGCGGCTTGCCCACACCACGAAAGCGAAGGGTGCTATGGTCGGTGCTCCACCTGAACGTGGTCTGCCCCGTCTCCTCCCGGTCATGGAACCCGCGCAGGTGCGGCGCATCAAAGTCGCCCCCGATGTCCATCTGGGCAGGCCGTTGGTACGCGACCACTATCGCCAGCAAGCCGACAAGCAGCGCGAGCCATAGTGGGAATTTTGGGTTTTGGGTTTTGGATTTTGGATTGGTCACTGATTATGGAATAGAAGTCTGAACACCCACAGTGAGACACTCTGCCATGCCAGAGTCACCCCGACAAGTACGACGAGCGTGCTGGATACCCCGGTAAACCTGCCCCTGAGCAGCATTGCCACGCTCCACGCCCCCGCCACTACGGCTATAGCGGGGAGGGCAATCCAGAACTGTTTGAGCGCCTGGTCCACCCAGAAATCGGCCAGGGTGAACAGCGGAAAGGTGAGGAGCCATCCACCCAACCATACCTTTTGCCACGGCGTAGGGGCACGGCGTGCGTCGCTAAGCTCCGTGCCCCTACCAGCCTCTTGAGTCGCAGATCGATATACACGATGTCTAAAGAACAACCAGAGCGCGCCGGCGATGCCAATCGCATATATGAGCGCGAGGTGGTACGACTGCATGGCCCGCGCCAGGTGGCCTGTCACGAAGTCCCAGGGGGTCGGGCGCAACGTGGTCAGCGACCCCTGGTCTTCGATAGCCTGGCCGAACGTGGGGAGGGTCTCATTCAGTATCTTGCCGACGTACTGCCCATAATACAAGAGCAACGCCAGCCCACTCGCCCCGATGAGGGACAACGCCAGTGCCAGCCACCGTTTCCTCTTCCTCACGAGCGAACACCCACCCCAGCACGATTATCATACCTGCCAGTAATCCCACGTATACGGCGGTAACGGTGTAAGAGACCATCGTGAGAGTAAGAAGGACAGTTGATACCACGAATATAACGGGTCGGGTGATGCGCTCCCAGAAAAGACACACCACCGCAGCCCAGAGCGTCAAAAGCCACAGCGACAATTGCGTAGGCCAGTTGCCCCACTGTTGCAGCAAGAACGTGGCTGGTATAACTGAGTAAAACGCGGCACCAGCCAGCGCGATACGTGCATCCGCTGGTCGTTTATCTTCTCCTTTCCCCCTGCGAAACGCCCGGCCAAGCGATAGAGCTATCAGAAATACCAGCACAACCTTCAGGGCTTCCAACAGGGCGCTAACGGCGGGCACCGATAGTGCAATGGGCGTCGGGAGCTTAGCCAGGGGCGACGCTACCAGGTAGAAGAAGGGTGAATATGGGATAAATGTGCGTGCCGACCCCCACTCGTTCTCAGGCATGACTGACAAAGCCAGGCTCTCCCCAAAATACTGGTCCCAGGGCCGCCCCTCGGCCATGAAGGTCACGCGCTTGAGGTGGAAAGGAGCGTCAATGATAAAAGCGCTGGGGTATATCACCCCCGCCAGCTTGACGGCTATCGAGATGGCAAGCAGACCACGCAACCCCGCCCACGCCCACTCAGGAACTGCATTCCTCCCGCGCCACCCCGCCCAACGCGTGAGCCACCTGGCAAGGGTCTCGGCCACCAGGGCAACTAAAAGCGCTACTGCAAGAGCAACCGCTAGCCTCGTCGTGAAGGTGGTCAGCAGCAGGCGATGGACCGCTATCACCCCCGCACATCCCAGTAAGAACAGTGCAATGATGAGACCCGACCCCCGCGCCGTGAGCCACGAGGAGCGCAATATCCAGTAGAGGAGGAAAGCGCATGATAGCAGCCACCCCACTTGCGTCAGTGATGGCACCGTTATCCCACCCGGCAGGTCCACCCGCACGAAATCTGCGGTGAAGCCCCGGTCGTCTCCACCCTCGGTGAACGTCGGGCTGCTGAAGTCGAGCCGCACGTCGCCCGACAGGTCCACCCACGCGGGATCAACCGTGACTACGTAAGGCACACTCTCCCGCGTGAGGGTAAGAGGAGCTTGCGGGCGGCCATTCACCCACAGAGCAACTTCTATTGGAGGTGAGCCAGGCGGTCGACCACTGCTCAATTGAAGCGTCAGCTTGATGGGCGCGGAAGGCTTTCCCAGGCCCCGCAGCTCGATGGCGCTCTCCCCCCGACTCCACCGCGAGGTTGCCTTATCAACCGCCCCCCTCTCAGGCCCGTAGAAGCCTGGGGTGCGTACCCCCTCCAATGTGCCCCCTATGTCGGCCAAAGACTCCTGGGACTCTGATAAGCAAGCGCCAGTGCGACCACACCTACCGCTAACGCAAGCCACAGCGCACCCTCGCGTAGCATCCGCCAGGTAAGGTCCAGCCATGCGCTCCATAGCCGCAGCACAGGCGCATCAGGTGTGGGTAGTCTTAATCGCATTTAGAAGGTTGGGGTAAGCCTCACTCGGCGGCTAATAAAGATAAACAAAATAATCCACAAACGCCCTAGCCCGCGCAGGCGGGCTTTGTATTCTGTAGCCCGCACATTCATGTGCCGGGCGGGGCCAGATGCACGTATGCTGCTTATCTTGCTAATCTTCATTAGCCACGAGCAACACATCACGTACCGGACAGCGCCTTCCACGCTCGTAACACCTGGCTGCGCGTATCGTTCACATCGCCTGAATTATCTATCACCACGTCGGCTCGCGCAACTTTGTCTTCCTGCGGAGATTGGGCGTCCGCCCGCATCTCTGCTTCGGGTTGAGAGTAGCCACGCGTCCGCATCAGGCGCTCTATCTGCTGCTCGCGTCGGCAGGTGACTACCCACACCATATCACACCTGTCGGCCCACCCCAACTCTATCAGCTTGATGGCGTCCAGTACCACTACGGGCTGTTGCGCCTCCCCTATCCTCCCCTCGATGACGCGGCGCACTATGGGATGCTCGATCTCTTCAAGGCGACGAAGTTTAGCCGGGTCTGAAAAAACTATCTTGCCGAGGGCACGCCTATCTATCTCCCCATCTTCACCCAGGATGCCATCACCAAACTCTGCAACCACCGGCGCGTATGCGTCACCATCCTTGCGAAGGATGTCATGGATGAGCCTATCAGCATCAATCGTATATGCACCCAGAGCCTGTAGCTGCCTCAGCACCGTGCTCTTGCCGCAGGCGATATTACCAGTAAGGCCAATGAGAGTCTTACCCTGGTAAGACATTACGATGCCGCCCCGACCTCTTCCTCCACCTGCTGCCAATCGCCGTAAGCCTGGTCGAGGTCGGCCTCTAGCTGGGTGTACTCCGTGCCAAGCTTGACTATGGCGTCGAGGTCGCGCTTTTCGGTGGCGGCTGTCAGCGCGTCCGACACGGCATTGAGGCGCGCTTCAAGATCGGAGATGCGGCTCTCCGCAGCCTCCCGCCGCTTCAGAGGCGGCTGCGGTCACGTTGGGCGGCCCGGTCCTGTCGTTGCGCTGCTTTGCCTTGTTCACGAGGATCAGGCTTAGGGATAGATACTCCGGGGCCATTGGGCCTGGGCTGTGCGACCTCTATAATCTGCTGCCTACGCGCCTTCTCCGCCACGTATTCGCTGTAATTCCCGTCCCACGTCGCCAGCTTCTCCCCCTCGAAGGTCCAGGTTTGCGTCGCCAGGTCGTCTATAAACGCGCGGTCATGAGACACGAAGAGGATTGTGCCATCGTAGTTCGATAGCACGTCGGTCAGCACCTCTTGCGAGTCGAGGTCGAGGTGGTTGGTCGGCTCGTCGAGTATGAGGAAGTTGGCGTCGGTGAGGGTCAGCTTGGTGAGGGCCACGCGGCTCCTCTCCCCACCGCTCAGGTCACTTACCTGCTTGTAGATACTGTCGCCTGAGAAGAGCATCTTCGCCAGAAGGTCGCGGGCCTCCTGCTCGGTCATACTCCGCACCGAGCGTATCTCCTCAAGCACCGAGTTCTCCCCGTTCAGCCCCTCATGGGCCTGGGCGTAATAGCCGAACTTGACGTTATGCCCCAGTTCAAGATGCCCCGACAGTGGCGCTAATTGCCCCATAATAGTCTTGAGCAGAGTAGTCTTCCCCGCGCCGTTCGGGCCGAGGAGAGCCACCCGCTCTCCCCGCTCAATCTCAAGGTCTGGGCAGTGCGCCAGTCGCTTCGGCTCATTCGATTTTGGATTTTGGATTTTGGATTTTGGATTATTACTACTGCCTTCTGCCGGTTCTTGGGCTGTGCCCAATTCAGGCCTTCTGCCTTCTGCATCGTCGTCCGCAGGTGGGTATCCTATTACTAAATCCTCCGCCTCGAAGACGCTACGGCCTGAGCGGACATGTGCTCGTAGCGACACGCGCAACTCGGTCTTTTCGGTGGGGCGCTCCAGGCGTTCCATGCTGCGAAGGCGCTTCAGGCGGCCAACTGCTTGCTTGGTCTTCTGACTGTCCATGTACCGCCTGATGAAGTACTCCGTGCGCTTGATCATCTCCTGCTCGGCCTCGTATTGGGCCGTGAGCAGCTCGTACCTCTCAGCCTTCAGCTCAAGGTATTTTTCATAAGGTGCCGGATAATCTTGCAATCGGCTGAACGCTTCCTGCATACCAAGCTCGCGTGAAGTGCGGCCATTGGTTGTCACTCGCATGACAGGACGCGTGAATTCCATGTCGAGGGTGCGCAACGTGACCTTGTTGAGGAAGCGGCGGTCGTGCGCTACCACGAGAGCGTGCCCCTCCACTGCATCAGGAAGCTCTCGAGCCACTCGATAGCCTCGATGTCGAGGTGATTGGTCGGCTCGTCCAATAGGAGGATGTCAGGGTCGGCGAGAAGGGCACGTGCCAGGGCCGCACGCGTGCGCTGCCCACCGCTCATGGTGTTGAGAGATTGCATGTGCTGCTCCGGCTTGAATCCCAACCCTTGCAGCACTTCCTCTATACGGTGCTCAAGGCTATACCCGCCCGCCATCTCAAAGCGGTGGGTCGCCTCCTGGTACTCTGTCATGAGACGGTCCCACTCTTCTCCCTGCACGGTCGCCATCTTCGCTTCGAAATCGCGTAGCTGCTCCTGTAGAGCGCGCACGGGGCCGGTGGCGTCTAACATGGAGTTGTAGAGCGTATCGTCGGGCGCGACGCTCAGGTCGGCCTCTGAGGCGAACGAAGATGCAGCCTCCTGGGCGACGTACACCACCCTTACGCCCCTGGCTTTCACAACCCCACCGGAAGTAGCCCGCTCACGCCCAGCAATAATCTTGAGCACAGTGGACTTGCCGACCCCATTCGGCCCCACCAGCGCCACCCGCTCTCCCGCGTTCAGGGTGAAGGTAACGTCAGCAAAGACGGGATATATATTGAACGATTTGGACAGGTTAGCGACTGTCAGAACTGCTGTAGACATTTTTCTATCGCGTAGTGTGTAGTGCGTATTTTCGTTTTCTTACTTCTAACCTCAAAAAAGGCATTCGTGCTATTATAGCAAGGAGCAGCATCTATCGTCTATTGTCCGTCGTCTATCGTCCGTCGTCCGTCGTCCATACCATGACCTACCGCATCCACCGCACCTGGAACACCATACAGGGCAGCCTCTGGTTCATCCCCATCTTGATTGTGCTTGGCTCGATAGGGATAGCTTATCTCGTCTCGTGGCTCGACAGCGAGAAGATTGGGCGCGCTCTTCCTTTTGTGCTTGAAGCGGGGCCGGACGAAGCACGGGCCATCCTCTCCACAATCGCAGGCTCGATGCTTACGGTGGCAAGCGTAGCCTTCTCCTTCACGATAGTGGTGTTCTCTTTTGCCTCTTCCCAGTATTCATCGCGCACGCTGCACCACTTCATGGACGACAACACTAATCAGGTAGTGCTTGGTGCATTGCTCGGCAGCTTCGTCTACTGCTTGCTCATATTGAGCACCGTGCGTATCACCGATGAAGCCACCGTACCGGTCCTCTCGGTAACTGTAGCTTTGGTCATTGCACTAATTGATATGATCCTTTTCATCCTCTATATCCACCACGTTGCCGAGTCGATCCAGGCGTACCACATCGTCCACCGTATCACGGAGAGAACATTGCCTGCAATAGAGCACATCTTCCCAGGGCATATCGGGCAAGACGCGGACCCACGGCCAGGTGAGACCGTAGAGACAAACGGGATAGCGATGCGCGATGTATGCGCTAAAGCGACCGGCTACGTGCAGACGGTAGATGGCGACCTGGTGATGGACGTAACTTCCAGGGACGATTTACTGGTAGTGATGAATAAGCGCATCGGTAGCTTTGTGACGAAAGGGGAGACCCTGGCGAGGGTCGGCCCTGCCGAGCGCGTCACCCCTGGTGCGATAAGCAAGCTTCAGTACAGCTTCGTGCTGGGCAACCACCGCACTCTCTTCCAGGACCCACTGTACGGTATCCTGCAACTGTCAGACATAGCCGTGAAAGCCCTCTCCGCAGCTATCAACGACCCTAATACGGTTGTCATGGCGCTGAACCAGCTTGGGGCCATACTGAGGTTGGTGGCGGGTAAGGAGTTGCCCACCCCTGTCCGCTGCGATGAGAAGGGTAAAGTAAGGGTGATCGCGGAAGGTCCTACTTTCAGCAGCATGGCCGCGCAGGTATTCGACCAGGTCAGACGTTACGGCATGACGGATGCTGCTATCCCTCTAAAGATGCTCGATATAATAGGCGAAGTCGCAGAGGAAGTACGCGATGAGGACCGGCTAGCGGTACTCCGCGAACACACCAGGGCTATAATAGAAGACGCGAACCGCCATATACGTCCCTCCCGTGACCGCGAGCTAATAAACGAGAAGATGCGCTCTATAGCAGGCGTGCTCAAGCTAAATGATGACATAGTAATGCGTAATACATGATCCCATCGAACTTTAGAGCACGGAACCGCCAAGACACCAAGAGCGTCCAGGTAAGAGAGGGATTATAGGGGCAGTGAGGGCACTACTTCCTCAATTATCTTGGCGTTTTCTTGGCGCTCTTGGCGTCTTGGCGGTTCCGTCAATTCTAATGAGGCTTGCTCAAAGTTCGGGATGACTCATGTTACAGGCTTTCCCTTACCCCACCGATGGAGCGATATTTGCCCCTAGTGCTCTTATTGTGCTACAATGACCGGATAGAGCGTCATTCTCAAAGCGCAAAACTTCTGATTTCTAGTTTCTATCTTCTAATTTCTAATCCCGGAGCGATTTACGTATGCCCAAGCCCGTACTCGCCATCGTTGGGCGGCCCAACGTCGGCAAGTCTTCCTTCTTCAACCGCCTCATCGGCGAGCAGGTAGCCATAGTCGAAGACCAGCCAGGCACCACCCGTGACCGTATCTACGGTGACAGCGAGTGGAACGGCGTGGAGTTCGCCGTGATCGATACCGGCGGCATGGTGCTGGGCCAGCTCTCCGCGCCTGGCACGGGACCCCAGGGCGAAGTCACCGAAGAAGATATCATGGTCCGCACGCGAGACCAGGCCGAGACCGCCATCGAAGAGGCGGATGTAATCCTCTTCATGGTGGACGCGAAGACCGGCCTCACCGCCGCCGACAGCGACATAGCCGAGGTGCTGCGCAAGTCGGAGAAGCCCGTCATCCTCGCCGCCAACAAAGCCGACAGCGAGGAGCGCCGCCAGAACGCCGTAGAGTTCTACGAGCTAGGTCTGGGCGATCCCATACCCATCTCCTCCAAGCACTCCATCAACACCGGCGACCTGCTCGACCAGGTGGTGGCAGCTTTCCCACCCGCTCCCCAGGGAGAAGAAGATGAGGAGGAGGAGCCGCGCATCGCCATCGTCGGGAGGCCCAACGTCGGCAAGTCCCGCCTGCTCAACGCCATATTCGGACAGGAGCGCGTTATTGTCTCCGACCAGCCCGGAACCACCCGCGATGCCATAGACACCGAATTCGAGTACACCGAAGGTGAGGGCGAAGAAGCCCGCCTGTACCGTGTCACCCTGATAGATACTGCGGGTATTAGACGGCGGGGCCGTATAGACCCAGGCATCGAGCGCTACTCGGTGATACGCACCCTGCGAGCCATACAGCGCGCCGACGTTGTGCTGCTGGTAATAGACGCCACCGAGGGGATAACCGCCCAGGACACGCACATCGCGGGCTACGTGCTGGAAGAGTCCAAGGGCATCGTGCTGGTGGTCAACAAGTGGGACCTGGTGGAGAAGGACTCCAACACCATCTACGAGTACACCTCCCACCTGCGCCAGGAGCTAAACTTCATACCCTACGTAGCGTTCGCCTTCATCTCGGCCAAGTTCGGGCAGCGCGTCAACAAGGTGCTGCCTATGGCCCTGAAGGTCTTCCGCGAGAGGACCAAGCGCGTCTCCACCGGACAGCTAAACAAGCTGGTGAAAGAGGCGGTGGATGCCCACCCGCCCGCGTCAAAGCCTGGCAAGTGGGTCAAGTTCTATTACGCGACCCAGGCCGACATCCGGCCCCCCACCTTCGTCTTCTTCACCAACGACGCCGAGGCGGTCCATTTCTCATACAAGCGATACCTGGAGAACCAGATACGAGGCGCGTTCGGCTTCGAGGGCACTCCTATCAAGCTGATATTCAGGACGCGGCAACATAACGAGTAAGAGATGAACAGCACACTCGGAAGAGAATTCTACAACACGCAGATAGCCCTGCTTGAGGCGCGAGACCTCGACGGCCTCATGTCCCAGTACCATGAAGATGCTGTCCTGGTCGGGTTTGACCTCCTAGTCAGGGGATGTGAAGCCCTCCGCAAGCACATAGAGGGCTATCTTGCCCGCCTCGGCTCCTTCAAGCTCAAGTCAACGGACAAGTTCACCGAGACGGAGGACTCGATCTTCTTCGAGGCCACGGTCCTGACCGACCTGGGCGAAGCCAGGGTCTACGACGTCTTCATGCTGAAGGATGGCAAGGCCACCCACCAATTCACAGGGTTGATTTCGCTCACGCCTCGTGAATAATGCCATTAGCATACCATGTCTGGACAGGAGAACCATGCTAAGGATGATATAGCATGATCCTACCTAATCATACAGAGTCCAGGCACCATCTTGATAGCGGAGGATAGTCCCAGAGCTGCCTACTATCCAGCCTTCACTCGGAGAGACCATTTCAATCGAGGTGAGCCACACCCCCCTGATAGGGCCTTCAATAAGGCTCCATTGGCCGTCCAGGTAATGCAAGATGCCGCCACCCTGACCTATAGCCCAGCCTTCCTTTTTAGATACCATGCGCACGGTGTTGGCAGTGACCTTGCTGGGGTTGGGGTAATTATCCCAGCTTGTCCCGTTGTAGTGCAGGATAGTGCCCTGATACGCTACAGCCCAACCTTCATTGGGCGAAACCATATCAAAACCGTATAAACCGTCCGTCAGGGCTCTGGCCGCTCGTTGCCACTTTCCGTTGCTATAGTGCAATATCGTGCCGAATGTTCCAGCCGCCCACCCCTCTTCAGGCGATAACATATCTACTTTAACCAGCCCGTTAGTATCAGAATTGGGGAGAGGTACTTCTTCCCAAGTGCCCTCTTTGTAATGCATCAAGATGTCGTCACCCACAGCCCAACCTTCATCTGGCGACACCATATCAATATCGTTCAGGTATTTACTTGACCTGCCTCCCTGGACAGGGTAGTCCACACGGCTCCACTTGTTATTCAGGTAGTGCAACAAGACATGTGCATCAGGCACATAACCAAGCGCCCAACCTTCACTGGCCGAAACCATATCTATACTGTTCAAGAAAGCTCCGTCCGGGCTAGCCTCTTTTTCCCAATTACCGTTTGTGTAATGTAGAATAACGCCTGTGCCTACTGCCCACCCTTCATCTGGCGATAGCATATCTACATCGCGCAGTAACTCACTAAACATACGAGAGTCAGGCTTAGCATTATGGCGGTCCTCCGACGTAGCAAATGCTGTAGAGAGCGGCATGGCTCCTAGTAAACCGCTGCTGCGACCACCCGAGTTCTCCCAGGCGAGCCAGTCTCCCTTGAGGACAGGATGCCCGTTCAACACGAGGGGAACAGATTTTTGATTACGCAGATCCATACCCCATACGCCTGGGTCTGTATAACCTTTCGCGGTAGTCCACACAACTACATCCCCATCAAAGCTAAGGAATTCCATCGGCTTCATGCTAAGGTGAGTTTTCTCACCAGTGCTGAGATCGAGCAGATAAGGTGCGGCACCTACCCTATAATCGCCTATAATCACACGATGGCCTGAGAGCGAATATCTTAGAGGGGTGCCGTCTCCATCAAATCGGTCGTATTCAACTTTCTCCAGGGTAATCAGCTTGCCGGTCTTGCGCTCAAGGGCATTGATGGTCAGTAAGTTAAGTCCAATATACCCACTCCAAACAAGGTACTCTTCATTCACCTGAAGAGGCTTCATCAATTCGGCGCCGAATACTTTATCTATTTTGTCTGTGACAGTTTGGGCTTCAGATTTGCCAAGCTCTCGTGAGAGGAGCTTGCAACCCTGAGGGGAGGGGTAACATTCAACCCAGAAGAGTGTCTTGTCCAGGAGTGCAAACGCTGGCTTCTGCGAGACACCTTCCCTTTTAGGTATCAGCATCTCTGCGCCTGTTGCCAGGTCCTTCACGGCAATATCGAACTGACAATTGGACCCTGGACAGACATCTCTGTAAGCATACCACGCCACAGTTGAGCCTGATAATGTAGGTAGATGCTGTGCGCCACGCCTGCCAGGTGTTACCTCTATGAGCTTGCCCGTCGCAAGCTCCATAGCTCGGATGGTGTACGTGTTAAAATCGTTACCGGAGCCGGGCGGCTCGACACATTCATTCCACACGAGGTAACTGTCGGATAACTGTGGCTGAGATTGGCTGAGGGTGATTGAAACGGGTGCTACAGGTTTTGTGTAGAGATACTTCTCCCTGAACAAAAATGTCCCCAACTGGCTCAATAGCACCTCGTATGGCGTACCCCCATTTTCCGGGTGGAACTCAAACACGGCACGCTGGAAGTACTGTACCGTGTAGACCTTGCCATCTAGTGCACTCTTCTCCTGGAACTCGTCCGAGATAGGGTAGCCTTGTTGTGCCAGGCCACCATTAGCTCTCCAATACCGCAGGAAGGCACCCCCGACCTTCTTACCCGTCTCTGGGAAGTATGCCGTGCCGAGGTCAGCATTGGGCATCTGTTTGGGCGCACCCTTTGGGTATTTCTGCTGGTACTGGAATACACCCAGCAAAACTCAGTAGCACATCATATGGCGGCTTGTTCTCCGGGTGCACTTCGAATACGGCACGCTCAAAATACTGCACAACATAGAGCTTGCCGTCCGTGTCGGAGCGTTCTTTTATTTCTTCGCTGAGGGGATAGCCTTGTTGAGCCAGGCCACCATGGGCATCCCAGTATTCCAGGAATAGGCCCTTCACTGTATGGCCTGTCTCCTGGAAATACCTCGACCCGATCTGCGGTTGCGTTCGTTCTGCTCCGATCATACCGGAGTAATGCATATCAGCTATCAAAAGGGTGACACACAAGACCAGGGCGAGGGATGCTCTGTCCCTACGGTTGCTCATCGCTGCATCTCCATTGATTAAGGGGCTTACCTGTAGACACAACAGTGCGCTATAGCAGGTTCACTATATACTGTAAAGAAGTGTATCTGATTAGAAAAGTATAAAAGAGGTTCCCGCCTAGCGGGAACCTCTTTTATACTTTTCTAATCTTATGTATTATGACTATTAGGATAACCCTAGTTCAATAACTTCTCTACCTCTAAACCCCCCACAGGCTTCACTATATATGTCTCCGCCTTCAGCGAGGTTTCTTCTGAATAGCGTTTCACCACTTCGCGGTCGAAGTTGCGTATCGCGCTCGTCTTCACAAGGTTGACTGTGCAGCCACCGAAGCCGGCCCCTGTCAATCGCGCACCCAGCACGCCTTCGGTCCCCTGGGCTAACTCCACCAGCCTGTCCATGAATAGATTGCTGACCTCGAAGTCATGTTGCAAGCTGGCGTGCGACTTGTTCATCAACTGCCCCACCGTCTCTGTATCGCCTACGCCCAGGGCCGTAACCGTTTGCAGCACGCGCTCGTTCTCGGTGACGACGTGGCGGGCGCGCTTGAAGAGCGGGTGGTAAAGCTTGTTGCCGTGCCGCTGTAGCATATCGGCCGTTACGTCGCGCAACGAATGGAGGTCGAGATTGTAGGTGATGACCTTGAGCGCACCCACTGCCGCCTCGCACTCTCGCCTGCGCCGCGAATAGGCGGAGTCGGCCAGGTCGCGCTGTATCCCGCTGTTCACCACCACGAGCGACAGCCCCATACCCGCGAGGTTGAGGGGCACAGGCGAGTAGCTGAGGGATCGACAATCGAGGAATAGCGCCGACCTCGCCTCATTCGTCGCAATCACCATCTGGTCCATGATGCCTACAGGCACGCCGATAAAATCGTTCTCTACCTTCTGAGCCGCCCGCGCCAGCCTCCGGCTTAGGTATATTCCACCCCGACAGCGACGACATCGTACCGAGCAACCCAAGCAGCACTGACGCCGACGACGAGAGACCTGCCCCGACCGGCAAGTCTCCCCAAATAAGCACGTCCGCGCCTACGGGCGTATATTCGTGCTCGCGCAGCCACCACGCCGCCCCACGCACGTAGTTGCCCCAGTCCGCCGCCTCACCTATCAAACCGAGATGGCTATCCAGGTCAATCTCCATGCTATCACCCATCGTCTCCGAGTAGACGCTCAGCTTCTTATCGGATCGCGGCGCGGCGGCCAGCTTGGTATACCTATCTATCGCGGTAGGTAAGACGTAGCCCAGGTTGTAGTCGGTATGCTCTCCGATCAGGTTAACCCGCCCCGGCGAGCGCACCAGGACCGCAGGCTCCCTGCCAAATCGCTCCGCGAACGATAACTCTTTAGCCATCACTACCTCTTTATGAATTTTAGATTTTGGATTTTGGATTTTGGATTGATCTCATAATCCAAAATCTAAAATCTAAAATCTAAAATCATTCGTATCCCATCGGGTGTCGCTTATGCCATTCCCATGCTGAGCTTATTATCTCTTCCAGGCCGGGGTACTCCGGCTTCCACCCTAGCTTTTCTATTATCTGGTCTGCCGCCGCCACCAGCACCGGTGGGTCGCCGGCGCGTCTTGGGCCCATCTGCGCCGGTATCTCATGGCCCGTTACCCGGCGGGCGGTGTCAACCACCTCCTTGACCGAGAAGCCCGAGCCGTTGCCGAGGTTGAATATGTTGCTCTCGCCCCCCTGCGCCAGCCATTCGAGCGCCAGCAGGTGGGCCTGTGCCAGGTCTATGACGTGTATATAATCTCTTACTGCCGTGCCGTCGGGCGTCGGGTAGTCATCGCCGTATATCTGCACCGACTGTCGCTGCCCCAGGGCTACTCCCAGCACGTTTGGTATTATATGCGTCTCCGGGTCATGCACCTCCCCGTACTTCTCGGAAGCGCCCGCCGCGTTGAAGTACCTCAGCGATACGTACTTCAGTCCATGTATCTCATCGAGCCAGCGCAGCATCCGCTCGAACATCAGCTTCGATTCCCCGTAAGGGTTTATCGGCGCGGTGTGGTCGTCCTCCTTGATGGGGCTGCTTTCCGGCATCCCGTAGGTCGCGGCGCTGGACGAGAAGACCAGCATTTTCACACCCGCCCGTAGCATCGCCTGGGTTAGGGTCAGGCTCGTGGCAACGTTGTTGTCAAAGTACTTGGCCGCGTTCTCCATCGACTCGCCCACCAGGGAATGAGCCGCGAAGTGCATTACCGCATCTATCTCGTTGTCCCGTAGCGTGCGCTCCAGTAGCTCGGCGTCCGCGAGGTCCCCCTCAACAAACGTAGCGCGTGGAGTCGACAGCCCCGACGTGCCCTTTGACCAGATTGTCGAACACCACGACGCTGTGGCCTTTATCAAGGAGCATTTCAGCAGCTACGCTGCCGATGTAGCCCGCGCCACCGGTCACTAAGACCTTCATATCCCTCCTGGCTTGGAGTTGTGCCTGTCGCCCATCAGGCTGTATGTTGCCCATTATAGCAGACCTCCCTATGTAAATGATGCACTTAAAGGGTTATTAACAGACGTATTTTTGGACTAATCCTATAGGGCTAACCCATCCTCTTTCACCTGCTGGCATCCACCCATAACAGGGTGTATAATGCTGGCGCAGTTCCAAGTTTTGAGTTTTGAGTTCTAAGTTTTGAGTTATCACAACCAACTACAAAACTTAGAACTCAAAACTCAAAACTCACAAGAAGGAGTAACCAGAATGTATACCACGCTTCCCCTTGAGGCGCAAGAACGCAGCGCTTCGGACACTTATGAGAATGACACGCCCCTCAGCGAGGTTGACCCGGAACTCTTCGCCGCGATCAAGGCTGAGGAGCGTCGCCAGCGCGACAAGATAGAGCTTATCGCCTCGGAGAATTACGTGAGCCGGGCGGTGCTTGAAGCGCAAGGGTCGGTCCTCACCAACAAGTACGCGGAGGGCTACCCTGGCAGGCGTTACTATGGCGGCTGCGAGTACGTGGACGTGGCCGAGAGCCTCGCCATCTCGCGGGCGAAGGAGCTCTTCGGGGCCGACCATGCCAACGTGCAGCCCCACTCCGGCGCGCAGGCCAATATGGCAGTATACATGGCTGTGCTCCAACCGGGGGATAAGATACTCGGTATGGGACTTGCGTTCGGCGGGCACCTGACGCACGGCTACTCCATCAACTTCTCCGGCAAGCTCTACACCGCAAGCTCCTACGCCGTCGAGCGCGAGACCGAGCGGCTGGACTACGACGTGCTGGAAAAGCAGGCATTGGAAGAGAGGCCTAAGATGCTCGTGGTGGGCGCGAGCGCATACCCACGCATCTTCGACTTCGAGCGTTGCAAGCAAATAGCCGACGCGGCGGGCGCGATGCTCATGGTGGACATGGCGCACATCGCGGGCCTCATCGCGGCGGGACTGCACCCTTCGCCCGTGCCCTACGCCGATTTCGTTACGACCACGACGCACAAGACGCTACGCGGTCCCAGGGGCGGCATGGTGCTGTGCAAGGCGCAGTACGCCAAGGATATAGACAAGACCGTCTTCCCAGGCATCCAGGGCGGCCCCCTCATGCACGTCATAGCGGCCAAGGCGGTGGCCTTCAAAGAGGCGTTGGAGCCAGGCTTCAAGGAGTACCAGCAGCAGATCGTCAATAATGCCAAGCGCCTGGCCGTCAGGGTTAGAAAATGCGGGTCTGCGCCTGGTGTCGGGCGGCACGGATAACCACTTGATGCTGGTTGACGTCACCCCCCTCGGTTTGACCGGTAAAGAGGCTGAGCACGCCCTGGACGAGGTGGGCATCACGGTGAACAAGAACGCCATACCATACGACCCGCTGCCTCCCGCAAAAGCGAGCGGCATCCGCGTGGGCACGCCCGCCGTCACCACGCAGAGGCTTCCGCGAGCCTGAGATGGACACCATAGCCCGCCTGATAGGGGATGTGCTACGCTCCCCCAACGACGAGATAGTATTTGAGCGCGTGCGCGGCGAAGTAGCAGAGCTATGCAGCCGCTTCCCCGTCCCCGGCATCGCTTCTTAACGAGTAGGTGAAGACGAGTAGTTGAAACGCCAAGACGCCAAGAACGCCAAGATGACAAAGAACGCCAAGATTTTTTTTATGGTGTGCAACTCATAAATATATAAAATCTCTGCGTACTCTGCGCCTCTGCGGTGAAACAATAAAGAACTTGGCGCTCTTGGTCATCTTGGCGTCTTGGCGTTTAGAATCATTTATCCGAAGAGGAGCTATGAAAGAGGTTATCGTCTCCAACCACCCACTTATACAGCACAAGCTGGCGCTGATGCGCTCTGCCACTACGGAGCCTAAGAAGTTCCGCGAGGTAGTGCGCGAGATTACCAGCTTGCTAATGTACGAGGCCACTCTAGGACCTCGTTACTGACGAGATAGACGTCCAGACGCCCCTCGCCACCATGAAGGGGAGCAAGCTGGGCGAGCGTATCGGACTGGTGCCTATCCTGCGAGCGGGGGTGGGCATGGTAGACGCGGCGCTGGACCTGATACCGACTGCCCAGGTGTGGCACATCGGCCTCTACAGGGACCACCGCACCCTCCTCCCTGTCGAGTATTACAACAAGCTGCCGGTAGAGCCGACGGTGGACATCTGCCTCGTGTTGGACCCCATGCTGGCTACCGCTGGGTCGGCCACCGCGACTGTGAAATTGCTCAAGGACTGGGGTGCAAAGCGCATAAAGTACGTCGGCCTCATAGCCGCGCCCGAAGGGGTGGAGCGCTTCCATGCAGAGCACCCCGACGTGCCCATCCACATCGCCGCCATAGATAGCCACCTGAACGACGTGGGCTACATCGTCCCCGGTTTGGGCGATGCAGGTGACCGCCAGTTCGGCACTTCCTGAGAGAAACATAATTGCCCGATCCACTATTCGCCATGCCTCTCATATTTGCCTTTACCCTCGTCTTGTCGTTTGGGCTGACGGCGCTTGTGCGTAAGATAGCATTGCAGCGAGGATTGGTGGACCTGCCTGGGGACGAGCGGCGAGTGCACAGAGTGCCTATTCCCCGGTTGGGTGGTCTGGCGATGTTCGCGGCCTTCGCGGTAGGGGTCCTTCTCACTTTCATCTTCGATATACGCGCCGGAAAGTCGGGTAATGCCGCCTTCGAGGGGAGTCGCGTACTCCTCATGCTCGTGGGAGCGGGCATTATTACCCTCGTCATGGCGGTAGACGACGTACGCGGCCTGCGGCCCGTTACGCGACTCATCTGGCAGATAGGCGCGGCACTGCTGGTCCTCGTGCCTAGCCTTCTGTGGCCTGGCGGCCCCAATTTGATAGCGTCTTCCGGCACTATGGAGCCACCCGGTACGCAACATTATGACCAGGGCGCGGGTGTATTAGCGCTAACCGTGCAAAATCCCTTTGGTGGCTCGATAGAAATGCCCCTGGTGATCGCGGTTATCTTTACAGTTATCTGGCTCGTTGGCATGACCAACACCATCAACTGGATAGATGGCCTGGATGGGTTGGCGGCGGGCGTATCGGTGGTAGCGTGTGGGGTGCTATTCTGGATCACCGGATTTGTCGTGGGGCAGTGGACGCTGGCGTATTTGCCTCTTATACTGGGCGCGGCTATACTCGGTTTCCTCCCGTTCAATATCCATCCGGCTCGCATCTTCATGGGTGATTCCGGGGCGATGTTCCTCGGCTTCACGCTGGCTGTAATAGCCATTATTGGCGGCGCAAAGCTGGCGGCGGCTTTACTCGTCCTGGGCGTGCCGATACTCGACGCGATATATCTGGTGATATACAGGCTCTACAGGGGGCAGTCGCCGATGTCACCAGACCGGGGGCATCTGCACCACCGGTTACTCGATCTCGGCTTCAGCCAGCAGCAAGTTGTGCTGATATTTTACCTATTATCCGCTTCTTTCGGTGTGCTAGGGCTACTCCTCCCAAGCGGCCTCCTCAAGCTCATAGCATTAATGGCTATGGCAGCTATCCTGGTCGGACTGCTAATATACATCGCCCGCAGGAAATTCGACCGGGTAAGCGCGCAGAAATAGAGATGCACCGATTCTTCGTCCCACCTGGCTCGCTCGGCGGGTCAAAGGTGAGGATAGATGGTGACGTAGGGCAGCAGATACGCCGGGTGCTACGTATGCGCCCCGGCGACCACTTTTCGCTGCTCGACGGTCTCGGCTACGAATACCGGGCCGTGCTGGTCGACTTCGGCAAAGCTGAGGTGTGGGCTGAGGTACAGGAAAAGGTGCGAGTGCAGACCGAGCCTGTCCACAAGGTGAGCTTGTGCCTGTCGCTCCTCAACAAGCCCGACAAGTTCGAGTGGGGCTTGCAGAAATGCACCGAGCTTGGGGCCGCACGCTTCGTACCTATAGTCGCTGAGCGAAGCGTCACCGGCTCATTGCGAACAATCCGCCGTGAGCGTTGGGAGCGCATCATCCAGGAAGCCGCCGAGCAAAGCGGGCGTGGCCTGATACCCACACTTGGAGAGCCGATCTCCCTCAAGGCGGCCCTGGAAGCTGATTTGAGTATGTTTTCAAGAAAGTCAGACGCACAAAAAGCGCACATAGCTATAATGCCGGAGTTGGGCAGCACTGAGACCATAACTAGCGCACTTATGAAGTCTGGACAAGCGCAGACGGCCAGCATCTACATAGGCCCTGAGGGTGGCTTCACACCAACTGAAGTTGGCATGGCCCACGATGCAGGCGTAGCAATAGTAAGGATGGGAGCGCGCACCCTCCGAGCCGAAACAGCAGCAGTGGCGGCTCTCACGCTTGTGATGAACGAACTAGGGGAAATGGGAGCGTGAAATGTGATGCGTGAGATTAGTAGGTTTTACTCATAACTCATAACTCGTAACTCGTAATCCGTAATTCCCAAAGAACCTCTGCGCCTCTGCGTCTCTGCGGTGAACCAACAAATAATCTTTGCGTTCTTTGCTCCCTTTGCGTCTTTGCGTTTAAATGGTCTTGGAATTTGGAGACCCAAATGAACAGATTACATTCGGCTGACCTTATAGAGCTTGCGCGGCAATTCTTCGAGCGCGAGCGGACCGTCAATGACGCGGCGGCAGAGTACACCCGTGACGAGCTATGTAGCTTTACGCGAGAGATGTCTGCGAAGATGGAAGATGCTGTGCGCGACCTCACGCCGGAGCAGATAGCATACAGGCTCCCAGGCAAGCCTGGCGGCTGGGACTCCAGTGGAGATGAAGCCGAGTTCGACACGTCGGAGATCGTCACACACGTAGCAGTAGGTGTCGCCTTCTACTGGTTCGGCATCGCACGCGGATTGGGGCATGGTCGTCCCCAGTTCCCCCGCGCTCCAAGAGGCACGAATGTCACGGGCAAGACGGGCAGCGTGCTAGGCAGGGGCGGTTGGAGCGGCGTGCCCGGCCCTGAGCTTGCCTCGCTTGTACACGACATGATGGATAGCTTCCTGGGATATGTCGAAACTCTCCCCGCCGAGCAGATGGAGACTAAGACGGTCTACGAAGGGTATGGCGAATTGACGGTCAATGGCTGGCTCCTCCTGCTGGCGGCGCACCTCGATCTGCACCTCAAGCAGTTGAGGACCATGCAGTCTCAGCCCGATTATCCCTCCTCATAGAAATCATCGTTTTGATATGAAGTTGGACGCCTTCGGTGTGGAAACCCGTAGGGGCGTGCCGTCGGCACGCCCCTACAGCGAAGTTGTATCATCGCTCGCAAGCGAAAGTCCTGATTGATAAATCACCTGTCGAACAAGCGCGCCAGTTGTTCCAGCAATTGCAGCAGGAATGGGAGCGTGATGGCGAGGAGCATGATGCCGTAGAGGATTCTTATCCACTTCGGCTGCTTCGGCCACGCCTCGCCCTCAAGTGTCTCGCGTGCGTAGGGTCGCCCCCTTGCCATGTGGCCTTGCTGCGACCGCCAATCTATCACAGGCTCTTCCTCACGGGGCTGGTCCGGCATGTATTCGGCAGGCTCTTGCGGACGCTCGTCCGACAAATACCACTCGCTTGGGGTCTCACCGCGCCCGGCGATTAGCTCCCTGCGCTCAATCATCTCCGTCTCGCCCGGCAGCAGGCTCCACCCTTCAGGCAGGCTTGTTCTGTAGGGCGTAACTCCCTCATCCGGCTCATCGTCGTCCGTATAGAATTCATTAAGGTGACTCAGCTTGTCAGGGGCAGCGTATATCAGCTGGCGGGCCTGCTCGCGCAGGTGGCCGGGCACGCGTATGTCCTGCGGCACGTAGTCGTTATGGCTGAACTCGGCAATATCGGCGCTCCGTGAGCGCGTCATCAGCACTGGGATGCCCGCGTCCTCAAGCTGGCTCTTGATGAGGCTCCCGATAATAGCGTTAGGCACGTTAGCCGCCACAGTCCACTTAGGGTCGTCGCCCACGCCGAGCGCAGGGTTGCTATGCTCTACGGGCGGCGCATCCTCCACCTCGCGCACGGGCACTCGACAATCAGGGCACACCTCTACCCAGAACTCGTATTCGTACCCACACTGCGGGCACCTGTAGCTGCTATTCGGCATCATACAACCATTATACCCCATGAGCCTCAGCGAAGCTGATTGACAGAGCTTGCAGGCTCAATTATGCTACTCACCAATGGACCACGGACTGGCAAGTGAAGGTGTCACCACGCTCGTCTGGCTGCTCATAGCCGTGATGGTAGTGGCGGTTGCCTCCAAATACGTGCGCATACCCTACACGGTGGCCCTCTGTAATCGCGGGGCTGGTGCTCACCCTGGTCCCCACCGACCTGACTATTGACCTCACACCCGACGTCATACTCTTCATTTTCCTCCCTGCCCTCCTCTTCGAGTTGGCTTACCACCTCGACTTCAGCGAGTTGAAGGACAATCTGCGCCCCATCGCGCTCCTTGCCGTGCCGGGCGTGCTATTGACTGCGCTATTCGTAGCGGTCATTACATACTACGCGGCAGGCCTCAGCTGGGAGACCGCCTTCCTCTTTGGGGCTATCGTGTCCGCCACAGACCCCGTGTCGGTGCTGGCAATCTTCAGGCAGATGGGCGCTCCCCGCCGCCTGTCAGTTATCTTGGAAGGGGAGAGCCTATTCAACGATGGCACCTCCCTCGTCTTGTTCCGCATAGTGTTGGGCGTTGTTATCGCGGGCGCTCTAGGCGATTTCGTGCTGTCGGTGCAGCAGTTTCTATTCGTGGTGGTCGGTGGCCTCTTATTAGGCGCGCTGATAGGCTTCGGCGTGTCGCTGCTCCTGTCCCGTGTAAACGATTACCTGATAGAGACAGCCATGACCCTGGTCGTAGCATATGGCACATACCTCCTGGCCGAGCGCGTAGGGGTCTCCGGCGTGATCGCGGTGGTAGTGGCCGCGCTCGTGGTCGGCACCTACGGCCACTCGGTAGCCATGTCCCCCACCACGCGAGCCGCCATAGCCTCTAGCTGGGAGTTCTTCGGCTTCGTCGCCAACTCTCTGATATTCCTCCTCATAGGTCTTGAGGTAAACATAGAGAAGCTGTACCAGTATTGGCTGCCGACCATCCTGGCTATCGTCGCGGTGCTGGTAGTGCGGGCTGTAGTGGTGGTAGCGTCGAGCTGGCTGCTCCGTTTCATCCACCGTCCCATACCATACAGGTGGCAGAGCGTGCTGGTATGGGGAGGGCTGCGCGGCTCCCTCTCCCTGGCGATGGCTCTTAGCTTACCCCTCACGCTCGGCCCCAACGAGCCATTCGGCGACCGCGACCTCATCCTGGCGATGACCTTCGGGGTTATCCTATTCTCGCTACTCGTACAGGGCCTGACGATGAGTCCCGCTCCTCAATAAGCTAGGCTTGATCCACAAGACCAGGATGCAGGAGGAGTTAGAGACCATAAGCAACCGCAAAGCGATGGCTGCCTCCTCCCTCGCCGAGGTAGAGACCCTCTCTCAATCAGGCGACCTCTCCCCCGACGTCGCGTTCCAACTGCGCGAAGCATACTCAGCCGAGCTAGAAGCCCTGGACGATGCCCAAAAGCTCGTCGCTCACGAGCAAGAACTGGATGAAGAAGAGGAAGAAACGTGAAGGCTTAAATCGTGTTCAAGACGAGAGTTGGAACGAGAATGCCCCTATGTAACGAAGCACCCTTTTCCCTGTCATTCCGAACGCAGTGAGGAATCTCCAAGCTTGGACGTGTGGATAGAGTTTTAGATTCCTCACTGCGTTCGGAATGACAAGTAGAGGAATCTTGTTCTTAAGTAGTTTTATAGCGCCTACGCCGTCGCGCTATAACAAGCAGCCCAACCAACCCAACTACCACGCCTGCCAGCGCCAACAGCGAGAGCAAGCGTCCCAACACCCATGTCGAGGGGCGGAACTGCATTACGATAGTCTGCTTACCCTGATCCACTTTCACGGCCCGGTAAGCATAGAATGCCTTCTCTATCGTCACAGGCTCACCGCCCAGGGTCGCCTCCCAGCCTGGATACCAGGTATCGACCAGCACTACCCAGCCGGGCGCGTTGGCCTGTACCTCCAGCGCCACCCTGTTCGCTGAGTAGTGAGTGGCTCGTACCGACTCGGCACCTTCCCCCTCCTGGGCGAACTCGGCGGTGCCCTTCAGGTCGCTGGGTGTGTCCTCACCGCTTGGAAGCAAGACCGTGTGGCGCGGGTCCACATCGAACCGGCGCGTGACCTCTATCCCCTCGATGCGGTCTGGCTCGATCCTCGCTTCGTGTACCAGGAAAGCGCGGGGCAGGGCGTTATGGTTCCTGTAAATCTCGAACCCCTCTTTGTACCTTTCGAGTCGCTCCCACTTCTGCTGTCCCACGTGCTTGTTGGTAGGCGAAATCACCTCGAAACTCGCCGCCGTCAGATCGTACAAAGGCGAGTCAGGGTTGCGCTTGGCGACTTCCCATACATACTCGTAATTCTCCGGCCTGAGCGGGTTGAACGCCCCGCCCGCGTCATAGAATAACCTGTTCAGCATAGCGGTGGAAGGCTGCCACACATCCTGCACGTCCGTGTCGCTATTTACGCGTAGAGGTAAATTAGTGCGTGGGTCCTGGCTTTCTTTATACAGCAGGTTGATCGCATCGAAATGCTGGTAGCCCGCTATCACGTTTTCAGTCGTCGGGTTGAAGCGAGAGTTAGGTGAAAAGAGGTCCAGCACAAGCAAGGTGAGCACTAGCCCGCCCGTCAAAGAGACCCCTAACCTCCCTCTGTACGCCGCCCACCCAATTCCCGCCAGCAGCCCCAGCCACAGCAGCGCCATGCCCAAATCGTTGATAGCCCCAGGCATCGGGCCAAATACCGCGCCGGTATTCCCCAGCACCTCTTTGTACAGCGCGGGCATCACGCCAAACAATAGCACCACTATCGCCGCGCTCAGCCCCACCAGCCACCACATAAAGGCGAGCCGTCTGTTACCCCCCTCCCTGAGCGCATCTACCAGTGCATCGAGACCGTAAGCAGCCAGACCTGACAACCCCAACCCCAGCAGCACAAGGGCGCGTCCTGCATCACGCAGCTTGTTGAATCCAGGCGCGAACTTATACAGCCATGCGCTCACTATCGAGAGGTCGCCCACCATAATGAGGAAAGATAGTAAGGTGATTATGGCAAAGAAGCCCACCATGCGCTTGCGCTTCAACGCGATACCGGCGGCAGCTAATGCCAGCGTCACTACCCCGCAGTACCCCCAATTCTCGGTAGTCTGCCACTGCCCGAAGGCGTAGGTAGTGGGGCTGCTGCCGTACACCCTCGGAAGCACCAGGTTGAGCAGGGTTATAGGCTGCGCCGGAAATTCGCTCGCCTCCTCATAGCTCACCTTGTCACGCGACGAATTGCTGCTCATCTCCGCGCTTGGGAGAAGCTGCACAGCCCCAATCCCCAGCGCGATGGCGAGCATGAGCGCGCCTTTGGCTATCCAGATGAATGCCGGACGATGGACGATGGACGATAGACGATTTGTAGGGAGAGCATCTTCACGTGTGAAGAATAGGTAGAGCCACAGCACTACCGACGCCATAAGACCGTAAGCGAATATCTGCACGTGTCCCGCGAATATCGCCACCGCCATGCACAGCCCTGCCCCCACAGCCCACGCCCACCCCGCCAACGTCTCGCGCAGGAGCGCGCGCCGCACCAGCAGCAATATGAGGGGTATCCATGTAGCCACCAGCACCATCGGCATGTGGCCTAGGTGCGCCGTCATGAAACCGCAGAAGGCGAAAACCACTCCACCCGCGATAGCCCCCAGCCGCGAGATGCCGATGTCACGAAGGAAAAGGTAGGTGAAAACCGACGCCAGCCAGTAATGCACTATCAGCATCCATTCGAGTGCGCCATAATTGATCTGCACAAAGAGGTAGAGCACCCAGTTGAGCGGGTAGAAAGTCCCGTCTGTACGTCGGCTGCCAGGGGCATACCGGAGAAGATATACGGGTTCCAGAGGGGGATAGTACCCCCCTTTATCTGCTCGGCAACATAAGAATAGGTAGGGAAGTAGAGGGAGGCGAGGTCGCCGCCCCCGGCGGGCATCATCGCGCCCAACTCGGTCAGCACGCGCCAGAAGAACCCCCCAGTCAGTAGGGCAAGCAACCCCAATGCGGCAACATCCAGGTAAAGAGGAGGCCTTTGCAAGTTGGCGCGATGCCAGCGATAGGCCCCGAATAGGGCAATCGCGGCGACCACTACGATGACCAGGATACCCCAGGGCTGTAACAGGCCGGGGAGGCGAAACGTCACGGCTTATCCCGCACCTGGGGCACCGATTTTGGATTTTGGATTTTGGATTTTGGATTTTGGATTGAGGGTTGTGGATTCTGGGAGAAGTGTATGCGATCCAATGCCAATTGCTCGTTGCCTTCTGCCTTCTGCCTTCTGCCTTCTGCTTCCTCGTCCTCCGCACGCCGGAAAGCCGCCATACCAACCCCTTGCTGTATGGCAGCTATAAGTCCGAGCACGGCTACGGGCACTAACCCCACAAAATGGTAGATGATGGCGAAGGTCTGCGCCTCCGCCGTAGGGACATTCAACAGACCGAGCACCGATACTACCGCGAACTCGAACGGGCCGACGTAGCCGGGCGCGGAGGGTATCGCCATGCTCAGGTTCGTCACGACCACGAGCACCACCGCCGCCATCGGGGTGACGGTAACGTTGAACGCCAGCATCATCAGATAGACGGTGAATATGTTCACGATCCACGTCGCCAGCGACCACATGCCCAATCGGAGCGCGATGGGTGGATTGGAGAGGGGAGCGAGGCCCTGCAACACCTGGCCGCCCGCCGTCTCGATGCGCGGGCCGAGCCGCGCAGGCAGCCTCGCAGCTATGGCGTGGATCACCTTACGCGCCATGTTGGGCCTCAACACCAACGCCAGTAGGACCAGCGTCATCACCAGCACGACACCACCCAGGAGGATAGCCGGGCCTTGAAGCGCTTGTGGCAGGCTCACGAACGGCAGGCTTATCCCCAGGAAGAGGAGCAGGGTGAGTATATCCAGCACCTTCTCGACCACGATTGTGGAGAATACACGTGGAGCAGGTATCCCCGACCGCGTGCTTGCCACCACGCCCCGCGCCACCTCACCCGCCCTAAATGGCAGAGGTATGTACGATATCATCAGCGCGCTGAATAAAAGGGACTGGCTTACGCGCCGCTCGTCAGGGTGGAACATCACCCGCCAGCGCCACACCTTCGTCATAAAGGTGGCTATGTATGGCACGATGAGTAGCAGGAAGAACTCAAGACGCACGCGCCCAATAGCATCCCACACCTGCCCCAGGTCAAAGTCCTTAAACGCAAAGTACAGCGAGACGACGCTGATAAGTATCCCTATAAGAAGAAAAATCAGTCTCTTATTCACGCATTACACCACTGTACTTCTTAATAAGCTCTTCCGCTTTTCGGCGGCTCTTGCGCACCAGGTCTTCCTGCAGGAGGTCCCAGTTGGGGCGCTCATGGAAGTCGAGATGGAATATCACGTTGTCATTCTGGACGTGGGTGGGACGGTCCAATAGAGGGAAAAGCTCGGTGAGGAAGGCTATCTCCCAAACTTTGTTGGTGCTCCTTTGCCTGTCCAGCACGTCTACGGTGCTCTCATAATACTCAAGGAGAATATTGCGCACCAGCTTGTCCTGCCGGAACACCCCACCTGGAGAGTAGTGTGGCCGCCCGGCCAACGCAGTACGTACCGTCGTTACATTCTTGCAGTACGGGGCCAGCCAGCCATAATCGGGGTGCTCCCGGATGAAGTCCAGCATCAATGTTAACGCCTGGGAGGGCATCACTATGTCATCGTCCATAAAGCAGATGTTAGGCCCCTTCAGCGTCTCAAGCAAGGCCAGCCTCCCCAGGCTGAAGGCGCGCTTATCGTCATGCAGGTGCTCGTACGAGCAGGTAATCTCCCTATCAGCCGCCAGGCGCAGCACGCTCTGCACCTCCGGGCGATTGATGATGGGCGCATCGGCGGTGTCCACGATGTGGATGCGAATGCGCGGCTCATCTTGCAACAATAATGAAGACAAAGCCATAGAAAGGGTCGGCTTGCCCAGGGTCAGTATACCTATCTCCAGCAGGGTAGTGCGCTCGCCGCTTATTGTGGAGGGCGCGGTCACAGGCGCTTCGAGCGGGTGGGTTCCGCGCTTGCTATTAGTCTTATCGTTGGTCATGTACTTCTCCGCATAATCTCGCTCTGAGGATAGCAGAGGGAGTCGCCGGGTGTCAAGCAGACGCGCACTCGTAGGGGCACGGAGCGTAGCGACGCACGCCGTGCCCCTACCCACTTCCCGGCTCCATCTGTATCGAACTTACTTCTCCGCCAGCCCCATCATGCGCGCAAGCTCCCCCGACTCACGCAGCCTCCCTATCGTATCGTTCACCCTGCCAGCCAAACCACTAGCCTTCACAGGCATCGCCACTACATATGGCTCGTCGGTCAAGGGTGGAGATAAGATGGTAATAGCGCCTGGGTGGGCACGCTCATATGCTTGAGCGGACGTGTTGTCGGTGATTACTGCGTCCAACTCACGCCTCACCAGGGCATCCAGGGCCTCGGTGGGCGTTTGATAACTTGAGTTGAGGTCCATGCTCGCGATAGAGGTGCGTGCCAGCCGCCTCGCTTCGGTGTCGGCGGTGGACCCTAGCTCCACTCCTACTCGCTTCCCCTTCAAGTCATTTATGGATGCGATACGCGCCTCTCCTGGGCGCGCAACGAGCACCTGCCCTGCCTGGTAATAAGACGTTGAGTACCTGACCTCCTTCTGTCGCTCATAGACGAAGGGGAGTGCGGAGATGAGCATATCTGCCTTCTCCGCGAGTAGCGCGTCATATAACGTGTCGAGTGCGAGAGGCACAAACTCCACCTGCACCCCCAGGTCCGCCGCTATAGCGCTTGCCAGTTCCGCATCGTACCCCTCTATCTTCCCCTCTTTTACCGACTCGAATGGAGGATAACTGGGATCGATACCCACGCGGAGCACGCCCTTAGACAATATCCCCTCAAGATAGCGGTCAGGAGCACGCTGCTGCCCAAGCCAAACTAGTGTAGCTATGAAAATGATTGCAGCGCCTATAGCAATATTGATAAGTGTAGAGCGCATGAGAGTTGGGGGTAGGATCAACGGTTTGTGGATGTTTATCGTCTATCGTCTATCGTCCGCAAAGCGCTGCACCTCAAGATAGACGGCCTTCGGCACGAAATCGGGCGTCAGGAAGGTGTAGTTGTCGAAGTAGGTGTAAGCGGCGCGTGGATAGCGGGAGGACCACATACAGACAGCTCTCAACCAGGGCCACTGCTCGGCCTGCCTGTAGGCGTCAACGGTGTAAAGCACACGTTGCGCAGGCTTGACCGCGTACAGCCAGCGCGGGCTATCGTTCCAACCTCCCTCGGTGAGGTATACACTCTTCGCTCCATCTCCTCGCTTTGCCATAATGTTGTAAAGCTCTTGTACGCGGGCGAAATTGAGTTTTAGTCGATCGGGCGCGTCACTGGCAGGAGAGGTCAGGCCGTAAGAGTGGGCTGCCACCGCGTCGAAGTAGGGCGCTGCCCCCGCATCGTATAGCATCTCCAGGTAGGTGAGATCGTTCATCGCCACACTGCTCCCCTCGCGCTCCAGGTTGGGAGCCAACCCGGCCAGCAACACTACGCATGTAGGATCAGCTTCTTTAGCACGGCTGTAGGCTATCTTGAGCAGATCTGCATAGCCCTGTGGGTCGGGCGAACGCTGGCCCCACTCTGAGGCAAGATTCGGCTCGTTCCAGATGACGTAGTGCGATATGCGACCCTTGAAGTGGGACACAAAAGCGTAGATGAAGTCGCCATAGGCATCATAATGCTCGCGGTCGAGGTAGCGCCACGTCTTATCTTCCGGTTTCGCCCAGTCAGGTACGCCGTCCACCCTTGCGATGAGGGTAATACCATTCTCGATGGCAGCGTTGGCGACCAGGTCGGCATGCTCCCAGTCGAAACGATTGCGGTCTGTAGCCTGGATATATGCCCAGGGGAAGAACTCTGTCGCCCAGGCCCCACCCATCTCCCTCAGCATTTTGAACTCTTTCTGTATGTCTTCGGGATCAGGCTCGTCGGTGAGGCGGGTGTGCAGACCGATTTTGGATTTTGGATTTTGGATTTTGGATTTTGGAGTGGGGGTTGGCGTGGGTGTAGCAGAAGTGGGGTTAGGGACGTTGGGGAGGAAGCCTGCGAGGAGGACTGCCGCGACAGCCAGGGAGATTAGGAGGGTGTAGGGAAAAGTCTTAGTGTATCCCAAAAGTGTAAACCTCAGCTTGTCATTCCGAACGGAGTGAGGAATCTCCGAGCTTGCCAGGTGGATATATCTTTAAATTCCTCACTCCGTTCGGAATGACAGGCAGAATTGTGCTGCTTTCCTGAGCTTGCAGGCACTTCGATTAGTATGCTCTCGCAAATATCGTGTGGGTGCTGCTCTCTTTGCCGCATACGATGCAATGGCCGCTGTCGCCGGGCTGAGAGATGGGCATACAGCGATTTGAGGCTTTGGTCGCGTCCTTGATACGCTCTTCGCAGGCTGCGTCGCCGCACCAGAAGGTGTCCACGAACTGCTTCTGTTCGATGGCCTCGGCAAGCTCGTCAAAGGTGGAGGCGTGGCGGGTATTTGCCTCGCGGAACGCTACCGCTTTCTGGAAGAGCGACTGCTGTATCTCCTCAAGTAGCTCAGGCACACGTTGCGCAAGCGTGTCCATGCTGACCGACTGCTTAGCTTCCCTGGCTCGGTTGTCGCGGCGGGCGAGCATGACGCTACCGCTCTCAACATCCCTGGGGCCAAGCTCGATGCGGAGAGGCACGCCCTTCAGCTCCCACTGGTTGAACCTCCACCCTACCGATTTGCTGTCATCGGCATCTACCTTTACCCGCACGCCTGCGCCCTTGAGGGTAGCAACCACGCGGTCCACAGCCTCAAGCACTCCGGCCTTCTCGTCATCTTTGCGCCAGATGGGGACGATTACCACCTGGTATGGCGCGACGCGTGGCGGTAGGATAAGCCCCTGCTGGTCGCCATGCACCATGATGGTCGCGCCGATGATGCGGGTGGACATGCCCCACGAGGTGGTCCACGCGAACTGGCGCACGTTGCTCTCATCGAGGAATTGCAGGTTGTATGCACGCGCAAAGCCGTCGCCCAGGTTGTGTGACGTGCCTGCCTGTAGAGCCTTCCCGTCGGCCATCATCGCTTCGACTGTATAGGTGCGGAGCGCGCCGGGGAACTTCTGGCCCTCACTCTTCTGGCCGGGGATGACGGGGATTGCCATATCCTCTTCGAGGAAGGCGCGGTAGACCTCAAGCATGAGCAGCGTGCGCTCCTGGGCGTCATCGTGGGTGGCGTGGGCGGTGTGACCCTCCTGCCACCAGAACTCTGCCGTACGCAGGAAGAGACGCGGACGTTTCTCCCAGCGGAAGACGCTGCACCACTGGTTCACCAGGATGGGCAGGTCGCGGTACGACTGCATCCAGCCCGACATGATGGGGCCGATTATAGCCTCGGAGGTAGGGCGCACGGCCAGCGGCTCCGCTAGCTCCTCGCCGCCGCCCCTTGTGACCCAGGCGACTTCGGGCGCGAAACCCTCGACGTGTTCGGCCTCTTTGAGGAGGTAGCTTTGGGGGATGAGGAGGGGAAAGGCAGCATTCTGCACGCCAGTCTCTTTGAAGCGACGGTCCAGGATGGCGACTGCGTTCTCCCAGAGCGCATACCCGTAGGGGCGCACCACCATGCAGCCACGCACCGGCGCGTCCTCCGCCATCTCCGCCCTTAGCACCACGTCGTTGTACCAGCCTGGGAAGTCGCGCTCCCTGTCGGCCAGCGCCTGCCCAAAACCTTTCGCATCCGTCTTTTCTGCCGTAGCCATGTCGTTACTCGCTCCTACCTGTCTGTGCTGAATATGAAAAGTAGCCCTGAAAATGGGGGCTACTTAAGACTATAGCAGATGGGGGAGGGGAGCGTCAATGCACTGTTGTTCCAAGCATGCCCAGGGTGTATACTTTGGTATAGGCTAATTGCTTTAGGGATTTGTGAGGTCTCTGTATGTTGACTGAAGCGCGCACCGTAACAGCCGACGAACTTTCGGCTCTGCCTGACGATGGCTGGAACTATGAGTTAGTAGAAGGAGTGTTGCAGAAAATGCCACCACCCGGTGAGGACCATGCCGCTATCTGTCTGACTATTGGAGCTTCCCTACTCGAATACGTCAAGAGCCACCAATTGGGACTGGTAACAAGCGAGCGGGGTTTTATCTTGCGCGCCAACCCGGACACCGTGCGCGCTCCAGATGTGGCCTTCGTGCGCCAGGAACGTATTGCCGCAACCGGGCGCATCCGAGGCTACAGGCAGGGTGCTCCTGATCTGGCTGTAGAAGTAAACTCACCTCATGACCGCCCAGGCGACATCGCCGCAAAGGTGCGCGAATATCTGGCTGCGGGCGCTCGCATGGTAATCGTCATTGATCCGGAACCACGCCTGGTGACTGTCTACCAGGCACCGGATAAGGTCACGTTCCTAACAGACTGATGATACGCTGGACGGCGGTGACGTAGTGCCCGGTTGGCAGTTGCCGGTGGCTACCATCTTCGACTGATTAGCATTGACCTGAATGCGTGGTTAGCTCCCTCAAAACCCCAGGCAACTCCTCCATCCTCTCGATCACAGCATCCGCCCCCTCACCCGCCCGCGCCACTTCCTCCCATGCCGTACCGTGCAACTGCGCTGTACGCTTAGCCTGCGCAACGAACCAGACGGCTGACAGGCCCGCTCTCTTTGCCGCCTGCACATCGTAGATGGCATGGTCCCCTACGTGGACTGCCTCTTCGGGCGTAGCGCCGAGTCGTACTGCTGCCCTGCGGAAAATCTCCGGGTCGGACTTGTAGATGCCCTCCCCCGCGCTGGTCACCACTTCACTGAAAAAGGTCCGAAGGCCCAACATCTCTAAAGCCATCTCCACGAAAGGCGGGTAGCCCGCGCTCGACACCACGCCGAGGCGATACCCCTCCTCTCGCAATCGCGTCAGGGCAACGTCCGCACCCGCCACCATCTCGACCGAGGGTAGACAGTCATGCTCAAGCTCGGCGACCACCGCCTCAAGTGCCGCGTCCGGCGGGCGGAGGCCCATCCGCGCCAGCACCCGTTTCGTGCCCTCAACCGCGCTAAGCTCCACGCCGCTATCGCGCACAGTCTGGCGTAGCTCGCGGAAGAGGGTATTTGCCTGCTCGATCCTCTCATCCAATCGCCCATTCACCTCAGCGACTCCCTCATTCACCAGCTTTTTCAGGGCTAAACCAGGCAATGTTCTAATTTCAAGCTCAAGCCAGGGGTCGCAAGTAGCCAGCGTGTTGTGAAAATCAAAGAGCACAACGCGCTTTCGAGGTGGTTCAAACATGCTGGGATTGTACCAAAATTGTGCGAAAAGATGTGGAAAAGTCCCTTGACTTGAACAAGTGTTCTAATTTATTATATGGATACAGGTTATTAGAACATTAGTTCGTAAACGACGGGTAGGAGGTCATATCATGCAAGGCAAGCGTTTTGAAGGAGCGCCCGTTTGGGTTGAGCATACCGCACCACGCACGCAAGTAAAGCGAGAGATACCCTCGCTCTTGCTCATCAACATGCCGGAGGATGACTGCTACGTGGTCGCCACCATCGAGGAGACCAACGCTATAGCAGACCCCAATTCATTCATCGGCAGGCTGCTCCGGTCGCATTGTGCGCTCCTATCGTTGGGGTACGTGTCGAACAACTAGACGACTGACGATGGACGGCGGACGACAGACGACGGACGATAGACGATAGACGATGGTTTGCGCGTTGAGTTTTGACTGAGAGTGTAACTAAGAACTTTAGAGATTGACAAGGAGGGAAGATAATGGCAACAGCATTCGCAAGATCGACCGGGGCTAACGCCCGCGCCCAGGGTTGGGAAGGTGCGGAAGAGAGAAGCAAGACGAGAGGAAACTGGCTACCGCTGGACGCGCTGAACGACGAGGAATTGTATGCGGGCACACCCCAGTTGCATGCCACTCCGTCGCCCAGGCGCGAGAGCCAGCCCACAAGGCGGCCTGAATGGCTTCGCCCCACTACGCCTCAGCACCAGCAAGAGCAGGGCAGAGTTGCCCAGCCCACCAGGGCTACCAAAACCCAGCAGCAACAGGTCACCATCCAGGGTATCCCCGTCAAGACGCTCGGTATCGTGGCGGGGGTTGCTATCTTCGCGCTAGCGGCCTACATAGCGGTAAGCACCGCGCTCGATTGGATGCGGGTCAAGCTGGACGATATGCAGTATGGCCGTCCCAGGACCGTGCAGATGGACGCCTACGTAGGACACAGCGAGGCCGAGGGGATGCCTTCGCACTTCATCGCCATGAACCTGAACCGCCGAGTGACCATCGTGCATCTACCCGGCGGCGACAGCGCCAAAGCCTCCGTCATCCTCGGACCATACCTCTTCGGCCAGGGCGAGGACCTCACCCCTGTGCAGCTAAACGCGCAGGACGTGAATGCCGACCAGAAGCCCGACCTGGTAGTGTCGGTCAAGAACGAGCAGCTTCTGTACCTGAATGATGGCGCTGCCTTCCGGCTTGCCACTTCAGAGGAGCGTGCCGCCATCCAGAAGGCCGCCAGCGCCAAGCTTGCTCCCACGAATGGCGCGGGCGTTATAGAAGGGGGGGTGAAGTGAGCCTCACTGCGACGGCAGAAGTCGGAGTACGCATCGCGGATTTAGACGACCTCCCCCCGCTCCGAAGTCGAAAGTCCAGGGCGCATGGTTCGCTGAGAGTGCTGGGGCAGGATGAAGAAGTATTCAACGCGGGTGCTCCTGCATACCGCAGGGCGGAAGAGCTATATATGGCTCCCTTCGCCCCTGCCCCCCAGGCTGAGACCTGGTTTGACCGGGAAATACCCTATACTGTTCAGCCAGACCCTTACTCATATGGACCGCCCGCCGCTAACGAGTATTGGCCGGAATCACATTACGATGACAACTGGCAATATGATGCCGAAATCCAAAACCCAAAATCCAAAATCCAAAATCGCGTGGGCTTACCCGGCAAGCGTTTACCGCTATTCATCATCCTAACCCTCATGGCAGTCGGGCTTGTGGTAGCCATCACCCCAGTCCTTGCTCGCGGACATATCCAGGCACGTAGCGTCGGCATGTCCCTCAGCAACTACATGAACGGCTCGTCCAGCTCTCAACTGAATGCTCAAATCCCTATCATAGATGTCACAACCAACCAACCAACCATAATAGAAGACCCAAATCCCAAATCCCAAATTCCAAATCCCAAATCTGGCGACGTGGTCGGTCCTCCCAGCATCAGCGTCAACCAGATCGAGGCAGTCCTGAAGCAATACGGGTCGCCCGCCTCAGGCAAGGGGCAGACTCTCTACGACCTGGGGATCAAGTACGGCATAGACCCCGCGTACGCCCTCGCCTTCTTCGTCCATGAGAGCAGGCTGCGGCACTAAAGGTGTAGCGCGCTTCACTAAGTCGCTCGGCAACATCCGCACGACGCCAGGCTACACCGACTATGAGGGCTACAGGAGCTACCCTACCTGGGAGAGCGGCATGGAGGACTGGTACAAGCTAATCGCAAACCTCTACATAGGTGAATGGGGCCTGCGAACCGTAGACGCAATTATCCCCGTCTACGCCCCGTGGGGCGACAACAACAACCCCCCCTCATACATCGCCTCAGTAAAAGGTATGGTCAATTCATGGCAGGGGAAATGATAAGCGAGGAGTCAGGAATCAGGAGTTAGAAGTTAGTGTTTGCTAATTCCTGACTCCTGATTCCTGACTCCTGGTCCCTGCCGCTTAAACAACCTCGTTGACAGCCTCACCGGCTCTGGCGTACCTGCCGGGGCCGGATTGGTCTGGGAGAGGTCCACTTTTTCCAGGCGATATGCGACGACGAGCGCGGCGAGCAGCACCACGACCCCCACGATATACCCTTCGACCACGTCGGCCTGCATCACCACGAGCGCGGCCACCCCCAGCGCCCCCTGCACCAGGTAGAGCACCAGCACCGCCTCGCGCCGCGTCAGGCCGAGCGACACCAGCCGGTGAGAGAAATGGTCTTTCCCCCCTCTGCTGATAGGCACCCCTCGCCTGATGCGGGAGAGGGTGACGAGCGTAGTGTCGAACAACGGCACGCCGAGCAGCAGCACCGGCACCATCCAGGTCACGATGTCGTAGTTCTCCGGAAAGCGCAGCTTGATCCCCACCGCCGCGAGCATGAAGCCCAGGAAAAGCGAGCCTGAATCGCCCATGAATATGGAACCGGGCCTGAGGTTGTACGACAGGAAGCCGAGACACGCCCCCACCAGCACCGCCGCCATTGGCGCTACCAGGTACTGATTCGTGAGGGTCGCTACCAGGAAGAAAAAGACCGACGCGACGGCAGCTACACCCCCTGCCAGCCCATCCATGTTGTCCATCAGGTTGAGCGCGTTGGTGATTGTAACGACCCATGCTACGGTAGCAAGGTAATTGAGCCAGTCGTTGCGTAGGAACTGGACGCTCACCCCCGAAAAGAAGAGGAGCGATGCCGCCCCTATCTGCCCCAGGAGCTTCACCAGGGGCCTCATCCCCCACTTGTCATCCCACAGCCCCAGCATCGACATAAAGGTCGCCCCAATAAGTATAGAGGCGGTCTGCTGCACATACTCGATGTGCCCCAGGAGGATAAGGCTGAGTATAACGGCCAGATAAATAGCCGCCCCACCCAGCAGGGGCACCGGGTTGCTATGTATCTTGCGGGCCGAGGGCGCGTCCAGCACGCTGTAACGCCGCGCCACCCTTTGCACCAACGGCGTCGCCAGCACCGCCACGACCAGCGCGAGAGCGAAAATCAGCAGCAGCGCGCCGATGTTGCTGGAGGACTGAGGACTGGGAACCGTGGTCTGCGCAACGATCATATCCGAAATCCGAAATCGTCTAAGGCGTCGTGCCGCCCAACTCTCGCAACGCGGTGCGGGCTTCCTGACTGTTCGGGTCGAGGTCGAGCATACGGGTGTAGCTCTCCCTGGCTAGCTCAGGGAGGCCGGTCTTCTGGTAGATGTAGCCGAGCGCGTAGTGCGCCAGCACCGCAGGTTTGGCCGTATCGGGGAGGGAGCTATCTACCCATTCGACCGACGTTACCTCCTTATTTTCGTTCGTGATTATCTTTGCCCACTGCGGGTTATCCCAGAGCAACTGGAGCGACGCCGCGGGCACGATATTGCTTTCGCCCTGGTAAACGCCTCTCCCCCGAAGGAAGTCGGCTACTACTTTCTCCGCGGCAATCATCTTAGCCTCGATGGCAGTCTTGATAGTCGCGGTCACGACATTGCTGACCACCGCCTGCTCAAGCGTGGTATTTGTCGCCGTAAAGGGCTGGCTCGCCTCCAGCATATAGTCAATGCGGTTCTTATAAGTCGTGTCTACGAACTGCGCCAGGTCAAGCCCTATAGTCGTTGAGTATGCCTGGCCCGCCTCCATGAGGAGTTTCCCATAATCGGTCTCGCCGTCGGTAGGCAGAGGATTGTTGGGGTCCTTCTGCAACAGTATGTTTCGCACCGCGCCGGCACGCTCCTGGTAGAGTTGCCCAAGCAGGTGCGGCGTGCGAGCGAAGATTGGATCAAGCTGCTGTGACGCCTTGAGCGTCTCGATGCCCAGCGCGAACTGGTTATTGCGAGCATAAGCGACCGCAAGCTCATCACGAAGCTGTGCATTACCGGGCGTGCGGTCCGACGCTGCCTTCAAATTCTTCACCGCCAGCGCCGCTTTGCTGGCGTCGCCCGCGCCCGACGCATCGGCCCAGTAGAGATAGAGTCGGCCCAGGTTGGCATAGTGGTCGCTGTTGAGCGGGTTCAGGTCGTGCGCGGTGTTGAGCACGTATTCACCTTGCCGCAGGCGACACTCCTTCTCCGCCTTGCGGGATGCAGCGTCCGTGTACGCCTGCGAGGCTACATTGCACGGCACGCTCAAGGGCATTTGGAACTGGATGCGGAGGTTCTGGCTCTCGTTATCTGCTTGCTTGGCGAACTCCAGCCATGAGCGCCCCAGGAAGAGATAGTAGTAGTCCTGGTTAGGCTGCAACGCGATGGCCTGGCGATAAGAGTTGATGCTTTCAGGCCATCCTTTCTTCGCATCATAGCTCAGACCGTTCTTGTAGAGGGTGTCGGCGCGCACAGTGGCCGAGTTCACGCCGTTGATGCCTGGCAGGCCAAAGTTGAAAGCCCATACCCCGATAGCTAGAATCACGTAAACGGCCAGCCGGAGCGGGCTGCTGTACCAGTCCGGATTTTGGATCCTGGACTTTGGACTTTGAATTGGTTGTGAAGGCCCGGTGCGACGCTTGCCGTCGCTCGGTTGGTTAGCTGAGCGTGTTTGCTGTGATGTCGCTGACGTGGGCCGCGCTGTGCCCCTACCGTCGCCTCCAACACTCTTTGCGGTCTGCGCTGGCTTACCTTTATTACTCGATGTGCTCATTGTGGCTATCGTTTGCTTCTGCCCTGCGGCTACTGCGGTGCGCGCCTTGGCAGTTACGGGCGTTGTGGGAGTTAGAGCCTCTGCTTCTTCCCTGGCAGCGCCGTTGCCTCTGGCGCGCTCTTCGATGGGTATAGCTTCAGGTTCTGCTCTCTCTCTCAGATGTGGCGTTACGTAATAGCCGAAGGCCACCATCAGACCTATGATCGAGTAGAAGTACGTCCAGGTCGCGGCGATCTGGATGCCCGTCTGGATTTCGATGAAGTGGGCCGACATGATAGAGAGAAGAGCTATCATCAAAAGCTGGTCCCGCGTACTCCTCACCCGCCGCAGCACGCGGATGCCATAGTAGAAGAACGCCGCCACGAGGAAGTAATATGCGAACAGTCCGAACACACCCAGCGTCACCATCTGGTCAAACTCGGCGTTGTGTGAGCGGTCAGGGGTAGCATTGCGTAGCTCCCAGTGGGCAAGCTCGGCGGGGTAATAGGGGTTGTAGGCCACGTACATAGACTCCGGCCCCCACCCTATTATCGCCCGTGCAGGCTCAGCTATGATGAGGTCGGTAGCCCCCTTCCAGATAAGCTCGCGCACCTTCCCGGTGCCGTCCTCGGTACGGAAGAGGGTGCTGAGTCGCTCGATGCCGCGCCCGAATAGGGGCAGGTTGTTCAGTGCCTTCAAGGGTGATCCTGGGATATTTAGCACCGCGATAAAGACCACTCCTGCCAGCACCAGGGCCGACACGGTTCCGCCGAAGCGCGCCATCCACCGCACGCCCTTCGAGCGACCCACGAGCCACATCGCCAGGGCGAACACGGCAAGACCTACCCCCAATCCTAGCCAGGGGCCGCGACTCTGCGTAAGGTAGATGCACAGCACCTGCATGAAGAAGAGTACGCCATAGCCGATATTGAGGGCGGAGCGAACGATGGGGCTACCCGCCTGCGAGGTGCGCTCACTACTTGAGAGGGTGTAAGCCCCCGCACTGATAGCGCCCCACATTAAGGTGAAGAAAAATACCCACAGGAGGGCACCGCCATCGAAGGTGCTCACTATATCGTAGATTGGCTGGCCGTTCGAATCCAGCGCCGGCTGCCCGGGCGCCGACTGCCTTTGCGACACATCCCATGTGTAACAGAGGGCGACGAGAGATATGATGAAGAGTGTCACGCCTATGATGGGCATGAAGAGGCTGACCTGGCGTCGATCATCGTCGTGTCGACGAAGCCACTCGATCAGGTGGCATCCAATGTAGAAGATGAATATGGATACGGGCAGCACCCACGCCCAGCTTGCGTCGGGGAAGGGAAAGCCCTTCATCACTTTCAGACCCAGGAAAAATACGAACGCCTGGAGCATGAGGATGCCGAGGATATTGGCGACCACTGCCCACCCATAGCTGGGCATGTCCGCCGCCACCTTACGCGAGGCGAGGGAGCGAGTGCGCTCGGTTTGCTCAGGCGCGGCGGCTTCGGCACGGCGAGCAGCCACGGCTGCGCTTACACCGTTGAAGAGCTTGTACACCGTGAGAGGCACAACCATAATGAGCCATGCTGCCACGAAGATAGCGTTACCCATCGAGGAAGCAACGCGAGTGGAAGTGTCACCCGCCCAGGGTAGCGGGTCCAACTTCCAGCCCGGGTTGATAAGGGGGGCCGCCTGGATGAGGCCATATAGAACTACAGGTATCGAGGTGAGGAGCATGAAGTTCACCAGGCGGTCTGCCTGGACGCGGGTGCGCAGGTTCGCTATGATGAGGATGCCAAGCATCATGTAACTGTACTGCGAGTAGGTGCCCTGCAACCGCTGGTAGGAACCCCAGATAGTGGCGTCGAAAGATATGGTGAAGATAGAGCTTATGAGGTAGGCGAGGGCGTACACCAGGGATGGGGACCAGCATAGGCACGCGCAGGAAACCTAGCCAACCGGGAAGCCCACGCTCGGCAGCGCCCTGCGCCGTATCCGCGAGCTTGCCCCTTACTGTAGTCGCGCTCGACTGCGAGTAAGCGCGCGCCCCCCTTCGAGGAGCTTGATAAGCCACGCCAGCGTCATGATGAGCACGAACGAGCGCAGAGTGGAAATCTTGTCCGGCTCGAACACGCGGCTGCTGTGCACGTTGAAGAAGAGTGGCGTGAATACCACCGCGAACAGCCAGCCTAACTCTATCGTCCTATCAGCGTATTGTCCTAACCTGGTGAGCAAATCTCTCTCCTTTTAGAGTTCAAAGTTCAAGGTTCAAGGTTCAAGGTTCAACGTCCGACAATTGTGGCTTTGGCCTTTCGAGTCTCCGCCTTTGGCCCGACTTTGAGCTTTGAACTTTGAACCTTGAACTTGTTTTAGCTTGTCCCCGTCGCGCAGCATCTCCCTGGCATTCTCCAGGGAGGCGCGAGAGATAGGGACCCCGCCTATCATGGCGGCTATCTCCGTCTCACGGTCCTCACCTTCAAGCTCTTCTACTTGAGTGCGGGTGCGGTCCGCTACTACCTGCTTGGTGATTTTGAAATGGTTATCGGCAAAGCACGCGATCTGGGGCAGGTGGGTGATGCACAGCACCTGGTGGCTCTGGGTGAGGCCCCATAGCTTCTCACCGACCACCCCTCCACTCCTGCCGCCCACGCCTACGTCTACCTCGTCAAATACCAGGGTGGGGGTGAGGTCAGCTTCCGAAAGTATGGACTTGAGCGCGAGCATGAGGCGGGAGGTCTCGCCGCCGGAGGCTATCTTGGCAAGGGGCTTCAACGGCTCGCCTGGGTTGGGAGAGATGAGGAACTCCACCCGATCTACACCCTTCTCGGAGAAGGCCCAACGTCCTTCGCGTCCGGGCAGGGGCACGCCATCTTGCGCGGGCGATTGGGTGATCTCTGCTTTGAAGCGGGTCGAACCCATGAGCAGCGCCTTCATCGCTTCTTCTACGGTATGGGACATGCGCTCCCCCACCTCCGAGCGCACCTCGGACATGCGCGCCCCCAGGTCGCCTATCTCCTGCGCCAGGCGCTCGCTCTCTTCGTGTAGGGCGGCAACGCGCTCCTCGCTGTGAGTGATACCATCTAGCTCTTCAGCGGCGCGCTGCCCGAAGGCGATTACGTCCTCTATGGTTGGGCCGTATTTGCGCTTCAGCTCGTGCAGGAGCGATATGCGCTCCTCAAGCTCTTCGAGGCGGGCAGGATCGTGCTCCACATGCTCGCGGTATACGCGCATTGTGCGGCCAAGCTCTTCGACGCTGTCGTAGATAACGGCGAGTGTAGGCTGGTGCGGCTCCATCGAGAGATCGAGGCGCGCAAGCTCGGCCAGCATACCAGACGCGTCGCCCAGGGCGTCACGCACGGACATCGCGGGCACAGACCCACCACGCCCACCTGCCCGCCGCCCATCCTCCTCATCTCCTTCGATGAGCAGGGCGTAGATGGCATCGCAGAGGGCGGATAAGCGCTCGGCGTTTGACAGGCGGGAGCGCTCATTAGCCAACTCCTCGTCCTCACCGGGCTGCACGCCTACCTTCTCTATCTCCTCGACCTGGTAGGTAAGGAGGTCGGCGCGGCGTGCCAATTCGCGCTCGTCACGCTGGAGGTCGCGCAATTCGCGCTGCACCCCACGCAGCCTGCCGACCAACCCGGCCATCTCGCGGCGCTCCTCGGCCAGCCCCGCGTATTCGTCCAGCAGGTCTATGTGGGTAGCGGAGCGCAGGAGGGATACGTGCTCGCTCTGGCCGTGCACGTCCACCAGTAGCTCCCCTATTTGCGCCAGCGTCGGGAGGTTCACCATGCGCCCGTTGACGCGGGCGATGGTGCGGCCCGATGCGTTAATCTCGCGGGAGATGATTACAGTATCGTCGCTGCCGTCATCGGTATCGGAGAGGCCGCCTTGCAGGAGCATCTCGCGCAGGGCGGCAAGTGGGGCGGGGTGCATGGAGGCGAGGTCAAACTGCCCCTCCACGCGGGCAGATGGCGAGCCATGCCGCACGAACTCCGGCCCGGTCTTCGAGCCTAGTAGCGCGCCCAGGGCGTCAATAATGATAGACTTCCCCGCGCCCGTCTCCCCCGTAAGCGCGTTGAAACCCGGCCCCAGGCGAACGTGGAGCTTGTCTATGATAGCGAAGTTGGAGATGGTTAGCTCTGCCAGCATTGTTGCGTTGTGCGTGATAACCTGTGATTGGTTGGGATAATCTTACCATATATTATAACGCATTCGCAGCCGCTTGAAATGGAGGTTTTTCAAGGGGTGTTAGGCGTGGTTAGAGTACAGATGTCGCTTCATGCGTGCCACATACTGACTTTTGAAATGAACTAAGTTTATTACTTGCTCGTTAGTATAGAACTTGCTATACTACACGCTATGGGCGACGGTTAAGGAGGTTACCTATGCTTTCTTGGTTATAACTCATTCTTGACCCGCCGCCAGAGTACCAGTACCAACCAAGGAGCTGCGAAATGCAGGGCCAAGGAATTGCACTAACGCCTACGAGCAGATTAATAACCGCTCTGACACCTGGCCGTCTTTGTATGGGAAATCCACTTTGCAAGTTCTTTGTCAAGATAGCGCGTCGCGGATTATGGGGCATATTCTTGATTTCCGGCACTCTTTCTTCCTTTGGTTTCCTGGTTATTGGCGGTATCGTTTCTACATTCTATGAAGGTCCAGTTGATGACTATTTGAGCCTCTGGGATTACAGAGAACTACTGTGGAATACTCTAATTAGCTGGCTTTATAATCCACTGACTTGGCTTGCATATGCCTGGCAGCCGTGGGCGGCTGCGAATGTATTGAGGACACTAAATGCGAATGGTATCCTGAAAGAGGACCCGCAACCACGTCGGCGGCATGCCAACCTCTTAGTCAATCCTGTGTTCAATACAATCATATTAGTCGTTGCCTTGATTGCAGCTGGTCTTGCCGCCTGGGTATGGTGGTCATCTGGACCAGGATGCCCAGCGGGACCATGGTGCTACGGAAAGTCGAAGCGTTGGCTTACAGAACATTTGTGGTATCTCCTTTTGGTATGGTCGCCCTTGGTTTATGTGAATATCTATATGATAGTATGGCTGATTGCCCGTCAGTTGATAATATGGGTCATTTTTATCAGGCTATTCCAAACTCACGAACTTGAGCCACAGTTGTACCATAAGGATGGGCGAAATGGCCTTGCCAGCATGGGTCAGTTCATCATAGGCAGCACGGCTATTGCGGTCTTTCAGGCGTTCTGGGTATCAATGCTCACCTTATGGCCTGCTTTCTTCGGCTCTATGGTCACAATCTCTAATGCGTTGCTGATAATCGATCTGGTGTACATTGTTTATGTTCCGTTCTTCTTGTTGCCCACTCTTCTGCTTGTGCGTCGCGCTCTTGTGCGCTCAAAGGAACAACATCTTCACGAGATAGGAGAACAAATCCGTGCTGAGTTGGACAAGACTGACCCTACCGAGATAATCAAGTCAAAGGAACTAGTTGATGCCCTCATAAAGCGACAAGAAATGATAGTTCAGGAACACCGCACACTCCCTTTCCGCAATCGAGGCATAACGTTCTTGGGTATCCTTGCTGTACTTGCCTTTATCATTAATGCCGCAGTAGCCATAAATGATCTATTTTTCAATTAAAGGTCTCCCTAGTGCCGGCGATAGCTTATGGGGCACAAGTTATTTGGGGCAGAGAATAGAACCTCGCCCTTACCGACTAAATCTTATCTTGAAATAGACTTCTTTTAAGGTGTCAAGATAAGTTTAGCATCTGCTATGCCTACCTTGTATTCATCTGCCAGGCCGGGGCAGGTTCTTGTATCTGCCCCTACGCAGGAGCTATGCTGAGATTGACAGCATCGTGGCGTAGTGCTACACTCACCTTGCGCGTATGGCCCTGTTTTGTAGCAGGGCTAATTGTGCCCTATATAACCGGTGGCTCAATAGGAGGAGGGTTTCGCAATGAAAAGGGCGCTTATCATTCGCAGTTTCGTCGTTATCTTGCTATTAGCAATTATATCGGTCCTGGGATCGCCTGCATGGGCGGGTGAGACTCGCACAGGTGACATTATTACCGTGCCGAGCGGCACCATTGTAGACAACAACCTGTACGCGGCGGGGAATACGGTTACGATTGATGGCACGATACGGGGCAACCTGGTGGCTGCTGCCAGGGAGGTCATCATCAATGGCACTGTGGAAGGGAACGTCTACGTAGGTGCTCAAACCCTGGTGATCAACGGTAAGGTGGATGACGTTGTGGCCGGGACCCAGGTATTGCAGTTGGGGCCTAACGCCGTCGTGAGCCGTAACATCACCAACTTCGGCTACAGCTTCGAGAGCAAGGCGGGCAGTACGGTACAGAGAGACGTCCTCTTCTTCGGTGGCCAGGCTCTAATCGCAGGGAACGTGGAGAGGGACGTGCAAGGCGGCATGAATGGCTTCGAGCTGCGCGGCAACATCGGCAGGAACGTTGACCTGGGGGTTGGCGGGAGCAGCACTGGCATGGGCCAGTACGCGCCAGCATCTGTGTCGATGCCCGCAGTCGCAGGGGGTCTGCGATTGGCGGAGGGTGCGAAAATAGGCGGGCGGCTCGATTATGCGGCTCCCCAGGAGGCAAGCATCGGTTCCGGCGCGGTCGCGGGGCCGGTCACCTGGAAGCAGACTACGAATGAGGGCTTCAAAGGCTTTGGTGGATTCGATGCGATTAGTGTAGGCGTAGAGCAATTCTCGATAGTGAGCCAGTTGCAGCGTTTCGCCACTCTACTCCTCATTGGGCTGCTGCTCATATGGCTTGCCCCCAGGTGGATGGACCGTCTGGGTGACACCATCCAGGCCAGGCCTCTCCCGACCCTGGGACGGGGCGCGCTAGGGTGCCTGTTCTGGCTGCTCCTGCTGATATTGATCCCCATCGTGACGATACTGCTCGCTCTCCTCTTTGGGCTGATGACACTGGGGGGTCTCGCCTGGATGGTAGGCATAGTCGGCTTCTTCTCAGAGATCGGCATAATAGTGGCCTTCGTAGTCTTCGTAACCTACATCGCCCAGGCGATAATCGGCTACGTCATAGGCAAATGGCTGCTGCGCCGTCTCCAGCCGACCCTGGCGGAGGGGCGCGTGCTGCCTCTCGTGTTGGGAGTGTTGATATTAGTGGTCTTGACTGCTATCCCGATCATAGGTGGGTTGATTGGGCTGGTGGCCGTATTGCTTGGCCTGGGCGCACTCTGGCGGTGGCTACGCCCCACCCCCCCTCCCGCAGTAACGCCAGTGCTAACGCCCACACCTGTTGCATCCTAAGTAAACTGAACTCCATACTTTTACAAGAGAAATCGCCGGACGCTGAGCGTCCGGCGATTTCTCTTGTAAAAAACCTTCTTTTGAATAGGGTGAGGGGATTACTCTATCACTTCGATGTCCACTATAGGCACGCGGATGCGGGGTCCTGCGGTAAGCTGCACGTCGGCTACGGGAGCGATTACCCCCGATTGGGCGGCACGGGGGCCGTTTGGGAGGCTTATCACCTGGGCAGTTTGCCCCAGGTAGCTGTGAGAGAGTAGGCGCACGTTTGAGCCAACAGCCAGCTTGGGGCCGCTCTCCTCAAGCCACTTGACGGCAGTAGTGCGCGCCAGTGGAATTATTATCTCAGGTCGGGAGAGGCCGCCGCGCAGCCGGGTAGTGCCATCCACGGCTATCTCTTGCCCGTCATATGCCGCAATCGTCTCGAACGTACGGGGTGACATAGGCACCGCCCCGAACCCTTCTGTGACCACCAGCACGAAATCGGGAGGCACAGGCGACTGCACGCCTGGGTGGGGTGGCGGGAAGTCCCATCCGTTGCTGCTCCCGGTGCTGGCACCAAGACGCCACTCCGTTTTGGACGGGTAGCCCAGGAAGTCCGCAAGCTCCGTTGAGCGAATACTGCCGGTAATGACCCCCCGCGCTCCCAGGGCTATCATGCGGCGCAGGGCTTCGGCGCTCACTTCGGACCCGCCCAGCACGACCGCGTAAGCTGCCCTGGCGTCCAGCATAGTGGGGGTAATAGGCTCATCATTCCCGGTTGCCATCACTTTGAGGACCCCGTGTTGCTCGCCTCCCATCCCGAAGATGCCGCGTATCAGGGTAGCGGGCGTCTCAATGACAGCGCCGTAATAAGGTATCAGGTCGGTGACGATCCCCTTGAGGTGGGCCTGCACGCTGACAGGCTCGGCGGGCGTATTGATAGTTGCGACGCCTGTCGCTGGGTCGTAGCCTGTGAAGGTCCCCGCGACGGGAGAGCGCGACTCACGAGAGCCTGCGCTACCTTTCTGAGCCAGCACGCCCCCCTGCTCTACGTGTTGTCCGGGGCTGACTCGGAGGCGCTTGGCGGCTGCGGCAGGGGACATGTCAAGGTCGCTCGCCAGGTCTACGCGCACCGGCTCAGAGGCGAGTGTAGTCTGCGCTACCACATCGGAGGGCTCGACACGCTGCCCGGCCCTGACCATAACTTCACCAGGCATGGGCAAGCGACGCTCCCGCCGGACAAGTATGTTGGCGGCGATGGTGGGTTGTGAGACGGGGTAATAAAGGCTCATCTTGATTGGGGAATGGAGACTTAGGACTTGTCTTCTTCTATTATCCTTGTCATCTCCTCGGCTTCTTCCGATGTCATGCTACCTGCTAAACTAAGGATGCCCTTGCCTGAGCTATCTTTGTTTGCTTGATCTAACAGCATTCGGGCAAAGTCCAATACCCGCTTTTGCCGTTCAGGAGTCATCTTATCTATTTCATTAAGTATTTCTTCCTTGATAGTCGTATCAGCCATAACCCACCTCCCAGGTTCGTCCCTAACAGGTCTATCTCTATTATAACCCTTTAGGGTTGAGGCTGTTCTCCCTCTGAGGTGGCGTCCAGGTCGGCGGGCACGCTTTCTTGCTCGGAGGTCTTACCGAAGCTCTCGCCGGTCGGTATGGCGTCCATATCGGCCCACCAGCGGCGGGTCGTGGCGGCGCGGGTGTTCGAGTCCTGGGGGAGATGCATTGGATCGCGGCCCCTGGCGTCTATGATCAACCCTACAAGGCCACCTTTTACCTCCTGGCCGGGCTGGGTTTTGAGAGGCTTGCCCGGCTCACCCGCCCCTATCCTGAAGCCGGGGCCAGGCTCCACTTTGAGGGCGGCGCGCTGGTCGGGCCGCAGGGGTAGGGCGCGTATGGAACCGTAGGGCACTACCACCGTTTCGGTCCCGCCACCCTGACGCTCGATAGTCACCGTGACGGCTGTAGGAGACGCTTGCTCGTTAGGCGCTCCGGTACGACGAGACTCCTTGACGGCGGGAGGACTGCCCTGTACGACGATGGCAGTGCCCAGCCATGCCAGGCAATCTCGGTCGAATATATAAGCCGCGGCGGATAGATGGTGGCGCGCCAGGTTAGCGAGTGGCGGTATCAACATGGTGGTATCCACCGCCAGCTCAACCGAGCCGAGGCCTTCAGCGGTCGGCTGGAGCGCATCGAGCAGCATGAGCGCGGCCTGACCCGGCCTGGGAGCATGTGCTAGAAGGCCGCCAGTGCCCACCAACAGGTCGTATCGAGGCGTGCGGCCCCCGTTGTACTCGCGCATCGCTTCCGCAGCTGCGATGAGCGCTTCTCGCGCCAGGGCGTGCTCGATAGCGAGGTCGCGGGCTGTCTGGGGCAGTGACAGGGGACGAATTACTTTATTCAGCACCCAGTCAGTCAGCTCAGCCTCAGTGATGGCGAATGGCAGCCAGCGCCGCACATTGTCCGCACCGCGCTCGGCCAGTATGTTGCCCATGGTATAGGCCATCCCCATATCACCAAGGATTACCGCATGATCGCGTTCCTCGTTTGCCAGGAATAGGGATGTCGTTGTAGCCCCCAGGTCGGCTATCAGCGTCTCGCGCTTGTAGAAGGCGTTGAGGTAACGGGCGATGAGACGAGTTGCCTCAGCAGTGGGCACGACAGGCCCCTCCACCCACCTGGACAAAACCGAGTAGCCGGGTATCTGTGGGACCCGCCGCTCCCGATAAAGGTCTACCAGGGCTGCCTCCGCGGGGCCGGTCTGCTCGGTAAAGAGGTCGGGGCGCAGATTGGGCACGCCTCTTACCTCGTTTATGGGAGCGAGATGGCTCTTCACGCTCTCATGGGCGGATGCGTTGCCCGCCATTATGACGGCTGGGAGTCCAGGCGCGGCACGCCCAACTCGTGCCATGCGCTCCGCTTTCCTCCCCTGCTCGCGGGCAGCGCCCGAAATAACTTTCGCCAGGCGTACCAGGGGCGATACCGGGCCGTTGTCCACCCCACCCGACATCAGCACCACATCAGGGGGGAGAGCCAGCAGCTTATCGGTCTGCTCCTGTAGCCAGGCGGTCGCGGTGATCAGCCGTTCGTCGTCTTCGCCTGCAATATCCCGGATACCCTCGTCGAGGGTGATGCGCGAGACCACCTGGGTGTAGGCGCTACGAGCGGTCTGCATCGCACTCTTTTCGGAGATGTCTTCGCTCACGGCGGCCACCACCAAACGTAAGGCTGGAGCCGCGCTTGAAGTGGCAATAAAGAGGTCTATGCCGCTCCCATCGCGCCTCTGCGGAATGCGCAAGCGCGTGTCATCGGTGAGCCTGCGCCCGGTGATTTGCTCTAGCTCGCGCACCGCGTTGCTCACCCCGGCGGTCACATCCCCATAGGGAGCTTCCGCAGTGGTGGCTGCTGACGCACGCGCTATAAAACGGTACTCGCCCCCCAGCACATCGAACAGCACCGCCCGCGTGTGCAACGAGCCAATGTCCACCGCCAGCACCGCACCAACGGTTGCGACTGTAGGCGCGCCATCGGAGCTATCTTCTGTTGTCTGCGTATTGCTCATAGTCGTCATATGAAACGTGAAACGTGAAACGTGATGATAGTGAATCAATAAAACCTTTGTGTTCTTTGTGTCTTTGTGCTCTTTGTGATTAATCCATCACGTTTCACGCATCACGTTTCAGAACCACGATTGCACCAGTGTGACCAGGAAGTCAAGCCTCTCTATTAGCGCGGCGTAGAAGGTGGTGGCGAGGGAGCCGAGGACGGCCCCGAAGGCTATCACCAGCACCCACCTGCCTGCTACCGATATTGTGCGTATCGGAGCGGGTCGCTCTCCGTTGGGGCGCGCTCCAAATGCGAAGTATGCCAGAGCGCACACGACGCCCGCCACCAGTACGATATTGCCCACAAGTGCATACGGGTTGCCGAAGTCGAGCTTTCGAATCGTGTCGAGCGATTGGGGCACGATTGCGCCCGCCAGCGCGCCTCCCAGGGCAAGCGCCGCTCCTACCACCACTACCAGGTTCAACCCGAACGATGCGGGCCACGCGCCCGGAAATGCAAGCCGCATCAGCAATAACAGTCCGAGCGCCACAGGCACGGCTGCAAGCCACTGGTCGGAGGGGGCGATGCCAGCTTCGGGGCGCACGATGCGCACCACCTGGGGCGCTATCACCTGCGTCAGCACCACCAGTGTCACATAGCCGACGGAAACGCCCACCAGCAGGCTCTGAGCGATGCGCCACAGCGGGTTCGCGCCCAGCAGGTAGCTGAACACCATGATGGTGAGCAACCCCGCAACTATTCCGCCGATCAGGTTCAAGTTCCATCCGTCGCTACGCGAATTTTGAATTTTGAATTTTGAATTCTAAATTGCACCAACAATTCAAAACTCAAAACTCAAAACTCAAAACTCCGTTCTACCTCCTAACCACTTTTCTGGTTGCCATGCCTATCAGCGCTGCTATAATCACTACAGCTACGAGAAGTTGGGCGGCTGATTGAGCGTTGAGCCGGTCTGCAAGGGTGGTCGCACCCTGCTTGCCCGTGGGTAGGCCCTGTGACTGTAGCTGCTTTGTGTACTGGAGCGCGCCTGTTGGGCCGCTTATTATGGCTTGCAGGCCCGCGCCTGGGATGTCACGATATGGGCGGGCGAGTGGCTCCAGGCCCTGGGGGACGGCGGCCACTATAGGCACTCCCGTGCGCGCTCCCACCTGCTCCACCCAGTTACGCATCTCCGACTCGTCCGAGGTGAGAGCTATCACCAGCGCAAAGCTCTCTATGCCCTGGAGCCTGCTACCCCCGGTGAAGCCTGGGTAGTCGCTCAGGCGGCGGTTCTGCTCGTAGTCTATAGGCAGGTTGCGGCGGAAATTGCTTGCCAGCGCGCCCAGGGCCGCCTGGCTGCCCGGCAGATAGCCCATTACCAGGTACTCGCGCCCATATACATAGCCATATTCCTCGTGTAGCCTGCTCGTGACCTGCTGTGCGAAGCCTGGCCCTTGCGGATTGGTGCTGACCGTGATGAAGCCGATATGCCGGGCCATCAGGTGGCGCATCACCGACTCGGCCAGGAGCGACATCTCGGCTGAACGTGTGGCGTCCCAATCATATGCTACCAGGACAATTCGCTCCTGAGGCAGAGCACGCTTGGAGACCGCTTCTATAGAATCATAGAAAGGTTGCACGCCGGAAGCCGAGGGCGCGGGCATATCGCCCAACTGCGGCCTGACAATGAGTACGGCAAGCAGGATACCGAGTATGGCAAGGTAGATGATGCCGTCGGGCAGGAGCCATGCGCTGGCACCGCGCTTAGCGATAGCCTCTTCAGCCACCCCCTGTGCGCGCAAGTCATCTCGCGCCACACGACGTGGCCTGGGCGCTACCTCGGAGGCCCCTATCAACCCGGCCAACACCTCTACCGATCCCGCTCTCGGAGGGCGCACCGGAATGTCCCGCACCAGGGGCGCATTCACGGGCGAGGTGACCTCATCAGGGAGCATCGGCAGGCTGGTAACGCGCTCCGGCTCTGCGGCAGGCTCAGGCTGGCCCTTCCCGGTGATGGACCTCAGCCAGGCAGGGGCCTCCTCTTGCGGCGTAGGAGCGCCTGCAAGCTGCGAGCTGGTGTCATCTTCATCGGAAAACACGGGCGGGACGAAAGGCTCAATCCCTTCTAACTCCAACTCCGGCAGCATAGGAGGCCGCTGTTCCTGGCCGCTCATCGTGGAGCTTTGCAACGTCTCCTGAACGGTAATGTCGCTCAGCCAGGGGGGCAGGCCAGATGCGTCCGCCTGGGTAGGCTGGTCGCCGCCCTGCTGCCCATACACCCAGGGCATGATATGCTCAAGCTCTTCCGCCTCGTATGTTTGCTCCTGGCCGGAGGGTGGTGTTGCCGTAGGCTCCAGTATGCTTACTACCCATTCCGGTGGGGCTTCGTTGGGGTCAGGTGCAGCCTGCTGAGGGGTAGACTGTTCGTTCGCGGCAGGCTGCAAGAGGGGAATGCCTGCTTCGGCTTGCGCGGAAGTTACATGCTGAGGCTGCTCATCAGGCTGGGGAGGTTCTGGCCTGGGAGGCTGTACTGGTTGAGCGTCGGTGAGCCGCTCAGTCTTAGGCTTGGAAGCGCGATCCTGGACGGTTTGCAACCAGGGTAGGTCCAGCCCACTTTCGCCCCCAGCACCAGATTGAGCCTGCCCACTTTCAGGGTGCAGCAACTCCCCACATCGAGCGCAGAAGCGGCTCGTGTCGCGGTTAGTAGACCCACAATTTGGACAGGATATATCCATAATTTTGAATTTTGAATTTTGAATTTTGAATTGCCGGTACAATTTAGAATTCTAAATTCAAAATTTAGAATTATTCAAGGTATGGGCGGTCGAAGCCGAGCAGGGCGCGGAGACTGGTGGCTACCGCGCCGAAGGCTACGCCTAGCACGATGGCCCTTATGCCCGCGAGCACAGGATAGTCGAGAAGCCAGTCTTTGACGCCTACAGCCACGTCTAATGGCGGCGCTGCGCCAAATGGAGCCTGGCCAATTACGACCACGAGGGCTGCTATGAGTAGCACTATCGCCTCGGCGCTCCTCATGTGTAGAGCGCGAAAGAGCGCAGTGGTCAGGAAGAATGCCAGCAGGCTAAATATAGCCGCGCCGAGGGGCTGGTATACCCACTGGAAGACCCACGCCACCGAGGCATCCCCCGGCCCGCCACCCAGCAGGCCCAAGGCCACTACCACGAGCGCGCTCCCCACGACGATAAGGCTGTAGAGCCATCCTGTCTCTCGCTTCACGGCGCGGCCAATATGCACCTTCATAAGGTTACCCAGGCCAACCAACAGCGCGAACCCCACCAGCACCGCTACCCACTGCGCCAGCACCCCTGCCATCTCCGCGAAGGTCCCCCTCGTGAAAAAGCCCAGGATGCTTATCACCCCCGCCACGTAGGCGAGCGCCAAATTGAGCGCGAGTATGATTGACGAGGCGATGCGGTTGCTCATGGTACAGGACGATAGACGATAGACGATAGACGATGAAACGTGATGCGTGATGCGTGAGATTAGCTTGTAATTCGTAATTCCTAAAAAACCTCTGCGAACTCTGCGTCTCTGCGGTGAACCATAAATAATCTTGGCGTTCTTGGTTATCTTGGTGTCTTGGCGTTTAGATAACTTTGGACTAGCGACCCGGGTAGAAAGTTATAAGGTCTTGCCAGCTTTGGCCGAGGACGTTTACGAGTATGAAGCCGATGATTATGAGCGCGATGACCGCCCACCGAAGGCCATCCTGCGCGAGCAGAGCGGCTATGTGGCTGGTGCGGCGCTCAAGGTATGCGCCGGAGGCGAATATCTCCTCTCCAATGAGAGTGTGATCGGTCGTGATTTGCATCAGGGCGAGGGCCTGGGGGTCTGACGCACCCGCGATTTGCTGCGCGCCTGACCGTCTCTGGGCCTCGATAATCAGCAAAACTTCCGGCCCGAAATGGCCCGCCATCACCGCATGCGACACCCTGTTTTGGGCGACAACATCGGAGGCCGCTGCCGCGTATGCAAGAGGGTCGTTGTGCGTGAGAAAGCGTGCGCTTCCGCTCTCGCTCTCCAGGGACCACCCGGCGCGTAAATAGCCACGTCGCAGGGCATTATCGGTGAGGGCGTAAGCAATGGCGTCGTTGGTGGTCGCCTCCACAGGCGCGCCCGTGATAGCGCCAACGCGGGCCATCGACTCTACTATAAGCATACCGGCGAGGGTGCTGGCTGTGGCGATATCGCCGTTGCCTACACCCCCTGATCCAGGGGACGTGTGAACGGCGCGGCCCGTTTCTGCGGCGACTGCGAGGCCCTGGCGGGTAGCATCATAAGCGGGAATAGAGCGGAGATGGAACTGCTCCTCACGCTTGCTCGAACCCCAACCCGACCTGTAGAGGTAAACCACAAACAGCACCAGGAAGAGTAGGAGCGCCCCCAGCATCAGGAAGAGGGCAGTGCCATAGGTGGGAGAGATATTAGGTGGGTTCATGCTCTCCCTCTGTAGAGTGGCGCGATTTGGAGTTGGCCTTCGTTCCGACTCCAGCTTCCAGGTGCGCGACTAACTCGGTGACGTTGCCCTCTCCCTCAAGGAACCTTGCCAGCCGGGAGATAGAGTCTACCTCTGCGCGCTTACCAGAGCGAGAGCCTATGCCCAGCCCTTGCAAGAGAGGCTGTGCCGCCCACAGCATCTGCCCGCCGATCCAGGCGAGCGACCCGGCTATCCTGAGCGCGATGGCCGCAGGACCCGCCATACCGGTCCTCTTTATAGCCTCCGCGAACGCTTTTGCTTCAGGTTGCTCATTGATAGCCCCACCTTTGGGTGTTTCGGGCATAGAGTAGTCTTCATGAGCGGCCAGGAGGCCACTATCGTGCGTATCTCCGGTGATGTTTATAGCGTCAGAGCAGGCTTGAGGGGGCATAAAGTCTAACTCCCAGCAGGGCTTGAGGGTCCGGCTCATTATAGACGTGCCCCCCAGCCCCGTCAAGTAAGCGTCCGCAGTGGGGAAAGTGTGGAAATCGTTCGGTGGCCGATAGACGATAGACGACGGACGAATGACCACCAACTACCAGCTACCAGCTACTCGTTACCGGCATCACGCTTCCTCTAGCTCCGGTAGCTCTTCGGGGCCAAGTATCTTGTTGGTTATATATGCCGCCAGCCAGGTGGCAATCGTAGTCAGCGCCAGGGTCAGGATGCCCTTGAGCATCTTGCGTATAACATCCTCGTCCATGTTTGTGTTACCTCACTTTAGAATGTAGAGTGCGGAATGCTGGGTCAGGGTTATAGTATACCCGACCTCCCATGTTACGCAACACTCCATCCGTATCGTGGGGTGGCTAATTGTGAAGAGGCGTAGGGGCGTGCCGACGGCACGCCCCTACAGGTTCCCAGGGTATGCCGGAATCACTCCGCATCGTACGTGTACGCCCAGCGGTCTTTTTGCTGGCGAATGGAGCGGATATGATTGATCTCGCCTGCGTGGTAGAGGTCATGCTGCATCATCGCTGTAATGATCCAGCGGGTCTCTTTCATCTCGCCCCAGTTCGTCATCCGAGGGTGCAGAAGCTCGGCGTCATCGAGGGCGGCGATACTTTGTTGGAGTTGCGCATGGCCCTCTCTCAGCCAGCCAATCGCTGATGAAATATCTGAGAGCGCGTCACCTCCATCCACAAGGGGGTCCTCCCATGTGAGCCTGGCGTCGCCAAAGGCGTGGTTGTGGTACATAAACTTGCAGCCACCCACGTGCTGTACGATGTCGCGGATAGAGCGGTCACCGCCAGGAGGGACCCATATCCAGTCCTCGGTCGTGAGGGGTTTAAGGTTGCCCAGGAGGGAATGCCAGTCCTCCCCCTGGAACGACTCGTCCAGGAGATGTATGAGCTGAGAAACGACCGGCGCTGTCATGATAGATATTATAGCAGCAGTTATTTACGACGGAAGCCAGGGACTCTTCTTCCTATCGCGTCCTTCCATGTGCTTGACCACTTTCTCTCGCAGGTCACGCACGCGAGCGGTCTCGGCGCTGAATTCGGCCCCGACCAGCACGATGATGGACGAGATATATATCCAGGTCAAGAGCGCGATTACCGTGCCGAGGGTGCCGTACACCGCGCTATAGTTGGCGAAAGATGTGCCGAGGAAGATGGCGAACCCCTCTTTAGCAATAGTCCATGCGATGGCGGTAATCAGCGCGGCAGGCCAGATGTCTCGGAAGTTGACCTTGCATCTCGGCACGAAGCGATAGAGAAGCACAAAGCCGAGGAATATTATCGCCAGCGACGCGCTCACGTTGATGATCCACCAGAAGATTGTCTCTCCAGGCACTTCTGTCACGACCCTGCCCAGTGCGTCCGAGGTTATCCGCCTGGTAGCTGCCAGCGTCGTAGAGACCAGCACCGACAGGATGAGTAGCGCGGCGATAACCAGCATCATGGCGAAGCTGGTGAGCTTACCCACAAAGAAGTTCGGCATCTTCTCCGAGGACCATGCCCGGTTGATAGCTTTGTCGAGCGCGTCAAACGCTCCAGATGCTGAGAATATGAGGGTTGCGAAGCCTACCAGGGCAAGCCAGCCTGCGCTGTCACGGTTCTTGAGGGCCTCGACCAATACAGACTGAAGCAAGTCGACAGAGCCGGGCACTACCTGCGCTACGTTATTGAGTATGAATACGCGCGCGTCATCATCGTTCAGGAATAAGCCCGCGAGAGTGACTGCCAGCAACAGTAGCGGAAATACGCTGAAAAAGACGTAGTAGGTAAGGGCTGCGGCCATGTACCCAACGTCGTCCTTGCCGAACTCTCTGGCTGTGGCTTTTGTGACGGCGAGGAATTCTTTGCCTGTCATTTTGAGTAGCGAGTAGCGAGTAGCGAGTAGCGAGTAGCGAGTTGCCGGTAGCTGGTCATCTATCGTCTATAGTCTATCGTCCATCGTCCATCGTCATCAGCTACTCACTACTAATCATCCCCATTCTGCAAATTGCGCTCTATGATAGCGGTTGGGTCGCCTCCCAGGCGGGTAAGCTCTTCGGTCATTTCGAGGATGATACGTACCCCTTCCAGGTTGACCCCGCCCCTCGTCAGCAGGCGGATAGCCTGGAACTTCTCTATGTCCATCTGCGAGTAGCGGCGGCGATTGCCGTCGGTGCGGGCGGGCACCACCAGCTTCTTCTCTTCATAGATGCGTAACGTGCGCGGGTGAAGGCCCAGCAGGTCGGCGGCTACGCTGAGAGTGAAAATAGGACGGTCGGCGGTTATCTGACGCAAGCCTTGTGATTTCGGGTTGCGCGTGCTGTTCCTGGAGCCTGTGCCTCCAGAAGGTGCAACAGGCGCATCGTCTACCTTGTCGGTGAAGTCTGCCCTGTCCACCTGCACGGACATATCAGGCTCTTCTCTCTTAGTACCCGGCCTCGTCTTATATGCGTAAATAGCAGGTCGCATTCCTATCACCTCTTCCTCTTAATATCGCGGCTCTACAATAACATCTATCAATAGCATTGTCAATATTTATAGCATACTCGGTGCCACATCATGCTTCTCCATGCTAGCCTAGAGTAGGCAGTGGGTAGGCGAAAGGCAATAAACAGAAAACAGTAGGACCCATTTACACACCAAATTCTGCTATCGCGTAACTACTGCCGCCTGCTTTCTGCCTTTTGCCTGCTTAGAGGTACTACTCCCTGCGTGCCCTGAATCGTGGGACCTTTTTGCTAGCACGAAGGTGTAGACGTAGACGCGCAATAAGTACCATGTAATTTCATTGCTCCCCACGCACGCACCGTGCTACACTTGGCGCGCAACTGGTTGACGTAATGTTCGTCTTTAATAGCACACAGGTGGTCAGTGGCCGGTAGCTGAACTTACATATCATGCAAAAAGTGCCACGTATTACGCTTCACAACAACCACCTAGATTGGAGCACTCGTGTTTCGCGGTCTTACTTTCAGAGGTTCAACAGCCTGGATATTACTCATAGTGATTGCTGGGACTCTCTTGACGCTGGTCGCCGGGGGCGCTGGCGCTGGAGCGCATGCGGCCTCCTCCCGCTCACTCGCCAATCCTCCCGCCGTCACGCAGGCGTCGCTCGGAGCGGATGTCGCTTCGTGGCCCGTCGCCAGTGGCAGCGTGGACGGCGTTGCCTATAGCTTCCATTACCCCCCTGCCTGGAACAGCAGCCTCATTTATTGCGCTCCCGGCGTGCATAGCGATATAGAAGGCGGCCACCTCCCCGCGGGCTGCGCCTCGACCGACGTACTGGTCGGGCAGAAGGCAAGGGACGTTGGCCTCCTCACTGGTGACACTCTGACTATCGGTGGCAAAGCTGCCCGCAGGTTCGTTGATGACCGGCCCGCCAACGTGCTAGTCTCAAGGGTCTACACAACGATGGTGTATGACGCGACGGGCACTCCCCTATTCGGCTTCACCACACAGATTGGCGCTGGCACCGACGCTGCCACCCTCGATGCCATAACTGCTACCCTCGACACTATAGCCGGAACGGTAAAGGTGGAGGCGGGACGATGAAGATGGCCGCCAGACCCACACCCGCATCAAAGCGCCCCAGCGCGCCCAGGACATGGCTCTTCACCCTAATCATGTCGGCGCTTGGCCTCTTTACGGTCACGCTGGTGACCGCTGCCGCTCCCACCGGCGGGGGTATGGGCGTCGCAACGTCCGGGTGGGTAACGACCCTCTTCGTAGAGCCAATCACTTACCAGACGAGCGGCACCTATTACGATCAAGATAATGAGCTAAGCTCCGTGAGCTATACCTTCCACCACGGCGTGGACATATCTGGTGGCTGCACTGCCGGCTCCTACCCGGTCTATGCGGCGGCTGACGGCACTGTGGCCTTCGCGCAGTATATAGGGGACGGCTACGGCAGCCAGGTAGCTATAGATCACGGCTATAACATGGGCGGGAACGGGCGGTATACCTACACCTTTTACTCGCACATGGGCAACCGCACCACCGGGGCGCGCTATATCCTGGTCTCCCCAGGCCAGTATGTCGAGGCAGGGGATATCATCGGCTACCAGGGAAATGACGGGTCCACCTTCGGATCATGCAACCCCAACCCCGGCACTCACCTCGATTGGGAGGTGCGCGTCAGCGACGTGCCGGTTACGTACAGCACCGTCATACGCTACAGCACGACAGCCGCCAGCCAGAACTTCTATACGTTCCGCCAGCTCACCTACAACGATCCTAACCCGCTCGGCCAGGTATCGGCGGGGCCATTCTCTGGAGGCGGTGCTACCAACACGCCGACGGTCACGCCCACCAATACGCCCGTCCCTCAGCCGACGTGGACGCCTGGTCCATGCGGGATGCAATTCTCGGACGTGTCCGATACCTTCTGGGCCTATCCATATATATCTTACCTCTATTGCCGGGGTATCATCGGCGGGTATGACGACGGCACGTTCCGCCCGGCCAACCCCCTGACGCGAGGGCAATTCGCAAAGATGGTGGTACTTGGGCATGAATGGAACCTGTACAATCCCGTCTTCCCCGCCTTCGACGACGTGCCGCCCACAGACACCTTCTACCAGTACATAGAGACCGCTCACCTGCGCGGCGTGGTCAGCGGGTACACGGATGGCACATTCCAGCCGGGCAACTCGGTTACGCGAGGGCAGGCCACCAAGATGCTCGTGATAGCACATGGTTGGGCGCTCCTCGACCCCGCGACCCCCAGCTTCTGGGACGTGCCACGCAGCCACTGGTCATATAGGTACGTTGAGACTGCCTATAATAGGGATATTGTCGGTCCCAAAGAAAATGGCTCATTCGGCCCAGATGAAGTGATAGTCCGCGCCGAGCTATGCAAGATGCTCGCGCTGACGTTGCAGCAAGGTCTACGTCCAGGAGACCCCGGACAGCCAGCAGATCCACGCTAGCAGATACACGTAAAAAGTATCCACGATAATCACCTGACGTGATTATCGTGGATACTTTTTACGTATTGCTCTATCCTTATACAGGGGCTTCGCTCAGGAGAGAGGTTAGCTCTTGCCCGCGCTTCCACACAACTTCAGCGCGCTTGAACTTCTTCAGAATAGCGCGGGCTTCGGTATAGGGAGCTTGCAGGGCGGGAGCTTTCACTTTGTATTCGCCTCTCAGCTGCTTGACCATTAGCTCGCGGCCGCTGTAGATAGTGAGGGCGTAGTCTGAGGGGTCGTGCCCATTGGACGTGACGCGTTCGACTATGCCCGATAGCGCGGCTATCAGGGTCCGGTACTCGGCCTCATCGTGGAGCATCTGCCCGCTGTGCTGCACTTCGGCCTGGAGGCTGCGCCCATCCTTCGCCCAAATGCGGTACGTGCCCATGCCCACACCTGTGCCTGCGCTTTGTTGCTTAGCGTCCATGCGCGTGTGCAGGACCAGCGCGTAATCCGCCCCGTTTAGCCATTCACCACTCTGCTCGGTAGGCTTGCTCTCTCCTGTGACTTTTCCAGGCCCGCTAGCCGCGTCTTGAGAGACCATAGCGCCCTCTCCGGGCATCTCCTTGCCAGTGGCTGCCTGGGCTGCACGGAATCGGGCATACTTCTCCTGGTCGAAGTTGAATGCGGCCTCTGTAGCTAGGCGGTCCGCGGCCTCATTATAGAGGTTGCCCGCGTGTCCCTTGACCCATTCGAGAGATATGCCGGGCACGGCACTCCTCACCTCGGTCGCCAGGCGGTCGTAGATGGGCCACAGGTCGGTGTTCATCTTACGCTTCCACTTGCCGTTAGCGCACATCACTGCGTACTTGCTGTCACTCCATATCGTCACTTGGCGGCCAGCCCAGCCACGTAATGCGAGGTTTCGGAGGGCTTCCTGCGCCGCCATGACGCCTGCAATCTCTGCGCGGTTGTTGCTGGTGAGGGGTGGGGTGGCACGCTTCGGTATGTAGCCCCCCAGGTCAAGTCGCGCCGCAGGTTCGGGCCGTTCAGGGGTCGATTTACTTACCCTCTTATTGAAGCCCACGAGCACGGCGGAAAATCCCGCGTCGCCGCCAGGGTTGCGTATTGGCGCTGAGCCGTCGGTGTACACCTCGACTGTTGGGCATCTCGCAAGTGCGTCCCACGCCTCTGGCTCTGCTTCCACGCTCGCCTGCACGACGCGCTGCACGATCCCCCACTCTTGAGCCTCGGACTCACCCACCTCAAATAGGAGCATTTGGATTGGTCTCACTTACGGACGACAGAAGGCAGAAGGCAGAAGGCAGACATTAGATACTGAAAGTGTTAAGTGATACGTAACTTCTAACTTCTAACTTCTAACTTCAGACTTCTAATCTCTATAAAATCTCTGCGCCTCTGCGGTGAACCATAAATAAACCTTGGCGTTCTTTGCTATCTTGGCGTCTTGGCGTTTAGATAACTTTGGACGACGGATAAAGTAAAAAGGATAAAGGACGAAATTGCTTCTTCATCCCTTATCCTTTTTACTTTATCCTTTATCCTTTTTCAACCGATCTTGTTGTACTCTTCGATCGCTTCCTGGAAGCGGTTTTGCTTCATGTACAGGTCGCCGCGTACCTGGTGGAAGTGAGGGTGACCGGTGAGGTCTGCCTCGTAGTCGGACAGCTCCTCTGCTATGAGACGCAGGATTTTGTTCGACACGCCGGGCTTCTTCAGCACGCGCCTGTATACGCGTAACTGCGTGCTGATATCACCGACTTGCGCATAAGCCGAGGCAAGGGCCATGTGCACGCCTACATCATTCGGGTTGGCAGTCACCAGGGCCAGTAACTCTTCAAAGCCGTCGAGCGAGGGGAGAGGGCCTGATGCCAGAACGGACGTCGGGAACTTCACCGGCGGATCGTACTCGCCATTCTGTGCTTCTGCGTAAGACTGAGCAGGTTGGTAAGTATTGGGGTGGGTTGTGACGACTGTGGCCTGCTGAGGCTCCGAGGCCCAGGCTTGTTCAGGCTGCTCCTCTTCCGGTGCGGCGGGAGAAATCTCCTGCGCAGGCTCTGGCTCCGTCCACTCAGAAGCTACGCCATCCATCATATATTCATCTCGTGGCTCGTCCGCGACATAGCTAGCGGTCTCTTCCTCGATCTGACCCGCAAATGGGCCTTGCATCACTTCCGCGTCGGCAGGCATAAAGTACGCTTCCTGGCTCATGTCGGCACTATCGGCCATATCGGCGCTCTCTTCTTCATCCCCTGGTAATACCAGGCTACCTGTCCTCAGATTCTCGTCTCTCATGTCCGCCAGCATTGGACGGTCATCATCGGAGACTTGCTGCTCAGGCTCAAGCGCGCTCACCATAGCTCCTTCAGGTTGGGCCTCCCACGGTTCGTCCGCTGCCAGAGCTTCTTCAGGTTGAGACCCCACCAACTCGTATGCTGCGGGAGCTTCCTCAGCTTGGGCTTCCATAACCGGCTCGCTTACTGCCGTAACTTCTCCAGGCTGAGCCTCTAGAACTCGTCTACCGTGGGAGCTTCCTGCTCCGGCTCAGCATCGCGGTATCTTCTTCTTTTTAGATGTGCTATGTGGGATGTCTTTCGCAACCTCGGTGCCGCTGTCCCCTAGCCAGCCCGTGGCCCATCTGCGGCCATTTGACTGTGGCTGCTTTGGCTGCGCGGCTTGCGTCTCTGGCTGGTCATAGGCGGTTTGCTCCGGCGCTGAGTATGGCATATCCGCGGCGGCTATCGCATTGAGCGGGCCGGTATTCTTTACTCTTGGCATGCTGAGCAAGCCGGTAGCCTTCTCTTCAGGTTCAAGGTCAAGGTTACTAAAGTCAAAGGGAGCTATATCTACATCCAACCCGTCAGCATCTGCGTTGAGGGTATCGTCATCCAGTGAGACACTATCTGATTGTGCTGCGGGAAGCAACTCCATACTGAGATTGCTTGTGACGGTGGCCGTCCAACTGCGAGGCTGTGCATCCAGTTGCTGCATCGTAGGAGTTGAAGCGGTTTGCTCGTCACTCTGTGGCGCGTCTGGCTGGGCGAGTGTCACAAGCTCAGGAGCTTCAGCAACAGGCTCCGCTTGCCCACCGGCCATACTGGGGCGCAGAGGCTCGCTGTCCATCGTCTCCAGGTCAGGGTCGGTGCCGAGGATAGAGGCCACCACCTGCAAGTCTGCTGTCGCAACCATAGGGTCATAGTTGGAGCTTGCGAAACCGGATAGCTCTGCCGTATTGAAGCCGAGCGACTCTTCCTGTACGTGGACATCGAGAGCGGTAAAGTCGAACGGGTCTATCGGCGGCAGGTCCGCGTACAGGTTAGGATCATCGCTCTCCAGGGGCTGTACTTCCTCCAACACGGGTGCTGCTTCCATGCCTGGAACGGCAGGTGCGGGAGATTCCTGCTGAACCCCCATCTCTCCCATCATAGGTAAGTAGGTCATGGCCTGCTCAGACGTCAGGTCGCCTGTGTTCTGGAGCCAGAATGGAAGCGCGCCATTGTCCATAGCCTGCGTCGCATCGCCGGAAGACGATAGCCCCTCACTCTGCATGGGAGGGTGCGATTGCTCAGGTGCTAATGCAGCCTCCATGCCGGTTACGGCGGGCATGAACTGTTCCATGTTCGGCAGCTCCGGCATCTCACCGGGAGCGCCTCCGTTGAACATGAAAGGCTCGAACTCCATAGCTTCAGCAGAGAAGCGGCTTTCGGCTTCATCTGTCTGCATTGGAGCCTGCATCTCGGCGGCAGGTGTTGGCATCAAGCTTTCAGGGGCCGTTGCCTCTATGATAGGCATCTCATCTGAAGGCGCAGCCTGCCACTCCTCAGCGTAAGATGCCTCAGTCCAGGACGTTGGGTCTGCCGGGAGCATGGTGTCTACACCTGTATCAGCCGATACGTAGTGTGGTCCCGTATCGCGGACGACAGGCACAGCGTTGCTGTACAGCGCCCCCAAATCGTGGCTGTGCGCGACTTCCTGCGCGACACCCGCGTCTGCCAGCATCCCTGAGTTGAGGGAGTCTGACGTTGTAAAGCGCATGGCGGCATTCATAGCGAACAACACAGAGCTGAAATCTTCCATAGAAGCGAGCGAGCTATCGCTCCACCCGTAGTGTTCCGGCGCGGGATCGGGCGCTGAAACGGCCTCCGCGATGGCAGGGAGTGGCCCGCTGGCGGGTGCGACAGGCTCGTCAGGCAGGTCGGTAGGCATAAGCGGCCCCGACTGCATAAAACGGCTCGGTTGAGTGAATGGCTCAGAAGGCGTGTACGCCAGGACATCATTATCATTGGCCGCAAGCGAGCCATTACTTAGCGGCGCGCTGTTGGCAGGACTCTGCTGGCCTGCCTCTGCGGAGAACGAGCCGTTGGTTAGAGACACGTCAGACTGCGGTTGTTGCCATTGTAGAGGACCCGTACCTCCCCCGTTCTGGGTGAATGGCCCGGTCTGCGGTCGCTCGACCATATCTGGGGAGAGAGGACCGCTGTTGCGCTGGCTTAGAGAGCGTAGAGGGCCGGTATTGCGCTGGGTGAGAGGACCCGTGCCTCCTGGAGACATCACCCCCGCCCAACTGAGAGGGCCTGTATTTCGCGGGGTGAGAGGACCCGTTTGCGTTAATGGTCCGGATTGCGTGAGCGGCCCCGATTGGCTGATAGGCCCGGAGGATGTTCGCCCATCCACGAGCGGCCCGCTCTGGCGCAATGGCCCCGACTGGGGAGGAGTTGCATAGCCTGCGAACGGGGATGGCTCCGCTGGCTCAGCCTGAAGCTGGGCCATAGGGCCGGAGGGCATAGCATCCTGCGCTACGTATTGCAACGGCCCTGTCTGCTGTTGCAATGAGCGAAGCTGCCCGCTATCCGTGATCCTGGGGACTTCAGCGCCCATGAATGGGGTCTGCATCGCGGCATCGCCCGTGCTAGCTGCATCAGCTACGGCAGTCGCGCCTGCTAGAGGTCCAGATTTGGATAGGTCCACCCCTATCCCCTGGCCCCCATCGAACATGAACAATTCAAACTCGATATCGTCGGCATTGAAGCGCCCTGTGGGCGTCTCCCCAAGCGCCGAATCGGTCTCGTAATTATCGTTCTGATACCACTGGCGACTTCTCCTGAGCCATCTCCATTACCTCCTACGGGCTACTGACGAATTACGCTTCAGCCTCGCTAACGTCACCAACACCTGCGCTAATCAAATCGTAGTGCTTCAACAGCACCTGCACTCTGTCGGGCGTGGGTGGGTTGTCCCTGGTTCCCAGGTATATTTCCAGGGCCTGCCTGGGACTCATCTGCTCCACCACCTTGTCGCCCAACTTCAGGCGGTGGGGTCTCGTTGAATTGACGGCTACTGTCATGTACGACGGCTTGTGCGAGTTGAGCGCCTGCCGTATGTCGTCCTGGCGCAGGTCTCGCACGTGCTCCGGCGTGGTCTCTATGACGAGGCGCACCACGCTCTCACGTATGTCATCTGCACGCTCTTCTATTCGGCGCAGCACTTCCTCTGTTGGGAAGTCGATATCGGCGTTGACCGTTATAGTCAGGAAGCGCCGGGCGTTTACCTGGTGGAAATGGTGGCGCACCTCGCGCACTCCGCCATTCTCAGGCTCGTCAATCTCCACCGAGACGAAGCCCTTCTTGTCCTTCTCCTCACCAAAATCTATGCGCTCCATCGAGCCTGGATAGACTATGGCGGGACGCTGCTGGGTGAGCACTTGATACTTATGGATGTGCCCCATCGCCACGTAATCGAAGCGCTTGTCCGCCAGCACCGTCTTGGGGATGACCACGTCTTGCCCCAGCATGATATTCTTCTCGGACGAGAGGACCGCTCCCGCTACAGATGCGTGCGCGGTCAATATCGCGGGGAGCGAAGGATCAAGCTCGCTCGCCGAACTGTCTATGAATGTCTCTATAAGCTCCAGCGCTGCACGGTTGAGTGCGTCGGGGTCGAGGTTGCGGTGCTCGCTGTTGGTGAGGAGATATGAGCGCGAAATCCAGGGCACGGCCACGATTTGCACCTTGCCCGCTTTGGTGTCGATGACGTGCAGGCCCGGCTTCTTGGCGACGGTCACCTGCGGGACGGCGAGGGTAGAGTAGATTTCCACAGTGTTGGCGCGTTGTAGGGCGTTAGGCACGTCATGGTTGCCCACCAGGATAAAGGTAGGCAGACCGGCGGATGATAGCTTACGTATGCACTTGGCGAACTCGCGCTGCACGGTAGGCGTAGGATCGCGGTTCTTGAATATGTCCCCTGCGATGAGGACGAGGTGAACGTCATTATTCAAAGCCCAATCAAGGGCTTCGTTGAGCGTCTTCAGGAAATCACCCAGGCGCGAAGAGAGGCCCGTGGCCGGGTCGATACGGCCATAGTTCTCCATACCCAGGTGTATGTCTGCCAGGTGTAATATACGTAAAGTTGGCAAGTGTCTCTCCGATTGGTAATTATAGGCGGATGCGTGAAACGTGAAACGTGATGCGTGATGCGTGAGTTTATAATCTATCGTCTATCGTCTATCGTCTATCGTCTATCGTCTATCGTCTATCGTCTATCGTCTATCGTCCACAGCCCCATCCACCCATGTGGACATAATGTCCCTGTTAGCGAGTATAGCAGTCAGATTCTAGGGTGTCAAGCGGCTCTTATGGTACAATTGGCATACCTATTAGTACCCATTAGGGGGTGTATCGTGCGTGAGAGATGATGCCGAAGGGTACTGATTAGTACTTTCAATCCAAAACGGGAGGAGATATGGCTCACACAATTACCCTTATCCCCGGCGATGGCATCGGGCCTGAGATTTCGGAGGCGACGCGGCGCGTCATTGACGCCACCGGCGTTTCTATCGATTGGGATGTCATGGAGGCAGGCGAGTCGGCTATACGCTCCGGCGGCAACCCGCTGCCCAATGAGGTTATAGATTCGGTCAAGCGGAATAAGGTTGCCATCAAAGGGCCTATCACCACGCCCATAGGTAAAGGCTTCAGGTCGGTGAACGTCGGGCTGCGAAAGGCGCTCGACCTCTACGCCAACGTGCGCCCATGCAAGACGCGTAAAGGGGTACGCTCGCGGTATGAGGATATTGACCTGGTAGTGGTGCGCGAGAATACGGAAGACCTGTACGCGGGTATCGAGTTCATGCAAGGCTCCGCCGAAGCGAACGAGCTTATCGAGTGGATAGCGGAGAAGCACGGCGCGAAGATACGCCCCAACTCGGCCATCTCCATCAAGCCTATCTCTATAACAGGCAGCAGGCGCATAGTGGAGTTCGCTTTCAAGTACGCTGAGGAAAATGGGCGCAAGAAGGTGAGCGCGGTCCACAAGGCCAACATCATGAAGGCCACCGACGGCCTCTACCTGCACACCGCAGAGGAGGTCGCCAGGGAGCACCCCAACATGCCCTTCGAGAACGTGATAGTGGACAATATGTGCATGCAGCTTGTCCAGAAGCCCGACCTGTATGACCTGCTGGTGCTGCCGAACCTGTACGGCGACATCGTGTCGGACCTGTGCGCGGGACTGGTGGGCGGCCTGGGTGTAGCTCCTGGGGCCAACATCGGCGAGGAAGTAGCTCTATTCGAGCCTATTCACGGCAGCGCGCCCAAGTACGCAGGCCAGAACAAAGTCAACCCGATGGCGATGATGTACTCAGGTGTGATGATGCTCAACTGGATAGGGGAGCGCGAAGCCGCCGATCGCCTCGAAAAGCTCCTCGATGAGACTATAGCCGAAGGGGTAGACGTAACCTACGACCTCAAGCAAACCCGCGACGACCCGACTGCCAAGAGCACGTCGCAAGTGGCGGACACGCTGGTGAGGAAGCTACAGGGGTAATTGCCGGGGAATATCCAATTATGGAAAGGTTTTGTAGGGGCGTGCCGTCGGCACGCCCCTACGGGTTGTACTCTCAGTATTGGCCTTGCCCCCTCACAATTCTCATGCTATAATAGCCGCCATTCATGCAGTACGCTTTACTCCACGTGGGCTATTTAAGTCATTATGATGGCTAACAGGAGGTAAGGAATGCACGTTCGTATGAAACTCTCAGCGGTGTTGTTGGCGTTGGCATTTGGATTAATGGGGTTGTTAGGCACGGCACGCGTTGCATCAGCACAATTTAGCGAGGCAGAGCAGGTGGTGCGGGCCTTCATAGACGCAATCAACGCGGGAGACGCTGAGGCGATGCGTGCGTTGGTGGCCCCCGGCACGACCTTCAAATGGAATGGGGATACTTCCTTTGACTCTCCATACGAGTCGGAGGCGACCCTGGAAGAGTTTATCGGCTCCGTTGAAGGGGTCACAATGACCATTAACAGCATTATGAGTGCAGACGACACCGCTGTAGAGATGGAGGTAACCCTCTCTGGAGACCCTGTCCCGCCTCTGGCTCACCCCTACGTTGTTGTAATCCGCAGCACGGTCAAAGATGGGCTGATAACCAATTTCGAAGAACGCCTCTCCGAGCAGACCGCAGAGGACCTGATATCGGAGTCCCCCACAGCAGGAATGCCAACTACAGGCACGAGCGATATGGGCCTCATAGCATTGGGCCTCGCGTTGGGACTCCTCTCCCTAACAATGGGTGTACTGGCTCGACGCGCTTATTCTCCTCGGTAGCGAAGATATTGAAGCTGCAACGGCCAGGGATTGCTACGAGCAATTCCTAGCCGTTCTTTTTTGAGGATCAATGGAAGACGACCAGCTAACCCTGCGTGAAATAAATAGCCTGGGCCGTGAGGACTTCACATCAGCCCTCTCCTCCATCTTCGAGGGGCCGCCCTGGATCGCGGCGGAGGCGTGGCACGCTCGCCCCTTCAGGAGCGTTGAGGAGTTGCACGCCGCCATGTGCGCTATCATGTACAACGCGCCTCAGGAGCAGCAGGTGGCCCTCATAGCGGCTCACCCCGACCTCGTAGGTAAGGCAGCCCTCGCAGGCACTCTCTCCCCCGAATCGACGCGAGAGCAAGCGGCAGCGGGCCTCGACCACCTCACCCCCACCCAGGTCGCTGACCTGAACAGGCTAAACGCCGCCTACCGGGAGAAGTACGGCTTCCCATTCGTCGTCTGTGCGAGAGAGAATAAGCTGAACACCATCCTGGAAGGCTTCGATACCCGCCTCAACAACACCCGCGACGAGGAAATCCGCACCGCGCTAGATGAAATCGCCAAAATAGCCCAGCTACGCCTCAACGACCTAGTCTAAAGTTCAAAGTTCAAGGTTCAAAGTTTATCATCAGCTTTGAACTTTGAACCTTGAACTTTGAACTTATTTCGGCACGAAGTCGTTCGTGAACATCTCTTCGACGTTGCCCTTGCGGGGGATGATGCCCGCTTCCAGCAGGAAGTCCTGGGTGGCAGACCAGACGGCGGTGTCGGTCCAACCGAGGGGTTGGCTGGCGGCGGGGTCGTCCGCCTTGGGCTGCATTAGTTTCACCGTCTCCTGTAGAACCTGTAGCTGGAGGTCGCGGCTGTCGCCCGTTATCTCCGGCACCTGCTTCAGCGCGTCCTCGAAGGCAGCTTGGGGGTCATCTATTGTGCTCTTGATACCCTTGAGAGTGGCACGCACCACTTTACGCACCAGCTCCGGGTTCTCCTTGAGGGTTTTATCGTTGGTGGCGAGGCCGTTCGAGGCCAGCTTTACGTAGTCCGACACGAGCAGGGTGTTGACTGCCATATTCTGGCTGCGTAGCTGCACCGGCTCGTTGGCTGCATACACCATCGCCACGTCCACCTGCCCCGTCGACAGGCTCGCCACCTGCGTGAACTCGATACTCTTCATGTTGATGTCGCTCTGCGCCAGCCCACCCGCTTTCAGGAGAGCCAGCAGACCCGTGTAATTCGCGCCAAAGGGGCCGGGCACGCCCACCGTGCGCCCCTTCAAGTCGGCGGGACTCTTGAGCGCAGGTCCTTTGCCCTCTATAGAGGCAGCCGCGACGGGGTATTGCCTGTACCACGTCATCACGTACACCACCGGGATACCCTGTACCCGCGCCGGGATTATCTCATCCCCGGACGCCGCCGCGAAATTGACTCCCTCGTCACCCGCTCCCAGCAGCCTTATCAGATCGGGCACGATTCCATGCTTGAACGTCACCTCCAGCCCTTCATCCTTGTAATAGCCCCTGTTGAGTGCCACATAATAGGGCGCGAACTGCACGTTCGGTATATATCCGAGGGAGATAGTGACTTTAGTTAGCGGACCTACAGTCGGCGTGGGCTGTATAGGCTCAGTGCCGCACGCGCCCAGCGCTGGCAGCATCAAGAGTGCAAATACAATGTATAAAGATAACCTCTTCATTTCTGTTTCTCCTGTCGGTCCTAAGCCTGCATTTCGAAATCTTCTGTAGGGGCGGTTCGTGAACCGCCCTGGTGGAGACAGCACGTCTTTGGCCCAAGGCGGTTCACGGGTTCTTGGGCTACGCCCAATTCAGGCCCCTACGGATTACACACTCTTAGTCTGAAGTCAATAAGCACCTTCTCCAGCACCGTCACGAGCGCATAAAGGACCATCGTGAGAAGGGCTAGAGAGACAAGGCCGACAAACATCAGGCGGATGTCGAAGGTGCCACGGCCAAATGCAAGGAGGAAGCCGAGGCCCGAGTTCGCAGAGATAAGCTCCCCCACCACCGCGCCTGTTATAGATAGCGTGACTCCCAGTTTGACACCGCCCAACAGCGCCCGCAGGCTCAACGGCAGCTCCACGTACCAGATGGTCTGCCAGAAATTCGCGCCCGATATGCGGGCCACTTCAAGCATCGAGCGGTCAATGTTACGGAGACCCACGATTGTATTGACCAATAAGGGGAGAAAGACGATTAGCGTCACTACTATAATGTTGCGCATCAGGTCATCCTTGAACCAGATCACCAGGAACGGCGCGAGCGCCACCACGGGTAATCCCTGGCTGACGCCGATGTAGGGCGTGATCACCTTCTCCAGCAGGCGAGAGTGTGCTATGGGGTATCCCAGGCCAACTCCTACCACGAGCGCCAACAGGAAGCCCATGCCCGCCTCAAGGAAGGTGGTCCAGAAATGACCTATCAGAGAGCCGCTCAGGATCATTTCCCATGCTCTCTCTGCAACCAGGGGAGGCGTTGGGAGGATATAAGGTGGATAGTTGCCCAGCACCGCCAGTAGCCACCACCCACCAACCAAAACGCCCAGCGTCAGCAGACCGAATCCGATTTTGGCGAGTACCTGCCCCCAATCTGTGCGCCGGGTATCTTCAAGCGCCGGGCCGTTGACCGCATCCAGGTTGCGCATCAAGGGCACGAGTTTCTCGCCATTTTGAGGGTCGTGCTGGCTGGTGCCTGCGCTTATCCTATCGCGCCTGCGGATGGGGGCGTTGGTTCTTCTCGTGTCGGTGTTCATATATAGCAAAAGACCCTGGCGGCTAGCAGCTACCAGGGGTCCATACGTAATCCATGCGCGGCACCAATCGCACGGCGCACGCTCCGGCTACCCGTCGAGGGGTAACGCGGCGGCGTGGCGGCCTTGCGACACGGCACAACGTGGGACTTTCTTCCATCCGGACTGTAACCGTCGGCCCCGGCGTGTCACCGGGTCATGCCTTGCGGCTCGCGGGCTTGGCTGGAGAGCCATACCGCCGATCGGGAATTTCACCCTGCCCTGAAAGTCTGCTTCTCAGCTATTCGATTATGGTTAAAGTATATGCCACTGCCGCCATAGCGTCAAGCTCCACAAAACATAAGAAATCCCGAATTTTCAGCAAGCATAGTGATGTACTATTGCCATGAAAAAGAGGGTTCGGCTAGGCCGAACCCTCTTTTTCATACTTTTCAAATTATAAGACTCGCTTACGCGCACTAGCTCTCGGTCGGCGGAGGGCGACTTTGCTCCCCCTAGCCCTCGACTTCAAACGCAGTGGTGGGGGTGTTGGCGATAATATATATACGCTTGAATAGTCATTACTCAGGCGCTTGCGGCGCGCTTTGCGGCTGAGGATGCTCACCCCTGCGAAGAGCGTTCCCAGGCCGCCTCCGCTCAACAGAAGCCCCATAGCCATCGTGTAATCCTCGCGGCTGGTGTTGGTGGCGGGGGTATCAGCTTCTCTTATCACGATAGTAGAGACAGGAACAGCTTTCCGGCCAGGAGGCCTCTCCCTCACGGAGGGTATGCTATTGCTTATAGGCTGCCCGCTACTCAAGGCGAATACGTACTTCTCGTGGGTAAGCGCCTCAACGGTCAGCAATCCATGCACGTCGTCAAGTGAAGAGTCCAACACCCACTGGTAGTGGCTGGCCGAATGGGGGAGGTCTTCGGGATACACCACCAAATCTTTCACCCTATAGCTCCTCAGCAGCCGCCCATCTTCGTAGAAGGTAAGTGCGGTGTCGCTATAGCTGTTGCTATCCGAGGGCCACCCACCCCATACAATCATATGATGCCCATCGGATGAAAGGGTGATGCCGGTCCTCCATGATATATATTCCGCCGTCCAAAGTGGAGTGGTCGAGCCGTCGTTCCTGTAAAGCCCCGAAGTAGGATACTTCAGTAAGAGCTTATTCAATGCATCAGTTTCAGGGGAGACGCCCTCACCCGGCGGCTCGTATATCCCATCCAATATAACCAGCACGTATTGCCCATCAGGACTGACGCGCTGATACGAGCCGCTCCAGCCAGGGGGCGGGGTTACCGTAGAGTCCGCGAGCGCCACGCCTGGAAGCAGAGCCAATGCGATGATGATTGATAGAGCGAAGATCCATTTCTTCATGGCTGACCCCTGTAATCATGCCCTCAGAAGTTAATTATCTGCAATATTATGGCAGATAGGGAAGTAATTTTAGCTACCTGACCCGCATCAGAATCCGCGCGGTTTCTATTGCTTTCTCCAAAGTTGATATCCTGATCTCGATCTGTGTGCCCTCTCGCGACAATCGCAGCCGTCCCCTACCCCCACTATCTTTACCAATGACCCACTCGGCAGGCTGGCCGTCTATATCAACTTTCGTTACCTGTACATCCTGCATTCCTACATTGCTGTCGAATTGTAATGCGAAGCGATCACCCTGGTCCGTTATGGGCAAATAGAGACCCTGTAAAATCGAAGCATCACCCTGGGACATAAACAGAACCGGGCTAAGCTTGCTATCTCTCTCCACATAGTACAAAGTCTTTATCTCTTGAGGTGCCCAACTCTGAGGCTCAAAGAACGCGAAACCGGCCGCTGTATGCGCATCGCTTACAGTAGAATAGATGGGCATCTGTGGACCCCAGTGAGTGTGTTCATATATGGTCACCGTATCTGCTGGAAGGTTCAGTTTGAAGTCAGCATCTCCAACCGGCCCATTTATCTCAAGCTTTGAAAAGGTGATCTCATAGCTCGGGGCGCTACTCGCCGCGCCTCGTGGATGCTGGATAAAACGGTAGGGCAAGTATGTAACTTCGTCGAGATATACCTCGTTACCCCTGGTGCCGCTCCCGTCCATCTCCCTAAGCTCAATGACTTTTCGCCCGTCCAGCTCTTTCCTGCCCACTAGCTCATACGTTGTGGACGTTGAAGCCTCCGGATACAAAGCATAAAGTATGGAGGTGCTATCTATATCATCATGCCAGTAAGCGTTGAAGGCAGCACCGTCCGGCCAGGGTCTGTAAACCTCCTTCAGCCAGGACCACGTTCGGTATGCACCTTTCCCATCGTAGAGCGTCGTGAAATCTCCATGCTCATTGTGTACCACCACGCGATAACGGAGTAGCTTTCCGTCGCGAGTCTCCAGGCCATCATACCATTCGTCGGTGCTAACTTTACCCTGGTAGATGTCATGACGATCAGATTCACGAGAGCCATCAGGATTGATCAGCGCGAAATTCTGGCTCCCATGTAAGGAACGTATATCTTTCGCCGCGTGCATCCACTGCTTTACGATTGCATCTGCTTCGGGTGTATCCCCGCGCGGGTCTCTTGCTACTACAGGGTCTACCGTAGGCGGCGGCGTCAGGGTGGGCCGGGAGCGTAATGCTTCTGTCGATGGCTGTGCATAGGGCAATACAACCGGGTAGCGAGTTTGCACGCCAGACGGAGGATATACTACTGGCGCCGTCCCAACAGCATCAGGGACAATGTTACCCTGCCCTCCATTACTATCCGCCGGTGAGGACCCGCACGCAGCCAATAACATCAAGATTAGAACATGAGCAATAAGAACACTGCACAAGCGGAGACGCGTTGTCATACACCACCCCTACTTTAGAACGGAACATCTGAATCAGGGTTTCTCTGGGCATAATGAAGATCACCCTCAATAGTATACACCCTCACACAGTAAGACCTGTATAACATCATCTCTCCATCCTTGCTAACGCCCGCTACTATCCCGTACAATTAGGGTATAGAAGTGAGGAGAATCATGCCCCCAAAAAAGAAACCCAACATTACAGACTCGACAATAGAAGATATCGTAAGCTCGCTGCCTACCGGCAACGGCCACGACCATCTAGACCCTGACGATTTCGAGCTTGCGAGCTCTGAGCCTATAGAGATGGAGCCGGAGCCGGCTGTATCCAGGTCGCGCTCCCGCCGCAAACCCAAAGCAGAGGTTACACCCCCCATCGAAGAGGAAGAAGCTGCCGCCAGGCCACGCGCCAGGAAGCAGCCTAAGTCCCGTGCCTCCCAGCCTCCCAACCCCGACGACCCTGAAAATATCATAGTGCGATTGCCCGTACTCCCTCTGCGCGATATGGTGATCTTCCCCCACATGGTCACATCTCTATTCGTGGGGCGGGAGAAATCGATACGCGCAATCGAGGCCGCGCTCAATAGTGAGCGCATGGTGCTGGCAGTCTCCCAGCACAACCCCGAAGATGAGGAAATCGGCCCCGACGACCTTTATTCAATGGGCGTCGAATTGGTCATAGGCCGCTCCCTCAAAATGCCAGACGGCACCGTCTCCCTGCTGGTTCAGGGGCAGCGCCGCGTGCGCATCCTGCGCTATGTGCGCCTGGAACCCTACATGCGCATTATGGGCGAGGCTATAGAGGACAGCGACGAGAAGGCCCCCGCCACCGAGGCCCTCATGCGCGCGGTGCTGGCCCTCTTCGAGAAGGTAGTCAAGCTGTCGCGCAACCTCTCCGACGAGTCTTACGTGGCCGCGATGAACGTGGACGAGCCTGGTTGGCTGGCCGACCTCGTCGCCTCCACGATAACACTTACGCAGGACGATCGCCAGCAGCTACTCGAAACGGTCGACCCCGTAGAGCGCCTGCAAATCCTCAGCGCCATGCTCGCCAAAGAGCTAGACGTGCTCGATCTCGAGAACCGCATCCAGGACCGCGTGCAGAACGAAGTGGACAAGAGCCAGCGCGAGTTCTACCTGCGCGAGCAGATGAAGGCCATCTCCCAGGAGCTTGGCGATTACGACCCTACCACCCGCGAAGCTAACGACCTGCGCACCCGCATCGAGTCGGCTGGTATGCCGGAAGAGGTGCGAAAGAAGGCTATCGAAGAGCTTGAGCGAATGCAGGCCATGCCCATGGGTATGCCCGAAGTGGGGGTGATACGCACCTATATTGATTGGCTCCTCGCCCTCCCCTGGGCAACACAAACTCCCGACCACCTGGACATCAGGGCGGCAGGGCAGGTGCTCGACGCCAACCATTATGGTCTGGGCAAGGTCAAAGAGCGCATACTTGAGTACATGGCCGTGCGCAAGCTGGCGCAGGGCAAGATGCGCTCTCCCATCCTCTGCTTCGTAGGCCCTCCCGGCGTAGGTAAGACCTCGCTGGGACGCTCTATAGCGGAGGCGCTGGGACGCAGGTTCGTGCGCGTCTCCCTGGGCGGTATACGCGACGAGGCCGAAATCAGGGGCCACCGCCGCACCTATATCGGCGCGCTACCAGGCCGCGTCATCCAGACGATGAAGACCGCGGGCACGATCAATCCCGTATTCATGATGGACGAGATAGACAAGGTAGGCACCGACTTCAGGGGCGACCCCTCAGCCGCGTTGCTCGAAGTACTGGACCCGGAGCAGAACAACATGTTCTCCGACCACTACCTTGACGTGCCCTACAACCTCTCGAAGGTCATGTTCATCATGACCGCCAACATGCTCGACCCCGTTCCGCCCGCGCTCCTCGACCGTATGGAGGTAATCGAGCTTCCCGGCTATATAGAGGACGAGAAGTACCACATAGCCCGCCAGTTCCTCGTGCCCCGCCAGATAGAGGAGCACGGCCTCACATCCGCGCACATCCGCTTCACCGACGGCGCGATACGCAAAATCATAAGCGATTACACGCACGAAGCAGGCGTCCGCAACCTGGAGCGTGAGATTGGCGCGGTCTGCCGCAAGGTAGCTAAGAAAGTGGCCGAGGCGATGCCGCCGGAGCCTGTGCTAGCAGACGACGGACGACGGACGACGGACGACGGAGTGGAGGCTGCTACACAGTCCTCGGAGGTAGAGCGTGCAACCGAGCCGCTGGACGGCCACGCAGTTATAGCCGAAGTCGCATCTGACCCTCTACAGAATGAATTGGGCAAAGCCCAAGAAGCTGTAGAAGCCTCGGATGCCGCGCAGGAGCAGGATGCCGTATCGGACATGGCACCCACCCCCGTTGAAGCCGCCACCACGAACGGCAAGCGCAAGCGCTTGCGCATCATACGTGAGGGTGATTTGGCCGAATACCTGCGCCCGCCTCGCTACTCACACGGCGTGGCTGAGGAGCAGGACGAGGTGGGCGTGGGCACAGGCGTCTACTGGACCCCAATGGGTGGAGACACAATAAGCGTCGAGGTGACCCTGATGGAGGGTAAGGGCGGCCTGTTACTCACCGGCCAGTTGGGTGACGTGATGAAGGAGTCGGCGCAGGCCGCGCTCTCATACGCCCGCTCCCGCGCACACCAGCTGGGCATTGACCCGGCACGCTTCGAGAAGACCGATATACACATCCATGTCCCGGCAGGGGCTATACCGAAGGATGGGCCGTCGGCGGGCGTGACCATAGCCACCGCGCTGGTGTCGGCCCTCACGGGACGTAAAGTGCGCCGCGATGTAGCCATGACAGGTGAGATCACCCTGCGGGGTAAGGTGCTGCCTATCGGCGGCTTGAAGGAGAAGGTACTGGCCGCGCATCGCGCTGGCATCTCCACCTTCCTCCTACCTCTCAAGAACGAGCAGGACCTACAGGATATACCGCAGAAGGTACTAAAGCAGTTAGAGCTTATCCCAACGGACAGCCTCGATAAGGTTCTGCGCATAGCCTTGCGCCCTGTCGTAGATTCGGAGGAAGCCATGCCGGAACCGCCGTCATCGAAGTCACTGCCCTCCAAGGCGGCCAAAGCGAATGAGCGGAAAGGCCCCGTGCCGCCCCGCCAGAGCAGGGTAGGAGCGATAACGCCCGTGAGTGGGTAAAGGGGGTAGGGGCACGGCGTGCGTCGCTACGCTCCGTGCCCCTACTGGTCGCTCAGCTATTTCAGGGTAACGTCTATTCAAGCTTTTCACAGGGCTTTCACTTACATACATAGCTCTTTTCACCTGGCGTCGCTACAATAAGAGTAACTACTCTGTTACCCAGTAGAAAGGGAGAGGCATGGCCTGGATGTGGATCGTATATGCCCTGTGCGTGCTGCTAATTAGCGGCATCGTAGGGCTGCACCTGGGGCGCTTCCGCGAGGCGTACACTGAGATGACCGGCATGATGGCCGGCATGACGATGGGCATGCTCAACGGCTTCTTGCTGGGGTATGCTGCCGGGGCGGCCACGTTTAGCATGTTCTGGGGCAATCTCTTCGGCGTGCTACTCGGCCTCGTGCTCGGCGTCTACTTCGGGCGAGCGGGCGGCCTCATGGGCATCCTGGATGGCGGCATGGGGGGCGTGATGGGTGGCTCGATGGGCGCGATGCTCGCGGTCATGGTGGCTTTCCCGCCGGAGGCTATCTACTGGACCGCCCTCCTCCTGGCTGCGATCTACCTGGTAGGTATGCTTGGGCTGGTAGCGCTGATGGAGCAGAGCGCACCGAAGCACGCCGCTATGCACCGCGTCCTCCCCATGTTCACCCGCGCCGTCTCCGATGAAGCCGCCGAGGAGATAGATGCTTACCGGCAAACCGAAGCGTCGCCAAACTCCCTGCAAATCACTGACTATTACGCTTTCCTGGGCATTCCACACTCCGCGACCGCACAGGAGATAGGTGACGCTTACCTTACTATGCTGGCTTCCTCCGATGAGGCAGACACGGAACGCGCCGAGCTGGCCCTTGCCACCCTCACTAACCCTCGCAAGCGAGAGATATATGACCGAAGGCTCGAAGAGTCGCGCCGCCAATGGTTACAATGAGCGTGGCGATTGCTGCCCACCCCCGCGTAGGGGCATGGCGCGCCATGCCTCTACAGTTGCGCCACCTTCAGACACATCAGGCTCTACCATAGCAACCATCGCAGTACCCGCAACGGCTAACACTACCCGGCGGAACGGTAAGGCAGTCACAGCGCCTGTTAGAGGCAAAGTAAAGAGAGTCGCTTCCCCACCTGAGCAAAGAGAAATGCCCATATCGTGGGTAGGGGTGTTGACCGCCGTAGTGACAGTTGTCATGCTTGCAGCCTGGTGGCTCGTGAGTCAGGGTGGGAGCAATGTAACACCGGCTACCGCCAACCCCTCACAGCTTGAGGCGCAGGCGGTGGTCGCCCTCATTGGAGAGGATGGCAAGCAAACCCTCGACTTCGTGGTAAATGGCTACACGCGCTCCTACGAGCCAAAAGCTATTAAGGTGAAGAAGGGAGTGCCTGTACGCTTCAACGTCTCGCATAAGGGGCCAGACGCAGGGTGCACGCGTTTCATAGCAATCAAAGACCTCGATGTGCATGGTGTAGCGGTGCTAGACCAGCCCACTCATATAAACTTCACCCCTACCAAAGCAGGCGTTTTCGCAATCAATTGCGAGATGCAAATGACGCCTCCCAGCTACCTGATCGTAACAGAATAAAGTAAAAAGGATAAGGGATAAAGGATAAAGAGGACTGAGGATTATGGATTACCAACCTCAACCGGGACCTGAGAATTACCCTGACCCTCCCCAAGCGCCACCTGCACAGGTAGCGAGGCGGCTCAACCCTGCGGTTGTGGTAATTCCCGGTGCGCTGTTACTCGTGGTTGGCGTATTCGTATTGTTGATGTTGGGTCGCGGCAACCCAGGCGCTGCATCTAACTCCAACGATGGAGCAGGTGCGACAGGCACCGTTACTACGGAGCCAAAAGTTGGATCGCTCGCGCCCGACTTCGAGCTGAAAGAGATGAACACCGGCCAGACCGTCAAGCTCTCTTCCTTGCGCGGCAGGCCCGTGTGGATCAATTTCTGGGCGACGTGGTGCCCGCCATGCCGGGAGGAGATGCCCGACATGGAGAAGATATACGGAGAGTACAAAGGCAAGGACCTGGCGATCCTCGGCGTGGACGTTCAGGAGAGCGCGCAGAAAGTGAAGGAGTTCACGGGGAGCCTGGAGCTTACCTGGACCTTCCTGCTCGACGAGAACGGCGACGTCGCCAATCTCTACTCCGCAAGCGGCCTACCCAGCCACTTCTTCGTAGATAAGAACGGTGTCATCCAGGCGGTCCACATCGGCGGCCTGACTAACATAAGCGGGACGCGGAAGGTAGACCCCAGGGACTATCTGAAGAAGATCGTTGAGCCATAGAAAGGTATATCGTGGCAAACGAAAGTCTGCTAAGCACATCTTCCATTATGCGGTAATGCTCCTAGCATAAGGAGTGCATAAAAGATGGCGTCAAATCAAAGAAGGCATAAAAACTTGTGATCATTGTAGTGGGGTAGAAGCTTGTGAGACGAGATGAGCTTTTGGAGCTAATCGCTGAGGTACGACGATGCAAGAGCGAGACAGCCACTATAGAAGTGAAAGAGGCATCAGGTGGCACACCCGCTATATATGATACACTTTCTGCATTCGCAAACAGCACAACCGGAGGTGTAATACTCTTTGGTCTGGAGCGTAAAGATTACAGCATTGTTGGAGTGAAAGATGCTGGACAACTCCAAGAAACTATAAGCGATATAGCAAGAGACAGAATGAAGCCGCCGCTCAGCCCAGAGTTCACTATAGAGGACTTTGACGGCAGGATAGTGATAGCGGCAGAAGTTCCAACGGTAGCTCCGGGTGAGCGCCCTTGCTTTTATGAGCCAAAGGGCATCCATGGTGGCTCCTACATTCGCGTTGGTAATACCAACCGGCAGATGACAACCTACGAGATATTCAGCTATATCAGCGCTCACAACCAGCAGATCACCGATGAGGAGCCTATTTTAGAAGCCACGTTAGAGGACCTGGATAGAGCCAAGCTTTTAGAAGTGATAGCACAATTAGTCCGAGAGCGTCCACAGGCCACTTATCTGAGGCAATCTTTCGAGCACATCCTAACCAGGCTAAGAATAGCAAAGAACGTCGAAGGTATATTGCACCCAACTTTAGCGGGGCTGCTGATTTTTGGCAACTACCCGCAAGAATTCGCACCTCAACTTGTGATTACCTTCTTGCGGTATTATGGGGTCACTGAAGTTGAGGCTGGTCCACGTGGGGAGCGATTTCTAGATAACAAGAAGTTCGAAGGGCCAATCGGGGAACTACTGGCGCAAGCAAACAGCTATGTGCTGGCAAGCATTGGCAGAAGTAGTTTGATCAAGGGCCTACTTCGGCGCGATATTCCAGAGTATCCTGAAGAAGCTATACGTGAGGCCTTGACTAATGCCATAGTACATAGGGACTACAGCCACCACGTAAGAGGCGGGTATATTCAAATTCGTCTGTTTGCTGACAGACTTGAAGTACAGAGTCCTGGTGGCTTATATGGGAATGTTACAGAAGAGAATTTGGAGCATGAATATTCAGCACGCAATAGTGCCTTGATACGGCTGATGGAAAGTTTACATTTGGTGGAAAATCGAGGCAGTGGTATAAGCGCAATGATAGAGGCTATGCGAAATGCTAATTTGGAGCCACCCCGCTTCAAAGATAACATATCATCTTTCTTGGTGACTTTTCACAACCATACCCTCATGAGTCCTGAAAGTGTCGTATGGCTGAACCAGTTTGCAGATTACCAAATCAACTACCGGCAACGTGTGACACTTGTGTATTTACGCCGCCATAAGAGCATTACGAACTCCGAGTACCAAAGACTGAATAGAGTAGACCAGGTAACAGCTTATAAAGAGTTAAAGGGCTTGGTGGATGTGGAGTTGCTTCAGTCCCATGGCGCAGGGAGGTGAACTCATTATACGTTGCTAATAGGTGAAGCAGTAACTGCGACCTTTCTAGAAACACCAGACGAGCAGGTGTTAGCTTATGTTCGGGAACATGGCTATATTACACGTAGAATAGTCATGCAGTTACTCAACTATCGGGAAGGTCAAGCAAAATGGTTGCTCTTAAAGATGCAAAATAAGAAACATCTGAAACAGGTTGGCAGCAGAGGCCGAGACGTTAAATATCTGTTACCTTGACTAAGCGCGTGGTGACTGAAGAATAATGCCTATGCTCCATCCATTTCCATCCATTTCCATCCATTTCCATCCATTTCCATCCATTTCGCTCGCTGCTGACATTAACCTATCTATGCCCATTATGTCTTCAAGCGGAAAGTTTAGGAAAGCCCTTTAATTGGGATTGACCTTACGCCACCTGTATCGTCTTCCCACCCTCCGGCACTAGCTTCAGCCACTGCGAATCCTCCTTACTGGCAGGGGTGAGGGTCAGGAAGGCGGGGGCGCGCCAGCCTGCCAGGTGTAGAGGCACGCGGTACACGCCGTCCGAGCCGCGATGCTTCTCCTCCACCCACCCTACGGGGTTTGAGGACGTAGAGTCGGGCGTGAGGGTGTTAGACATGATGATCTGCAACGTGGGTAACCCCTTCAACCCTTGCGCGTCTACTTCAAGCTCATGCTCTCCATTGGAGGCGTCACGGAGCCTGTATGTGACCGTGCGCGCAGGCTTTACGATGAGCCTTACAGGGGTCATGTAGAGGTTGTAGAGCCAATCAGCGCCGTGCCGCACCGATGGAAAGATACGCACGTATAACTGCTCAGGGCTGCCCGCGACGGCCTTCGCGAAGCCGTGACGGTCATACTGTGCTCGGCTGATCCACCACGACCACTGGCCTGGGATATTGGGTCCAGGGTCGTCCGCATACTTATCGAGGCGAGCGGTGATCTCCACCCAATTTAGACCTTCGGGCCACGCCCACGTCGAGTCTCAGCTCTCCCCCATCGAGCGTACCTGACACGTTGCGGGGAGTGCGGGAAGCCAGCCAGCGCTCCTTGCGAGAGCGCACCGCCTCCTCATACTCCTTGCTATCCGGCATCTCCCCTACCTTCAGGGTATCCCAAAGGAGCATGATCAGCTTGTCATTACCGGAGTCCAGCGCCTCCTTCAGCGCATCTACGGTGGCGAGGCGAGAGCGTGCTGCCGCTATCTGCGGGGCGTAAGCCTGGGCGCGCTTGTAGTCGCGGAATAGCTGGTCGTCCCACGCCAGGAGGACCGCCTGGTCATCTCCCTTCTTCACGGCATCAGCTACCTGGTCGACAGCTTCCCTGCGCTGGCGAATAGCCTCGATGCGGGGCCGCAACGGCGTGCCCGCGATAGAATGCTCAAGGCGCTGGTCCTGCCACAGCTTGAGCGCCTCCTCCTCCTTGCTCTCGTCATCGAGCATCCCGCCGAGTTGTTTAGCAGCGTCGAGGCGCGCCTGGGCCTGTCGCACCTGCGCTTCGAGCCACCGTACCTCCGAGTCGTCTTTCTTGAGGAGAGGGTCACCCCACGCACTCACAATAGCAGCGTCGTCGCGGGGTATCGTGGCGAGGGCCTGCCTCAGTCGGACAAACGCCTCACGCTGCTGCTGGCCGAGGCTCTGGAGGACCTTCTGCACCGCTTTGCGGTAGGGGTCGGCCTCGTGGTCCAGTTGGACGATGGACCATATAGTATCTACCCGTGAGATGTTGCCCGCCTGCAAAGCCTTCCCAAGCTGCTCAAGCAGTTGCGGCTTCATGCGAGCAGCATAGAAGCGCCCCAGATTGGTGTTGATGAACCCGTCGCGCAGCAGCACGTCAACCGTCTTCGACTTGTCGCCACCCAGGATAGAGGGCGTCAAGCTCGGCGGCCTGCTTCATGCGGGTGCGAGAGGCGTCCACCTGTTGCGCGATTTGAGGCTCAGCAGCGGGCTTATATCCCTTCAATTCCTTTACGTCGGCGAGAGCCACTATCTGGCGGTCGTCTCTTAAGCGAATGGCTTCGGTGAGGCGGTTGAGGGAGGCCTTTTGCTCGACCTCCGGGTCTATCAGCGCCAGGAAATCGGGCACCTGGCTGATCGGCTTGCGGCAGGCATCCTGTAATATCTGCACGAGCCGCTTCACTTCCGGGTTCGGTATGCGAAGCAGGTCCTGGAATATCGTGGAGCTGTCCGGCTTCTGGTAGTCCTCGCGGTGGAAGAGAAGCGTGTCACCCACGTGCGTGCCGTCGGGGTTATGCGCGCTGTAAGCGGCCCACAGCGCGGGCTGCTCGACTACGGCAAGGATGGCAGTGTAGATGGAGAGGGCGGAAAAGTCGTCCATCCTGGTGTTGTAGGGCCTGTTCTGCCAGTCGGGGTGCTGGAAAGCGGGGTTGCAAGCGCCGTCCCCTTCAAGCCCGTTGAATGCGGGTACGAACACCCCGTCGTAGTCGATAATCACCACCGAGCTATCTTTGTGGCGCACCATGACGTTCTCACCCGACAGGTCGCCATGCGCCATGCCAACCTTGCGCATCAGACCAATCAGGTCCGCGAAGCGCTTAGCCAGGTTGCGCAAGCCCACGATGTCCTTCTGGCTCACCAGCCGGTCAACGTGCTTGACCAGGGTATCCCCCTCAACCCACTCCATCTCTATGATAGGTATCACGTTGTCGGAGCCACCACTCTTGATTAGCAATCCCTGCTCGTGGAAGGTGAACTCCGCGGTGGCGCTTGGCAACTGCTGGCGGAAGAACTGGTCTACGCTCTGAAACCGAGCGAGGAACTCAGGGCGCGGGGTGGTGAAGAAGCAGCGCACCGCGCGCTCTTTGCTGTTGGCGTCGGTCCACCGGAAGACGCGGGCGAATCCACCCTGGTATGATAGGGGCACTTTTCTCGCCCCCACCGCAGTTATGAAGTCCACGAACTTAGGCGTGCCCATCCTTAGACTGGGCACTTTCACCCGCGCTTGATATGCTATGACAGCTTTTTCGAGGTCATCCGCGCTGACTGAGACAGACATGATATATACCCTAAGGAGACGAAAGCTGGAGAACGAAATATACGGACTTCGAAGCTGGCAGCCAACCACTCAAGGTCAACTCCCACAGATAGCTTGTACTCGGAGTAGGCACGACTGTCGCAGCCGGTTGCGCCGGCCTCGGCGCGGTGCCCGCGGTCCAGGTAGGCGGGGCGAACGTAGGAATGCCGCTGATAGGCTCTGAGCCAGATGCTGGCGTAGAAGTGGCTGAAGGGGTGTCTGTGGCTCTAGCCTGGGTAGAAGTGGGTATAGCCGTAGAGCTACCACCGATCACGCTCACTGCTGTAGAGGTCCGGTTCGGTGTTGCAGCGATAGTGGTGGCAGTGGCAGTAGCGGGAGTGCCAGGAGTACGTGTCACAGTGGCAGTGCCCGGCACAGGCGTTGTCGGCCCCGGCGCAGGCTGCTGTGAGGATAGTATCCAGACCAATGCTACAACCAGAATAATGCTCCCAAGCAGGGCCGCGCCCCCGGCGGCCCACAGCAATGTCCTGCTCGATGCCGGTGGAGGATAAGGCTGGGGGAGGGGTGCTGCCATCCGCCCCACAGCAGCGCTCTGCGTCGAAGCAGTGGTCGAAGCATTGTACGACTGTCGCGGCGGAGTCGGTGGCGATGGCTCAGGCGACCTTGCCCCGCCTGGCAATGTCGTGGGCGGAGTTGGAGGGGGAGGTGGCTGCCTGGGAGCAGGAGGCTTGGGCGCTTCGCCGGGCGGGGGTGAGGGCGGCGGACCGCTCGTGATGCCGGGCCTGGGTGGTAACGGGGCTTTGGGGGCTGTATCCTCAGGGGCATCGGATATGGCAGGCCGTGCCTTCGCCTTTTTACGCGGAGGTACGGACGTGGGCGCATCTCCACCCGCGGCACGGGCACGCCAGATATCTACGTGGCTGACCATGCCACCATGTACCCCAATCGGCGTGGCGATTGCCGCCGCGAACGCAGGGTTGAGGTGAGGGTTGCTGTCGAACGCCTTCACGATAGCGGCCTCGGACCCCCGCCCCGTCACCCACTCACCAATAGCTCTATACACGCGCTCTGTGCCCTCACGCACGCCCTTCGCGTCCGGCTCAGGCTTTCCTTCACCCAACACCCGCGCGCCCAACTCGTCAGCGGCGCTGGCACCGCCGACTCGGTCCGGAGACCGGCAAGGCGCTGATCAACGTCGCGCAGATCATGGCGGATCCGAAATGGTTTGCCGACGTTCCGGCGAGTGCCGCGAACCCGATGGCCAACCGGGTCGGCTGGTTCGATCTCAACAACATCAACTGCGGATTGCTCGGGATGCCGCTCGGCTTCCTGGTGATCTACGTCGTCAGCCTCTTCACCAAGGCGCCGTCGACGGAGATGCAGGCGTTCATCGACGAGATCCGCAAGCCGCGCGGGCAAACGGTGCTCGAAGGAAAGAACTGATCGTCATCCGGTCCGATCGCAGGCGGGGTCCTACGGGGCCCCGCTTCGTTTGATAATCTCAGGCTTGCCGCACCACGCCGCCGGGGCCATGGTGCAGTGGCAGCGGAGCTGACGCGCGTGGGCACCTCGATCCTGACCTACTGGTACTATCACGTGCCGAACTTCGTGCTGGCGGCGCTGATGTACACGCTGCTCGGCCGCGTCCTGCTCGGGCTTCTTCGTCGATGCGAACTCGCCGAATTACATCTGGCGCTTCTTCTGCCGCATCACCGATCCGGTCGTGGCCGCCGTCTCCTGGTGACGCCGAAGGCCGCGGCGCCGGTCATCGTCTGGCTGTTCGGCGTGGTGTGGCTGTTCTGGCTGCGCGTCGGCTTTCTCATCCTGTTCACGATGTACGGCATCGCGCCGAAGGCGAGTTGAGGCCCACCATGGACCGCAATTTCTATTACATCGGCATCGCGTTCTTCGGGATGGTCAACGGCCTGTTCAACCAGGCGATCGTTCCCTTCGCCTATCTGTTCGCCAAGGTGCTGGCGCCCGCGCTGCTGTTCGGCTCGAGTCGCTCACCTTGATGTTCGCCTCGCTGATGGCTTCGACCGCGACCATCATTGTGGGCGGAATTCCGGCCGCGATCTACGAGCGCTTCGTCGGCGCCAAGGACGATTCGACCGAAGTCTCGCTGTGGATCTGGCTCGCCGGTACTGCGATCCTGACGCTGCCGGCGGTCGGCAATTTCTTCGACATCGGGCTGTGAGCCGACCAACCGTGCCCACGCGGTTGTGACCGCACCACGCGTCCAAATAAATTGCAGGATCAAACGGCCGGGATCGGGGTTCATCAGCAAAGGACCGCGCCTTGGAACACATGCGCCACATCGCCTACGAGACCGTGCTGCGCGCCTGCGGCTTCGGCTCGCTCGCCATTTTCTGCGTCATGATCGGGATGTCGTTCGAGCCGCGCCTCGCCTTTCAGGCCGGCGGCACGCTGACCATGCTGATGACCTGATCCTGCTGTACAAGGCGCGCGAGGCGCTGACCAAGGACTACCGCCGGACCGAGATGTGGCTCTACATCGAGAAGGACCAGCGCCCGCCGGCTGACTACGCCCAATGGGCGAGCTCGACCATTCTGCGCGAGACCTACCTCACCTTCGCATTTTGGACGTCGGCGATCGCCGTCACGATGTGGCTGATCGCATTGATTTTTTGGGTCCTCGGCTTCTGAGGCCGGGAAGTCCGCAAGGGGAACGGCCGTGGATAACAAGTTGCTTGCCGTGCTGGTGTGTGTGCTCGCGCTCTTTGCGGGCATCGGGCTCATGCGTGGCTGCAGGGCGGCAAGGTTCGCAGCCGCAAATCACAGCAGAAGTAGCGCGCCTCGGGCGTCGGCGGCGGCATCCGTCGTCCCCCGGGGTGTTGCCTTCAGCACTCGTTAACGAAGCAAGCGCACACTTTTTCACCGTGGCACCTGTTTAGGCAGGCTTCTTGCCTAGCAGATGCCCGGCGGCGAGGAACGTGCGCCGGTTTGTCGTCCCCTCGCTTCGCCGCAGAACGCGACGAAATGGCCGCGAATTGGCCGCGATGGAGACCGACATGCTGACCAGCTGCTCGGCGACCTGCCCGAGACGCTCATCCAGGCGCAAAACTCGCCCTATCGTCGCCGGATGAAGCGGCTGCTGCTCATCACCCTCGCGCTGTGGATGAGCTACTTCCTCGTGGTCAACTGGTTCGTGCACGCGCTGAACAAGATCGCCGTGTTCGGCATCCCGCTCGGCACCTGTCTCGCCGTGCAGGGCGCCGCGATCATGTTCGCGGTCACCCTGTTCCGCTTCGCGCGCAGCGCCGACTAGCCGCACCCGAAGGGGCGGTCACGGGCTTGCGCACGGCGCGAGCCCGTATCATACTTTAGTCGTAGAGCGACTTCGAAACTCTTTGTTTTCCGAGAGGAAACGGTCGCCCAGGTGTCAACGGGGACGCCATGGACTCTTTTCGCGAGACCGCCTTCTGCCTCACCCTCTGGCACGGGTTATTGACCCTGCTCGTCACTGTCCTCGCCATCGCGCTGAACGATCTCGGGCGCCCGCCGCCCTGCTCGCCGCCGCCACCATCGCGCTGCTGTTCGCGCTCGTCCTGATGGTGCGCGCCGGACGGCTGACCGAGCGCAACGTCACGCGCGGGCAATTCTGGCGCACGGTTCCGCCGCACAACCGGCCCCCGGGCGAAGCCGGCGCGCGGCTCGCGCATCGTGCGCTGCAGGACACCTGGCTCGATTCGCCAAAGGCGCGGCGATGGTCGCGATCGTTCTGGCCGGCCTCTCCTGTGTGAGCAACGCCGGTCCGCGGCACAAGGGCTGCGCGCGCCCGCGCAAGCGGCGGTCGCGGACAACGCAGCCTACGCTCGGCGCATGCTGACCACAAGGTTCAGACCGCAGAGCGAAGCCTCCGCGCACGATTCAACTGATCCCGGAGTACCTGGCGACTTGCTCTGCTTTCGCGTGACATTTAAATGCGCGAATTCTGCACCGTCCGACGCGCGGTAAGACGCTCGGATATCTCAACTCTCCGTTTTGCATGCTTCCGGTATTTTCCCGGTCACGCCAGGAAAGCGCCCGTCTCACGGTAGTTTGCTACCGCCGACGAACTGCAGCAGCACCTCGCGCCGGTGCGGCCGCGCGCGGTGCTCGGCGAGATAGATCCCCTGCCAGGTGCCGAGCGCGAGCTTGCCGCCGGCGACCGGCACGTGCAGCGAGATGCCGTTGAGCATCGCCTTCACGTGCGCCGGCATGTCGTCCGGCCCTTCGGTGTCGTGCACCCAGCCGGCATCCGCCGGCGCGAGGCGCTCGAGCGCGGTGGAGAGATCGGTCTGCACGTCGGGGTCGGCGTTCTCCTGGATCACCAGCGACGCCGAGGTGTGGCGCAGATAGGCAAGCAGCACGCCGTCGGCGGCATTCGCGGCGCGCAGGAACGCCGCGACGTCGCGCGTGATCTCGGTGAAGCCGGCGCCCGGCGTGTCGACGGTCAAGGTCGCCGCCGCGAGCGTGTCGGGCGCGATGCTGCGTATCTCTCCGAGGCGCGTTGCCATGCGCTCGATCCTACGCCATCGCGGGCCGCAGTCCGCCCGGGCTCGCGCGCCGCCACACCAGCGCGCCGATCAGCACCAGGTTCACGGCGTTGAAGATCATCCCGCCGCGAAGGCCGGCGCGTAGTAGCCGAAGTGATCGTAGAGCAATCCGGCGAACCAGCCGCCCGACGCCATGCCGGCGCCGCTGCAGAACAAGAGCAGCGGAATGCGCCAGCCGGCTTCGCGCGCCGCGAACAGCTCGCGCGCGATCAGCGCATAGGCCGGGATGATGCCGGAAAAGCCGAGCCCGAAGATCGCCGCCACGGCGAACAGCCCGATCTCGTCCTGCGTCAACGTGAGCGCCACGACCGAGAGGAATTGCCACACCGATCCGATCAGCACCGTCATCAGCCCGCCGATGCGGTCGGAGATCCAGCCCCAGGCGGGGTGGCTGAAGAACGCGGTGCCGAGCAGCACCGAGAGCATCGCGGCGCCGTGCGAGGGCAGGATGCCGAGGTCGGTGCACAGCGCGACCAGATGGCCCTGCGGCATCGACATCGGCACGCAGCAGCAATAGGCCGCGACCATCAGGATGCCGAACACCAGATTGGGCGGCCAGCCGAGCACCGTCGGCTTCTCGGCGCCGGCGTCGCCTTCTGACCCATAGTCCGTCACTCTTACAGTTCGCACGAACGTCCGTTTGGAGTAGCAGGTAGTCTCCTGCGAATGGCGTCAACGCCACACGATGGCTTCAATCAGCGTTGAACCCTCACGACAGAAAGCGAACCACCAGAAGTGCGTTCGGAAGACTTAATGGCCTCGACTGGCCGTTTTTCTCCTATCGCGATGGAGTTGGTTCGCGTTCCTGATTCGATGCAGCGGGCAAGACCCACCAGTCATCAACGCTCCTTCGAACGCTTGGGGACACTACCCAAAAACTGGGGGGCATTTAACGGGAGCAGTTCACATTCAGTTGGCGATGCCGGGGCGCTAATTGTGGATGCTGCTGTATTCGTAAGCATCAGGAAAAAGCCCGCCATCAATTGCATTTCGACCGAACTCGGCCGCGTGGGATTTAAATTTCCGCTAGTCCGGGCGGACGCTTCGTGAACTCTGTTTAGATGCAGCACTCTCAGCTATGCGTGCTGTCTTCGATCGCGGAATTGCCCGTCCGGTCAGCACGCCCCTGAGTTTATATGCGTAATGGAGAAGTGGTCCCAAGCATGTGCCGAGGAGCATCAGCGGGTAAGCCAGCAGCACAATAATGCATTTGCGGAGGTTCGGCTTTGGTACCGGAGGTCCCCCTCTCAGATGGGGTGCCAAAACCATATATGTACCCGGAGAACTTGGAGAACAGACAGGGCGTGCAGCAACATTCCACCCGCACATACAAAAAGCAGAACGTAATGGCTGCGGCAGACAGCCCAGGCGCCAGCGGTAGGATCCAACAGTGGCCCGACGCACCACACCATGTTCTCGAGCCAACGCTTCAAAACCATAAAAACGTCCTGCAGTTCCAGTCGAGCCCCATGGGTCAGTGCGAGCCGTAGATCCCGTAGGTACAGCGAACACCCAGCATACCACGTTGCGCCTTGGCGAATGAGCATTCGGACCGTCGTGGTTTCTTCTCCAATGTCGAATGTACGGAGCGGAATGATTGCATAGCCCAGAAACGAGAGGACTGGCGCCGAGTGACGTGCTCAGCGCTTGGCGGAGGGAAGCCTCCGACCAAGCGTAATGTCCGCGCGCGTATGAACTCCCCGTGTCCTAGGAAGTGGTTTGGTGTCGAGAGAAGTATGCGCGAAAAGAGCGATCCCGACCGGCTTGCGGAAACACTTCGGTGAAAACCCGGAACTTCACGGTAGAGGCAGAATCGCAGATCGGAGAGAGGCCGGGATCGCAAGTAAGCTCCTCGAATACCCGAGGGCAAGTCATCGAGCCCGGAGACATACATTGCTGGTCGCTGGAACGCGCAGACGTCGGGGTCTCCCTGGTACCGCCATCCGTAAGTCCCGGAGAGAGTGCGTTTCCGGGCGCGAGCCTCAGCATTGGTACACGCCCACGACCACCTCCGTCGTCCACCAAGATGGGCCAGTCACGTCTAGCCAGTGCAATGCCTGATTTAGCTGATCAGCTTTGGTCGTATCGGTGCCGTCCGCACGGAAATGGAGGAGTTGCGCGGATTGGCGCGTGGCGACGACGCGTTCCACGGCTTCGCCCGTTGCTTCGCCCTCCAGGGTGCACTCGCGGGCGCTGGTGACGACAATGACTCGATAAAGATCTTCCGGGTAATCGGCCAGGAAATCATTAATCGTTGCTTGCACGACGCCCTGCTCGTTGAGCATTGGCAGCAGAAGCACCGCAAAGGTCTCAGGGGTCTCCGGCAGGCTTAGTTGTCTGCTCCATAAAAGCCATCTTCTAGCCCAGCTAATGTTGCCAATCACCCAAGCGTTGTGAAGTATCGCAAAAACGGCCACCGAAACTGCGATGCCGTCTATCAGAACCGCTATATCCATATGATCGCCCCACACGGTCGCCGTGCGGCCTTGGCGAGCCGGGCCATGGTCCTTGGTATTGCCTACACCCCACGCTATTCATAGTCTCTACTGGAGGATTGCGGCCCAGGTTCTCAAGAGCTGTGGCAAGACTACTTCGTCAGAATACCGCGCCTGTGCGCAGCTCGCTGCGTCATTCGCGACTTCGTGCCACTTGCTCGGGGACCATGTTCGGGTTTCGCTAAGCCGGCTCGCCGCCGCCTCCTCGGCATTCTGATAGGTCGTGCCGCGCTCGCCGATCATGTCTATCAACCAAGGGAAATGTGGCACGAGCAGGTAACAGCCACTTGCCAGCGCTTCCGCAATCGCACGCGGAGATCCCTACGCTTGTCGGCTCGCTGGGTGCATAAATAACAACCAGCCTCCTGTAGCAGCGGGACTACCTCAGCATG
>CAWEQU010000010.1:0-23884 GCA_963811305.1 uncultured Chloroflexia bacterium
ATAGTGTTCCCCCTTATATCCTTCTATAACCAGCAACCCCATGTCCCTGATACCCCTCACAAAACCTCTGCGCCTCTGCGGTAAAACCATAAACAATCTTGGCGGTTACTTGGCGCTCTTGGCGTCTTGGCGGTCAAAGGTCGTCAAGCCACACTACGCGTGATAGCCGCAGGGAGTCCCCTCGGCTTGCAGGGTATTGCAGAGCTTGCGCGCCCGCGACTCATGCGCTTCGGGGAAGAGGGTGTATAGCGTCGGCCCGCTCCCTGATAAATGCGCCGCTTTCCCCCCAACCTCCGACATCCGCGCTTGCACCTCTTCCAGCCCCTCAAAGACCTTGTGTGCTGCCCGCTCAAACGCATTGTGCAGCATGTCTGACGTTGGGAACTTCCCTTTGCTAATCGCCGCTACGAGCTTGCGTGTCTTATCTCCGTTCGTCATGTCCCCAGGTTCCAGGTTGGCGTAGAGGTGGCGCGTTTTGTTGGGCACGTCATAGGTGGGGCACACCAGCACCACCCATGCGGGCGGTATCGAGGATATGGGCGTCACTATCTCCCCCCGCCCCTCCACGAGCGCCGCCGGCCCGCCCAGGAGAAAAGGCGCATCGGAGTGCTGAGCAGCGCCGCCAGGTAGTGCATCTCATCTTCCCGCAGCCTCAATCCCCACAGCCGCACTAAGCCTCTCAGCGTAGCCGCCGCATCGCTACTACCGCCTCCCATCCCCGCCGACAGCGGTATCCGCTTCCACAGGACTATTCGCGCCCCCTCTCTCACCCCGGTGCTATCTTGCAGTAGGCGTGCTGCTCGCAACACCAGATTTGCTTCCCCCTCAGCCGCTAATTCTTCGCTATCGCACTCCACTTCCAGTTCGCTCGCGGGACCGAAGCGCAACGTGTCATGCAACTCGATAAGCTGCATCACCGACACCACGTCGTGATACCCATCTTCCCTCCGCCCCAGCACTTCGAGGCTCAGATTCAACTTGGCATAAGCGTGTTCGGTAATCATATTTATTCAGGTGCTAAAACTGAGCAGACTCTTCCCCACTTCCTCAAGTGACATCGTTTCCGCCCTGCGGGATGGCTCTATGCCCGCTTCTATAAGGCGACTGGCTATATTATCCTTCGACAGGTCCAGCCCCGTCGCCAGCGTGTTCCCAAGCTGCTTGCGCTTCTGGCCGAAACCCGCCCTCACTACTCTAAAAAACCCCTCCTCGCGCCCAACGGCGACTGGCCTCTCGCCAGGCTCGTAGACGTCAATCCTCGCCACTGCGGAATCGACCTTCGGTGGCGGCTTGAACGCTCCAGGCGGCACGCGAAACAGCACCTTAGGCTTCCCGTAGAAACTGCACTGCGATTGCCAGCAGGCTCATCTCTGGCGGTTTCGCCACCATGCGCTCCGCGACCTCCTTCTGCACCATCACAGTAAGGGAGTGCGGCTTCATCTCCGCCTCAAGGAAGTGTCGCAGCACTGCCGAGGTGATGTAATAGGGTAGGTTAGCCACCACCTTGTACGTCCGCTCTCCCGTCAATTCTTGAGGAGGCACGTCTAACACGTCCGCATGTACAAAGCTGACGTGAGCGCTACCCCCGAACCGCTCCTTCAGCCCCGGCAGCAGACTACCGTCCACCTCCACCGCCACCAATTTCCCGCCGCGCCCAGGGTCGAGCCTTCGGACTATCTCCTCCGTCAGCACCCCCAGCCCCGGCCCCACCTCCACCACGCAATCCCCCGCCTCCACTCCCGCCCCATCCACAATTCTCGGCGGCACTGAGCGGTCCTTGAGGAAATGCTGGCCCAGGCTCTTCTTTGGTGAGTGCGGAGTGCGGAATTCGGAGTGCGGAATGAGTTCTGAATTTTCAGTCATGATTTCAAATCATCTTCGGGCTACCTCTTCATTCACCCCCTGCCCATTCCCAAGAAATTTTGGCGCTCTTGGTTATCTTGGCGTCTTGGCGTTTAATCCGTTCCGCACTCCGCACTACTCCTCGTCCACTCTCCGAGAGGGCGGCCTGGCGTCGCGCACGCTTTTTATCAGCCCGGAGGGGTTGTATATAGAACCGGGGATTGGTTCGGGGGGCGGCTCGGGTCGCGCCTGCGGAGTGAGGTTGGGGGCGCGGTCTGCCCGACGTTTTCGAACCTCGTCCAGCACCCCCTCCATAGCCGCTATCTGCCGCATGACCAGCCACTCTTCTATCGTATCGGTCTCTGCCCCGATCATCTCGTCCTGGCGCTCTAACGCCTCAAACCGACTGGGGAACTCACTCAGCGCCTGGTCTATATCCCTCAGCTTCTCATCAATAGTGTTCATGCGCGACAAATAGCGGTCGGTGCGCTGATCACCTACCTGGCGCATCTCCCCTATTTGCGCCTCCAATTGCAACCGTACCGTCTCCAGCCTGCTCTGCTCGGCCATGTAATGCTCGGTCGCCAGCGTCTCTAAACGTTCTATATCCTTGCGGAGGTCGTCCCCTTCGTCTCGTATCGGCTCCAATCTTACCTCGATAGCATCAAGGCGCTCGGTCAATTGGTGGCGCACTTCGTCTACGCGTTGCGATTTGGCCGCAACCTCGACGAATTGCTGCCTTAGCGCCTCAAACAGCCCCTGTAGCTCCATACCCTGGCGGCGCAACCTCTGCTCCTCCATACGCTGAAGCTCCACCACGTGGACCGTCTCCTGCCGAACCTCGCCTATGCTCTCCTGTATCTCGGTGAAAAGTTCACGCAGCTGCTTGAGCGTATCGTTAGTCTTGCTGATGTGCGCGTTCGTCTCGCGTATCTGGCGGTGCAGGTCATCTATCTGGCGCTGGCTGGCCGGCGCCCGAATCGCGCTCAGTCTTGCGCGACTCCGTCAGATCGTGCACCTGCGCTCTCAAGTCTCGTATCTGCTTATCGGGCGCTTCTAACTTAATAGCAAGCTCAGATAGCTGGGCCTTCGTGCGGCTGTCGTCTATCTGACGGGCGTGGAGAGCTTGAGCCACGTCCTGCGACATGCGGTCTTGCGCCTGCTGAAGCTGGGCAATTCGCCCCTCTCCCTGCTTGTAAAGCTCTTCGAACCACTGCTGCCGGCAAGGTTCTCCTTCAGCTGGCGGCGCAACTCGTCAAGCTGCTGCTGAATTGTGTAAAGCTGAGACTCGTCCCGCCTGCGCTGGTCGTCATCTTTCGATGACTTGAGCATATCCACCATCCCCTGACCCCTTTCAATTTGCTTAAACGCCAAGACGCCAAGATTACCAAGAGCGCCAAGATTCTTTATTGGCTTACCGCAGAGACGCAGAGTGCGCAGAGTTTATGGTGATTGGAGGTTAGGTTCCGCACTCTGCATTCCCTCACAATCCATGTATCTGACGCACCTGGTTTATGACCTGGCTGATGTCGGGTTCTCGGCGACCTGTAGGTGCGTTGGGCTGAGCATACTCGCTTTCTTCCACACCTGATGATGTTGCTGCGGACTCCTGCCACGCTGCTACCGTTGCCACCACCGAGGCGGCCAGGGCTTCGACATTATAACCCCCTTCAAGCACTGCCGCCACCCTTCCTTCAGACTCCTCTATCTCCTCTGCCAGCCGCCGCACCTTCTCTGCCATGCTGTAGAAGCCTGCCCCGCTCACCGCCATCCCCCCGATAGGGTCCGCCATGTGAGCGTCATACCCCGCCGATACCACTATCATTTGCGGCCTGTATCGCCGGGCCAATGGCGCGAGCACCTCGTCAAACACACGCGCGTACCCCTCGTCACCCACGCCTCCCCTCAGTGGCACGTTGGCCGTATACCCCTTGCCCACGCCCGATCCTATCTCCCCAGCCGCGCCCGTGCCAGGATAAAATGGGAACTGGTGCACGCTGAAGAAGAGCACGTCGCTGCGCTCGTAGAAATAGTCCTGCGTGCCGTTACCATGATGCACGTCCCAGTCCACGATCAGCACCCGTTCGAGCTTGTGCTTTCTGATAGCGTGCTGCGCGGCCACCGCCACATTGTTGAACAGGCAGAACCCCATCGCCGACGCATGGAGCGCGTGGTGCCCAGGCGGCCTCACCAGCGCGAACCCGGTGCGACCCGCCATCGCGCTATCCACAGCCGCCGCAGCCGCCCCTGCCGCCAGTGCCGCCGCCCTGTACGACCCAGGCGAGATATAGGTGTCCATATCCCAGTAGCCGCCGCCTCTCTGCGCCACCTTCTCGACCGCGGCCACGTATCGCGGGTCGTGTACCTCCGCCAGCAAAGCCATATCTACCGGCTCCGGCGTCAATAGGTCGCTGCTCAGCTACCCCGCGCCGCTCAAGCTCCGCGATGATACCTCTCAGTCTATCAGGCGACTCAGGGTGGTAGCCCATATCGTGGTCCAGGGAAGCGGGGTGGTAAAAGAGCGCGAGTCCCCTCACCCACGCTCCCAGGTTTATTGCTCATGGCAGATTATATCAATTTTCTATGCAATTTCCTTTGCGCCTTTCCCTTTTTGCGATTAGAATTGTAATGGATACGATAGATAGGGAGGGGAACCGGGATGCAGGTATCGGCTGAGGCAACTTCCAGGCTCAACGTTCGGCAGCTCGTTCTGCTCGTGATAGCCATGTTCGTGGCAATGATGGTGCTCACCCTGCCGGTGGCCCAGTTGGATAAGTTCGTGAGCCGCCTCCTCCCCGATGGAGGGGCCGACCTCGCACTCGAAAATACAGCAAAGGGCTTTTTCCAGACCGCCCACTTCCTCGCCTACATCCCCTTCGCCTTCATATGGGGCGCGCTCTCCGACCGTAGCGGCAAGCGCAAGCCCATTCTCCTCATAGGAATGTCGGGCCAGGCGGTCATGTACTTCCTCATACCCCTTCATAGACAACATCTGGCTCCTCTACGCCGCCCGCTTCATCGAAGGGACCTTCGGTATCGCCGTCGTCTCCATGCTCATGACGATGGCGCTCGACATCGCTCCCCCGGCCAGGCGCGGCATGACCCTCGGCATCTTCACCCTCGGTATGCTCCTCGGCAACGCTGTAGGCACTCCCCTCGGCGGCAGCATCTCCAGGCTCGACCTCGCCTACCCATTCTGGCTGGGCGCGATTCTTCTCGCCATCATCTCCGCCGTAATCTTCTTCCTCGTCAAAGAGCCGGCGCTCAGACCCGCGCCTACTCATTCCGCCGCGCGCTCGCCGCCTTCCACGAGCAGCCACGCCTTATCATCCCTTACGCTTTCTCATTCCTCGACAGGCTCACCGTCGGTTTCTTCATAAGCACCTTCATATTGCTCGTGAGAGACGTCTACAAATTTGATGCGGGACAGGCCGGCGCTTACCTCGGCATTTTCCTCGGCTGCTTCGCCCTATTTTCACCCCTCGGCGGCATCCTATCCGACCGCCTGGGCCGCGCCAAACCGATGATCCTTGGCACTGCCATCTACGGCATTACTCTCTTACTTATAGGGCGGGTTGCTCCCGAAATGCTCTACGCGGTCATGGCGATAGGCGGCCTCAGCGGTGCGATTCTTTACCCGCCCTCCATAGCCCTCGTGGGCGATTACGCCTCCCCCGGCCAGCGCGGCGTGGCGATGGGTGGCTTCAACCTGGCAGGCTCCACCGGCTTCGCCCTGGGTCCAATCCTCTTCGGCCTCATAGCCGACGCCTACGGTCTCCTAGCTACCCCCCTCGTAGCAGGCGCGCTCTGCCTCCTCGCCGCCGCCGTAGCCGCGCCCATTCTGCTGCGGAAAGAAGGGAGAGATACGGTGTCCCCTGAGCTACAGACATAAACTTAGGAGCATTTATGTCTTCCCTAGCCTGGGACCGCTTCTACGAAAGCTACTTTGGCGACCCGTATATGGCCTGGCATGACGGCCTGGACTTTGCAGGCGCTTCTCTCCCTTGAAGGTGACGAACGGGAGCGCGCCGAGCAGATGCTGATAGATGCCCTCGGCTCGTCCGACTATCGCCCCGCCGCAGGGTTGTCAACCCTCCGCTCAGCCAATGCGGCAAGCAAGCTGAAAGAGGCGTTGCCTGGCGCACCTCCTTCCGCGGCGATACGGACCGCCCACGCGCTCTGGCAAATCGAGCGCTACCTTCCCGCCGCGAATACCCTCGTCAGTATACTGAGAACGGCCCCCTTCTGGGGAGACCGTGGAGATGCCGCCCGCTTGATGCGCGACGTGCCTACCCCACGTGTCATAGAGACCCTCTGGCATGCCGTAGAGCATGACCCGGAAGACCTGGTGCGCACCCACGCCGCCTCGTCCCTCCTCGCCATGTATAATATTCCCTCGGAGATATACGATATGCACCCTCTATCCATAGCCGTAATGTCGAAAGATACGGAGGAGCGCGACAAAGCCATCCGAAAATTGAAGGCATTGATCAAGAAAGAAGGAAAGCTAAAGGAAGATTAGGCTAGCTGCAAAAGGAGAACCCATGTCCGAACCACTCGTCCCCATCATCCTCGGCTCCAAAGCCGACCTCGACCACGCACGCGCTATCACTTCCGTCTTAGCCGCATTCGGTATCCCCCATGAGATCCGCATCGCTTCCGCACACAAAGCCACTCGCTATCTCCTCGACCTCCTGCCGAGTATGAGAAGAGTGGACGCGTCCTCGTCTACATCACCGTCGCGGGCCGCTCCAACGCCCTCTCCGGCGTGGTGGATGCCAACGTCACCGCACCCGTGATAGCCTGCCCGCCTTACTCAGACCGCTTCGGCGGCATGGATATCCTCTCCTCCCTCCGTATGCCCTCCGGCCTCGGCGCGCTCGTCGTCCTTGAGCCGGAAGCCGCCGCCATCGCCGCCGCCAAAATCCTCTCCCTCGCCGACTCCTCCCTTACCAAGCGTGTCAGGGAGTACCAGGAGAAGAGTAGGCGGAAGATAGAGGAAGATGACGCCTCGATGCAATAGCACATGAAGAGGGCTGCCTGGCCAGGCAGCCCTCTTCATGTGCTATCTATTTGCTTTATGGCTCAATTTTCCGCATTAGTCGCTCCGATACGCATAAGCCACACGTCGACTGGAGTGCTACGTCCCTTGAGATCGAGACGGTGTGGCTCAAGGCGGTCAGTTTCTAATCCCGCAGCAGCACGCGCGGCCTCTGTGATGAGTATCTCTTCCTGTCCTCGCCGTTGAGGCAAGGCGCGCCGTCAGATTCACGTCGTCTCCCAGGGCCGTAATATCGCTCACCCCTGCCTTGCCAACCGCTCCGACAAAAGCGTTTCCTGTGTGAATTCCAATGCCGACTGGAACCCACGGCCCTTCGCTCCGGTCATGCCCGGTGGCCCTCAAGATCGCCTCGGCTGCTTTCACTGCTACCTCTGGATGTTTCTCACCCGCTATGCCAGGAACAAAGAGCGCAATTACCTCATCTCCAATCAACCGGTCAATCAAGGCATATGTTTTTATAAGCTCTTCGGTGACCGCATCGTAGAACCGGGCGATCAAAGCCGAGAATTGCGTCGTCCCCAGCGTCTCCGCTAGAGTGGTAGAACCCCGAATGTCGGCGAATAATAATGTTAGAGGTATTTCAGCGCCGCCAGGGTGGGTTTCCGCAAAGCGCTCGCAGGAACCACATATGAGAGGGTTCATCCTGGCTGGCTTTCTGCCGATGAGGCGCATGACAAAACCGCCCGCGCCCCCGAAAGGAGAATAGCATACCTTGCAGCGCGGTGATGACGGAAGTATGCGGAACAGATGCTGGACCCTGTGAAATCCCGCGTCCCCGCCCACCAGGAACTCCCGCCATAGCTCACTTTCTCTTTCTTTGGACAGCTTGCCCATATCTCTCCTTTGCGGCTTTGCGAGCGAAGCTCTTGAGGCAACCGGGATTGTCTGCCATCCCACGCTGAGACTCAGGACCTCATTATAGCAAGTTTAGTTGTTCCTGGTTTGTCCGCTACTTCCCAACTTGGAAGGGAGTTCTGAAAAAGCATCAAAAAGAGGTTTCGGTTGAACCGAAACCTCTTTTTGATGCTTTTTCATGGGCAGTGGAACGTTACCACGCTTGCTTACGCCTTCTACCTCATTGCCTCAGTCGGAATTGGAGTCGGGAGTGGCGGGGTGGTTGGCATAGGGGATGCTTCCGGCACGTCCGGTGGCAGTACCGTAGGCGCTATATCTCCGTAGTGCAGGGTCTTCTTAGTAGGGATTTCTGTCGGGCACACCATTGGCCCACTCGATTCATCCACAGGTAAAGTAGAGTTGTTTAGGGCTATACGAAACCGACCACCGGTAACAGAAGTCTGAAATAACATATGGGCCGCTGACCAATGGTCAAATACATAGGAAATATACGGGACCTCGTTAATTCCTATGACGCTTGCCCCTGAGCGCACCCGACTCTACATCGAAATTGCCCTTGAGGATTACCAATGTCAGTGGAGGCTCTTCTATAGAAGCCATTGTTAGTGGGCATCCCAACCCCAGCTTAGGTAAGTCGTCAGGCTTTATTCGACGCACGAGAACTACTTGAGGTGTCCCCCGTACCTGTAGATGGTGTTGGACGTATTCAAGCGCAAATTGACCTACCTGTTCAGGCGAGGCACCGTTCAAATCTTTTGCGCCATAATGGAAGCTATCTGCTTGAGTAGCAGGGACGTGCGCAACACTGCCTATTTTCTCTGAATTGGCAACGCCGACCAGTAGAGCAACTATCCCTGCAAGGACTAGACCACTGGTTATCAAGAACATAATGGTTTTACTATTCTGTCTAAACATCACTGTTCTCCTCAGTAGATCATAATCTACTCATTTTCTTTGCCACCCTTATGTCCTCGCAGTTAATTCACTCAGGTCATATCCAGTTTGGTTCAACATCCCGCTAAGTATAGTACTAAAGTACTATTGAATGCAAACGTATTTTAGTTGCTATTCTCCCTTTGAACGTATATTCTGTAAAGCGTTGAATATAACACGAAAGGGTGTCCCGGCAGACACCCTTTCGTGTTACAGTTCCATTTTCTTCTGCTACTTACGCCTTCTTCCGCTTCAGCACCTTGAAGAACCACACCAGGAAACCGATCCCCAGTACCAGCACCCCGCCTATTATCGCGAACGTAGGCAGCAGCTCCTTCCACGCCTCAGGTACGTTGCGCACCTCCGGCTTGTGCTGCTCTTCGGGTATCTGCGGCGGGGCCTCCACAATTAGCGCACCTTCAGGCCGGACCTGCTTGGTCCCATCCTTATATATGCGCCACACCGCCCCCGTAAGAGGCGTCAGCTTCAGCCCCTCGTCCGTTACCGTCGAAGCGCCCCAGTCCACCACGTACATGCTATTGTCGGGGGCGAATACCACGTCCGACGGTCTATCGAACCCTCTTGTCTGGTTGATATAAGCCGGGCCGGGCACGTTGTTCGAGGCGAAATCGTGCACCTCTTTCGTCTTCATATCTACCCGCACCACTCTGAATCCGTTCGGCTTGATATTTATCCCTGTGGTTACAGGCAGAAAGCTCCCGAACATCGCCACGAACGCATCCCCCTCGAAGCCGAAATTTCCACCCGGCGAGAAATCGACGCCGTTCGCGCCCTCGTGCGTCTCGAAGGTCGTAAAGGGCTTGGTCAATGGCGGGTGGTCCTTCCAGATGGAGTTGGGCTTTGGCTTGGTGGGGTCCTTGAACCTATCGGCATCCACCGGCTCCCCATCGAAGAAGTCGGGCCAGCCGTACCACGCTCCTTCCTCTACCTGCACGAAGTAGTCCGGGTCATCGCGTATGGAGCGACTCCCGCGCACGTCCGCCCCGTGATAGGCCGTCCACAGCTTCCCTTGCGCGTCAAACTCCAGCCCGAACGGGTTGCGCAACCCCCAGGCCACCACTTCATACTGCGACCCATCCGGGTTGAACCGCGCGATTGACCCGCCGCACTTCACGTCCCCCTTGATAACCTCTCCCGCCGTACTGGACGTGCCGAACGGCTTGTAAGCCCCTGTCATTATCTTATCGTCGCCAGGGGTCAGCGGATTGTCGGTCTCGAAATTCTCCCCCACGAGAGTGATGTCCTTGCACGGTATCTCACGCTCCTGAGGGCGCTTATCCAGCCAGCCGAATATGTAATTGTCAACGCCCACCACGCCGGAGTTCGTTACCGTTCCCTGGCCCATGTATATCTTCCCGTCCGGGCCAAGCACGATATTGTTGTTCTGGTGGTCACCGTTCGAGGGCAGCCCGGTAACTATATCTCGCAGCTTGCCGTCCGCCTCCACTATTGACACCTTGCCCGCGTGCGACACGTAAAGCTGCTGGTCCTTCACCAGTAGCCCCGTAACCGGCCCGTTCAGCCCCTGGCTTGCCAGCACCTCTACCGTCCAGTCCGGCTTGATGCGCAGTATTCTCGGCAGCGCGGTATTGGCCCACCCCGACTCCGCAACCAGCAGGTCGTTCCCATCGAATATAGCGGTTGTAGGCACGCTCAGGTTCGCCGCTATCACCTCGATCCTGTACCCATCCTGTAGCTTTATATGCGTGACATCGAATCCGCGTGGGGGCGGTGGCTCGCCCGTAGGGGTAGCCTGCTGCGCGCCCGCAGGTCCTACAGGCCTTGCCAGCAACGATGCCATGACCAATATGGTTAGCAGCGCGCGAGCGTGTTTCACCATACCTGTACCCATTCTGCGATGACCCTCGTGCTCTGCATTCTCCAGGTGTTCAACCTTCTCGATCTTGTAGCTACGTTTATTAGACTTCATAGAAGACCTCCGGGTTGTAGCTCCGCATCTTCAAGATATATACAAGGCAGCCAAGTTACATAAGCGTCGATTGTGCCCGCCCCACCGCCCATAGCGCAAGTCGGAGGGCATTCTATGCGGAATGCGCCCCGACTTGCGCTATGCCCTGCAAGGTATAGCTACCGAGCAGCGGAGCTTCTACTCTTCAGCGCCCCTACGTGGTCTTGGAACCAGCAGTCACATCGGGCTTTTGTGCGGCAAACGCGGCCAGGACTTCATCCTTTTCGCGCTTGGGCACTTTGAAGTGATCCAGGGCGTCGCCAAGCTCCGCAGCGACCTCATCGAACACTTCGGGTGGGATGTGTAAACGGAAGTGGGCGTCGCCCAGGGGTTCGCCTGTGTATTGAAACGGTCCGCCTGCCACCGCGCAGACCCACAGTGTCCGCAGGAACTTGAGGCCCGGCAACCGCGTCTTGTATTCCTCCGTGTGCCATTCCTTCAGCTGGGGGTTTGCATTAACAATCTTCGGATTTTTCAGAAGCTGGTCGCTGAAGTGGTCCACTACCGCCGCGATGGCGAAATCGCCACCGAGCCGTTCGTAAAGGCTTTTCTCTGCCATCTTTCATCCTCCTATTGAAATGCTAATTCTTCCTTCACTATCACCGCATCGCATTAGTAGCCTGATTTTTGGTAGAATAGAGACGCGGCAGGGCTAACCCTTTCTAACAGTTGGTTATCGCTCCATATTCTGCGCAATAGGCGAGCGTGGTCTCTCTGCTGGCGCATTTCTCACTCTATCCAATAGGCATCTCCTTGTCTCTATTCTGATGCTAGTTCTTCTTTGGCGGAAAGAGGGAACGGAATTAGGTACACAGCAAAAGATATGCCAGTATATCAAGTATATACATTATATCAAGTATTTCCTTCATATAGTGTGTATGGTATACGTCTTGCTTAAATTAGGCGGAAGTAAGACAGGGAGAAATTAATGACATCAGACCACCTGGATCAGCGATTTTTTGCAAGCACGCGCGGGCAGATACTCTCGCTGCTGCGTCGTGATCGCCGCTCCGTTGATGAACTCGCTCAAGCACTTGACCTTACCGGTAATGCGATCCGTGCTCATCTAACGGTCCTGGAGCGCGATAGGCTGGTCCAGCAGCAAAGCGTACGTCGCGGAGTTGGCAAACCCACTTTCGTTTATAGGTTGACGCCACGAGCTGAGCGTCTCTTTCCGAAGGCCCATGAGCCTGTGCTGCATAACCTGTTGGATGCCCTTGCCGAGCGCGACGGTCTTGCGGAAGTTGAAGCACTGTTACGTACAGTAGGCCGGCGCATGGCATCCAAAGAGGTCGCTGCATCGGGCGACACGCGCTCGCGCCTCGATGCGGCAGTTGCCTCCTTAACGAACTAGGCGGGTTGATGGAGTTGGACGAGAGCGATGGTAATCTTTCGATCTGCGGTTACAGTTGCCCACTCTCTCCGGTGGTGCAGAGCCATCCTGAGATGTGCAAGCTCCTGGAGGCTATGCTCGCCGAGATCATAAATGCGCCGGTTCGTGAGCGTTGCGAGCGTAGCGAGTCGCTATCATGCTGGTTTGAGGTTGCAGTACCAGCACCTTAGCATAGACACAGTCGAATTGCTCAACGACCTCGGCGGCCTTGCGGAGCTAGAAGAAGACGAAGATGGGTTCCGCATACGTGGTTACAGTTGCCCAGTGGCGGAAGTCGTGCTGAGGCGCAGCCAAGCTGCCAAGCTGCAAGTAGGCCAGATGGAACGGGCAGCACAGGCGAATAAATACAACACAAGGAACGATGTCATTCTGAGCGCAGCGAAGAATCTCGCCCCTCGCTCATCCTCTAGAGCGTGTTATGAATTATAGGCGGTAAAACTGATAGAATTGGGGTATGGCGGAGAAAGAGCGATCCCCAGCGATGTGAGCGATGACGAGTGGGCTTTCGTCGCTCCTTACACGCTCTAGTTAGTTGAACCCTTGATTGGTGGCTTGTTATGTTCCTGAAGTTTAGCGTTCAGGGCTTCAGTTCTTTTGCGTTCTACTTCGGGAAAAACGAAGTGCCAGTCAAATAGGCTTTCCAATATCGAAAGCATCCATTCTGCTTCCCCTGGTTCAACATCTATAACCAGACCTGTCTGCTGGCTTTTCGTGGGATGGGCTGCGAAGTTTCCTAGATGGCGAATGGCGTCTACCTTTTTTGCAATGTACGTTGGCAAGTCTTTATTTAGCAGCAGTTCGTCTATTTCAAGTGACAAATCCCGCTTGTTTATGTTTAGTTCTTCATGCAGTAAACGCTGTAACAGTCGCCTACTCAGGGCAGCGCTGGCCTTCGCGCTAAATGGTAATACCACGCTTGCTTCCCTAAAGTCAGCAGCGTAATCGGCGGGCACTTCGGCTGGTATTGGACGCACGGCAGTTACTTCCGGTCCAGGGAACACAAAGCCTTTGATTTCTTGGTCTTCCAGCCCGAAGCCCCTGGCACCGGACAGCAATGAAATCTTGCCTGTCATGTGCAGCATCAGGATGCCCTTACAAGCGGGACATTGGGTTCCAACGAACCTGTCCACGACACTGCCTACGTATCCCGTGTCAGGATATCCTAAAGGAATGTCTAGCTCCTTCTTGGCTATCAAGTTGAAATGCAGTAATTCCCTGCAATATGGGCAGCGTAGCTTATCCAGTTCCAGTGCCATTTGTCTATCCCCTTCATTACCATTGTGATACGGCTTCCTTCCTGACCTTATTAGGCCATTATAACAACAGCACGCCATTCAGCGACCGGCGACTTGCTGCCGGTTGGCAAGGCGCATAGCAGCGATGCCGATGGCGGTCAGGGCAGCGGCCAGCGGAAAGACGGCGAACAGGCTTATCTGCGTTACAAAGCTGCCAAGCGCCGAGCCGATAGCCTGGCTGGACACCACCGGCAGGTAGGAGAAAATCATCACCCCTCCGCGCTGCTCATTCCCCCATCCCTTTGAAGAGCACAAATTAGCCCGCGCAGGCATGAGCGAAGCAGGGTATTGTATGTGTAGCCCGCGTCTTCAGACGCCGGGCGGCCCTCCCCACTTTCCTATCCCTCAAAATTGTGCAAAACTCCCCCAAATTGGCCCCAAAAACCTGTCCTAAAATGCCCTCGAAATGGGATTAATTAATATAGATGCATCTCAACCCCCGCAACCGTAGCGAGGGCCATCAACCCTATGGGAACCCGCTGGTGCCCCGATAGAGAGTGAATAAGAAAGGAGTAACAACCATTCACTCTGCTCCCCCAAGGAGCGCCTTGCCACACCACACCATACAACCCCATAAGGCTTACCTGCCGAGTGCCTACCTCCACCCCTCACGCATCACGCATCACGCATCACCCGGTAGCTAAAAGTGTCGCGGCGCCGGTCAATCCCCCTGGTGAGCGCCGCCAGGCACCCTCTCCCCTACACACCCTCACAAACCCTGAGGAGAGGAAACCCACCAGGAACCAGTTACGGTCATCGGGGCACCCACACCCTACCGTTCCGTCCATAGGGGCATGGCGTCGCCGTGCCCCCCGCGACCATACCACTTTACCACTGCCCCATAAAAACCTCTGCGACCTCCGCGCCTCTGCGGTGAACCCCAGGGTTGAACCCCAATAAATCTCTGCGATCTTTACTCCCTTTGCGCCTTTGCGTTTAGATTAGACAATCATCTTATACCTGGTTCACTATTCGAGGGAAAGCTAGTACTAAAGTACCACTGAATCCATCGAAATTTTGCTTGCTATTCGTCTCTCGAAGGAGTATATTCTAAATCCAACGAAGTATATATTCTACTTCCGCAACACCTATTTATCGAAAGGAGCACATAGGCATGGTCAATAAGAGACGTGGTTATTTGCGGCTGGGGGTCTTTCTACTCCTGCTCGCAGTCGTTATGCAGGCGGCCATCCTGCTCAAGGGCCAGTCCTCATCGCCCTCGGCAGCTAATGGCAACAGTGAAGCTCCCCGCATGGCAGGGGTCAGCGGCTCCCAGGCTGGACAATCAGGCGACGGCGCTCTGTCCGCCTCCGATACCGCTCAGTTTGTCGTGGGCCAGTCTGTCCAGAACGACGTATCCCCCCCGCTCAGCAAGATACCACCCGGCGCAGCCGAACCCTGGACCGTAGGACGCGAGATGCCGGAGCATGACGTCCTCTCCAAAGAGCCTCCCGCCCCCCAGATCAGCGACTCGGTGCTGCAATCCACTTTTGGACTAGGCCAACTGGCTCCCCTGGCTATGCCAGCTCCTTCCAAGAACTTCGCCGGTATCAACAACCGCAACGGCGTTTACCCACCTGACACCAACGGTGACGTCGGCCCCAACCACTACGTGCAGTGGGTCAACCTCTCCCTCCAGATATGGGACAAGAACGGCAACTCCCTCTACGGCCCCACCAACGGCAACACCATCTGGTCCGGCTTCGGCGGCCCCTGCCAGACCCAGAATGCGGGCGACCCCATCGTGCTATACGACTCCATCGCCGACCGCTGGCTCATCAGCCAGTTCACCTCCGCCAGCCCCTACGGTGAGTGCATAGCCATCTCCAGCACCCCCGATCCCACGGGCACGTGGAATCGCTACTTCTTCCAATTCAGTACCACCGTCTTCTATGACTACCCGCACCTCGGCGTGTGGCCCGATGGCTATTACATGGGCGCCAACCGCTTTACGGGTAACACTTACAATGGCGGCACGGCTATCGTCTTCAACCGCGCTAACATGCTCGCCGGGCAGCCTGCTACCTTCCAGCAGTTCAACTTAAGCTCCACCTACGGCACTCCATTCCCGTCCGACCTCGACGGTGCCACCCTGCCACCCGCAGGCTCGACCAACTACTTCGCGGCACGCGGCTCTAACTCCCTCCGCTTTTGGCGGTTCCATGTAGACTGGACAACGCCCTCCAACTCCACATTCACAGGTCCCGTCACCGTCGCAACCGCCACTTACAACCAGCTCTGTACAACCACGAGGAGCTGCATACCGCAGCCCAGCACGACGGTAAGGCTAGACGGCCTGGGCGACCGCCTGATGCACCGCCTTGCCTACCGCAACTTCGGCACGCACAAGTCGCTCGTGGTGAATCACACGGTCAACGCCGCATCCAGCGGCACCCAGGCCGGCGTGCGCTGGTACGAAATCCGCAACCCAGTCAGCCCCACCATCTACCAGCAGGGGACCTATGCGCCCGACGCCACCAACAGGTGGATGGGCAGCGTGGCGATGGACAGCCAGGGCAACATCGCCCTCGGCATACAGCGTCTCGTCAAGTACCGTCTCCCCCGGCATCCGCTACACGGGCCGCCTGGTAACCGACCCCCTAGGCACTCTGCCGCAGGGTGAGGCTACCCTCATCAACGGCTCAGGCTCGCAGACCGGCACGGCCTCCCGCTGGGGCGACTACGCCATGACCACGATTGACCCCACCGACGACTGCACCTTCTGGTTCACTACCGAGTACATGGCGACCACGGGCGCAACCTCATGGGTCACGCGCATCGGCGCATTCAAGTTCCCAGGTTGTAACGGCGGGCCTGCACCAACCAATACGCCTGTGCCTCCGCCAACCAACACGCCCGTGCCCCCTCCTACCAATACTCCTAACCCGGTAGCTACAAATACGCCCATTCCACCTCCTACTAACACACCTGTTCCACCTACCGCCACTAACACTCCCGTGCCGGGCGGTTGCACCCAGCAGTTCGCCAACCCCGGCTTCGAGAGCGGCACGGCCCCGTGGGTGCAGTCCTCCACCGGCGGCTACCAGTTGATCGACACCACACGCCCGCACACAGGCTCTTTCAGCGCTTACTTGGGAGGCTACAATAGCGGCACCGACACCATCTACCAGACGGTGAGCATACCGGCGAACGCTACCTCCTCCAACCTCAGCTACTGGTGGTACATGACTTCGCAGGAAGGGACGACCACCGCTTACGACTTCATGTACGCAGAGGTACGCAGCACGACCGGCGTGCTCCTGGGAACGCTCCAAACTCTGAGCAACCGGAGTACCCGCAACGCATGGGTGCAGTCCACCAACTTGAACCTACTACCCTGGAAAGGCCAGACGGTGCGCGTCCAGTGGCGAGTCACCACCGACTCCAGCCTCATCTCCAGCTTCTTCGTAGACGACGTTAGCCTCAACACCTGCCAGTAGGCAGGATATATAGAAAAGAGCCGCTGAAGGTGTGCCTTCAGCGGCTCTTTTCTATATGCGGAGGACGCTAACGCCCGCTTGATATATGCTGTATAATGAGGTTGGTTACTATACCTGTAGTAACGAAGCTGTGTAATAGATTCTGATACCGCTAGAAGTAAGAGGGCAAAGCTATGTCTACCAAACTGTTAGAAAAGGAGCTTGCAACCTATGAGCATAAAAGAGACGAACTTCTTGCCAAAGCTAAGGGTAAGTTCGTGCTCATTAAAGATGACGAGGTGGTAGACGTCTTCAGACTCCCAAACCGATGCTATACGTCGAGGCTACGAACGTTTCGGCAACGTGCCCTTTCTCGTAAAGCAGGTTGTGGAGATTGAGGCCCCATTGAACTTCACTTCCAGTTTGTTGGGACTGTAAGTGCCATCGTTTACAGTTCAAGTCAGCAACTTGCAGCAAGTGGGGCCAAACGTAGAGGTCCGTCTAGCTGTGGGCGAAGACTTAGAGGGCGTACTGCGTGAGAGAGGCGAAGACGTACCAGCCCCGATAGAGGTAGTTGCTCAGATTGATACAGGTGCTAGCGGCACTGCTATACGCGCTGACCTTCTGCCTCAGTTACAGTTGCAGCCGGTTGGCTCCGTGAAGATAAGCACACCGTCCTCAACCGACGTAGATTGCTACACATATCGCGTAAGGCTGTTACTCCCGAACGGCACAGTTGTGGAGACAGTAGCAATTGGAGCGCCATTGAAGGGGCAAAATATTCAGTGTCTCATTGGTCGAGATGTGCTAAGTCAAGCTGTACTGGTCTACATTGGGTATGCGAATATTTTTACCCTGAGCCTATAATAGGTTCTCAGGCAGCATAAACATGAGACATCCCGAATTTTAGAGTACGGAACCGCCAAGACGCCAAGAGCGCCAAGAACCCGCCAAGGTAAAAGAGGGATTATAGGGCAGTTAGAGCACTACTTCCTCTAATATCTTGGCGCTCTTGGCAATCTTGGCGTCTTGGCGGTTCCGTCTATTCTAATGACGCTTGTTCAAAATTCGGGATGTCTCATATTTGTGCTGCTTAAGTGTTGCCAGACGAGATAGAGAAGTTATGTTAAACTCCTGTGGAAGCATATCCAGCAGGAGCATTTACGCATGAAACCTTCGGATCGGGAGACGGCGGAAGGCATCTTATTTACCGACCAGTACCAGCTGACGATGGCGCAGGTCTACTATCGAACGGGACTGCACGAGCAGCCCGCCCAGTTCGATCACTTCTTCCGCCGCTACCCTAACTATAACACTCACCAGGCTGGGTACTGCGTCAGCGCCGGCCTTGAATGGTTCCTCGATTGGCTGCGCCAGGCCCACTTCCGGGACGAGGATATAGAGTATCTGCGGGGCCAGCGCAACCGTACAGGCACGCGCGTCTTCGCCGACGATTTTCTGTCATGGCTTCAGGAAGAGTGCAACTTCGATAGCATCACCCTCCGTGCTATCCCGGAGGGGCGTGTCGTCCACCCTCACGTTCCCCTCACCGTTGTGCAGGGTCCGCTCGCTATGGCCCAGCTACTGGAGACCTCCCTCCTCAACCACATCAACTACCAGACCCTGATCGCCACCAAAGCCGCCCTCATACGCGACGTTGGCCGGGGAGGGGTGCTTATGGAGTTTGGCCTGCGCCGGGGGCAGGATAAGGGCGCGAATGCCGGTGCGCGTGCCGCCCTCATAGGTGGAGCCGATTTCTCTTCCAACGTTGGTATCTCCCACATTCTCGGCTATCCCCCGAAGGGCACGCACGCCCACAGCATGGTGCAGATGTTCATCACCCTCGGCATGGGCGAGCTAGGGGCTTTCCGCGCCTATACTGAAGTCTACCCCGACGACTGCCTACTCCTGGTGGACACCATCAACACCCTGGAGAGCGGCATCCCCAACGCCATCAGGGTCTTCGAGGAACTGCGCCGCAAGGGTCACGAACCTGTAGGCGTTCGCCTCAACTCGGGTGACCTGGCATACCTCAGCATCCAGGCAGCGAAAATGCTCGATGCCGCGGGCTTCCCCAACACCTCCATCGTCCTCTCCAACGACCTCGACGAGATGGTTATCTGGCAGATAATTACCCAGATTGTAGCGGAAGCCCCGCGCTACGGTGTAGACCCTGACCATCTCATCAAGCGCCTCGTCTACGGCGTCGGCACGCGACTCATCACCTCTCATGGGGAGCCTGCGCTGGGTGGGGTCTACAAGCTTGTAGCCGTTCGTGATGCAACTTCGGGGGAGTGGAAGCCCGCCATCAAGCTGTCCGAGTCTCCCCAGAAGACGCCTAACCCCGGACACAAGCAAGCTTGGCGCATCTACGACGAGCGCGGCAACGCCACTATGGACCTCCTCGGCCTCGACTCCGAAGACCCGAGCCAGATGAGCAGTATCGAAGCCCATCACCCATACGACCACACCAAGCGTCGCACCCTCGACGCCGCCAACATCTCCGGCATAGAGCCTTTGCTGGTAGACGTCCTCGATGAAGGTAAGCTGGTCTACGACCTCCCCCCGGTCGATGAGATGCGCGAGCGTCGCATAGCCGACATGGACCGCCTCGACACCGGCGTCCGGCGTCTCATCAACCCCCACGTCTACCACGTCTCCCTCACCGAGCGCCTCTGGGACCTCAAGCAGCGCCTGATCGCTTCCGTAACCGGCCACCCAATAGGGGAACTTTCTCCGCACGACATTCGTCCTAATGATATAAGACGATCTGCGGGCGATAATTCAGAATAGAATAAGCCCTGTAATTACCGTAGGGGCCTGAATTGGGCGTGGCCCAAGAACCCGTGAACCGCCCAATCGACACCATACATAAGATAGGAGGACAATAATGGAAAAAGGTAAGAATAAGGTAATGATGGCCCTCGGCAGCGTAGGTGCGGTGCTATTGCTCCTGGGAGCATTCACAGTAGTGTGGCTCACCCCGCGTGGGCCAGAGGTAAGCAACGCCAACGTGCAGAGTCAGGGTCCCGGCACCGTTATAGGCTCCACAGGTGGGTCGCAGGACAAGCTGAACATGTCCCCCATCAACCAGGCAAGCGGAGCATTTGTATCTGACCAGCCGCGCATCTCCGTGCGAGGTACGGGCATCGTGTCGGCCAAGCCCGACATGGCAAACCTTCAGATAGGCGTGCAAATACAGAACACCTCTCTTGATATCGCCCAGACCGAGGCGACAACCAAGATGAACTCCGCGATGCAGCAGCTAAAGGCGGCGGGAGTGGACGAAAAGGACATCTCCACCTCCCAGTTCAACGTCGAGCCTGTGATGGAGTACCGCGACAACCAGCCTCCCCGCGTGACGGGCTTCCGTGTGACCAACATCCTCAACGTCAAGCTGCGCGACATCACCAAAGCAGGCAAAGTAATCGATGACCTGGTGAAGGCGGGCGCGAACACGGTCTACGGCCTCAGCTTCGGCTTCTCCGACCCCACCGCCCTGATGAAGCAGGCCCGCGAACAGGCTATGAACGACGCCAAGGCTAAAGCAGGTGAATTAGCCGCTCTAGGCGGCGTATCCCTCGGCACCCCTATCCTCATCGACGATGGCGGCGCGAACGTTCCCCCGATCATAATGGACCTGGCCGCTACCAGGAACATGGCCCAGGACACGGGTGCCATGCCAGTGCCTATCAATCCCGGCCAGCAAGAGATAAGGGTCGAAGTAAGCGTCATGTACGCTATCAAATAGCTCAAGGTAAAAAGCATCAAAAAGGGGTCGGCGCAACCGACCTCTTTTTGATGCTTTTTACAAGGGTAGTATGTTGGGCGTTGAACTTTACCTTGCTTTTAGTGGTGTATAAGGCAAGGTAGTCTGAGTGTGCCCGGCGCATAGGGTCTGCGGTCTGCGCATGAGCAAGCGTCGAGCGCCTACGTCCTACCAGGAGGAGGCCCAGATGAATACGGAGCGAAACAGATACGTGAAAGCCCTCGGCGCTATGGTGGGGGCAGTTCTACTGTTGGTGGCATTCTTCGCGCTGTGGCTCTTCCCACAGGCTGGAAGCGCAAGGGTACAGGAGGAAGTGGCGCGGCCTGCCTATTCTCTGACTTCAAGCACGAACTATGCGGTATCCGCCGCACCCCTCAGTGAGCAGCCTTACATCTCGGTGAGAGGCATGGGCATCGTGTCGGCACGCCCAGATATGTTGACGGTGCAGATAGGAGTGGTGGTGGATAACAGCTTACTCGCCGACGCGCAATGGGACGCTAACACCAGGATAGACGCCGCTATGAAGCTGCTCATCGCAGGAGGGGTAGCTGACCGCGACATCGCCACGGCGCGCCTGGCCGTAGAGCCGGTATATACATATAAGAATAACAAGCCACCGCGCCTGGCCTACTATCGCGTGACCAACATCCTCAACGTCAAGTTCCGCGACATCGCCAAGGCGGGCAAGCTGATCGATCTGTGGTGGCAGCCGGGGTCAACAGGATACAGAGCATGAGCTTCAGTTTCTCTGACCCCACTGCTTCGCTTAGAGGCGGCACGAGACGCTGCTATGGCCGATGCCAAGCAGAAAGCGCGGCAGCTTGCCACCCAGGGTGGAGTAGGGTTGGGCCTACCCATAATCGTGCAGGATGCCGGGGCTAACGTCGCGCCCAAGCCCACCGATATATTCTTCGGTGCAGGACCCGGCAAGACCCCTTCCACTCCTATCGCTCCTGGCGAGCAAGACGTGAGGGTGGAATAAGTGTAGTGTACGCGATAAAGTAGACAGCAGATTTTCAGTCAAAGGGGGTCTAACATCGAATGTAAAAAGAGTGTCATTCCGAACGGAGTGAGGATGCCGGTCTCTACCCACCTGGCAGACTTGGAGATTCCTCACTCCGTTCGGAATGACAGGTAAAAGGGTGCTTCGTTAGCCCAGGTTTCCAGTTCCTTATCTCTCGTCTTGTACACCCTTTTAGACTTCCAGCGCCAGCGTGCGCCTTAGCTGCACAATCTGGTCCCTCAACGCCGCCGCCTTCTCGAACTCCAACAGCCTGGCGGCGGCCTTCATCTGACTTTCAGCTCTTTTATCATGCGGGCGATTTCGTCTTTGTTGAGGGTGATCTCGCCCGTCGGCAACACCACGTACTCGGCGCGGGTCTCGGCGACGGCGCGTCACGCGGTCGGTGAGGTCGCGCACCTGCTTCATGATGGAGGCAGGCTCGATGCCGTGCTCTTGGTTGTGCTTCATCTGGATTTCGCGCCGGCGGTAGGTCTCCTCGATGGCCGCCTGCATAGAGCGCGTGACCACGTCGGCGTACATGATGACGTGACCTTCGACATGGCGTGCGGCGCGGCCTATCGTCTGGATCAGCGCGTCGCGTGAGCGCAGGAAGCCCTCTTTGTCGGCGTCCAGGATCGCCACCAGCGACACCTCGGGCAGGTCCAGACCCTCGCAGCAGCAGGTTGATGCCCACCAGCACGTCGTACACGCCCAGGCGCAGGTCGGCGCAGGATTTCGACGCGCTCAAGCGTCTCGATCTCGTGGTGGATGAGCGTGGGCTCTTGATTCCCACCTCTTTGAAGTAGTCGGCGATCTGCTCGGCGAATTTGGTGCGCATGGTGGTCACCAGCGTGCGCTGGCCCCTCTCGGTGCGCTGCTTTATCTGTTCCACGAGGTCGTCTATCTGCCCCTCGGTCGGCTTGACTTCGATTGATGGATCCACCAGGCCGGTCGGGCGGATGATCTGCTCTGACGATCTGCTGGCTGTGCTCGTACTCATAAGGGCCGGGCGTGGCGCTCACATAGACCGCTTGCTTGATATGCGTCGAACTCCTGGAAGGTGAGTGGGCGATTATCGGCGGCGGAAGGCAGTCGAAAACCGTAGTCTATCAGGGTGACTTTGCGCGAGTGGTCGCCGCCGAACATACCCCGCACCTGCGGCAGGGAGATGTGCAACTCGTCCACCATGAGCAGATAATCGTCGGGGAAATAATCGAGCAGCGTCCAGGGTTGGTCGCCCGCTGCCTGCGCGACAGGTGGCGCGAGTAGTTCTCTACCCCAGAGCAATATCCCGTCTCCTGTAGCATTTCAAGGTCGTAGTGGGTGCGCTGCTCGAGGCGCTGGGCCTCCACTAGCTTATCTTCGGCCTTTAGTTGGGCTACCCGCTCGACAAGCTCAGCCTCTATGTCCTGTATGGCCTCGGCCAACTGCTCCTCGGAGGTAATGAAGTGCTTGGCCGGGTAGATATTGGCCTCGGTCCTGGTCTATAAGCACCTCGCCGGTCAGCGGGTCGAACTCCTGTATGCGCTCGATCTCGTCGCCCCAGAGCTGTATGCGCAAAGCCATGTCCTCGTACGCAGGCACGATTTCGAGCGTGTCGCCGCGCACGCGGAACGTGCCGCTGCTCCAATGACATGGTCGTTGCGGGTGTAGTGGCTGTCGGTAAGGTGGCGCAAAATGCGCTGCCGCCTGATAGTGTCGCCCTTCTTGAGCGGAGCAACTTTTGCCGTACTCCTCTGGCGATCCGAGGCCGAAGATACAGGAGACCGAGGCCACTATCGCCACATCCCTCTGCTCGAACAGAGCACGGGTGGCGGCGTGGCGCAGCTTGTCTATCTCCTCGTTGATGTCGGCGTCTTTCTCGATATACAGGTCGGTGCGCGGTATATACGCTTCCGGCTGGTAGAAATCGTAATAGGAGACGAAGTACTCCACTGCATTGTTCGGGAAGAAGTCCTTGAACTCCTGGTAGAGTTGCGCTGCAAGGGTCTTGTTGTGGGCAAGCACGAGGGTAGGACGCTGGGTGGATTCGATGATCTTCGCCATAACGAATGTCTTTCCCGTGCCCGTTGCGCCCAGCAAAGTCTGGTGTTTATATCCTTCTATTAATGCCCCCAACCAACTTCTCGATGGCCTGTGGCTGGTCGCCTGTGGGGATAAATGGGGCTTCTACCTGGAAAGTGGGCATACTCTCGCCTCCTCCCATCGTCAAAAACGGGCGACCAGTCGGTCGCCCTGTGTAATTTATCTACTTCTATTATAGCACATTTGTGCTTGAAGCGCACCTTCCTGAAGGTCTATGCGCACTTAGAAAATCAACCGA
>CAWEQU010000011.1:0-129862 GCA_963811305.1 uncultured Chloroflexia bacterium
GCCAGATGTGTTCGAAGAACTCCACCGGTTGGGCGAGCAGCCGATCTTCTGCTTGCGCAGGCGGACGTGCAGGCGCGTGAAAGCGGCGCGCCGCTTCGAGGTCGGTCCGTGCCGTCGCCGGTGACGCCGGCTCGGGCGGCGGCGGCTGCGCTGCGCCGCGCTTGGCCGCTGATCCGTCGATGGAGCTCGTCGAGCTCCGCGTCCAGCGGCGGTCCCGTGCCACGTCGCCCGACCGACGATGCGGAGCCGGGTATCGGCGCGCACCGGCGAATCGGCCAGGCAGCGCACCGTGAAGGAGCGGCCGCCGACGCCGGCCGCAGCGAAAAGCGCGACCCAGGTGTCCAGGTCGGGTACCAGGGGATCGGCACGATCCGAGAACGGCAGGCTGGACAGCCGGCTGCCCCGGAGGTCGTCCAGGGCAACCCAGGCGAACCCGCCGACCGGGTCGCCCGCCTCGCTAGAGGGCGATCCGCGACTCCGGCACGAAGCCGTAGGTCCGGCATACCGCGCGCAGCCAAGGTGGGGAGGTGAAAAGGCTGGCTCCGGGACGCGGGCCAACCGCAGCCACCGCGGATCGGTGATCGGGTCGACGGCGACGACGGCGGCGACGGAGGCGGAGCTCACGGCCGCAGGTCGAACGGCGGCAGCGTGGCGACCCGCCGGATCGACATCGACAGGGTCGACAGCAGGTCCTCGGTCGTGATGTCCTCGGGCCTGCGGTGCAACGCGAGGCCTCGGGCGACCAGCTCCTCGGCGAGCTGGCGCTGATGGTTGTCGCCGGCCTCGCCGAACTCGGCGGCCCGGCTGACGACGATCGCGTAGCGCCCGGCGGCCACCGTGGCCAAGGCCGAGCCGGTCCCGGCGTGGCTGACCACGATGTCCGCCGTGGCCAGCGCCGCGATCAGGTCGGCGGCGGGGAGAAACGGCGTCGGGGCCAGCGGTAGGTCGTCGACCGGCGTGCATCCCGTCTGCCACAGCACGTGCACGGGCCGCCCGGTGGCGCCTTCGAGCTCGCCGCCGACCGAGAGCAGCTTGGACAGCGACAGCATCAGCCTGCGGAACGGGAACTCCGCCGCGGTTCCCACCGTGACGACGACGCGTACCGGGTTGCCCAGGGGCCGGGCCTCGGCGACCGGCTCGAACGCGTCGAAGCCGTTCCCACCGTAGTGCCAGTGCCGCCCGCTCCAGTACCGATACTGCGCGTAGGTGCGCACCGCGGGCACCCAGCGCAGGATGCGCCCGGTCAACGACGGCCCGCCCACGCGTGCGGCGCTCTCGATGTAGTGGCACGGCACGCCCCGGGCGGCCAGGTACGGCAGGTAACCGAGGGCGATGCCCGAGCCGGTCGACACCGCTCGGGTGGGACGTCGGCTCCGGAACAGCTCGTGCGCGTGCCGCGTGCACCGCAGCACACCCGGTACGTCCCGGACGCCCACGTAAGGCACGTACTGCACGTCGCGACCGGCCAGCAGCGATGTGCTCTGCTCGTTGGCGTGGGTCACCCACAACGACGCGGTGTCGGCGCGATCCGCTCGGCCAGGCTGATCAACTGGGTGAGATGGCCACCGGTGGTGGCGATGAAGAGCGTCGTCACCGGGCCCCGCCACCACGGAGCAGGGCCGGAATGGTCCGCAGCAGAATGCCCAGATCAGTTCGGAAACTCCGCTGTTGAACGTAGATGACGTCCAGCCGCAGCATGTCCAGTGTGCCAACCCGGCTGCGGCCACTCACCTGCCACAGTCCGGTGAGGCCCGGTGGGACGGTGAACCGAGCCGAGTACTTCGCCGGAAACATCTCCGCCTCCCAGCGCAGACATGGCCGGGGCCCGACCAGGGTCATGTCACCGCGCAACACATTGATCAGCTGCGGTAGCTCGTCGAGGCTCGTCCGGCGCAGCGCCCGCCCGATGCGAGTGATCCTCGGGTCGTCGTGCAGCTTGGAGCTGCCGTCCGTCGCCGTGTCCTCGCCGCGCAGTTCCCGGGTGATGAGCTCACGCAGCCGACGGTCGTCGCCGCCCGGCAGCATGGTGCGGAACTTCAGCAGGGTGAACGGCCGGTAGTACAGGCCAACCCGCTCCTGACGAAACAGCGCCGGTCCGTTGCTCCCGGCTCGGATCAGCATGGCGATGAGCAGCAGCAGGACGCCCAGGAGCACGAGCAACGCGGACGACACCACCACGTCGAGAACCCGACGGGCGAAATCTGCCGTGTTGTGCCGCGCCCGGTCGTCTGCCGGGTGCTTCGTGAAGCAGCATCGGTAGTTCATCCGGCTCTCCTGTGTGCGTCTCCTGTCCGTCCCGTCGATCGACCCGGCCACCCGGTCATGGGGCCCGCTCGGCGCGTCCGCTGCGCGCGCGGCGGATCAGCGCGATCGCGGCGCGCCCGCGGTGCCGGACCTTCCAGGCCCGACCGGCCATACGCGAGACGAGTCGGTAGCCCCCGGAGAGTTTGAGCCGGAACCGGAGCATCGAGTCCGTGCTCTGGACGAACACGCGGTCCACGGCGAACCGTCCGTGCTCGCGGGCGACCGCGAAGGCCACGTCGTAGCCGGCCTCCGCGACGGCGTCGCGCGTCCGCGCGACGTGGGTCCCGTAGGGGTAGGCGAACGCCCGGGCGCGGACCCCGGTGACGGCTTCGAGCTGGGCCCGGGCCGTCACCGTGTGGGTGTGCAGCGCGGAATCGTCCAGGTCCGCCAGCCGGGTGTGGTCACTGCCGTGGATGCCGAGCTCCATCCCCAGACCGGGCAGTTTTCCGAGCTCCTCGGCATCGACCAGACGCTCGGCCTGGTACGCCGGTGACCACTCCACGTGACCGGCGATCAGCGCGGGACACACGAAGACCACGGACGGGATACCGGCCGCCGCGAGCATCGGAGCGGCGACGCGGCTGACCGACTCGTGCCCGTCGTCGATGGTCAGGAGGTAGCTGCGCCGGGGTGCGGGCGGGCCCTCCAGCGCGGCGAGGAACTCGTCGAGGGTGAGCGCCCGCCAGCCGTGACGTCGCAGGTGGTCGAGCTGAGCCGCGAAGGCCTCCTGGCTGACGAACAGCTTCTCCGGGTCGGCGCCGGGTGGGTTGCCGAAGAAGTGGTACATCAGGACCTTCGGTGCGCGCCGCGGCAGGCTTCGCCGGCCGAGCCCGGTCGCGGTCATGGCCGCACCCCTTGCCGCGCGTCGGGCCCGACCACGCGTAGGACCGCACAGACCCGATCGACCTGGTCGAATTCCATGGTCGGGGACAGCGGCAGTGACAAGACCCGGTCGGCGGCCGCCTCGGCCACGGGAAGCGACTCGGTCGCGTACCCGGCGAACGCCGCCTGCCGGTGGCAGGGCACGGGGTAGTGCACACCCCATCCGATCTCGGCGGTGTCCAGCTCCCGGGTGCTCGCGGCCCGATTCGGCAGCTGCACCACGGCCAGGTGGTGCACCGGTTCGGCGGCCGGGTCGACCGCTTGTGGTACGCACCACGACGGCAACCGGTGGCGGTACCGTTCCACGAGCGCGGTCCGGGCCCGGTTGAGCCGATCGAGGCTGCCCAGCTTCAGGTGCAGCACCGCTGCGTCCAGGGTGGCCAGCCTGCTGTTGCGGCCGGCGATCTCGTAAGAGACAACCCGGGCCGACTTTGAATTGCAATTCACACCCAAAGCGCAGGGGCTATCGGTCCTGGAGGAAGTGTTGCGGGGAAGGGAGCTTGACTTTTGCCTGCTCTTCTCCTCCCTGTCAGGCCATCCTGGGAGGGTTTGGGTTCGCTTCTTATTCGTCGGCGAACGCCTATATGGATGCTTTTGCCCATAAACATAACCGGGTAGGAACTGGAACGTGGGTAAGCGTGAATTGGGAAAGTTGGAAATCAGAGAACAACGTGGAACCTCGAGGCGTTGTAACCGGGCAGGCCGACCTTGCCCTGACTACGAGCGAAGGTGCAGAGGTTCTTGAGCGCCTCCTCTCTATGCGCGGGCTGCCTGAGATAGTGATTTCCACGGGAGACCTAAAGGCCAGGATCAATCGCTGGGTCAAGCTGAAGTCTTTGCGGGGCGCAGAAGACTCAAAGGAAGAGCCTGGCCTGGCTCTACACACAAGACCCAACTTGCCGAATGACTATGTGCCGCCCCGTAATGACCTGGAGCGAGCAATCGCCGATATCTGGTGTAAATCGCTCGGTATCGAGAAGGTCGGCATCTATGATGACTTCTTCGAGTTGGGAGGGCATTCCCTTTTGGCCGCTCAGCTCGTTTCGCGGCTTCGAGAGACCTTCCAGGTGAGCCTCGCCCTGCGTAGCGTCTTCGAGTCCCCACCGTTGAGGGCCTGGCCGCCACTATCGAGACCCTGAGAGCAGAGGAGAGAGCGGAAGTCCCGCCGATACTGCCTGCCCCGCGAGACGGCCACCTCCCCCTCTCCTTCCCACAGCAGCAACAGTGGTTCCTCGACCAGTTAGCGTTGGGCAACCCGATTTACAACGTCCCGGTAGCCTTGCACATAACAGGCTTGATAGATGCGTCAGTGCTGGAACGAGTGCTCAACGAGATAGTGCGCCGCCACGAAGTATTGCGAACTACATTTTCTATAGCCGATGGTCAGCCGGTGCAGGTCATAGCCCCAGTCCTGGAGCCGAACCTGCCCACAGTTGATCTCAGGCACGTCCCCGCATCGAGCCGAGAGGCAGAAGCGCAGAGGCTGATCAGGGAGGAGATGCACCGGCCCTTCGACCTGGCTCGAGGCCCACTCTTCCGCGCCGCGCTGCTGAGGTTGGAAGAGGCCGAGCACGTGTTAGTCGTGGCGATGCCGCACATTGTCACCGACGGCTGGTCTATGGGTATACTCTACGAGGAAATGGCGGCGCTCACTGGAGCGTTCCTCGCCGGGAAGCCCTCGCCCCTCCCCGACCTGCCTATCCAATATGCGGATTTCGCTTACTGGCAGCGTAAATGGATGCAGGGAGAAGCGTATCAAGCCCATCTCTCTTACTGGAAGGAACGTCTCAGTAGAGCGCCGGTCTCCCTAGAACTGCATACCGACCGCCCTCGACCGCCGTTCCAGCGCTTCCGAGGCGCTACTGAGCCTCTGAATCTTTCCCTTGCCCTGACCGATGCGCTCAAGGATTTTAGCCAGCGAGAAGGGGTAACTCTGTTCATGACGCTGATGGCCGCTTTCAAGACGTTGCTCCACCGGTATACGCACCAGGACGATATAGTTATCGGTACCTTCCTTTCAAACCGCAACCGGGCCGAGATGGAGAGGATGATAGGCTTCTTCGTCAACAGCGTTGCACTTCGCACCGATTTCTCCGGTAACCCCAGCTTCCGCCAACTGCTAAAGCAGGTGCGCGAAGTAACCCTAGGAGCCTACGCTCATCAGGATATGCCTTTTGATTTGCTGTTGGAGGAGCTACGACTGGGGCGACCCACAAATCGCACACCGTTATTTCAGGTGGCAATCAATCTCCAGAACTTCCCAGTGTCGCACGTTGAGCTTCCAGGGCTGACCGTCAGCCTCATGGAGGCCGACAGGCCAGTGGTCGCGGGAGGTGCCCAACTCGATCTAACCCTGAACATAAAGGAGTTTGTACAAGGGCTTGGATTGTACGGGGAGATATTCTATGACTCCACTTTATTCGACGCCCCTACAATCGCTCAGATGGTGCGACATTTTTGTACGCTGCTGGAGAGCATTGTCGCCGACCCGGAGCAGCACGTATTGGACCTGCCTCTCATGACGGCAGTAGAGCGACAGAACCTGCTGGTAGAGTTGAATAGTGCCAGCCAGGACATGGTGCGGGATGCCTGCATACATGAGTTGTTCGAGGGGCAGGTAGAGAGGACGCCTGATGCCGTGGCTGTGAGCTACGAGCAGGAACAGCTTACCTACAGGGAGTCGAACAGCAGAGCTAACCGGCTAGCACACTACCTGACCAAGTTGGGAGTGGGACCAGAGAAGCTGGTAGGGATATGCATGGAACGGTCGGTAGGGATGGTAGTAGGAGTGCTGGGGGTACTGAAGGCAGGGGGGGCATACGTACCGTTAGACCCCTCCTACCCACAGGAGCGCATAGCCTTCATGCTCCACGACAGCCAGGCACAAGTGCTCATCACCCAGCAGAGTTCTGGTGGGGACACTACCAGTATCTGAGAGTGAGGTACAAGTTGTATACCTGGACGCTGACCGGGAAGGGATAGAAGGGGAGAAGGAGGGGAACCCTCAGAGTGGAGTGGTACCGGGAAACGCCGCGTACGTAATCTACACCTCCGGTTCCACGGGCATTCCCAAGGGCGTGCTTATCCAACACCGCTCTCTGGCGCACTATAGCATGGTAGCGCAGGATAAATATGCATTGGAGCCGGGCGACCGGGTCTTGCAATTCGCGCCGATTAGTTTCGACACGAGCGCGGAAGAGATATATCCCTGCCTGACATGCGGCGCGACCCTTGTGCTGCGTACCGACTCGATGCTCAGCTCGGCAGCCACGTTCCTGCAACGGTGCCATGAGTGGGGTATCACCGTGCTGGACCTGCCCACAGCGTACTGGCATGAGCTCGCGGCAAGGATGAGCAAAGAAGATTTGAGCCTGCCGCCTTCAGTACGCCTGGTAATTATCGGGGGCGAGCGCGCGCTGCCGGGGCCGCTGCGACTCTGGCAGGAGAGAGCAGACCCCGGCGTGCGGCTTGTGAATACCTATGGGCCAACCGAAGCGACGATAGTGGCGACTATGTGTGATCTGTCGGAGATTGCCACGGCGGATGGGCCGTTGAGGGAAGTGCCTATCGGCCAGCCCATAGCGAACACGCAGGGATACATATTGGACGAGATGATGCAACCTGTGCCACCTGGAGTGGTAGGAGAGTTATACCTTGGAGGGAGTGGCCTGGGTCGTGGCTACCTCCATCGTCCCGGCTTTACCGCCTCTCGCTTCCTCCCTAACCCCTTCGCCTCCACTACGGAAGGGGAAGGTGGAGAGAGGCTGTACCGGACGGGTGACCTGGTGCGCTACCTGCCCAGCGTCACCAATATCAACGGTAACACCAGCACCAGCAGGAATGGGACCATCGAGTACGTGGGTCGAGTGGGGGGAGATGGGCAGGTCAAGCTGTGGGGACTGCGCATCGAGTTGGGAGAGATAGAGGCAGCGCTACTCATGCACCCTGCTGTCCAGGATGTGGTGGTCTCCGTCCGCCAGGTATGGACACCCTACCAATCGTCACTCTACACGCAGGATACTAATGGAATGGACGAAGGAGCCAATGACAAGCGGCTGGTGGCTTACGTGGTGCTTGACCAAGAGCCAGGAGAACAAGGAGATAGGCAGGGTAAAGGGCGACAATCATCAGGGGTGGGCATTGGAGAAACTGAGGTACAAGCACAAGGATATGAAATAGAAGAAGATGTAGTGGAAGGGCTACGGAGCTACATGAGGAAGAAGCTGCCGGAGTACATGGTCCCCTGGCGCTTCGTGGGCTTGGAGGCTCTACCTCTCACACCCAACGGCAAGGTAGACCGTAAGGCTCTCCCTGATCCTATCTCTATACCTGACTTAGACCTACGATTAGAAGAGCAGCCAGAAGGAAGGTCAGAGGTAGAGGAAGTGATAGCAGGCATCTGGGGAGAGGTGCTAGGGATAGAAGAGGGAGGGATAAGGGGGAGGGACAACTTCTTCATGCTGGGGGGGCACTCACTGTTGGCGATGCAAGTAGTGTCAAGGATACGAGAGGTGATGGAGGTAGAGCTACCCTTACGCACCATATTTGACACTCCCACCCTTGCTGCTCTCGCTCTTTCCGTAGAGGAAATTTCTAATAGAGGAGATAGAAAAGCTTACAGAGGATGAAGCAGAGGCTCTTATTGGACAGGACAGCCATGCCTCATCCTAATGCGACAAGCAAGGAAATGTCTGTGGATAAGAGTAGGCCAATGGACCTATTAGATCCCCTGGAAGCGCAACTGCGCCAGGGTACAGCACCGCCGGAGCACGCAGTCTTGCCTGAGGCAGAGCAGGAGCAGATAGTGATGGAGTGGAACGCCACGCATCGAGACTACCCCACCGGCAAGTGCCTGCATCACCTCTTCGAGGGGCAGGTAGAGAGGACGCCTGATGCCGTGGCTGTGAGCTACGAGCAGGAACAGCTTACCTACAGGGAGCTGAACAGCAGAGCTAACCGGCTAGCACACTACCTGACCAAGTTGGGAGTGGGACCAGAGAAGCTGGTAGGGATATGCATGGAACGGTCGGTAGGGATGGTAGTAGGAGTGCTGGGGGTACTGAAGGCAGGGGGAGCATACGTACCGTTAGACCCTGCCTACCCACAGGAGCGTATAGCCTTCATGCTCCACGACAGCCAGGCACAGGTGCTCATCACCCAGCGTAGTCTGGTGGGGACACTACCAGTATCTGAGAGTGAAGTACAAGTAGTATGCTTGGACGGTGAGGCTGAGAGGGAAGGGGTAGAAGCGGAGAGGGAAGATAATCCGCAGAGCGGAGTGGTACCAGGAAACGCCGCATACGTAATCTACACATCAGGTTCCACAGGCATTCCCAAGGGCGTGCTTATCGAGCATCATAGCGCGGTAACTTTTGTGTATTGGTCTGGGGAAGCTTTCTCCGCTGCCGAACTGGCGGGGGTTTTACGCCTGCACCTCCCTCTGCTTCGACCTGTCGATATTCGAGCTATTTGCGACCTTGAGTTATGGTGGCAGGGTAATTCTGGCGAACAACCTCCTTCAATTGCCCGCTCTGCTCACCGACGGTTTGCAGATAACCCTGATAAACACGGTGCCTTCCCTCATGTTGGAATTGATAAGACAGTTAAAGCGCAAAGGAGGGAGAACTCAGGCAGCAATAGAAGAAGCAGAAATAAGATTACCATCCTGCGTGCGGACGGTGAACCTGGCCGGAGAACCCCTTACACTGATCTGGTTCGGCAGGTTTACACCCTCCTGAATGGAAACGAGAGGCGAGTGCTGAACCTATATGGACCAACGGAGGACACGACCTATTCGACCTTTGCCATGATAAACAGAGGCACAGTAGAGACCGGAACAGCAGGACAGGCGGGACCGGCATTTGCGACCAAGCCACCCATTGGCCGCCCCATAGCGAACACGCAGGCATATATACTGGATGAGAGAATGCAGCCAGTGCCACCAGGAGTGGTAGGGGAACTCTATCTGGGAGGGAGTGGCCTGGCTCGTGGCTACCTCCATCGTCCCAGCTTCACCGCCTCTCGCTTCCTCCCTAACCCCTTCTCCTCCACTACAGAAGGGGAAGGTGAGAGAGGCTGTACCGGACGGTGTGACCTGGTGCGCTATGTGCCCAGTGTCACCAGTATCAATGGTGTCAACGGTAACATCAGCACCAGCAGCACAAGTGGGACCATCGAGTACGTGGGTCGAGTAGGGGGAGATGGGCAGGTCAAGCTGTGGGGACTGCGCATCGAGTTGGGAGAGATAGAGGCCGCGCTACTCATGCACCCTGCCGTCCAGGAATGTGGTGGTCTCCGTCCGCCAGGTGGCGGCGGTCTCTCGCCAATCAGCATATACAGACGCAGGAGCCAATGACAAGAGGCTGGTGGCTTACGTAGTATTCAACGAGGCACCGGAGGAAACCGGCTCGGTGGAAAAAGGAGTAGCGGGAACCAGGGCACAAGGATATGAAATAGAAGAAGACGTGGTGGAGGGGCTACGGAGCTACATGAGGAAGAAGCTGCCGGAGTACATGGTCCCCTGGCGCTTCGTGGGCCTGGAGGCTCTACCTCTCACACCCAACGGCAAGGTAGACCGTAAGGCTCTCCCTGATCCTATCTCTATTCCTGACTTAGATGTTGCAACAGCATCAGAGGGGGAAGAGGAACGAGGGTCAGAGGTAGAGGAAGTGATAGCAGGCATCTGGGGAGAGGTGCTAGGGATAGAAGGGAGAGGGATAAGGGGGAGGGACAACTTCTTCATGCTGGGGGGGCACTCACTGTTGGCGATGCAAGTAGTGTCAAGGATACGAGAGGTAATGGAGGTAGAGCTACCCTTACGCACCATATTTGACACTCCCACCCTTGCTGCTCTCGCTCTCTCCGTCACGGCAGCGTTACAAGGAAATGAGGGTCTAAAGCTCCCATTGCTTCCTATCGAGCGTGTTCCACGGCAGGGACCGATGGCCCTCTCCTTTGGTCAGGAGCAGCTATGGTTCTTTGAGCAATTGGAGCCTGGTACTGCTACGTACAACTTGCCCTTCGGTCTGCACCTCACCGGAGCGCTCGACGTTGGCGCTTTGGAGAGGAGCTTGAACGAGGTAGTAAACCGGCACGAGGTGCTGCGCACCAGCTTTGCTACCATCCAAGGCCAACCCGTCCAAATCACTGCTCCTCCCCTCCCCATTCCTGGTCGTATAAACGGACCTAACCCCAACTCCGGTTACGTGCACCTCTCGATAGTTGACCTTCGCCACGACCCTCCTGCCGAGCGGCAGGCTCATGCCCAACAGATCATTGCTGCTCTTGCCAGCCAGCCCTTCGACCTCTCCCAAGCACCGCTGCTGCGTGCTACTCTCCTGTGCTTGGGCCAGCTTCCGCCTCTATCTCCACCGTCCCAAGAGCAAGAGCAGCGAGTTGCTGAGGAAGAGGAGTATGCGCTGGTGCTGGTGATGCATCATATCGTGAGCGATGGGTGGTCCACTCAGATACTGCTCGAAGAAGTAAACGCTTTCTACCAGGCTCTCGCCAAAAGTGCTGAGACTGGTGTCAGTAGTGCTGCCTCACTACCTGTACTTCCTCCCCTGCCAATCCAGTATGCCGATTATGCTGCCTGGCAGCGTCAGTGGCTGCTAGGTCCTCTCCTTCAGGCTCAACTCGACTACTGGCGTCAGCAACTCACTAGACTCTCCTTCTTCTACATCACCAACATCACCAACATCACCAATACCACTAACGCCACTACAACTGCCTACCGACAGACCAAGACCACCAGTGCAGACCTACCGGGGTGCCAAGGAGTGGCTGCACCTGCCCAAGAGGCTCAAGGATAGAGTGGCTCAGGTGAGCAGACAAGAGGGAGTGACCGTATTCATGACGTTACTGGCAGCCTACCAGACTTTGCTCTACCGCTATACCGCAGGGTACATAAGGCACCAGACAGGACAATCGGAGGGTGAGAGCGGGGAGAGCAGGGAACATATAAGTGTGGGGACGGCAGTAGCGAACCGCAACAGGGGAGAGCGGAAGGGCTGATAGGGCTGTTCGTGAACACGTTGGTGATGCGGACGGACCTATCAGGGAACCCGACGTACAGGGAGTTGCTGAAGAGGGTAAAGGAGGTAACGCTGGGGGCATACAGCCACCAGGAGTTACCATTTGAGAAGCTGGTAGCGGAGTTACAGCCTCAGCGTGACCTCAGCCATAACCCCCTCTTCCAGGTTATGTTCCAGTTCCAAAGCGCTGATACAAGCACCGTCGAGGACTCAGGTCTCACCTTGAGTTCATTCATAATTGAGACCGGAACGGCGAAGTTCGATCTCACGCTTGACATAATTGAGGAGCCGGACGGCCTGATAGCGGTGCTGGAATACAACACCGACCTGTTCTACAGAGCGACAATCACCCATATGCTCGCGCATTTTCGGGTACTGTTGGAGAATTTCCTCGACAATCCCGGCTACAGGCTATCGGATGTGCCTCTGCTGACCGCGGACGAGCAGCAGGAGCTTCTTTAAAGAGCGAGCGGAGGCAGAAGATGCTTTACGCCAGCACCCAGGTGTGCGAGAGGTCCTGGTCATAGCGAATAGCGACCTCCCAGGCGGCAATCGCCTGGTGGCTTGCGTCGTCCCGGACCAACAGCAGGCTCCCACCGCCGCTGAACTGGGCAGCTACCTGATGGGAAAACTACCCGAATACCGAGTAGCTATTCCCATTCTCGTCCGTGATACCTTACCGCCAGTTCCACATGGCGAGGCTCGAGCTACCACTCGCCAACTCTGTTCAATGAGATCATGGCCGAGTTCCAGCGCGTCGCTTCCCAGGATAGGCCGGAATTGCAGGCCGGTGAAAGTGGTGGAGTTTCGATACGCGAAGAGGCTATCTCCCAGAAACGCGGCAAGCTTTCGGCAGCCAAACTCTCCCTACTTGAGAAGCGGCTGCGAGAGTTGCGGAGGGAATAATGGCTGAAGCGCAGCACGGTAGTTCGCTGGGAGATGGGGAATCCCCGGCCAAAAGGGCAAACCTCTCAGCAGCAAAACAAGCCCTGCTTGAGCGGCGTCTAAGGGGTAAGCAAGCGGGTATATCTAAAGTAGAGCCTATCCCTCGGCGCGACCAACAAGGTCCAATCCCCCTATCTTTCGCCCAGGAGCGACTATGGTTCCTCGACCAATTGGAGCCTGACAGCCCTGCATACAACATGCCTGTAGCAGTGCGGCTGAGGGGACCACTCGATGCGGCCGTATTGGAGCAGAGCCTCAACGAAATAGTGCGGAGGCACGAAGTATTGAGGGCAACCTTTATAGATGTGGCCGGACAACCTGAACAAGTAATCGCCCCAGGCTTAACTCTTGACCCCGTGGTTGGTGGACCTGACAGATGTATCTGAAAGCGAAAGAGATGCCGAGGCTGAGCGATTTCGTCTTCCAACAAGCCCGCCAACCCTTCGATCTGGCACGTGGTCCACTCTTCAGAGACTGCTTTGCTGCGACTGGCCGGCGAGGACCACATACTGCTGCTCGTTATGCACCATATCGTCTCAGATGGGTGGTCTCTTGGCGTCCTGACCCGCGAAATCGCCCTGCTCTATGGGGGTCTCTTTCCAGGGGCCAACCCTCCCCATTGCCGGAATTGCCTATCCAGTACGCCGACTTCGCCGCCTGGCAACGAAAGCAGCTACAGGGTGAGTTGCTGCAAAGAGAGCTTTCTTACTGGAAGGGGCAGCTTGCGGGAAATCTCTCCTCTCGAATTACCTGCCACCCACCCCAGACCTCCCGCGCAGACCTTTGCCGGTGCCAGCCAATCGTTCCTGTTACCTGTTGAGTTGTCCAAATCGTTGGTGGCATTGAGCCAGCAAGAGGGAGTAACGTTGTTCATGGTCTTGCTCGCTGCCCTCCAGACGTTACTTTACAGATATACAGGCCGCTACGACATCCCTATCGGCACACCCGTGGCTAACCGCGGGCGGGTGGAAGTAGAGGGGTTGGTAGGGTTCCTGGTCAACACGTTGGTCATCCGCACTGATTTGTCGGGCGATCCTGGTTTTCGGGAAGTGCTGAGACGGGTGAAGGAAGTTGTGTTGGATGCCCAGGCCCATCAGGACCTGCCCTTCGAAATGCTCGTTCAGCATGTGCAGTCGGAGCGGGCGTTGAACCGCAACCCGCTCTTCAATGTCATGTTCATGCTGCAAAATAGCCATATGCCAGCTATCGAGTTGGGAGGCCTCAGTCTGCAACCCCTGAAGGTGGATAGCCGGACTGCCAAGTTTGACCTGGAGCTTAGTATGAGCGCGGCGGGGCCGCGCCTTACCGGGTCCTTCACCTATAAGGTTGACCTGTTTGATGCTTCATGGATTGCCCAGATGTTGGAGCACTTCCAGGTGCTGCTGAGAAGCATAGTAACCTGGCCTGATATGCCTGTGGACGAGTTGGAGATACTTACTGAAAGGGAGAACAGTCTTTTAGAAATCGTTACAGATATACCTGAGCTTGAGGGGAGCTTTTCTCTTTGAGGAGGCCGCGTGGCTGATTTTTCTGAGCGCATCGAGGCCCTCTCGCCGGAGAAACAGGCTATCCTCATCCTGAGACTCAGGAGAGAAGGGGCAGCGTATAACTCGTTCCCGCTCTCTCTAGCCCAGGAGCATCTTTGGCTCTTTGACCTCTTCGTGCCTGGGTCCATATTTTTCAACGTCCCTAGCGCCATGCGCCTCTCAGGTCCTTTTGACGCGGCCACGTTGGAGCGCAGCTTGAACGAGGTAGTGCGACGGCATGCAACCCTGCGAACCATGTTTGGCAGGGTAGGCCAGGAACCTGTGCAAATCGTCGCTCCCCATCTCCAGTTCGAGTTGCCCGTAATAGACCTTCAGAGCCTTGGCCACGCCGAGAGGGAAGCAGAGACAATGCGGCTCGCCGGTGAAGAGGCTGCGCGTCCCTTCGACCTGGCTCGTGGCCCGCTGTTCAGGGCTACGTTGCTGAAATTGGGCGAGCAGGAACACGTGCTCCTTCTCACCCTGCACCACATTATCAGTGATGGCTGGTCTATGGGGATACTGATGCGCGAGATAAGTACCCTGTATGCGGCCTTCGCTCAAGGTCACCCATCGCCACTGCCCGAACTCCCTATTCAATACACCGACTTCGCCCGGTGGCAGCGACAGGCACTTAAAAGTCCGGCGCTTGGTGCGCAGCTCTCATATTGGAAGCGTAAACTGGAAGGCGACCTCCAGCCTTTGCAATTTCACACCAGCCGACCGCGCTCTGAGGAGCAAAGCTTCCAAACAGCCTCCCAATCGCTGGCGCTGCCCCTACACCTCTCAGAGGCAATCAAGGATTTGAGCCGCAGAAGTGGCGTTACGGTCTTCATGATGTTGCTCGCCGCTTTCAAGGCTTTACTGCACCGCTATACCGGACAGGACGACATCCGCCTGGGTACTCTGATCGCAAACCGCAATCGGAGCGAGACTGAGGGGCTGATAGGGTTTTTCATCAATACGCTAGTCCTGCGGACCAGCCTTTCCGGCAATCCTACTTTTCTCGAATTGCTGGAACGTGTCCGCCACACGGCCCTGACAGCTTATGCTCACCAGGACTTGCCGTTTGAAGAGCTGGCACAGGTGCTAACGCGCGAGCGCGATCTAAGACGGACTTCCCTGTTCCAGGTGATGTTCCTTTTTCAGAACGCCTCGCCAGAAAGTCCACAGACCATGCCGCCTGGCCTGGTCCTGGGTCCGCTTGGTACCGGCAAAGGGGAGGCTGAAACCGAATTAACTGCAACCACGATGGATTTGGTGCTTGAGATGAGAGAGAGTGATACCGGCATCGTTGGTTCGCTGCTCTACAAGACGGAACTCTTCGATGCTGCTGCCATCACCCGGATGCTCAACTATTTTGAAATGCTGTTGGAGCACATCGTCACCCGGCCTGAGCAGCCTCTTTCAGCATTGCCAGACCCTGCCAGCGTGGTATTGGCGACTTAAAGCCCGGCGCTAGCTCTGTAAATGGGCTATACTCGCCATCTGTTGCAGGTAGTCTCGTTGTCTCCCCACTTTTTGCTGCCTCGGCATCCTTAGAATGTCCGACGCCAGTATCCGGTTGGCACAGGTCATCAACTCTCTAAACTGGGCAATCGAAATGCCTCTGCCCAGCAAGTACGGGATAATCCAGAAGTCGAACGACCATTGGGGCAGCCAGAGCGATGCATCAATCGTCAAGAAAGCATTCTCAATGTGGTCCATTGCCTCCAAGCTCTCCATTGTCGCGTGTTGCCACTTGAACCCTGTGCCCCTTATATCGAACTCAGCGCGCCGCTCGTAAATGGGCGTGCCTGGCTCGCAGTACCATAGCTGGGTCCGGTAGTAGTCGGGCCTGTTCTCCCTGATGAAATCAATGGTCTCGTTGATAGTGGCCTCAGTCTCCCCCGGGAAGCCGAATATGAAGGAGCCGAAAGTCAGGATGCCATGTTGGCGTAGTTGCTCTATACCCCTGGCGTACTGCTCGATGGTGGCCGCTTTGTGCATATTCTTCAATATAGCGGGAGAGCCTGATTCGATCCCAAGAAATACTCCCTTACAGCCGCTATCCGCCATAAGCTCGATAGCTTCTTCGTCCGAATTACTGCACCGGAAATAGGAAAACCAGTTGAAGCCGTAATTCTCGGCTATCATCAAGCGGCAAATCTCCTTAAAGCGTTTGAGAGGCACGTTGAACGTATCGTCTATAAAGACCAGGTTTTTGACGCCGCCGATGTTCCGCATAGAATCTCAGCTCGCGTTTTATGGTGTCGAGGCTAGCCAGCGTCAGGTTGCCTGCCCTCATTGGGTAAGCGCAAAAGGCGCAACTGAAAGCGCAGCTCCTTGCCGTGCGCGTTTGGAGCGTAGGCCCCAGGTTTTCACTGGAGAAGCCCTCCCAGTCGATAGCATCTTCATCGAGCGAATTGTTCTCATGCTGCGTTGCGGTCATATGCATTTGCTGGCCGTCGTTGTAGATGATGTTCGGCACGTTACCCAGGTCGCCATTGGTCTTCAAGCAGCTTACGATTTGGGAAAGGGTCCACTCTCCCTGCGATTCGATCACGTAAATGTCCGCGCCCAGCTCCTCCAGCGCAACCAGTAGCTCTTCCGATTGGTACCGCCTGTGGTGGTTGGCTATAAGTGGACCCCCCACTACGATTTTCACCTTCTTGTTGCGCTCCCTAATAAACTCAATCATCTCGATAACCGGCATATTCAGTACGTAGAAGGTTGTAGTGATAGCCACGCACAAGGGGTCTTCGTCTAGATATTCGGCCAATCTCTCTTTCTCGTACTGGAAGAGGTTGATGTACTTCGCGCTGAAACCCCTCTTTCGCAAGTAATTCGTGAGGTAGACGGCGGCTAGATTGGGGATGTCACCAGACTTAAACTCTTCCTCCGGGGCTATCGGCTCCTGGTCCCGGCGGGCGAGTTGAAAAGCGCGGTTCAGCAAGTCTACGTAGTTTAGTATCTCGCCCTCTAAATCAACGAAGCTGAACCTGAGGTCGCGGTATGCCTCCGAGTCCTCGCCATACTTCCTCAACAGAGGCTCGTATTGCGCAATAGGCATTTCGTTATAGCCTATGACCAGGCAATCTAGCTGCTCATTTCTGATCATGGTGTTATCCCCTTTCAATTGCCCTGGCTTACCCGGTCCGCATCGCTGAGTATGAGCCTTCAACTAATCCTACCAGCAGATCGACTGCGCTCTCCGGCCCTTCGAGGGCTGCTATATCGCTTCTTATTCGCCTGGCATTCATCTTGTAGCCTGGATCGCCCAGGAGTTCGCGGACGGTAGTGCGTATGGTCTCCGGCGATAGCTCCGGCACCGATTCATCGAAATAACTTTCGGAGTGTGTTTTACGTTTGAGAACGCGACCAACTCCCAGGCTCGCAATCCGCGCCGCGTGGGCTGGCTGGTCGCCCGCGATTGGGATCATCAACAAAGGTAGGCCATAGCTCAGTGCGGACATCACCGTGTAGAAAGGGCTATGGGTAACGAACAAATCGCATATCGGAAAGAGCAGGGTATGCGGAATATACCGCTCTATGTGGATGTGCGACGGTTGCGCGCCGAACTGCCCAGGGTCCTGGTTTTGGCCGACGGTGACGATTAGGTTGACCTGCTCATCATGCAGGCCCTCGACAATGGTAGGGAAAATGTCAGGCACGCGGTTAAAGACGGTGCCCAACGAGGCGTATATGGTAGGGCGCTCCGGCATATCTCTAATCCAGCCTGGCAGGCTCTCCTCGTCTGTATGCATATCGCCGGGCGGAGCGCCCTGATTACCTGCAGACTCCGGCTGCTGGCAACTGAAAGGCGCATAAGTGAGATAGAGGTAAGGGTAAAGCATATCGAGGGCTGGGTAAGGGGCCAGGCCATGAACGCTACGCAGGTATGCTAACTGGTCGCCGATCAGAGGTTTCAGCAGGGAAGGGGACATGAAGAAGCAAATACTCACCGTAGCCTGCGGGATACCCAGGCACTCGGCGGCTACGCAACTGCCGAACTCATAATCGTTGCGCACGATCAGGTCCGGCTTCCACCTGACCCCGATTTCAAGCAGGTCGGGGACCATCCGGTGGGCGGCGATGTCAGTAAATAGATCGGTCATGAACCAGGAGCTAAGCTCTTCAGGAGACATATCCCGGCTCTCTGGGAAGCTCTCTTCAACCTCGGTCTCCAGCCAGTCAAGCCCTGCGGCGATGGCCTGGAACCCCCTGGCCTCTATGATGGGGCAGAACGACGCGGAGGAAGCGAAAGCCACCTGGTGCCCAGCCTGTCGCAAGGCTGTTGCGATGGGCAACATCGGATTCAGGTGCCCTATCCCCGGATTGGTGGTCAGCAAGACTCTCACTTCAACCCCCTCGCATCAATTAGAAGGCCGGCCTGCCATCAGCGCCCTTTAGCACGTGCGGCTTAGAATGCGCGGCGCTTATTATCTCTTCATAAATGGCCCGGCACGCAAGAAAACTCTGTAGCAGTGCGAGACTGCTAGATAGGTCGTTGGTTGACCGCAGGGTCTTCCTGAATATCGCCAGGCTGGCAGTAACAAACGCCTGCACGCCAGGTCCTAGCACGGAATGCCGCGTTGGCCCTGCCATACAGCTTTTCTATCGCGTTGAACCCGCCATACCAGGTGATGAACTGTTGCGGCCATGCGAGGCGCGGAGGCGTCTCGTTGGTCATATCCGCAATCCCCGGACACCTGTTCGTCACGAAGACCTGGCTTGATAATCGCAGGCCAAAACCTGCGTGCTCTGCGAGCACCGTGGTTATTGCATCTTCGCCATATATCTCCGGGTGCGCGCGGAGCGCTACGGCTAGCAGGCTGAGTAGAATGTCCGACTTGCCAACCGTACCCGCTCCTGGCATACACATAGCGCCCTCTAACAAGCCGCACGTATAGTTGTAAATCAAATGCATTGGGGATATAGTGGCTGAGAGGTCCGGTAGACGGATGCCCATACCGTCCACTACCTGCTCCTGGCTGTAGATGCAAAATCTGGTAATAGCGCCGATGATATCTAATTTAGGCTGGCTCTCCAATTCGTTGATGAGCGCTTCCAGGCCGTGCGTTGGCAGCTGCACGTTATGGTTACCCACCCCCATGAGCGTCGCAGCCGGGGATACATGCTGCCTCCCCTGGCTTGAGAAGTGCTCCTGCACAAGAGCACCCACAACTTCATGGGCATCGCCCGAATGTTCATGGAGTAGCCTGCTTACATGCTCCAATTCTGGGGTGAGGTCGCGGTCCTCGGTGACGCTTACAAAGAGGGACTCCGCGTCAAAGAGAAGCGTATATACCGGCAGCGCCCACCCGCTCTCGATGCTAGGTAGGAAGAGGGAGTGCAAAATATCGCCGAGCATCCGCACCTTCCCGGCGGAATATGGCCCTGGCCGCTGGTGGACGACAAATATCCTGTGCTGCTTGCCAGCAGGTGGTATGAGGTAAGTGGGGCATTGCAACTGGGGATTATCGAATATCTCCGAGGGGATCCCCTCTCCTGGCTTCTCCCCCGTATACAGGTGGACTATCTCCGTGTCTCGCAGCGCGAGGAAGCTGGCGATTACCTCCGGGCATTCATAGCCATTATTCAGGCCGAGCACTATATCAGCACTTCGTCCGGTATTTTGCACTTGTTCGATAACCAACGGGACGGTGTAGGGAAGATAGCTCTCGTAGCCTGCCGCTGCCGTCACTATCCCCGCAATCCTGCTGCTATCTGTGACCCCACGTGTTTGCACGCCGATTTGCGCGCGGAGGTCCAGGACACTCCGAACGTCTGTCTTGAGCGCCTCAATCTGCTCATCAGCGACGATGAGAGTGCGGGGCGAATAATTGTTATTCTTACCATTCATAGTCGAGTCCAAAAGCAATTACGGTGGGCTAATAATACTTGCTGATCACTCGTTTGTAGTAGTCGGTGTCAAAGCGAAACGCATTCATGCGATCCGCACCGAGTGTCTTTTTAAGTTTATCTATGCATACCCGGTAGGAGTCCGGGCAATCGATGTACTGCTTTGTTACGGGAGAGCCGATAGAGGCTTCCAGTTGAGCCACTATATCTTCTACGGGCACGGAGATGCCGGAAGCAACGTTGAATACCTTCCTGCTCACGTCCTGGGTGAGCAATTGCTCCGTGATCCTTACGACGTCGGCGATGTCAATGATGTCGCGATGGGCCCCTTTCCAGATCACTACAAAGCCGCGTTGCATCTGAGCATAAAGGGCGGGTACAAGCTGATGGCGCTTCTGATCGGGTCCGACAACGTTTGCCAGGCGCAGAATGAGGTAATCAACATCTGAAGCCTGTATGGCTCTCTCCATAGCCAGTTTGTGTTTGCCATAGGCTGTATCCGGAACTGACGGGCCATCCTCTTGCGTGCCGTGGGGATAGCCGCCGTAAACCAGGCCCGACGAGGAGAAGTAGACCAGCTTGAGGTCGTGCATCTGGCAATGGCGAATGGCGTCATTCAACATGCCCAGCTCCCGGTAAAACTCTGCTTCGTCCAGGCAACGCGAGTTGGAGACGCCCGCGGCGAAGAGGACCGTGCGAGCGTGTAGCTCGCTGAGGCAGGCAAAGTTGCTTGCTATAAATCCTCTACCCAAGATATGCATATCTGCTACCTGACTTTACGAATAGCCCATCGGGGCCAATAGTGACCCCTGATCGGGCTTTATTGTTTGGTTGGTGACTTCAAACGGGCCAGCGTACCGACGACCGCCTGCGGGATGTACCCCCCGGCGATAATATCGTCCGCGATACGCGCTATATGCTCGTCCAGGGACTGTTCATCATCGTTCCAGATATAGGGCCGGTCCGCGGATGGTGCGCGCCCGGTCACCTCGCGTACTGCCTGGTACAGGGGCGCGGTGGCGGGCGACAGGCAGGCGCGGGCGTCATAGTGCCCAACGAGTTGGTACGTCCGCAGATCGACTGCCTGCACTCCGAACATCAAAGCAACGGCCATATACCTCTGGAAGGTATCGAGCGATTGGCGGGTCAAGTTTGCCGAACCGAAACCCTGGCTGTTTATGTTCTGGTTGAACTGCTCGGCGTAAGTCGGGAAGCGGTCGGCCAGCGAGTTCCCGAGGAAGGTCAGCAACGGCATGATAGAGTTGCCGGTTAGCTGGAGACCTTTCAGGCCCATGTTGACCGTGCGCCCGGTGTTGCCGATCAGCGATGGCGGCAGACCATTGTTGAACTCAGGCGCTACAAGGAGGGCCAATTGCGCATCCAGGTGTTTAGCCAGCAGGCCGATATAGTAGCGGAGATGGTCCATCCCCATGCCTATGTACTGTCCGAGGAAGTTCCCACCGTGATAGCTCACCTGGCTGTCTGTGTCAATAATAGGGTTATCGGTGACGGAGTTAAGCTCGATTTCGACCTGCCGGGCGATAGTGGCCAATCCTTCAACGGCAGGTCCTACGTACTGCGGCAAACAACGGAGCGAATAGCGGTCCTGGATGAGGTCCTTGTCACGATGGTTATGCTTGCCATCCATCTCGTCACGGGTTAGCTGCGAGCCGTCGAGCAAGCTCAACATCTCGCTGGCACACCATATCTGACCTGGATGCGGTTTGCGGGCGTGAATGAAGGGGTGGAAGGACTGGTTGGTACCGCGGAGAGCCTGGATCGCCAGCGCATGCGCGCCCATAGTGAGCGCCATGAGTATTTGGGCGTCGTACACACAGTTAGCGGCAATACCGGACATTACAGAGGTGCCGTTTATCATGGCAAGCCCTTCTTTTGGGCCAAGGCGCAGGCGTGGTAAACCCAGGCGCTCTAACGCAGCCAACGCGCCCACTTCCTCGCCGTTGAAGTCAACCTTGAAAGAGTCATCCAGACCGATGATAGCGCCCGTGATATAGGTCAACGGCACAAGGTCGCCACTCGCCCCTATAGAACCGAACTCGTATACATGGGGAGTGGCCCCTGCGTTCAGAAAACATGCCAGGCGTTCGATAAGCTCCAAGCGTATACCGGAGACACCACGCATATGTGAGTTGGCGCGTATTAGCATAGAAGCTCGGACGTCAGCGAGTGGCAGCCGGCGACCAGCCCCCGTCTTGTGGAACCATATCAGGTTGTTTTGTAGGTCGGCTGCATCTTGTGCCGAGACTTTGGTGCTGGACATGCCGCCGAATCCTGTAGTTACGCCGTAAATCGCCTCTCCAACTTCGACAGCCGCGCGCGACGTAGTCGCAGGATGCCTGGATACGCTGTAGAACATTGGGATCATCGCTCAGGCGCACGGGAGCCAGGTAGCGTGCTACGCGGACCACGTCGTCTATCGCCAGATCGCCATCGCTGATGATGACAGGCTCGTCGCGACCCTCAAGGTGAGCACGCAATTGGGTGGAACGCGCCGGGAATAATTGCTCAATCACTGTTATTACCCTTCTTCTTGCGGAGCATCTCTCGCACTTCCTGGCCGGGCATAGCTTCAACCCGCTGAAGGAGGCGAGCAATAGTGTCAACTTGACCTGGCTTCGCTTCGTACCTGGCCAGGACCTGCGACAACTGGGCTATAGTGGGGGCCTCAAAAATCGCTCGTAAAGGTGGCTCTAGCCGGAAGGTGCTGCGCAGTTGGTACGTAAGCTGGGTAGCCAGGAGAGAATGGCCTCCCAAATTGAAGAAGCTGTCATGTATACCTATGCGCTCGACGTTCAGCAGTTGTCTCCACATACCTGCGAGCACCTGCTCGACCGGGGTGCGCGGGGCCACAAAGGCTTTATCCGCCGACAGTTGAACCGGGTCATTTGCCGGTAGCGCCCGCAAGTCCACTTTGCCGCTTGGGGTGCGTGGCATTTCGTCGAGCAACACGAATGCGGCGGGTATCATGTACTCTGGAAGCTGCTCCTTCAACGACCGCTGTACGTCCCGAACCACTACTTTCGAGCCACTCCACATTGGTTGCTCCGTAGATGGTCGGGTTTCAACCGGATTATGAGCGTCAGACTTCTGGGCAGGCCGAACCGCATAGACGTTAGAAGCCTGGGTGCCTTCGAACTGGCTGGGCTGGTCCATGCTCACTTCATATTGGCGGCTGGTAAGAAAGCTAGCGATCTGGTCGCGCATCTCGCTCGAGTGGACCTCCATGACTATCTGCCTGATTTTCGGCCAGTCCTCCTCCTTGAGGCCGGCAAGCACGTCCCATTCGCTTTTCTCCGCGTCAATCTTGAGCAGGTCTATGCGCTCTACGCCGTATTCGGCAATCACATCGGAAAGGGTCCGCACCTGGCAGATGATATTCTCACTTTCCAGCCGGTCGGCCAGCCATTCCTCCACAGAGGCCGTGTCTTCCGGGCTTATCAGGTCCGTGCCGTTACCATTCGCCTGGTATTCCTTGCGAAGGTTGAAATACCAGGTCTTCAGACCCTCCGGATCTGCCGTAGTTTCAGCGAAGCGCCCCGATGATACGGAGAAGTGGGGATAATGAATAAACAGCTCTTCCTTTGCTTCGTTTGCCAGGCCGCACTCGAAGAGCCGAACGTTCAAGCCGTAGAGGGCTGTATTCAGGCGCAATACCTCGAAAGTCGAGGGAATAGGCTCAAAGGCGTAAATAGAGGCATTCGTACACTTCTGGCCCACAAACAGAGTAAATAGGCCGATGTTTGCGCCAACGTCGAAGACACAATCTCCATCATTCAAGGTGATGCCGTGGCCCAGGTACACCTGATCTTCAAATATCTCCTTGAACAGGGCGGCTGTCATGTGGGTATGCTGGTGAATAATGCCCATCCCGTTGGGCAATTCATATGTGCGGTGATTGGTAAGAGCGCGTTCCCGCTCGAAGCGTAACATCTGCCATAGTGGAAAAGCCCTCTGCCGGTGCGGTACGCAGTAGGCTACCAGTTGGGTATCGCCGGACGGGGTCTCTTTGGCCAAGACTGCTGCTTCGCCAATCGCGGGGTGAAGGCGAAGGGTAGCCTCAATTTCCCCAGGCTCTACCCTGTGCCCTCTCACCTTTACTTGCTGGTCTGCTCTCCCCAGGTACTCTATCTCCCCTCCCGGTAAGTACCTCCCTATGTCCCCGCTCCTGTATAGGCGCTTTCCCTCTCCTTCACCATACTCATCAGGTAGGAACCTCTCAGCTGTCTCCTGCACTCTCCCCAGGTATCCTCTCGCTACTCCTCTCCCTCCTATGTATATCTCCCCTGCCACACCAACGGGCATTAGCCTCATCTGCCGGTCCAGTATGTACATCTGCGTGTTCTCTAGTGGCTTACCTATCGGCACACTCTTCGCCCACTTCCTCTCCTCTACTTCATCTATTTCTCCACACAGTTCATGGGTGATCACACCCACTGTGGTCTCAGTGGGGCCATAGTGGTTGAAGATGCGGCATCTCTCTGATGTAGAAGAAGATGAGGAAGAGGGAACGAGAGGCAAGAGCCTATTCACCTGGTCGATCAGTTCCCACCTGCAAATCTCTCCACCCAGCACTAACCTCCGCCTCGGTAGAGGTATGGCTGGTATCTTTCCCTGAGACTGTGCCTCTACTTCTATCGCCACAGATGCCAAGAGAGCAGCGAGGTGAGAAGGGACTATCTTGAGGCAGTCTATCTTGTGCCTGTGCATGTACTCCCCCAGGTATGCTGCTTCCATCCCTGGGTTATCACTTACGACGATATTACTATCGCCTCCATTCGCACCATTACTGCTACTCACGCTGAGGCGAGGACCGAGTAGGTGGAGAGTACCACCGCTGCACAAGGTGGGGAATAGGGCAGTGTGGCCAAGGTCGGCAGTGAAGGGAGTTACCATAGCGAAACTGGCTGCTGGTGGCATGTCAAGCCTGTGAGTGATAGCGGTCACGTAGTTGTACAGTTGCCTGTGCTCCACGCACACTCCTTTTGGCTGCCCTGTAGAACCGGACGTGTACATCACGTATGCTAATTGTTCCTCCGCCGCCCCCTGGCTTCCTCTCCCTCCTTCACTCCCTTTGTCGGTTATCTCTCTCGCCACTACTGGCCCATCCATGTTCAATAGAGGCTCTTCATGTCCCGGATAAGGGACCTCCTGTATGAGTAGCTCTCTGTGTGTACTCTCCTGATGCTCCTGGCTACTACGACTACTATGACTATCTTGGCTATCGTGTCCGTTTTGTTCATCTTGTCTATCTTGTCCTCCGAAATCTACGAGGCGCAAGCAAACTACCCGTACTGGGGTATGTGCTGTAGGTGTAGATGTATCAGGAGTAGGAGAAGTAGAAGGAGAGAGGGAGAGCAAGCGGTTATGGTGGGGCAAGCGACCCAGTAAGTGGGGTTGGGTTAGGAGCAGAGGAGTGTGGGTATCCTGGAGCATGAAGGCTAGACGCTCTGCGGGGAGGGTAGGGTCGAGAGGGAGATAAGCTGCTCCTGCTTTGAGCACACCCATGATAGCCACTATCCCTTCCAGGCTGTGCTCCATGCATACCCCTACCACTACCTCTTCCTTCCGTGTGCCTACCCCGGTCCCAACGCCTTGCTGGTGCAGGTAATGAGCCAGTTGGTTAGCGTAGTTATCTAGCTCCTCATACGTCAGTTGTGGCTCTTTATCCCAGCTTCGATCTCTATCTACGTCAGACCCAATGGGCAAATCCCAGTGATGGTGGAGGGAAGGGCAGACCACAGCCACGTTATGGGGAGTAAGGGCAGCTTGCTGCTCGAATAGTTGGTGTACGCACCTGGGGCTGACGTTAGTGCTGACGTTGGATGGCTGGGCAGTATCAGCATGGCGAGGCAGGAGAGGAGGGATGGGAGAGGAAGCAGTAGCAGTAGCAGTAGTAGTAGCAGCATGCAAGAGGAAGAGCCTTTCCTTCTCGCCCACTATCTCCAACTCTCCGATTGTCCCTCCTGGACTGTCTGCTGCACTTTCCAATAGGGTGCTGAATCGTTCTGCCAATCGCTCCACATCCTCGGCTGTCAGCACGCGGGGGTCGTATTCAAACGTGCTACCTAGCTCGCCACCGAGTTCCGTACAAACGAGTCTGACATGGAACCGATCCAGGCAAGCATACTCCTGCTCGCGCATTGAAAACGTCACACCGTCAGCCTTACATTCCCCCGCAGGCTCCTGAAACTCGAAACAGAAAGGGAAGAAGAATAGCCCGGTACCATGCGCGTTCCCACCTATGGCTTCTTTGTAGGATTTCCAGCTAAAGAACTCCTGCCACTTGTAAGCGTCCCTAGCAACGCCATCAATCTGCTTCAGCGCTTTTCTGAAAGGCAAGCCTTCCTCTAAACGGCAGTGGACAGGCACATACCGTTGCAAAGGTCCAAGCGCATGCTCTAATTCCTCATAATTCCTACCGTCGCAAGCAAGGCCAACGGTTGTCTCAGGCTGGCCCGTTAAACGCGAGAGCAAGACCTGCCAGCACGCCAGTGGGATAGACGCGGGCAAAACCCCCTCCTCCCGGCCAGCGCGGTGATCCTGGCGGCCACTTCTGGCTTCACCTGCCACGCAATCGTATCGGGCTTGAACTCGGTGTCCAACGTGCCCGCAGATATATTTGTGAAAGGAAGCTGTTGAACTTCTGAACCGGAGAAGTCTTGCTTGAGCCAATACTCCCGTCCGGCCCCGGTATCCGCCGCTTCAAGGAGCTCATTTTGCCATGCCGCCAGGTCTACATATTGTAGTGGCTGGTCAGCCGCCTCCTCTTCGTGCGTATAAGCCGCGTAGCAACGGGCAATCTCAGCCATGATTTCCTTAAGCGTCACGACATCGGCACAAAGAGCGGGCAGGGAGAGAAGCAGACGATAGCGGCTGGCAGACAGTCTCGCCAGCGCTACGTACAGTAAGGGGCTTTGCTCAAAGTCAAAAGATACCTGGCGCGCCTCGGCAACCAGCATCTCAAGCCGGGCAGCCTGCTCTACCTGCGCCACCCCGCTCAAATCATGCATTTGGAAGTCTGGTAGTGCGGCGTCCCTTACGACTTGCAGCGGCAGGTCAACCCCCGGCAGAGAAACAAAGGCAGTGCGCAATATCTCGTGCTGCTGGATCACCTGGGCGACAGCCGCCTTCAACAATGAGATATCGAGCGAGCCGTCTATGAAGATAGAGCAGTGTGCCCGGTAGGGCAGATATTGCTTCCCTCTCTGCAATACCCATAAGCGGTGCTGTTGTGGCGAAAGGGGGAAGCCTTCAATTGTTTGTTCTTGCATATCAGTGTCGTTCCTTATCTTACTTACACCTGTGTTTGAAGCGTCCGCTCATTATGGCTGGGCGTATAGTCATCTGCTTCGCGGCGTTGCAGTCTGGCTACTGGCTTCCGCTTCCGACGGCTCTCGGCCTGATCTTCTTCAGCCTCTCGGCGCTCGCTTCCTTGGAACGCTTCTCCAGGCTTATCTGCTGCTGCTTGTCCCACTCTGTGAGGATTTCTCCTAGCTCACCTAGCGTGGCCAAGGGCCGGCTCACGATGCTGCTAAACAATAGTCTGAAATGCTCTAATATCCTCACCACCCGGTGGGTCGGAAAGCACTCCCGGTCATAGAGTACCTGTATGGACAGACTCCTGCCCCGGCACCACGCGTACAGTGAGCGGCAGGCTGTTCTGGATGTATGAGCGGACGTTACCAACCGTGAGATGCAAGTGTTTCTCCAACGCCAGGGTGTCAGCAGGGTAATTCCCAAATACTACAATGCTCTCGAACAACGGCTGGTTGCGTGATACTTCGCTCCACCCATGGATGTCAACCAACGGGCTATATTCGTACTCACGCAGTTCAGCCAGACTTTCTTGCACTTCTTTCAGCCAAGAGAGCAGGGCGGCTTCGGGCCTCACATATGCGCGCTCCGGCAGTGTGTTGATAAAGAGCCCTACCATCAATTCCACCCCAGGCATATCAGACTGGCCTGCCTGAAACCGTCACTCCATAGAGCACGTCTTGTTTGCCGCTGTACTGGCTCAGTAGCAAAGCCCAGAGTCCCTGTACGAAAGTGTTCAGCGTCAGTTCATATTGCCGGGCAAGCGCCTGCAATCCGGTTGTCAGCACGCTGGAGAGTTTGATCCCTTCTTCCCGATAGTCTCGCTTTTGGCTCTTCGATATTGGCTCCGCCTGGCCCAATGGGGTTGGGGACGTGAAGCCCCTCAACAACCCACGCCAGAATCGCTCCGCCCTGGACAAGTCTTGTTTGTGCAACCATTCAATGTAGCCGGTATAAGGGCGGCTGGGCGCAAGGAAATCGTTCTCGTCATACTGGACATCCTCTCCATAGCAAAAGACTTCGTATAGAGTGAGCACCTCCTTGAGCACCAGGACCTGGGACCAGCCATCGAGCAGCAGGTGATGCCTGCTCCAAACGAATTCATACGCGTCCTGGCTCATGCGAACTAAGAAGAGCCGAATCAGTGGTGCTTTTGAAAGCTGAAACTCCCGTTCCCGGTCTTGTTGAAGCATCTCAGCTAATAGCTCCTGCTGCTCAGAAACTGACAATTCCCGCCAATCGTACTCTTCCAGTGGCAAAGGTACCTCTCTCTGAACGACCTGCAACGGTTCGGCAAGACCCTCCCAGAAGAAGGCAGTTCGCAAGACCCCATGACGCTCAATTACCCGCCGCCAGGCGCGCTTGAACGCGCTAACGTTCAAATTTCCCAGAATAGTCCAGACCGTCTGGTTGAAATAGACGCTCGAGTTCGGGGCATATATGCTATGGAAGAGCATGCCTTTCTGCATTGGCGAAAGCTCGTATAAATCTTCAAGAATTCTCTAGTTTCATTGGTCACTTCGTTTCCTGGCGCGGCCAGCCTGGCGAGGAACCTGTCCAGGTCTTGCTGGCTCAAGCGCGCATTCGGGAAATCAGATGGCGTGTAGCCTGCTACCTCCTGAGACTTACTGTAGCTGATGAAGGTGCCTATTGCTTCGACAAAGCCTCGCGCCAGCCCCTCCACTGTGGCCCGGCGGTGGATATTATCACTATAAGTCCAGGCGACATGCAAACGATCGTCAACCACCATACTGTTGATGTCGAGCAAGTGACGTCGCAAGCCGCGCGGACTGCGGTTGTGGTCGCTGTACTCATCTGCTGAGGCAAAGAGGGACGCGTGGCCAAGACCCTGGGCTACCTGACTCAAGTAGTTGAAGCTCACCTGGGGCTGCGGCAATCCGCTCAACTTGTGGGCAATATTTGGGTCTGGACTCAGGTAGCGCAGCACCCCATAGCCAAGCCCATGTTTGGGGACCTGCCGGAGTTCTTCTTTGACGAGGCGCAAAATGGCAATCGGGTCGGGCGCTCCGGTTGCATCCAGTAAGACAGGGAAGCGGGTAGTCAGCCATCCTACGGTGCGAGAAAGATCTATGTTTTCCATAATATCTTCCTCCCGGCCATGTCCTTCTAGCTCAAGCAGTAGGCCCGGTAGTCCCGTCCACCGCTGGAAGGTTTGCAGGAGGGCCGCAAGCAACACTTCGTAGACCTGGCTGCTATACGCCGCAGGAACCTCCTGCAACAATAGCCTGGTATCTTGCGCGTTCAGCGACATCGAAATGGAGCGCGCCGAGGCCACCGTATTAGCGTCCTGGCTGTGCGTGTAGTCTGTGGGCAGGCGAGCAGGGTGAGATTGGGCGAGCCAGAACGAAAGCTCTTGCCGCAGTTCTGCTCTCCCAGCATATTCCCCCAATCGTTTAGCCCACTGCTGGAATGACATTGTCTTGGCAGGTAGTTTTGGCTCTTTACCCTGGCTGACCTGCTCGTAGGCGCTTTGTAGGTCCTCCAGCAGCACCCTCCAGGAAACCGCGTCTACTGCCAGGTGGTGGATGATAATCAGCAGCCGCTCTGGCTCGGCGCTACCGAGGTTAAAGAGGGCCACCCGCACTAATGGCCCATCCTCTAGATTGAGACTCGTTTGCAACCTGGCCGTCTCAGCCTGCAAGGCGGCCTCTTGCTCCGGCGCGGGGAGCGCAGACAGGTCAACCTCTACGAGAGAAGGGATATGTTCGTAAGCCGCATTGGTTTGCTGCCAGCCGGATGGCCTCTGCGCGAATCGCAGGCGCAGGGCATCATGATGCTCAAGTAAGTGCTGAATCGCTTGCTCTAGCAAAGTAGGGTCCAGCTTTTGCCGCGCCACCAGTAGCAATGCCTGGTTATAGTGTTGGGGCTCGGAGAGGTCTTGCTCGAAGAACCAGTGTTGGATTGGTGTGAGAGCAACTGTGCCCGTTATCATACCCTGGTGGTCCTGGGGAGCGGCTTTTGCTATGGAGCCTACCACCGAAGCTAATTCAGCGATGGTTGGGTGATTGAAAAGTTGCCTGGGGGTGAGCCTGATGTCAAACTGGCTGGCTCGCGCTACTACCTGGATGCTAAGGATGGAATCCCCACCCAACTGGAAGAAGTTATCAAAGATACCGACCTGCGCGACTCCCAATACATGGCTCCAGACCTGAGCCAAGGTGCTCTCTATGGGCGTGCGAGGGGCCACGAATGTTCTCTCAGGTGGGGAGGACGTTTGGGGCGACGGCAGGGCACGCCGGTCAACTTTGCCATTTGCCATCAAGGGCAGGGCATTCAATATGATGAACGCAGCCGGCACCATGTAATCGGGTAGCCGTGCGCTAAGGTAATCGCGCAAGGCACTCATTGTGGGGGCATTGCCAGGGCTGCACACGAGATAGGCTACAAGGCGTTTGATGCCTGGCGTTTCTTCTTGCGCGATTACTACGCTGTCCCGCACCGCAGGGTGAAGGCGAAGGGTAGCCTCAATTTCGCCAGGCTCTACCCTGTGCCCTCTCACCTTTACTTGCTGGTCTGCCCTCCCCAGGTACTCTATCTCCCCTCCCGGTAAGTACCTCCCTATGTCCCCGCTCCTGTATAGCCTCCCTCCCTCTATCCCTTCTCCTCTACTGTACCCACTGTACTCGTCAGGTAGGAACCTCTCAGCCGTCTCCTGTACTCTCCCCAGATATCCTCTCGCTACTCCTCTCCCTCCTATGTATATCTCCCCTAGCACACCGATTGGCACTAGCCTCATCTGCCGGTCCAGTATGTACACCTGTGTATTGTCTAGTGGTCTACCTATCGGCACACTCTTCGTCCACTCCCTCTTCCTCTCTTCTATCCCTTGCCCTTCTACATGTATCTCCTGGGTGAGCACACCAACCGTAGTCTCGGTAGGTCCATAGTGGTTGAAGATGCGACATCTCTCTGATGTAGATGCTGAGGGAGAGGAAGGAGAGGACACGAGAGGCAAGAGCCTGTGCACCTGATCGATCAGTTCCCACCTGCAAATCTCTCCACCCAGTACCAACCTCTGCCTCGGTAGTGGTGGTAAGGATGGTAAGGGTATCTTTCTCTGAGACTGTGTCTCTACCTCTATCGTCACAGAGGACAAGAGGGCAGCGAGGTGAGAAGGCACTATCTTGAGGCAGTCTATCTTGTGCCTGTGCATGTACTCTCCCAGATATGCTGCTTCCATCCCTGGGTTGTCACTTATTATCTCCCTACCATTACTGCTACTCACGCTGAGGCGAGGACCAAGGAGGTGGAGAGTACCACCACTACATAAGGTGGGGAAGAGGGCAGTGTGACCAAGGTCGGCACTGAAGGGAGTTACCATAGCGAAACTGGCTGCTGGTGGGAGATCAAGCCTGCGAGTGATAGCGGTCACGTAGTTGTACAGTTGCCTGTGCTCCACGCACACTCCCTTTGGCTGCCCTGTAGAACCGGACGTGTACATCACGTATGCTAGCCGTTCCTCTTCTATCTGCTTGCTTCCTCTCCCTTTTCCTCCTTTACTTCCTTGGTTCCCTTTATTCTCCCTCTTGATAATCTCCCTCCCCACTACTGGTCTGCCCATGTCCAATAGAAGCTCCTCATCCCCTCGATAAGAGACCTCCTGATGCTCCTGGACACTATGATTATTATGACTACCTTGGGTACTGTGCCCGTTTTGTTTATCTAGTCTATCTTGTCCATCCTGCTCGCCAAAATCTGCGAGGCGCAAGCAGACTACCCGCACCGGAGTATGCGTTGTGGATGTGGATGTAGAAGCATACATCGATGCATACATCGATGTATGCTTATGTGTAGGCGTATCAGGAAAAGGAGGATTAGAAGTAGAGAGTATGATGTCATGGTGGGACAAGGGATGAGGCAAGCGGGCAAGGAGGTGGGGCTGGGTCAGGAGCAGGGGAGTGTGGGTGTCCTGGAGCATGAAGGCTAGACGCTCTGCAGGGAGGGTAGGATCAAGAGGGAGATAAGCTGCTCCTGCTTTGAGCACACCCATGATAGCCACTATCCCTTCCAGGCTGTGCTCCATACATACCCCTACCACTACCTCTCTCTTCCGTGTGCCTACCCCGGTCCCAACGCCTTGCTGGTGCAGGTAATGAGCCAGTTGGTTGGCATAGCTATCTAGCTCTTCATATGTCAGTTGTGGCTCTCTATCCCTATCTCTACCTCTAGCTCCTTCATCCCAATGATGATTGAGAGAAGGGCAAACCACAGCCACGTTATGGGGAGTGAGGGTAGCTTGCTGCTCGAAGAGTTGGTGTATGCACCTTGGGCTGACGTTGGAGTTGCCGTTGGATGCCTCAGGAGTGTCAACATGACTAGAGTGTTGAGGTGGCAGTAGAGGCGGTAGGTAGGAGGAAGCAGTCGCAGCGTGCAAGAGGAAGAGCCTTTCCTTCTCGCCCACTATCTCCAACTCACCGATTGCCCCTTCTGGGTTCGCTGCCGCGCTTTCGAGCAATGTCTGGTACTCTTCGATAAGAAGGTGCATTGCTTCCTGGGAATAGAGATTGGCGTTGTACCGCATCGCGCCACTCAATACGCCACTCTCCCATCTACATGCGAGTTGGACTTTGAACTCATCGAAACAGGCATGCCCGCCATCGAAGGAAAAGGTGACACCTGTGTTAGGATGCTGAAGAAGGTCAGCGGTTTGCACCTCTTCAAACTCGAAGCAAAAGGGGAAGAACGGCCTGATGCTGGACGCCCTCTGCGTTGGTGAAGCTCCACGCTCTGCGGCGGGTCCCTCCTGGCCGCCAGGTTGTTCCAGGAGTTCCCAGCTAAAGTACTCTTGCCATTGATAGCCATCCCGCAATGACCCGGCGACCTGCGCAAGAACGGCCTTAAAAGTCATGACTTCTTCGAGCCTGCAATCTACGGGTATATATTTCGCCAGCAGCCCTACGACTTGCTCTAGCTCATCGTACTTGCGGCCATCAAACTCGGCCCCGATGACTGTATTCGAGTGCCCGTTCAAGCGCCACAACAGTATCTGCCAGCACGTTAGTAAGAACACCTGCATAGAGCTTTGCTCTCGTTGGGCCAGATCGGCCAGCTTTGCCGCCACCTGGGGCCGAACGGCAAACGGGATAGATTGCGGGTCAAACGCGGGGCGCGGGGCGGACGAACCTGACATCTCCAACGGGAGCTTCAGCGCTGGCAGGTCCAACAGATCCGGCCTGCTGCGCCAATGGGCACGTCCCGTTTCGGTGTCTTCTGCCTCCAACAGCTCATTTTGCCATTCCGCTACGTCGGCATATTGCAGGACCTCATCGTCCGGCTGCTCTGAGCGCATGCAGGCAGCATAGCTGCGACTCAATTCGGCCACCAGGTTTTGGAGGCCACGCTTGTCAGCGCAAAGAGCAGGCAAGTAGAGCGACAACTGGTATTGGTCCGGAGACAGCTTGACCAATAGACTGTTCAACAGAGGGCCTTTTTCGAGATCGAAGGGTAACAGCCGGACCTCACTCCGCGCTATCTCAAGCATAGCGGCCTGTTCGTTAGCCTCAAGTCCGGTGAGATCGCGCTCATTAGCTCGCCACATCATGCCACCAGCGCTTTGGTCAGCCACAACTTGCAGAGGAATCGACATGCCGGGCAGGTACTGGAAAGTGGTGCGTAGCACTTCGTGGCGCTCAATCAGCCGCCCCAGAGCCGCGTGCAGTACATCTGGATCGAGATTACCCTTGATTGTGACCGCACACTCCGCCTGGTAGGGCGCACGGCGGCTAGCAGGCGCGCCCTGCTCCGCCTGGCTGCGCTGCTGGCAGACCCAGAGTTGCCTTTGCTGGGGTGAAAGCCTGAAGCCCTCTATGCTCCTCTCCTGCATGTCTCCTCGTTCCCTTCTATAAGAGCTATGAGTTCTCTTCCCCAAACAATTCTGCCATCCCAACTACTACCTTGCGCGGCCCGACGAAGGGCGCTCGCCCGTGCGCTACTAGCATATTGTCAAGCATCATCACATCCCCTTCCTGCCAGGGGAAGAGACTTGACTCCTCTTGGAATGCTTCGCGGATTTCATCCAGGGCGGCGGCTCAATTGGGGAGCCGTCGCCATAGTAGGTGTTGCGCGGCAGCTCTTCCTCCGTGAATTCCCTCAGCAGCACTTCTCTGACCGATGGGAGCAGGCTGGACACATGGAACAGGTGAGCCTGGTTGAACCATACCATCTCGCCCGTGACCGGGTGCGTCGCCACACCCTGGCATACCTGGCTGGTTTTCAGGCGATTGTCTCCCTTCCACTCAAAGGCGATGTTATGGCTGCGGCAGTACTCTTCCACCGCCGATTTGTCGGTGGTTTGAAACACTTCTTCCCAGGGCAGGTCTATGCCTTCGCCATAGTTGCGTACGTACATCACCTTCTTATCCGCGAAGCGCGACCTAGTTGCGGGGGAGATACGCTCAAACACTCTGCGGCTGTCGGCCACCGGAATTCTCCCCGCTCCGTGCCACTATCAGGCAGCAAAACCAGATTTTCATCGGCCAGCTGCGAGTGTAGGACATCTCGTTGTGTAGAGGGATAGATTGGTCTGCCGGATACTCGGTTGACGTATAGATGTTGCCGCTAACCTGGCTGCGGGGCGTCGAGCGGTAGGTGTATTCCAGGGTAGAATTGGAGATAGCGCCAATGATCCCCTCCAAATCCTCGGCGGACTTCACGTTGAAGCCCCGGAAGAGGATGCCGCCATGCTTGAGCAACTCCTTTTCGAGCCACTCACGATTGCCCGTAATCCAGGTGACCAGGTTCACCCCGTCGAGACGTGGCGATACCAGCAGGGGTAGCGGCGATGTTGGTGATAGTGGCTCCGTATGGACCATGCTTTCCTGGGATACAACCAACGGTTTCCTCTGGATGCTGCCCAGTCGGGCCTTCAGGTTTGGTTTTGCCGGATCGGGACTGTCCATTGTTCGTGCCTCCTAATCTTCGAAATGTCCCTTGCTGATATTCCTGCGTCGCGCTTCCCTCAATTTCCGCAGGCCAATTGACGTATTTTGGGCTTCTTCCGCCAGCCGGTGGGTTCTATCGAGTTTATCCAGGGCGGCGCGCATCTCGCGGAGATTGGTGGCGGGTTGAGCAACGATAGCTGCCAACAGTGTTTGCATCTTCCCAAGCAGGCGGTGGATAGTGGCAGAGTCAAAGCGGCTGCTGTCGTAGAGAATATGTAGCGACAGCTCCTGCTCTGGCACGGCCCGCAGGGTGAGTGGAAAGTTGTTCCGTATAAACGAGCGAATATTGCGAACCGACAGGCCCTCATGCGGTTCAAGCACGGGGCTGGAGGTAGGCAAGTTTTCAAAGACCACCACGCTCTCGAACAGGGGTTGGCCCACAGGTACCGCGCTCCACCGCCGCACCTGGGATAATGGGGTGTATTCGTACTGGCGCATCTCAGCCTGTTGGCTCTGAAGCTCCTTCAGCCAGGGGAGCAAACGACCTTCGGGCGATAGCAACACCCGTACCGGAAGGGTATTGATAAAGAGGCCCAGCATCGCCTCAACCCCATGCAGGTCTACGGGCCGGCCCGAAACAGTGCTGCCGAACACTACATCCTGCTGTCCAGAGAGATGGCTCAGTAACAGCGCCCAGGCACCTTGGACTATGGTATTGAGGGTCAGGCCATGCTCTCGCGCAAATGTCTGCAAGGCCCCGGTAAGTTCGATGGATAGCTGTAGTTCCCGTGTTGTGTACGATTCTCATCATCCCCATCATCCGCGCCGGTAGCTCTGCCTGCATCGCTGCCAGGGCCAAGTTGCGTAGGGGCAGTGAAGCCGCTCAATGATTTTCGCCAGAAGGTTTCGGCCTGGGGCAAATCTTGCTCTTGCAACCAGGCGACATAATCTCGGTAGGGACGGGTCTGCTCCAGGTGGCTCACAGGCACGTCTTTACCCTGGCATAGTGCGCCGTAATGAATGAAGAGTTCTTTGAGAAGCAGACCGATACACCACCCGTCTAACAAGATATGGTGGTGGCTCCAGACGAAATGGTAAGCATCATCCGACATGCGGATAAGGGCATTCCGCATGAGGGGTGCGCTTTTCAGCTCGAAGCCGTGCTGACGGTCCGACTTCAGGTAGGCTTCCAACAGCGCCTGCTGTTCGGCGAACGACACCTCACGCCAATCCAACTCCTCCCAGGGCAATTTCGCCTTCGCGCACACCACCTGTAGTGGCTCGCTCAGCCCCTCCCAGGCGAAAGCGGTATGCAGAACCGGGTGGCGGGCGACTACTTGCTGCCAGGCGAGCATAAAGGCTTGAACGTTCAGTTTGCCGTGTAAGTCCCAGCTAAATTGGGTGAAATATACCGTTGATCCGGGGGCGTATAGGGCATGGAAGAGGATGCCTTGCTGCGCTGGCGTCAGGGGGTAAATGTCCTCCACCTGCCCGTACAGGGCATTTATCCGGTCCAACTCCTGACTACTCAATCTGGCCAGTGGGAAATCTGAAGGTGTATAGTAGGTATCCCTGGTAGACCGCCAATGGGTGATAAGTGCTCGCACTGTTTCCATGAAGTCTTGCGCGAGCCGCTCAACGGTAGAGCGGTTGTGCAGGTGCTTGCTGTAAGTCCAGCCAACATGCAACTGGCCGTCAGCGATTTTTGCGTTCACATCGAGCAAATATGGCCGCATCCCCTCTGGGCTATGAATTGGACCGATTGACCCTTGCGCCCAACCGAACATAGCAGAGTCGGCCAGACGATTGTCAAGTTGTCCCAGGTAGTTGAAGCTGACCTGGGCCTCGGGGAGCGACTCCAACTCTACAGCGGCCGCAGGGTTGGTGCTGAGATAGCGCAGCAAGCCATACCCTATGCCCCGGTTAGGGATACCACGCAGGCATTCTTTGACTATGTTCAATGCGCGCCGTGGGTCCGTGCCTTCTACTTGTGGGAGAAGGGCAGGGAAGATGGTTGTGAACCACCCAACCGTGCGTGAGAGGTCTACATCATCAAACAACTCTTCACGCCCATGTCCTTCCAGGTCAATCAGCGTCTGCTCTCCTCCAGCCCACCGCGTTATTACCTGGGCAAGAGCGGCCAGTAACACCTCGTTGACCTGGGCGCGATAGTCCTTTGCAACCTCGCGCAGCAGGATCGAAGTCTCTTCCTCATCGAAGGCCACCGTTACATCTCGGGCCGATAGCTCATTATTGGCAGCCAGCCCAGCCGGGTAATCCACAGGCAAGCCGGCTAGCTGCGTGGCGCGCCTCGCCAGCCAGTAATCAAGCTCTTGCTCTATAGAGTCTGACCGCGCGTGCGTTTCCAGCCGCTCGGCCCACTCCCGGAACGAGGTTGTCTTGGACGGGAGACGAATTGCTTCGCCCCGGCTGAACTGCTCGTAGGCGCTTTGCAGGTCTACAAGCAAGATAGGCCAGGAAACGGCGTCTACCGCCAGGTGGTGAACCACAATCAGCAGGCGGGCGGATTTGCCTGTGCCGAGATTGAAAAGGGCTGCGGCCATGAGAGGCCCTTCAGCCAGGTCCAGGCTGCGCTGTAACTCCGCTCCCTTCTGCTCGATTGCTGCGACCTGGGCAGCTTCGGGTAGGCCGGATAACTCGACCTGCACAAGAGAGGCTGAGGAGATGGCTGCGTCCTGGCCAGCGCAATACTGCTGCCATCCAGCACCCTCTTGCGAGAAGCGTAGTCGCAGGGCGTCGTGATGCTCAGGCAAATACCGGATCGCCTTCTCCAACAGCACCGGATCAGGCTCTTGCAACACTTCAAGGTATACAGCCTGGTTGTAGTGCTGCGGTTGTGGGAGGTTTTGCCCAAAGAAGCGGAGTTGAATAGGGGTGAGATGTACCGGCCCGACGACTTGCTCATCTTCGGTGTGGGCCGCTGAGCCAGTTCGCACCACCTCTGCCAGTTTGGCGATTGTCGGGCGCTCAAAAAGCTGTTTAGGGGTGAGCTTTAGCCCCTCCTGGTTGGCCCTGGCAACTATCTGGATGCTGAGAATAGAGTCCCCGCCAAGCTCAAAGAAATTATCATCTACTCCGACCCGTTCGATGCGTAGGACCTGCCCCCAGATTTCCGCCAGGAGTTTCTCTTCTGCGGTGCGGGGGGCAGCGAAGCTGCTCTGTATAGAGGGCCTGCTTTGCTCAGGTGGCGGCAGCGCTCGATAATCAATCTTGCCGTTATGCGTGATAGGGAGGGCGTCCAGCATCACAAAAGCCGAGGGCACCATGTAATCAGGCAGTCTGCGTTTGCAAGAAGCGGCGGAGGTCGCTGATTGAGGGAGAATCTTCTTCTACCACGACGTAGGCCACCAGGTGCTTCTCGCCGGGCGCGTCTTCTCGGGCGATGGCTACCGCCTGGCGCACGGCAGGGTGGCGGCTCAATGTGGCTTCCAGCTCCCCCACTCGATGCGGAAGCCGCGTATCTTGACCTGGCGGTCACTACGGCCCAGGTATTCAAGCTCCCCGCCGGGCAGGAAGCGCGCCAGGTCTCCCGTCTTGTACAGACGCCCGCCTGAGTGCGGAATTCGGAGTGCCTGAATTGGGCGAAGCCCAAGAACCTGCGGAGTATGATTACTGCCTTCTGCTTTCTGCCTTCTGCTTACTGCATCTTCGTCCTTGGTCCTTCGTCCTTCGTCCAATTCCGCACTCGCAAAGGGGTCTGGTACGAATCGCTCGGCGGTCAATTCCGGGCGGCGGAGATAGCCTCGCGCCAGGCCCGCGCCCCCGACGTATATCTCTCCGGGCACCCCGACAGGCACAGGCTGCATGTGCCCATCGAGCACGTAGGTCTGCAAGTCCGGTATGGGGCGACCTATCACGCTGCCCGGCCCATGCAGCAAATCAGCCTGTGTCACGGGGTGATAAGTTACGTGTACTGTAGTCTCCGTGATGCCGTACATATTGACCAGTTGCGGCGAGCTATCACCATGCCGCGCAAACCAGGGTTCCAGGCTGCGCGCTTCCAGGGCCTCCCCGCCGAAGATGATCAGGCGCAACGCCAAATCCGCCCGGGCTGCTGAAGCCTCTTCCGCCCACATCAGTTGGCGGAAAGCCGATGGCGTCTGGTTGAGGACGGTAACACCCTGGTCGCACAGGAGGTTATAGAACGCTTCCGGGGACCGGCGGACATGGTCAGGCACCATTATCAGGCGGCCGCCATTGAGCAGCGCCCCCCATAGCTCCCACACGCTGAAATCGAACGTGTAGGAGTGGAAGAGCGTCCAAACATCGTTGGGTCCGAAGTCGAACCAGCGCTGGGTTGCTGTGAAGAGCCGGGCGACGTTCGCGTGCGTAACCAGGGCACCCTTCGGCGTGCCGGTGGAGCCGGAGGTGTAGATTATGTAAGCCAGGTTGTCCGGCGCAACCTCACAGGTGGGGTTCGACCCGTTTTCTTGCTCGCCATCTGCCCAGCCGGAGTCGAGGCAGACAACGTGTGCCATGTGCTGAGGCAGGTCCTCCACTAAATGCCGTTGGGTCAGCAATATGGGCACGCGGGCGTCCTCTAACATGAACGCCAGCCGCTCGCGTGGGTAGGCGGGATCGAGCGGTACATAAGCGCCCCCGGCCTTGAGGATGCCCAGCAGCCCCACGACCATCTCCGGGGAGCGCTCGACGTAGAGGCCGACAGGAACTTCTGGCCCTACCCCCAACTCTTGCAATTGGCGCGCTACCCTGTTGGCCCGCCGGTTTAGCTCCGCGTAGGTGAATTGCTCGTCCTCAAAGACCAACGCGACAGCCTGGGGAGATTTAGCTACCTGGCACTCGAATTGCCGGTGAAGGCATACAGGGGATATCTGCGCTTCGCCAGCTTCGCTATTGGAATTCCACTCCACCAGCAATTGCTCGCGCTCGGCTGCCGTCAGAAGCGAGTAGTCTCCGAGTTGTCGCATTGGGTTGGCGGCAATCCCAACGAGCAGCGTCTGCATGTGCTTGAGCATCCTGGTAATGCTGGCCGCCTCGAAGCGGTTGGAGTCGTAGACAATATTTACCAGCAACTCTGGGATAGGGATAGCCTGTACCACGAGCGGGTAGTGCGACTGCTCAAGCATCCGAATGTCGCCAAGCTCCAGCCCACCCTCCCCTCCTTGCCGCAACCAGACCGGGGCCGGGTAGTTTTCAAAGGTCAAAACGCTCTCGAAGAGCGGTAAATCGCGTGGCACCAGGCTCCACTCATGTGTCCTGGCAAGTGGGGCGTATTCGTACCGGCGGGCTTTAGCCTGCCGCTCCTGGAGGGCTTTCAGCCAGGAGAGGGTGTGCATCGAGGAGGGAGTCTGCACCCGTAAAGGTAGCGTGTTGATCAGCAGACCGGCGATGCTTTCGATCTCAGGCAGATCTCCTGAGCGGCCTGAACCTACCATCCCGAAAAGCACATCCTCCATGCCGCTATAGCGGCTCAGCAGCAAGGCCCAGGCCCCTTGCAGGAGGGTAGTCATGGTCAAGCCGTGTTGCCGTGCCAGCGCTTGCAAGGACGCTGTTTGCTGGGGCGACAGGAGAATATGCTGCTCAGCATAATCGTGCTCAAGAGGAGCGTGGCCGTTTTGGGTCGAGCCTACAACTAGAGGAGTGGGCATGCTGAACCCGTGGAGCTCTTGCCGCCAGAAAGTCTCTGCTTTGCTCAAGTCCTGTCGCTGCAACCACTCGATGTAGTCCCGATGCGGGCGGGACCGGATCGGAGGGGGGTCTTGCCCGTTGACGATCGCTCCGTAATGGGCGAATACCTCTCCCAAGATCAAGGAGACGCTCCACCCGTCGAGCAGGAGGTGGTGGTGACTCCAAACAAACTGGTAGGTCATATCCTGGAGACGCAGGAGCGTATGGCGCATAAGCGGCGCTTTTGCCAGGTTAAAGCCCCGGTTGCGGTCTTCGCGGAGGAAACGGTCAATCCACTCGGCCTGCTTATCAGCGGCCAAATCAGTCAGGTCATACTGAGCAAGGGGTATGCGTAGCTCGCGGTGATGTATGACTTGCAATGGCTCCTGCACATCTTCCCAGATGAAGGAGGCACGCAGGGCAGGGTGCCTGGCGACAACCTCCTGCCAGGCACGTTCTAAGGCATTTACATCTACCTCTCCTCGCAGCGTGCATACGAACTGCGTGAAGTACGTACCGGCAGCCGGAGCGTAGAGGCTGTGGAAGAGTAGCCCCTGTTGCGCGGGCGAGAGTGGATAGATGTCCTCGATCTCGATGCTCATCATGCCTGCATATCCTGTGATTGTTTGACCTTTGCCAATACCCTGTCTAATGCGCTTTGGTCCAGCTTCGCCAGCGCGAAGTCTGAAGGTGTATACTCCCTGGAGGCGGAGCGGCAGTGGGCGATGAGGGAGCGCAGGTTCTCCATAAAGCTTTCCAACAGGCGCGCCATCGTGTCGTGCAGGTGTATGGCGGAACTGTATTTCCATTGTGCCTGGAACAGGCCACCTGCCACGAGCGCATCAATTTCCAGCAGATATGGCCGGGCGCTCAGCGGGCTGCGCGTCGGGCCGGCCGGTTCCTGGCTCAAGCGGAAGAGCGAAGTGCCGCTAACCCACTGGTCGAACTGGCCCAGGTAGTTGAAGCTCACCTGGGGGCGTGGCAATGCCTTGATGCTCTCGACAAGCGCCGCGTCTTCGCTGAGGTAACGCAACACCTGGTAGCCGAAGCCGCCGCTCGGCACCCCTCGCAACTGCTCCTTGATTGCCTTAAGTGAATCGCCCGGTTTGTTTGCTCCTTGCAAGTCGAGCAGTACCGGGAAGCTCGAGGTGAACCAACCGACCGTCCGGGAGAGGTCCATATCTTCGAACATCTCCGCGCGCCCGTGGCTCTCCAACTCCACCATCAGGCGTTGCTTACCCGTCCACGCGGACAGGGTTCGTGCCAGCGCTGTGAGCAAGACCTCATTGATTTGAGTGTTGTAGGCCCTGGGCACTTCGTACAGGAGAGCCTGCGTTTCCTCGACGTTCAGGGCAGCGGACAACGCGTTCGCTGATGCCTCAGTGTTGGCCCCAATACCAGCCGGGTAGTCTACGGGTAAGGAGCTTCCGCGAATAGGAGGCTCGCGAAGCCAGTAATACAACTCATCTTTGAAGGTCTGGGAGCGGGCAAGCTCTGTCAGCCGGTTCGCCCATTCGCTGAAGGCTGCCGTTCTGGGGGGAAGCTCGATGGCCTGGCCGAAACGAAGCTGCTGGTAAGCGGTCTGGATGTCCTCCAACAAGATGCGCAGCGAGATACCATCAACCGCCAGGTGGTGAACAACAAGTAGGAGCCTGCTGGGCATGTCCGGCCCCATGTCGAACAGTGCCAGGCGCATGAGAGGCCCGTCATGCAGATTGAGACTGCGTTGCAGGCTAGTAGCGGCGCTCTGCAGCGCGGTTGCCTGCTCCTCTGCTGGCACTTCCGACAGGTTCACATGGGCGAAGATGGAGTTTTCCTCGGCTGGGGCGATGATCTGCCGCCAATCCGTGCCTTCGCGCGCAAAACGGAGGCGTAACGCGTCATGGTGCTCGACCAGGCGCTTTACGGCCATCCCAAGCAATTCAGGGTCCAAAGGCTGTTGCGCCTCAAGCATTAGCGCCTGGTTGAAGTGGTTGGGTTCGGGGAGGTCCTGCTCAAAGAACCAATGCTGGATAGGGGTGAGGGGGATCGGGCCGGGTGTCGAGCTTTGCTCTGGCTGAACAAAGGAGACTGTACGAGCTACAGTTGCTAATGCGGCAATTGTCGGGTGCTCAAAAAGCTGGTTGGTGGTAATTTTGATCCCCACCTGCCTGGCCCTGGCAATAATCTGAATGCTGAGTATGGAGTCTCCCCCCAGGGCAAAATAATCATCGTGGACGCCTACCTGCTCCACTTTGAGGACCTGCGCCCAAATATCGGCCAAGGCGCGTTCGATGGGGCTACCTGGCGGGACGAACGTTCGGGCCAGGGCGGACCTCTCCTGGTCAGGGGCGGGAAGCGCACGGCGATCTACTTTCCCGTTAGTGGTCAGCGGCAGCGCATCCAGCGCGATGAAGGCCGAAGGCACCATGTAGTCGGGGAGCTTCTTCTTCAGGAAGCGGCGTAACTCGCCCATGCTGGGAGCGCGCCCTCCGGGGACGAAGTAGGCCAGCAGGCGCTTCTCACCCGACACTTCACCACGGGCGACCACGACGCTCTCTCGCACAGCCGGGTGGTGGCTGAGGGTGGCTTCGATTTCTCCCAGCTCCACACGGAAGCCGCGTATCTTGACCTGATAGTCGTTGCGGCCAAGAAACTCAAGGTTGCCGCCGGGCAGGTAGCGGGCTAAATCGCCGGTCCCGTAAAGTCTAGCGCCTGGCTCGGCGCTGAAGGGGCTGGGTATGAACTTCTCGGCGGTGAGGGCGGGCCGTGAGAGGTAGCCTCGTGCCAGCCCCACCCCTCCTATGTACAACTCCCCTGTTACCCCCACCGGCACAGGCTGTAAATGCCTGTCCAGAATATATATCTGTGTGTTGGTTATAGGGCGACCTATAGGCACAGGGCCTGCAACCTTTTGCTCTATGGTTGTGGTAGGTACTTCGTACACGGAGCAAGCCACCGTGGCCTCAGTTGGCCCGTATTCATTGTATACACGGGTATCCGGCGCATGGGTGCGCCAGAAAGAAAGGCTCTCCTCCGTCAGAGCTTCACCTCCGATTACCAGTGCGCGCACCCGCGGCGCTTGAGCTGCCAGGCTGGAGTTATGTGCATTGTGGCTGAGCGCCCGCAGGTGAGCGGGGGTCAGCTTTACGAAACTGAAATCGCCCGCCTCGTACAAGGCATCGATCAGAGCCTCGATGCCCCCATCATTCGGGAGGAGTATCGCTCGCTGCCCGGCTAACAGGGGCGCGAAGAGGCTGGTGACGGTCAGGTCGAACCCAAGCGGGGAATGCACCGGCACGCCGTCCCCTTCGACAATCCTGTACGCCCCTATGCACCAGTGCAGGTAATTCACCAGCGCCTGGTGCGAAACCATAGCCCCTTTTGGCGTGCCGGTCGAACCGGACGTGTAGATTACGTAGGCCAGGTTATGCTCAGTCCCCACCCTGCCGGGATTGTCTTCGGGCTTCGTGGCAATATCGGGCCAATCACTGTCCAGGCAAATGATGCGACTTGCAGCAATAGGAACGGCCTTTGCAAGCGCTTCCTCACTAAGCACTAATTGTATGCCGGCGTCCTCCAGGACAGCGGTTATGCGCTCCTGCGGGTATGCCGGGTCAAGGGGGACGTAAGCGCCGCCCGCCTTGAGGATACCCAACAAGCCCACCATCATCCGCAGGCTCCTGCTCATGCAGACGCCCACCAGCATCTCTGGGCCAACACCGCGGTAACGAAGATAGTGCGCCAGTTGGTTGGCGCGCAGGTTTAGCTCCATGTAGCTGAGCCACTCCTGCTCGCCTGGTTGTGCCGTAGGTGAGATTACAGCAACTGCGTTGGGGGTCGCGGCGACCTGCTCCTCGAATAGCTCGTGCAGGCATCTATGCCGAGGATAGTCTGCCTCGGTGCAGTTCCACTCCGTGAGCAACTGGTACCGCTCGGTTTCGGATAGCATCTGCAATTCAGCAATCCGGACGTTAGTATTCTCCAATCCTTCACATAACACGTGGGCCATGTGAGTGCTAAATCGTTCTATACTCTCCGGCCTATACAGGGCCTGGTTGTATGCTACCCGACCCGCCAGGTAATCTGCTTTTTTGCTGAATGTGAAGCTGATATCCTGTTTAACATCGGGCATGTCTGTGTGAATATCCGAAAGCGCAAGCGATATGTCGAACAATGGGCACTTGTCGCCCACGTTGGCTATCCCCAGGTCGCTTACGAGACGCTCGAAAGGATAGTTCTGCCTGGCATAACCCTCCAGCAGGTTCTGGCGCATGTTTGCCAGCAACTGCCGAAAGGAAAGCTGATCGTCTATAAAGTCCACTACCGGGATTGCGTTCGTTGTTTGTTGGGTTACGCTTTCATCGCGGCGGCTGGGGCTTCCAACTGTTATGACAGGGCTGTTGGTGTATTTATAGAGGGTGATCTTCAACGCCGCCAGCAGCGTGGTATACATCAAGAAAGGTCGGTTGCCTGTCAACTGCTCAAGCTTGGAGTACACATCGCCCGCGATACGCAGGTCAAGAGTGGCGGTCCGCCCCACGTAGCTGGTAGGACGGTGGTAATCCGGGCTTAGGGTTGCCGCGCCCAACGGCTTGGATAATTTCGCGATCCAATAGTCACGCGCCTCTAGCAGCGTGCGATCAATTATGGAAATTGCTTGCAGCCCTTTATCCATCAATCGGTCCCTTACGATTGGAAATTAAACTGTTCAGCTTCATCTTCAAGTTGGGTAGAGAAGATATCGGATGAAACGGAGTCTGCCGGCTGCTCAAGGGGGATGTCCACCAGCATACATTCCGGGTGCGCCACAACTTCCTCAAGTATTGCCCTGTAGTGGGCCAGCATCCGGACTATGATTGCACTATCGAAAAGGCCCGTATTGTACTCCATCCAGCCGCTCAGGCCCTGCTCGGTGTCAACCAGATTGAGCACCAGTTCAAACTTCGCCGTTCCGTTGTCAACAGTCACGTGGCTGACCACTATGCCTGGGACCTCCATCGGGGCATTCTGAAGGGTTAGCACCACCTGGACGGTCGGTACGTTGCCCGGACCGCGCTCAAGCTGTAGAGCTTTCACCAACTGCTCGAAAGGCAGGTCGGGGTGCGCGTAGGCACTGGCCGTCACTGCTTTCACACGCTTCAATAATTCCCGAAAGGTGATTTCGCCAGATAAGCTGGTCTTCAGCACCAGCATATTCACGAAGAAGCCAATCAGGTCCCTTATCGCAATCCTCTCGCGGTTCGCGTGGGTCATTCCAACGATGATATCGTCCTGGCCCGTATAGCGGTAGAGTAATGTTTTGAGCGCGGCCAGGAGGGTCATAAAGAGGGTGACGCCCTCCCGCTGGCTTAGAGCTTTGAGTGAGTCACTCAGGCTCGTTGGTATAACTATATACTGCTTGGCACCTTCGAAGGTAGGTTCGGCGCTCTTTGGCCTGCTATACGGAAGTCGCAGCTCCGCGAAGCTCCCGGCCAACTGCCTCTTCCAATAGGTGAGCCTGATTCTCCAAGACCTCTCCTTGCAGCCATTGTCGCTGCCAGAGGGCGTAGTCCACGTATTGGATCGGAAGCCCTGGGAGGGGCGAAGGCTCGCCCTTATGAAAAGCATCATGCAGCGTGGCAAGCTCGCGCACAAGCACACCGGCAGACCAGCCATCGAAGACGATGTGATGCACATTTATGAAGAGCAGATGCGCCTCCGAAGTACGTACCAAGAGGGCACGGAGCAAAAGGTCGCTGGCAATATCGAATGGGCGGCGTGCCTCGGTGAAAATCAATTGCTCTGCCCGTTCTTGTTGTGCGCTCTCACTGAGTTTGCGCAAATCTGTTACGGGCAGGGACAGAGGCCGGGGCGGATTGATGACCTGGATGGGCCTGGCCGTCGGTGCTGTGAAACGTCGTTCGTAAGGCTTCGTGGCGCAACACGATTTCATCAAAACTGTGCCGTAGCGCATCCAGGTCCAAAGGGCCTGTCAGGTGGACTGCCACCGGCACATTGTAGACCGCGCTGTTTGGGTCTAGCTGGTTGATGAAGAACAATCGCTCCTGGGCAAAAGATAGCGGAAGCGCAACCAACTCGCGCTTTTGCGGGACTATCCGGGATTCGGAGGCTGATGGTCCTTTTTGGGCAAGACGTTGAGCTATAAGAGCTTGTTTTTCTGGGGGGAGGGCTGCTATACGCCCGGCAAGATCGCCCATCAGACTTCTCTACCGCCGTGCTTCCCTCCTGTGGTAAGCACAGCCCTGACTTCGTCCATCGAAAGTCGCTCAACTTCTGCCACAATATCGGTGAGCATCTGGCTATCGTTTTCCAATTGCGAGACGATGAGCCCGGCAACACCGGCAACACTGGCACCTTGTAGCAAATCAACCACGGAGAGCGTTACACCCAGGGAGACTTCTACCCGGTTTTTTATCTCAACAGCCATGATCGAGTCCAAACCGAGGGAGTTCAGTGGTTGATCGGAGTTGAAGCGGGACTTCTCAAGGCGCATCACCTGGGCCACCAACTCCTGGAGATGACCTTCGATACGCGCCCGTCGGGTGGGGGGGTCGGCTATGAGCAGTTCTTGCAGAAGGCTGCTCTCTTCGAGAAGTCCGCGTGTTGGCGTTGTTATCCTGGTCTCTTGCCGCACCAACTCAGCGATCACCGGGCTTTCCTGACCGGCGGGGTGGGCCTGACGCCACAGGCTCCAATCGGTCGGCATGGCAGCCACTTGGACCGGATTTTGTCGTAATAGCTGGGATAGCACCTGGATGCCGCGCTCCGGGGTGATGTCTATTAGCCCATTCTGCGCGAGCTGCGCCTTCAAGTTGAGGCGTGCCACGATACCAACCCTGGCCCAAGACTCCCCAGTTGATGCTCATGGCCGGCAGACCCTGGGCGCGACGGTAGTGGGCCAGCATGTCCATGAACATGTTGGCCGCCGCGTAATTGCTCTGGCCGAAAGTACCAAGTAGTGAGGTGGCCGACGAAAAGAAGACAAAGAAATCCAAAGGCTTTTCGCGCAGGGCACGATGCAGGAACCAGGAGCCGTATATCTTGGGCAGGGCCACAGCGTCGAATGTAGCCTTATCCAGCCGCATGAGGGAGCTGGTCTTTGATCAGGCCGGCAGTATGCACCACTCCGCGGATAGGCGGCCAACCCTCCCTCTCATATTCCGCGAAGAACGAGGCAAGCTGGGCCTCATTGCTAACGTCAACCACAGGCAGGTGAATGCTGGCTCCCTCTGCTTCAAGGCTTCGCACCGCAGCGACCCGGCTCGCGTCTGGGTGGCCCTTCTCCAGGCTGCCCCAGGCCGAGCGGGGTGGGAGCGGCGTTCTTCCCATGAGTATCAACCGCCGGGCACCATGTTCCACCATCAAATGGGCAACTTCAAGTCCAAGACCACCCAATCCGCCGGTTAGCAGGTAGCTGGCATCGGGCCGGAATTGAAGGGGTTGCAATAGAGGGGAGGCTGCATTATCACGCCAGCGCCTCAAACGTGGGGCATATCGTTGCCCACACCGGAAGGCAAGCTGGTCCTCGCCATCGTTCCCGGCCAGTTCTCGTAGGAGCATATGGACTTCGTCGGGCGCAGTTACGTGGTCCAGGTCTATAATCCCTCCCCATAACTCGGAATGCTCGGCTGCGAATACGCGTGCCAGCCCCCACAGAGGGCTTTGGGTCACTGCCGGGGGAGTAGTAGCTGCTTCCGGGCCTGCTGGCTGTGTTCCTCGCGTCACGAGCCACACGTGGGGCGATTGCCTGCGCTCTCCCTTGAGTAAGGCTTGCACCAGATACGCCGTCGAAAGGCAGCCCAGGGTCTCTGCTTCCTCCAGAGTTTCCTGCGTGGCCTCTTCAAGTGGCGTAATATCCAGACTCCATAGATGCACGACCCCCCGCGCCGGTGGGCCTGCTGCAAGCAGAGAGTCTGAGATTAGCCGTTCAAAGTCAGCCGGAGAGGCTGGCCTGATCTCATAGTGATCCTCCCCAACCAACCCATACTGCTCGCCCTGAGAGACCAGCACGCATCGCTCGCCGCGGGACCTCATCTGAGCGGAAAGCTGATCTCCTATGCCAGCTTTATCGCGGAAGACCAGCCATGTGCCCGGCTGTGCGAAAAGCGGCCTAACGGCGGGCATGCTCGCTGGTTGGTCCGTGCTATCTATGCTACTTGTGCCACCTGGAGCTTGCGCAAGGACAAGGAATTGTGGGGGCTTTTCGGTCGCGTCCGTTAGCCCTGTCGCCTCCTGGAAGCCCATCTCTTCGAGTAGAGATTGCCACTGGGCCTGGGAGAGGAGGGGGTAAGAAGGCCGCAAATCAGTGTCGCTGAACTTCCACCAGCCCTCTGTTGACCCCACAACCATGTCCAGCCATCGTTGAGGACCAGGCCCTTCCAACAGAATCAGCAGCCCACCGGGGGCCAACATCTGCCGGATGTGGCGCAGCGTCTGGCGCAGGTCGCTTGTGGCATGTAACACGTTAGCGGCGAGGACCACGTCAAACTCGTGCGGGGAGAACCCCTGGGATGCGGGGTCATCCTCTATATCCATGAGCCGGTAGCGTATAAAGGGGTACTTGTTGAACTTCACCTCGGCTTTGTGCAAGAAGAGCCTTGAAACGTCCGTGAAAAAGTATTCGGTCTGGGCCCGGGCAGTCCGGCGAGCGCATACGACGTAGTGCCACCCGTGCCTGCGCCTATCTCCAGGATTTGAGCGGTCTGCTCAGAGGGTAAACGCTCTACTGCCGTAGAAATCGCCTCCTGGATCAACCTGTTATATACGCGCGTGAAAGTGGCATTCTCGTATAACATCTCAAATGCGCTGTCAGCACTGTCGGGGAAGAGGATTTGTATCGGGTCGTATTTGCCAGACAGCAACTCGGCCAGGCGCTGTCCGCCACGCTTCATCAGCGTCAACTCCGCTTTTGCGTCCGGGAAGAGCGTGGCGGCCTCTCCCCAGAGGCTCGTCCGGCTCCTTTACTTCTGGAACGCGGCACACCTCCCACTGTGAGCCTACTCTCCGTAATATCCCATCTTCCTCTAATATATCTAGCAGCCGGTCAAAGAAACGCCGGTGCTGTGGTATTATGCCCAGCCGCTCTATCAGGCCTGCGGGTGAGATTAGCTGGTGCAGAGGGAATTGCCAGCCAAGCTGACGGAAAGCCTTGACGATGTAAGTTGTGCAGATGGCATCGAAATAGGGCCATTGCTTTTCATAGTGAGCAAGCTCATTTTGCACGCTCAGGGGTTCCATCAAGCCCTCGATGCGCTTGCGAATGTGGAGCGGGCCGGGTATGTAATCTCGGGGCAGTTGAACCCGTTCCTCGTCCGGCGCTTCCTTAGCCAGCCACTCCAATCTATATAGCCAGTCCTCCAGGCTTTCGGGTAGGGTCTGCTGGGTGCTTTCTATTCGCTGGAGGCGGAGACCTCGCATTTCCGCCAGCGTCTGCCCTTCCTCATCGAGCAAAGAAATATCAGCCACGAGTACGTCCGCGTCCGCCCCTGTATCTGGTCGAAGTTGCGCGTGGCACCACACCTGCCCGGAGGGCTGGCCGTAGAAGTGCACGCTATCCAGGCCGACCGGTAAGCGAGTTTCACCGGCCCCAGCGCCGGTGAGCGGCGAGGTCAGCGCCACTACCTGGAAGCTTGCATCTAACAAAGCGGGGTGAATAGCGTACCTGTGGGCTTCGCGTTCCAGGTCACCGGGCAATTGCAGCTTGCCCAGGGCTTCACCATCCTGTCGCCAGGCAAGCTCCACAGCCTGGAAAGCGGGACCGTATTGTAGGCCGCGAGCGGACATCGCTTCGTAATGCGCCGCGCCCGAAACCTCTTCTCGGCAGCGCAGCCGAATTGCCTGCAATTGCTCCTGCCGTGGAGGCGGGGAAGGGAAATCACTCGCCCGGCGGACCTTTCCAGTGGCATGCAGCGTCCACGTCTCTCCCTGGCCCATTGCTACTGCCGGGAGGCTGAAGACCTGGAAGGTTGCTTCAGTCCCCATAGGCGAAAGAACAAGCTCGACCTTCCGTGGGGTGGCCGATGACAGGAACAGCGCCTGTTTGAAAGCTATCTCTTCCAGCGCGCAGGCGTCCGGGCCGAAAGCCTCGGTTGCAGCCGCCAGGCCCATCTCCAGATAGGCTGCGCCCGGCAACACTACTGCCCCCCGCACCTGGTGGTCGCCGAGGTAAGATAGAGAACCGGCCGTCAGGTTCGGCTCCCAGACGTGCTGCCCAGGAGGAGAGGCTAGTTGCAGATGCCGCCCCAGGAGAGGGTGCGTTTCGGCACTGTCCTGACTTGTTCCATTTCCGCTCGATTGCGGCGAGAAGCCAAATCCCTCTCTGCCATCCAGCAATTGGTCGAACCAGTACCGCTCGCGCTGCCAGGGGTAAAGAGGCAGGGTAATCATCTCCCCCTCTTGATAAAGGCTCGACCAACTGACGGAGTGGCCTGCTGCGTACAGCGCGCCCAGGGATGCCAGCATTGTCTCCTTTTCGCCTTTTTCCCTGTGCAGCGAAGGAAGCACAGTGGCTTTCTTACCGGCATGATTGATGTTTTCCAGTATTGCGGGCGAGAGGACGGGGTGCGGGCTTACCTCTAGAAAAGTATCGTAATCGCTTTCCAGCAACTGCATGAGCGTCCTGGTGAAATGGAACGGTTCTCGCAAGTTGCGGCCCCAGTACGTAGCGTCGAATTCGGTGCCGGAGGCAAGGGCTACGGAGATGGTAGAGAAGAGAGGCACCGCCGCAAGCTTAGGCTGTATGCCCTCCAAAGCGTATACTAATTCGTCTCTCAAGGGCTCCATTTGAGGGCTATGGAAAGCGACGTCCACACCTTTCAACACGCGGCAGAAGATATTCCGGCGGGTAAGAGAGGAGAGCACTCGCTCAAGCGCCACAGGGTCTCCCGATATTATGCTGGTGGTAGGGCTGTTGCTGCCCGCCACTGAGAGCACGTCTTCAAAACCTGTCAACGCCAACTCTGCCTGCTCAAGGGGCAGCCCGACTACGGCGGTTTTGCCTTGCCCGGCGGTTCGCTTCATCAATCGGCTGCGATGAAACACTACTCTTATAGAATCTTCAAGGCTCAAGGCACCGGCTACGTGAGCCGCTGCTATCTCCCCCAGGCTCTGGCCTATGATTGCATCTGGCGTGATACCCCAAGAACGCCATAAAGCCGCTAACCCTACCTGTATGGCGAAGATCGCCGGTTGGGCAACATCCGTCTCATTCAGGCGGGAGAATTCGGCAGGAGCGGCCAGTTGTTCCAGTAGAGACCAGTCTGCGTGTTCCCGCAGGAGCCGGTCGCACTGCTCAAGTGCTACTCTAAAGACCGGCTCTTGCTCCATGAGCCTGGCCCCCATACCAAACCAATGCGAGCCTTGGCCGGAAAAAACCATGACCAACCTGGTCCGGCGATCCAGGCGTTTGCTGCCATGCGACAGGCCCGGTCTGGCCTCGTCTCGTAGAAATGCTTCCAGGTGTTCGGTTAGCTCCTTCTTAGAATGCGCCACAAGGGCGAGACGATGCTCCAGGTGGCTGCGCCGAACGCCAGCAGTGTAGCAAATATCCAAAATCGAAGATGTATCGTTTGCCCCATCAAGAGCCTCAAGGTACTCACGCGCCATCACCAGACGCGCCTGGGGGCTGCGGGCCGAAATGGGAAGCAGGTATGGTCGCGCCTCGATAGCGAGGCCATGCGGCACAGATGATGGAACCTGGTCCTGCTGGGGCGCTTCCTGGAGGACGATGTGCGCGTTGGTGCCCGCAAAGCCGAAGCTGCTCACACCTGCAATCAAAGGCTCGGTATCTGCCGGCCATGGCCCAGAAGTCTGCTGCACAAATAGAGGCAATTCATCGAATGGTATCAGGGGGTTGGGTTCCTGGAAATGGAGATTCGCGGGGATCAGCCTGTGCTTCAGGGCTAGAGCGACCTTTATCAACCCGGCCACCCCTGCGGCGGCTTCTGTGTGGCCGATATTTGTCTTGACCGATCCGAGGGCGCATCGGCTTCCAGGCGCGCGACTGGCACCGAGTACCGCGCCCAACGCTTTCACCTCAATAGGGTCGCCCAGGCTCGTGCCCGTGCCGTGAGCCTCTATATACTTGACGGCCCCTGGGGAGATGCCGGCCTTGCGGTAGGCTTCTTTGAGCATTGCCTCCTGCGATTGCCCACTGGGGGCCAGTATGCCATTGCCGGCCCCATTCTGGTTGACCGCGCTGCCTCGAATGACGGCATATATCCGGTCTTTGTTGGCCAGAGCGCGGGAGAGTGGCTTGAGGACCACGATGCCCGCACCCTCGCTTCGTACGATGCCGTTGGCCTTGCGGTCGAAGACCTTGCATTGGCCATCTGGAGACAAGGCCCCGGTCTTGGAGAAGAATACGCTATCGTCAGGCTTCAGGATGACGTTGACACCGCCTGCCAGAGCCAATGTCGCCTCGCCACTTAGCAAGCTCTGGCAGGCAAGGTGGACCGCAACCAGCGACCCTGAACAGGCGGTGTCGAGGGACAGGCTTGGGCCGCGCAGGTCCAGGAAGTATGAGAGGCGATTTGCTATTACGCTGTTGCCGTTTCCGGTGCCTGCGTAAGCGTCAACTACGTTGAGGTTACGGTCAAAGAGGAGCGAACCATAATTGGCGCTCAATGTTGCGGTGAAGACCCCGGTGCGGCTACCCGCCAGGCTGAGTGGAGGAATACCCGCGTCTTCGAGAGCGTGCCAGGCCACCTCCAGCATTAACCGCTGCCGGGGGTCCAACTGAGCGGCCTCCCTGGGCGATATGCCGAAGAAAGAGGCGTCAAACTGGTCGAGGGCAGGTATGAAGCCGCCCCAGCGACTGACCATCTTGGCAGGCTTGCTGATGTCGGGGTCGTAAAAGGCGTTGGCGTCCCATCGCGCCGAAGGAATTTCGGTAATCCCATTGCCGCCGTTGCATAGCAGTTGCCAGAAAGCCTGGAGATTCTCCGCGCCAGGGAAACGGCAGCCAATACCGACAATGGCTATGGATTCTGCCTGGTTGGGCGAGTGTGGGCTGATCTGAACGACGGAGCCTGCATCGCTAACAGTGGGAACATCTGCCACGTGGCGGGCGAGGGACTCGATGGTCGGGTACTCCCAGGCCAAAGTTGCAGGTAAGGTGCGCCCTAGCCAGTCCCCCAGCTTCTGGACCAGGGTTATGCCTTCAATCGAAGCGAGACCATAGTGGACAAAGGGCTGGTGTACGTCAATACTCTGAGCATCTACACCAAGCCGCCCGGAAAGATAAGCGACCAGCCATTCTTCTATAGGCCGCGTGATTCGTGAACTATCCATCCCACCTCTTCATGCAAAGGAAAGCAGTAGCTAAGAATGTAGAGTAAATCTCTACACAACGGTTAAGTATATCCCAGCGCGTGTTAATTTCTTGTTAAGTTCCTGTGTAAACTGACGCTGTAAAGAGAGTAGCAAAGCGCGTTATGTTCAGTACTTTTAACCACTTTCCAAGGGGAAGTGAATATCCTGATATGAATGTGCCGGAGTGTAATACAGACTAAATGATTACTCTATACAACAATTGGGATATGATAGCAGAGTAAACGGACAGATAGATTCAGAGCACGTATTGATCATTGAGAACATGAGCAGACAAAATGCCCGTATTGGGACGTAGCCCTACGAGCTTGATCGCGTATGGTAGTCGCCGCGCGAAGGTCAAGCCCTGCATTGCACAGACGAATATCAGGCAACATAAGCTAACCGGAGTAAGCGGCAAATTGAATTTGTTTACTGGAAATTAGGCCAGCGCTCACAACCCAGTATTGGGTTGTGAGCGTTTCCCATCTCAGGAGGTATAGTGAAGCGTAGAGAGATTAGAATTTAGAAGCAGATGCCAGCGTATGGCAGTTGCTCTTTCTATTTGCCCTTCCCGCTGTCTCTCATGAGCTGAGTTTTGAGTTTCTCCAGCTCGGGCATCTGCTGAACCGTCTTAGCTGATCTATCCAATGATTTAGCGATTTTAGCGCCAGCGAGTGTGAAGCCCTCGATGCGCTCACGCACTGCCGGGTTTATCGCTGCTAATTCTCTCTCCTGGAACATCTGGTTTAAAACAGCCATTTTCATTCTCCTTTATTCATATTTTTTTCAAACAAAGCCAACGTCCGGGCGGCTATGGAAAAGGAGTTTTGGGAAGCCGCGTACAGAGTATAGCGCTAATAGTTAGTTTTGTCAATACCAAAATGGCTAGTTTTGCCAAAATCAGGTAATCTGGTGACCGAGGCGAACGCATTTTAGTTGGCAAGTGAGACTACAATTGATCTGACTCTGCTCCTGCTGCAATAGGCTTGTAACTCATCAGGCCGCCTCTTAACAACAACTTAATATCGCACTGCCCAATCCTCTCCCGGACGATAGATACCTGGCGATACCGGAAGCGTCAGAACAATATATGCAGTATGCATTGTCCCCGCCCTGTTACGCACCTGACGTTTTCAGCCAATCATCGAGGAATTCGAGTACATCGGCATAGAGGTTTTGTGGAACCAACTTGTACGAAGAGACACCGTACCTTCTATAAAGTTCACCGAATATACTCTGATAGAAGTTGCGGCTCGGCTCCTGAGTCGTCAGCAATTGCGCCAGCGCCTTGACTTTATTAGAGATTTCTGCCGCTTGAGCGTCCGTTATGTGAGATGGAGGAGCTATCTGGCGCTCGATAGACCCTAGCCGCCGCTTTAGATCTCCCACCACTTCGGCAGCACGATCTAGCCTGGAAGTTACGACGCTTACCTGTTGTCCCGCATCGTCCACGCGATTGGCTATATCCTCCACACGACCTTCTAGTGCCATTTGCTGCTCTGCTAGTTGTGCGATAGCGAGGCCCATCTCGCGGACCTGAGCCAGGGGTGCCCTGGGCACAACTGGAACCTGAGCTTGAGCCTGCTGGCGCTGCATAAGCTCGCTTTGGTATTCGCGCCATAATACCCGGAAGCACTCCTCGCGGTAACGCCTGAGCTTCGGTGCAAGGTCTTCGCGCACGCGGCTCGTGGTGATCCCGAAAAGCCAGCCGGGCAGCAGATCGAGTGGTAAACATACCATCTCTCGCGGCCTGCCATCGGCACCATGGATTGTGACCATTCGCACGCGTGCTTTCAGTACCTCATCGCGTTGGAGGCGGTTGAACTGTGAACCCCAGCCCAGACCGAGGAACTCGGTTATGGTGCGGAGCGGCACGTAGACTTCGCTCTCCTCGCCCTCGCTTACGAGAGCAACAGATATCTGGTCGCCATAGAAGTCTACTGCGCGCTCGGCGCTCGGCACCAGTGGGACCAGTGCAGAGATCTGGGCTACCTCCGTTAGCTCCCCTAACTCGTTTGTCTCCGTTGTCTCTCCTGGTTCTGCTGGCATAGGTGAGGTTGCCTCCTTCTGCGGTTGCCGGCTCTTGCAGCTCTTGGGCTCTTACGGCGGTTGCCTTCTTGAGGCACTTCATTATATGAGGATGCGATCTACCTGTCGCCGTTATCCACCTGGGTTTACAGTGATGACAGCACTAGTGACAATGGAGAGACGTGCAAATGACGCAAATCGCATGAAGCTCCTCACTCTTGAGCTTCAAGGGTATAGTCAATGCCTGTAACTGATGCGCCGACGCATCTTCGTTATGAAGACGGGTCGGTGTATACATGACAACAACTCGGGTTCGATATTGCGCCATTCCTCAGGCCCACTGATCCACCCATCAATTGTGGACGCGTCTTCGTAATGAAGACGCGTCACTAACCCCAGACTGAATTCGCTGATATCTCAAAGAGTACATAACGCGCCATCTTCGCAGGGAGCGCAGCAATTGCCCGATCTGCTCGTCGGACATAGGCCGGGGTAGATGTTGAACGGTCCTGACACTAAGCATACGCCGCATGGGCTGCCGTCTGCTCTGGCTTGGCTCTTGCCAGGTTAAACGACTACGACTGGCTAGACGGCGATTATCTCCGGACGGTGTGCGAGAGGCTGGCTCTGCGTCACCGTGCCTGGGGACAGGATTATCTTTGATCGATAACTCACCTGACAAGATGAGGTATTCATAGAATGACGGGGTGGATGGTGCTTCATTATTCATAGGCACTCTTGTTTCAACTCTGTTCTTAGGTTTCAATCTTCAGTACTTAGTCCGCAGAACTTCCAGCTCCCCCGGCGTGTTGATGTTGCGGAAGCTGTTCAGGCGGGGGTCGTAGCGCCTCACTCAGCTTCTTCCAGGTAGAGGACGGAGATGTCCTCAAGTAAGTCAGCTACCTTCAGATTGCCCTCAACAATGCGCCTGCGTACAGGCTCTATGCAGCGCGATGAATATATGGCGTGCAGCGTCTCGACCTGCAAGCGACCTTCGGGGTCGGTCCAGCATGGGACGATAGCATCGTTGTCGTCAGGTAGGGAGGCCATGTGCTTCAGGAGCGCGGGGCTGAGAAAGGGCATGTCGCACGCTACGATCAGGTTACGTGCATAGGGAGAATGGGCAAGGGCAGTGAGGATGCCGCCCAATGCGCCCGCGTCCTGGATGTCGTCCGGTACCATATGTATGCCCAGGAACGCATAGTCGTCGGGCGTGTTGGTCACGAGCAGGGTAGGAGGGAGGTCTGCTTCTCTCAACCGGGCCACAACAGATTCGATGAGCGTAAGGCCGCCGGGGTGCAGTTGAAGAAGGGCCTTGTTGCGGCCCATGCGCGTGCTACGGCCCCCGGCAAGGATGATAGCGCCTGTTCGCTCTTGACTTTCCATTGTGTTCGCCTCGAATTAAGGGTAGTGAAAGGGGGATGGGCATTCGTAGGGGCACGGCGCGCCGCAATGGTGTCGCATAAAAGTTGGGCTACTTTGTTAGACTTAGGTAAGCACAACCAAACCAAGTCAAACCAAAGGAGCCCGACTAATGATACCAAACTCTGCCCCATTTGGGCGTCGCCTGTTTCGGCAGGTACAACCCTTGATCAAGGAGGTTACCCGCGAACACCAAGCTGACCGCTACCGTAAGAAGTTTCGGGCTGCTGCCCATATCTGGCTGCTGATATTGCACCTGGCGAGTGGTAGTGGCAGCCTGCGCCAAACCCACTCTCGCTTTGGCACTCAACCCCATCTGCGTACACGCTTCAACATGCCGCAGTGGATCAGCCTCAGTCAACTGGCTCGCTCCTCTACTTCCCGCTCTCCCCACTGTGTGATGAGCATGCTGGCTCGCCTCAGCACCAAACTTCGAAATGCACCGCTCTTCAGCAACAGGTGTAGTGATGAGGAGTGGAAATACCTGAACAAAGTTAGAGCTATGGATAGCACCTTTCTCTCGTTGAGCGCCAAGCTTTCTGCGTGGAGTGTGCATGGTAAGCACACGGCTGGAGGGAGAGTACAATGCATGTTGGATATTGCTACCCAAATTCCACAGGTGTTGTGTCTGACCACCGCCAACACCAACGACCATACTGCACTGTGGGAGCATGATCTCACTGGCACAGAGTGGGAAGAGTGGGAAGGGTGGACGCTCATCGTGGACTTGGGCTACTATGGACATAGACAATTCGAGCGTCTCCTCTCGCATGGAGTACACTTTTAAGCAAGCTACACGCACAAGCAGCATATCGAATGGTGCAAAGTCGTGCAGTTGCACACAAGGAGGGTTGGACTTCAAAGGATGACGAGGTACTGAGCGATGAGACTGTGGTGTTAGGTAGTCCCAACAACCGAAGGGGTACGGTGATTGAAGGGGTACGTCTCATCACCTCACGCAACCCACAGGGGGAGGTGTGTCGCTTCATCACCTCACGACATGATCTTGAGGGGTGGGAAGTGGTGGAACTGTACCGTCGAAGGTGGGACATTGAACTCTTCTTCAGGTGGCTCAAGCGCCAGTTGGGAGCGGTACGCCCCTTAGGGTGGAGCAAGGAGGCGTTATGGCTGACAGTGCTCACTGCGGCTGTGGTAGCTCTGTTGTGGCTTTTGCTCGACATGCTGCAACCACCCCCCACCGGCATGTCACGAGTAGCGTGGCTGCGTGCCGTGGCTCATACCCTCCCTGCTGCTATTCTCCTCTCAGGTTGATTTTTATGCGACACCATTGCGGCGCGCCGTGCCCCTACCCTCGAATTATAGCATTGGCAGGCATCATTTGAGAGTGCTATACTGGCTGAATGAACCTACGTCCAGTCGGGCTTACGCGTTCGAGACGAGATAGGGAAGTTGGCTATGCGGCAGGCAATAATATACCCTGGTGAGAATGGTTATTGGGTGGCTGAGTGCCTCAGTCTCCCAGGCTGTATCAGTCAAGGTATGACGAAAGAGGAGGCCGTAGCAAACATAAAGGAAGCGATAGCGTTGTACACGGAAGTCTTGGAAGAGAAAGGACAGTCTGTGCCTGAGGATCATCTTGAGGCTGTTCTGATAGCTGTATGATAGCGTTACCTGATCTATCTTCATACCTCGAACGGACCGCCGCGCTGCATGACCATCTATGCCCACGGCAGGTGCTTGGCGTGCGGATGGGGGTGTATGCCGCCACTTTGCTCGACCTGAGCCTGCCGCAGGAGGACAAGCGCCTGTTTGTATTCGTGGAGACGGATGGGTGCTTCGCGGATGGGGTGTCGGTGGCGACGGGGTGCTCACTGGGGCACCGGACTATGCGCCTGGTGGACTATGGCAAGGCCGCCGCGACCTTCGTAGACCGCGATAGCGAGAAGGCGATACGCATCTCTCCCCACCCGCAGGCGCGCACTTGCGCTATGCAATACGCGCCCGACGCCCCCGACCCCTGGCAAGCTCAACTGGCTGCTTACCAGGTTATGCCGGACCACGAGCTATTGAGGGCACAATCAGTGCAGTTGACCATAGACATGGCTGCCATCGTCAGCCGCCCCGGCCTGCGGGTGAGATGCGCATGCTGTGGTGAGGAGATTATGAACGAGCGCGAGGTGCTTCGGGGTGGCGAGACCCTGTGCCGGGCGTGTGCGGGACAAGATCGATATTATCTGACGATGTGACGACAAGGAGTAATTGAAGAGGGCTTAAGCCATGTCGAATAATGCAAAGGGGCGAACGGGCGGATATGCGTGGGTATGGATCGTTATCATACCGGCCGTTACATGGTCGGCCCTCTTAATTGGGCTTGCGCTACTCGGAATCTGGCCCTTCGGACCTTCGCGGCTCTTCGGCTTTCCAAACGTGGCCCAGGGTGGCATATCTACCCCTACCCTCACTCCCCTCCCAGTCGTTTCCGTGCAAACCAGCGTACCCATGCCGACCAACACCGTATCAACCGGCCAGGCAGCGCGCGTCCTTAAAGGACACACGGGTTCGGTCATAGGCGTGGCATTCTCTCCCGACAGCAAGACCCTGGCGTCTGTGGGAGGGGATGACGATGGGCGGGTGAAATTGTGGCGAGTGGCGGATGGCACCCTGATATACTCGATCGATGCCCACAGTGGCGGGGCAGGTGACGTGGCTTTCTCGCCTGACGGCAAGGTCATAGCCTCCGCGGGTAAAGATGGGTTTGTCCGGCTCTGGAATGCCGCCGATGGCAAGCTTATCCGCGAGCTTGGAGGCTCGGTAGCCGACCTCACGCGCCTGGCCTTCTCGCCCGACGGGCAGAGTGTCGCAGCAGGCTCGTGGGGGCGATCCTGGATGAATCGGGTTGATACCGTACACCTGGCGGGTAGCGGACGGTGAGACCCTCCTCACGCTGAACGGCAACCCCAGGGTGGCTACCAGCGTGACTTTCTCGCCCGATGGGGAGTACCTGGCTGCCGGGGGCGATGACTATCAGGATAACCCAGGGGTCTACATCTGGCATCTTCCCGATGGCGCGCTGGTGCGTACGCTGGACGGCACTATGGCCTCGTGGGCTATCGCGTTCGCACCCCAGGGCCGGACGCTGGCAGTAGAGGCGGGGTCAATTAGCTTCGTGAGCGTACCTGACGGCATCATTACCCGCACAATCGACTACGCGGGCGGAGCGCAGGCTCTGCGCTTCTCTCCTGACGGCCAGACCTTCGTTACCGGCTCATGGGACAACACGGTGAGGCTGTGGAGCGTGGCCGACGGTAAGGAGATGCATATCTGGCGCGATCATGAGACCTTTGTCGAGAGCGTAGCCTTCTCGCCCGACGGTAAGCTGGTTGCATCAGGCTCGCTCGACAAGACCGTGCGCATAAGGGAGGTATCTTCCGCGCAGGAGAAGTGATAACCAGGGGAAGAAGCTCAGGGAGGTCGCTACAACATGACTACCCGTAAGGCTATAGGGCTGGGTTCTGCAATCGCGGTGCTGGTCCCCGGCGTGCTGCTGGCGTGGCTCTTATTCAGCCAATCGAACAGGGGAGGTGGCGAGCAACCGGCGCAGTCAGTAGCGACTACTATTCCTACCGTAGCGCCGGTTGCTAACTCAATAGTAGTCTCAAAAGGCTCTACTGCCGGGCAGCCGGCGTGGTCGGTGGCGTGGAGCTACGATGGTAGGACGCTGGCGGCAAGCTTCGGTGGATTTGGCGATAGCACCAGTATCTTCAAGCGGGACCAGGATTACGTGGTACGAGTGTGGGACGCTGACCATTTCGACCAGTCGCCGGCGGTGTTGAAAGGGCACACGCACCGGGTGATGGGGGTGGCGTTCAGCCCGGACGGCAAGTACATCGCGTCCGGGCAAGAGTTCGGTGAAGGTACGGCGCTACTGTGGGACGTTCACGACTTCAAGGCCCCGCCTGTGGTGTTGAGCGATAACCTCCTACCCGGAGACGGGGAGCCTATACCTTGCCTTCAGCCCTGATAGCCATTGGCTCGCGGGCACGGGAGGGCGCTTTGTCCATAACGAGATAGGTCTGTGGAATATGCAGGACCCGGCAGCTCAGTCGATTGGGCTTTACCCGCCTGACGTTGACGCGTTGATCGATGTAGCCTGGTTCCCCGACGGCAAGAGCATCGTGGCAGGGGGGAGTGACGGGCGCGTGCGCTTCTGGAAGGTGGCTGAGCCGCAAGCCACCCCCACCATATTGCAGGACAACAACCAGCCGGTCTTTGGCGTGGCATTGAGCCAGGATGGAGCGCGGCTGGCGGGAGTGGGCCAGGAGGATGGGACCTGCGGCTCTGGGACTTGCGCCATCCGGAGCAAGCGCCCATAGCGTTGAAGGGCGCGGAAGGGAATATCACCGGCCTCGATTTCAGCCCTGACGGCAACTTGCTCGTGGCATCTACCCGTACCGACCCCAATCCACAGAACCCTATACTCCTCTGGGACCTTCGACAACCGGATGCCATACCTGCCGTCCTGCGTGGGCATGGAGGTCCCGTCGAGGATGTAGCCTTTTCACCGGATGGTAAGCGTCTCGCCTCGGCCAGCCAGGACAATACGGTCAGAGTGTGGAAGGTAGAAGAGATCGAGCGAACGAAATGATGCAAATCCCGCAGGAGAAGGATGTCGTTGACAAGCTGGTGGGGTGGGGGACGGCCCATCAGTTGATCCGCGCCATGATACTGACCAGCTCGCGTACCAGGCCGGACGGGCCGGTGGATATGCTTTCCGATTATGATCTTATTCTGGCTGTGAGCGATGTGGGGCCGTTCGTCTTCGATGATGCCTGGACCTCCGATTATGGCAGGCCGGTGGTACGTTGGGGCGATCAGAGCGAGATGCACGGGCTGACCACGTATTTTCGGGGTGTGGTCTATCAAAACTACGTCAAAATCGATTACAGCATATGGCCTGTGGAGCTGATGGAGCATATCGCCGCATCTGCCAGCATGCCGGACCAATTGGACGTGGGCTATCGAGTGCTGCTCGACAAGGACCAGCGAACGGCTGGATTGGAAGAAGCCATCCTACCAGGCGCATATCCCTAACAGACCGGCGCAAGTGGAGTACCAGGCGCTCGTCGAGGAGTTCTGGTGGGGCACGACCTACGTTGCCAAGAGCCTCTGGCGCGATGACCTGGTCTTCGCCAAATGGGTCCTGGACCAGGACCTCAAGCTCGAAACTATGCGACGCATGCTCGAATGGCGCATCGAGGTCGATCATAACTGGTCGGTAAAGCCAGGGGTGCAGGGGCGCGGTCTCAAGCAACTGCTCCCACCAAACATCTGGTCGGAGTTTGCCGGTACGTATGTCTCGCTCGATGTCGAGGCGACCTGGGCGGCACTCTATCGCGTGATAGCACTCTTCCGCCAGGTCGCGGCGGATGTGGGCGACGCGCTCGGCTATACCTATCCGCAAGAGGTGGACGATCTCGTGAGCGCCTATCTGGAGGCGATTCGCAAGATGCCCTCGCCGTGACATTGAGACGAGGGCATCTGAATCATCTGATCTATTTAGATACCACTGGCTCGTCGCTCGCCAGTCTGCCTCCCGACATTGGGGCGGCTGGCCCCCTGGAAGAAGTAGCTGAATAGGAGGAAGAAGCCACCGAAGCCGAGGAAGAGGAGGATGCGCCAGATAGCATCCAGGTAGTGCAGGTCTATCAGGAAGAGCTTGGCGGCTACCGCGAAGAGAGTGGTTATGCCGCACGTCAGCAGGGGTACGTTGCGCCCCAGGCGCAGCCCTGCCAGCACCAGCGCGGTGCCGTATATCCCCCACGCGATGGTGACGTAGCCGTTGCCGCCGTTGGGTATCAGCCCTAGCTCTTGCCACGTCCAGCCCAGGAAGCCGAAGTGGAGCCACAGCGCGTAGGCGAACCCAACCTGTCGCTCGCGGCGCGCTAAGAAGTACATCACCGCGCCGAGCGCGATTACCCCGAAGTCGGTAAGCCCCTTGGGGTTGAATACCGCGAACTGGTCCTCGTTGACCAGGATGAGGCCCGTGACGAAGCGAGCCACCAGCCACAGCCCCGTAAGAGCGAATATGGCGTGTCCAGCCCAGTCCATCCTTTCACCCTTGACGAAGCGCGAGGCGAAGACGAGGAAGGTAGCGTAAGTCGCCCAGGCCAGCATGATATACCCGTCGCCTTTGCCGATCCAGGAGAACTCCCTGGCGAGCAAGGCCAGCACAAGCTGCGTGTACGGCGTAGCGGTAGAAGATACCTGTCTCCTTAGGCCGCACGATGAAGGATACGCAGGCCGCGAGCGCGACTACGGCCAGGTCAAAGAGCGCCTTCTGGTTGAAGATGGCTACAGTCGTCTCAGGTCCGGTCAGGAGCCTCCAGGCTAACAAGCCACCTACCGCAAAGAAACCGGCGTGCGCGAAGATAGAGGTAGATTTGTCGCGGAAGCGCAGCGCCAGCAGGTGGAGCGCCGCGAGGTAGAGCGCCCAGGCCAGCATCACGTAGCCATAGCCCGCTGTGACGACCTGGAAGAGGGGCGAATTTGATCCCGCGTCGAGGAAGATAAGCTCGCGCCAGAGCAGCCCCAGCACCCCGGCGTGTATCGCCAGGCGATAGGCTATCTTCGCCTCACGCGGCTGGGCTACGAAGGAGATCGCCAGCGCGAGGGCCATCACGCACAGGTCGATCAGGGTCCTGTAGTTGATTATCGCCAGCTCGCCTTCATGCCCGCTGAGTATGCGCACCGTGAAGATGTAGGCCACCCCGATGAAGGGTATGCCTGTGAAGATAAGCGTGATGCGGTCGCCGATGCGGTGGGATATGAACGCCACCATCGTAAGGTAAGCGGCCCACCTGAGCATCACGTAGCCATCCATCTGGTCTAGGGGAGTGGCTTCGCGCCAGAGCCAGGCTAACGCCGCCACGTGCACGCCCAGGCGGTACACGGTCGCCGCAGTCAGCGAGCCGGTCTGTCCTCTCACGAAGAAGGATGCGGCCAGGGCCAGCGCCATCATGCCGAGGTCTATGACCGCTTTGCTATTGAGCATGGTCATGTCGCCCTGGTAGCCTGTCGCCAGGCGCAGTGCGAGTATGGCTACGGACGCCTGGAACGCGAGGTGGGCGGCGATGGAGGTGCCCGTGGCGTTGAGCGGGTCGGTTATGCGGCGGGAGATGATATGCAGCAGGAGTCCGTAGGCTGCCCATGCCAGCATCACGTAGCCGTCGCCGTTGTCGAAGGAGTGTACCTCGCGCCATATCCACGCCATGAGCGCAACGTGGGCGCAGCTACGCATGACGAGCGCCACGTCGCGCTGCCGCACCACGAACGATACAGCCAGGGCGACGCCGATGATAGCCATATCGGTGAGGGCCTGCGCGTTCCAGATGGCGGGTAGCTGTTCCATACCCGGCATGAGCCGGTTCGCCAGCCATACGCCTACCGCACCGAAGATGAGGTTGCCACAGATAGCGATGCCCTTGTCAGAGAAGCGCCACGCTACCAGGTGGAGCGCGGCAGCCTCAGCCGCCAGCGCGAATATGAGCGTATCGCCCCTCAGTAGCGACACCAATCCTGTTGTCATGAGAACAATCGAGACTATAGCATGGGTGTAGGCGAGTGAGGTGAGCGTTGGAGCGTAACGGCGCAATGCCCAGTAAGTGGCCGCGAATAGGGTAGCTCCTCCAATGCCTGCGACGCCCCATACCTCCCTCGGCGCAAGGTCGCCCCACAGCAAGGCTGAATAAGCCAGCACGGTGAGGGGTGTCGCTACGGCGAGCAGGTGGACGTGACGTTTGATGAGGTTGCGAAGCTCAGGATACCATGCGGAAGGGAGCGCGGGTTGAGGCCATCGCGCCGGGTTCCTGGCGAAAAGGGCCTCTCGCACGACGGGCACCATCCAGAAAGCGAAAAGCATGAACACGGCACCCGCCTGCAGAGTCCAGCGGTCTACCAGGGACGGTTCCATGATCCAGAAGACGTGGCCCACGTAACCGAGCGCCAGTATGGAGCACCCGCCCTGCATCGCTGTCCATAGGAGGGAGCGCCAGCCCTTCACCAGGTAGATACCGCACGCGCCCGCGATGACCAGACAGGTGTAGCCCACAAGGGCCGGTAATTCTATCCCAGAGCGGTTGAGCACGAACGGTGTGAGAAGCCCCCCGGTGACGCCTATGATAGAGAGGACCGCTTCGTCCTGCGCTACTGAGAGGGCAAAGGCCGCGATAGTGACGAGGGCCATGAAGCCGAAAGCCACCTCGTAAGGTATGTTGAGGTTGGGGAAGATGTTATAAGCGGCGAAGCCCGTGATGTAGTAAGTGGCGATGCTGCCGCCCAGTAGCACCTGGCTGAAGTGGCGGCGCTTGCCGTGCAGACGCAGGCCAAAGGCGAGCAGGATGGTCCCGAAGAGGAGGCCCATGCCGACGCGGGCCTGCTCGTTCAGCCACCCATTGTCTATAGAGTATTTGAAGAGGAAGGCCACGCCGAAGAGGAAGAGGACGATGCCGACCTTGTTGAGCCACATTTCGGCGGCCTTGAGGATGTCAATTTTGATTCGAGTTGGGCGTACATCCTCAACCTTCAGGCTCCCAATCTTGACCTGCGGCGGGCGTGAAGGTGGAGGTTGAGTTGGACGCACTCGCGCAGGCGTGGCCTGGGTGACGTGCACCTTGAATGCAGGAGCAGATTGCTCCAATACCGGCTGCGCTTTCGGCTCAGGAATTGGGGCGAGATTCGGTGGGGTAGGGGAAGACGTAAGAGACCAGCCGCATATTATGCACCTGGTTTGCTCACTGAGGTTGGCCGCGCCGCAGTGTACGCAGATTACCCGCGCCTGCTGAGGCCGCCCCTGTATAGGGCCGGTCGCTAAATCAATAGCAGGGGCCTCTCCAGATGAAGGAGTGGGGGTAGAGGTATTCTGTAATGCCACCGCTTGCTCAGGTGTGGTAGCTTGTGTCGCGTCCTCGCCTATAATCTTCGATATGGTGCGCTGTATCTCCTGCACCGTTGCTTCGAGGGCGCTAACGCGACTATTTATGGAGCCTTCCTGGTTCGATGCTATCATGATGGGCCTCCTATATGGGCTATGCTCTCACTATAGCCCACCTGCTGGCGCTTGACTTCTGCACTTTTGCCTATCTTTTGGCGTGGTTACGCGTTCTGCACTAGGCAAAAGTGCCTAATCCAGAGTGAGCGTTCAGAAGTGAGGCGTAGGGGCGTGATTTATCGCGCCCTGGTAAGCGCGTGGTATCAACCGAGGGCGCGATAAATCACGCCCCTACATATATTCCTCTACCGTATATCTGGACCCTCTCAGTGTAGCTCAGGCTTCCCACTCCTTATATCTCGCCTGTATAATAGAGCCGTAACTATCCGCCAAATAGTGGCTCGTGATTACCGATTCCTGAGTCCTGGTTACATGACCGCACGGGGAGGACCGTTTGCCCACCAATAACCTGCCTCAGCAGATGACGAGCTTCATAGGCCGGGAGCGCGAGATAGCGGAGGTCGAGCGATTGCTTGGCAGTAACTCCTTGCTCACGCTCACGGGGATGGGCGGCTCAGGCAAGACGCGGCTGGCGTTGAGGGTGGCGGCTGACCTGGCGGACCGCTATCCGGGTGGTGTGTGGTTGGTAGAACTTGCTACGCTTTCGGACCCTGAAATCCTCCCCCAAGCCGTCGCAGGCGCGATTGGCGTGCGGGAGGAGCCGGGGAGCGACCTGGTCGCCTCGATAGCGGAACAGCTCGGTGGGGCCGAAACGCTCCTTGTGCTGGACAACTGCGAGCATCTTGTGGAGGCGTGCGCCTCTTTCGTTGATGCGTTGCTGCGCGCCTGCCCGGGGCTGCGCATACTTGCCACCAGCCGCCAGGCGCTCGGCCTCAACTACGAAGCAACCTGGCCCGTGCCCGCTCTATCCTTGCCCGATCCACGCAAATTGCCCTCGCTAGAGGAGATGGCTCGCTACGAGGCTGTGCAGCTCTTTCGTAGAGCGGGCGCGCCTCAAGTGCCCCGACTTCGAGCTGGCCCCGGAGAGCGCTGTGCCTGTGGCCCAGATATGCAGCAAGCTCGACGGCATACCCCTGGCGCTTGAATTGGCGGCGGCGCGGGTGCGCGTGCTATCTGTCGAGCAGATAGCGGAGCGCCTGGACGAGAGCCTGCGCCTTCTAGCCGCGCAGGGGCATGCCTCCACACCCAGGCATAAGACCCTGGCCGCGCTGATGGACTGGAGCTACGACCTGCTTACAGAAGCCGAGCGTGCCCTATTGCGCAGCCTCTCGGTCTTCGCGGGGCAGTTCACGCTGGAGGCGGTTCACGCGGTGCTGGGGGGCGAGGTTGACCAGTACGAGGTGATCGATCTCCTCTCTCAACTGGCGGATAAATCGCTCGTCATCGTGCAGGGGCGGGAGGGGCAGGCCCGCTACAGGCTCCTTGAGACGATACGCCAGTATGCACGCGAGAAGCTCGTTGCGGCGGGCGAGGAGGCGGCTGCACGCACTCGCCACCGCGACTGGTATTTGCGACTGGCCGAGGAGTTGGAGGCTTTGCTTGTGACGGAGCAGCAGGTAGAATGGCTGGAGCGCCTGGAAGAGGAGCACGATAATTTGCGCGCTGCCCTATCGTGGAGCCTGTCGAATGCGGAATTCGGAGTGCGGAGTGCGGAATGGGACGAAGGACGAAGGACGAAGGACGAAGATGCAGTAAGCAGAAGGCAGAAGGCAGAAGGCAGTAATCATATTCCGCACTCCGCACTCCGCACTCCGCATTTAGAGGCTGGCTTGCGGCTGGCGGGCGCGTTGGCCTGGTTTTGGTACTTCAGGGGCTATTTGCGCGAAGGTCGCACCTGGTTAGAGAGCATGCTTGCGAGTGCAGAAGGCGTAGAAGATGATTATTCCGCAGGTTCTTGGTCTGCGACCAATTCAGGCACTCCGAATTCCGCACTCGCGAAGGCGTTGAGCGCGGGGGGGATACTGGCTTTCTTGCAGAGTGACTACGCGGCGGCGCGTGCCCATCTTGAGAGGGGACTTCAGCTCTGGCGCGAGCTGGGGGATAAGCGGAGCATCGCCTTCACGGGCACTTTCCTGGGGAGGGCGACTACTCGCCAGGGCGACCCTTCGGGGCGGGCGTTGAGCGAAGAGAGCGTGGCACTCTTCAGGGAAATCGGGGAGAAGTGGGGGCTGGCGCTGTCGCTCGACTTTCTGGGCCAGGTAATGAGGGATTGGGGTGAGGAGCAAGCCTCGTCGGTCCTCCACGAAGAGAGCCTTGCTCTCTACCAGGAGATGGGGCACAAATGGGGGGTGGGGCTGGAGCTGAGCAACTCTGGCCGCGTCGCGTTGCGCCAGGGCGACCACATCGAGGCCCGCGCCCGCCTTGAGGAGGCCCTGGCCCTGCAAAAAGAGGTGGGCGACAAGCGCGCTATCGCGTGGACCCTCCACCCACTAGGCGACCTCGCCCGTGATGAAGGTGACTACGGTCGCGCAGTGTCGCTCTATAACGAGAGCCTGGGTATGTTCCGCGAGTTGGGCGACAAGGAGGGGACCGCAAGCTCCCTCGCACTCCTGGCGGAAGTAGCACGCTTACAGGGCGACTCTGCACGTGCCACGGAGCTGCGTGCCGAGAGCCAGGTCCTCTTCGATGAGTTGGACGCGGCGGACCTTGATAAGGAATCAGGAAAGAGGAGTCAGGGGTCGGACACACACATTCCGCACTCTGAACTTCACACTCCGCGCTCGGACGACCTGACCAGGCGTGAGATTGAGGTACTGCGACTGATAGCCGGGGGGCTGACTGCCGCGCAGGTTGCGGAGCGTCTTTTCCTCAGCACGCGCACGGTTCAGGCGCACGTCCGCTCCATCTATACCAAGCTGGGCATCACGAGCCGTAGCGCCGTCACGCGGTATGCGGTTGAGCATGGGCTGGTGTGACGACGGACGAAAGACGAAAGACGACAGACGAAAGATTTCACCGCAGAGACGCAGAGGCGCAGAGGTTTTTGTGGTGATGCGTGACGATGGATGATGGCTGAAGGACGAAAGATTGAGGAGGGTGGATGGACGAGTATCGGGAGGCTAACCGCACGCTGTGGAATGAGTGGGCCACGTTGCATGTGGAATCACAGGCGTATGACTTGGAGGGCTTCAAAGCAGGTAAGTCGAGCCTCAATTCTATAGAGCTTGAAGAGTTAGGAGACGTGCAGGGGAAGACGCTACTGCATCTCCAGTGTCACTTCGGGAAGGACACGCTATCGTGGGCGAGGTTGGGCGCTACCGTCACAGGGGCAGACTTTTCGGAGCGAGCTATCGCTTATGCACGGGCGCTGAGCGATGAGATAGGCGTACCGGCGACGTTCGTGCTGTCGGATATTCTTGATCTGCCGAACGCGCTCACGGGGCAGTTCGACATAGTCTTTACCTCGTACGGGGCCATCACCTGGCTGCCCGACATCCGGCGGTGGGCAGAGGTGATTGCGCACTTCCTCAAGCCGGGAGGCACTTTCTACATGGCGGAGTTTCACCCCTTTGCCTATACTTTCGAGAATACGAAAGAAGACCCAGAGCTGCGGCTGGCCTATCCGTACTTCTATTCCGAGCAGCCTCTCAGGTTCGAGACGCAAGGCTCTTACGCCGCGCCGGACGCCGATTACAAGGGCGTCGAGTACTCGTGGAAGTGATAGCATGGGGGATATAATCACCTCCCTCGCCTCGGTGGGCCTGCGAATAGAGTTTCTGCATGAGTTCCCCGGCTCGGTGAACTTCTTGATGTTCGCGCACATGGAAAAGGGCGCGGATGGCCGCTTTCGGCTGCCTGGGCAGAAGATCGATGTGCCTCTTATGTACTCCATCAGGGCGACCAAAGATATGTAGGGATTGGCTGCAACAGGAGGGATAAGTGACAAGTGGCGGGAGAGGGTGGCGACGCATAGCACATATCCTGGGATGGAGTATTGTTAGCGTCCCGCTTCTGTCGCTGCTTTGATTGCTTTACTTCATTCCGTTGTGCTATACTTGCGACGCTCTTGTGAGCGTGCTAATCTCGCGGGCGTTTGATGCCACCGATATTACAGCACTGTATTGTCATGCACTTACGCCAGGGAGAGGATGACTGAATGGTTGCGAATGACTCACAAGTACAAGTGGCTGAAGACCGTACGGTCTCGGTGTCTACTGTTAGACCTAGAAGCGCTAGGTTGCTCCTGGAGCTGGAGATACAGCGAGCAGAAGCGAAGCTTAAGAGGATCAAGCGTAACACGCCGTTTAGGACAATGATGTCTGCTGCACTCGTGGGCATAGCTCTTATCTTCGTAAACATACTTTGGTCTACTGTTCCTCGCGACGCGGCTTTTAATTTGGATGTTGGGCTGCGAATTTTGCTTTCAGTGCTATTGTTTGCGTTGGCTTTAGTGATGGGTATATTTATTCGACGTGGCCTGGAGTCAAACGCCGAGGACGAACTAGAGGCTCTAATAACACAGAGGGATTTTATAGATCGAGCACGTTACGCGATGGCACCTCATAGGAAACGTACAAAAGCAAGGGAATCTGAAACCTCCAGTTACTTCAACAGTCTAGTTCAGATCAATATACAAAATCTTGGAGATTATTATGCCCTAGTCAAGACCCATACAGACAAGAGTTACCGAACCTCAACTCAGGCAGGGATGATCGGTTTTGGGTTCATCATGATCGGTCTCATCGTTGGCCTCGTTGTTAGCTTTAGCGGAAATAAGGACGCCCAGATCATAGCCTATCTGACATCTGCCTCCGGCATTATCACAGAGTTTATTGCTGGTGTCTTCTTCTATCTATATAACAAAACGGTAAGACAACTAAAGGAATATCACGATAGCCTCCTTGAGGTACAAAACATCCTCCTTTCCTTCAAGATCGTTGGCGACACATCAGACCCGGCGCAACAAGCGACAATGGTGAGCCAGATGATCTCCTCTCTACTGAATATGAAGTCCCCTTAAACAGTTAGGCTGCTATGGTCATTACGGGTTGATAGCCGCCCCTGGCGCGTTACTTATTACAATGGCTCGTGAGAATGCAAGACATACTTGCTGGGCCTTTTCGCCGTTGTCGATAGGCGGGACGATATGTAAGGGTGCACTAATTGGCACGCTGACGTGTGGCCTATTGTGTAAGTCCAATTCTGCTGGTACTCATCTGGCTACGTACCTGTCAGGGGTAGGACGAGGCGAAATGGTGTGGAAAACTCTAGACAACCCATGTCTTTGGCCCACGATTGACCATTGTCTTCTTGCTTTGTGGAAACAACATTAGCACCACCTGCGCCTGCGTGTAAGCGCGGGCGGACCAGGCAACCAGGCTTTACCATCACGGCCTCGCAATGCATATAATCCCAACGGGCGGCTTTACCGGCCCGCTGCCGAGCGAAGCCGGGGCGATTGCGCAGGTTATGAAGGCGGAAGGCGTGCCGGATGACGCAATTACCCTTGAAGAGCAAGCCCGCGATACGGTCCAGAACATATGGTACAGCCGAGCCATAATGCGTGTTCGCGGATGGGACGATGCCATCCTCGTTACCGACCCCCACCACATCAGGCGCGCAACGGTGATCGCCCGCGATGCTGGTCTCACGGTCTACCCATCCCCATCTACGGACAGCCCTGCCTGGCACACTCCCGACGCTCGCCGCCAGAACCTCTTCCGCGACGCCCGCGCCCTCATGACGTACCAGCTCGGTCGCCTCCAGGGTGGCTCTCCATGATCCTAAGTTCAAGGTTCAAAGTTCAAGGTTCAAGGTTCAAAATCCAAAATCCAAAATCGGGAGTATTACATCCATGACCTCACCGCAGAAGTATGACGTAATTATCATAGGCGCGGGGCAGGCAGGCTTGCCCCTATCGCTCGCGCTCGCGAAGGCGGGGCGCAAGACCGCCATCATCGAGCGGGAGCACGTGGGTGGCACCTGCATCAACGAGGGCTGCACCCCTACCAAGACGATGGTTGCCAGCGCTCGCGTGGCTTACCTCGCTCGGCGCGCCAGGGATTATGGGGTTGAGACGGGCACGGTGAGAGTGGACATGGAAAAGGTGCGGCAGCGCAAGCGCAAAATCGTGGATGAATTCCGTACCAGCAGTGAGGGCCGTATCGAGCGGGCTGAAGGATTAGATTGGCTGAAAGGAGAGGCGCGCTTCTCGAGCCGTGATAGGGTGGAAGTCAAGCTGAATGACGGCGGGCAGGCCACGCTGACTGCTCCCATAATCATTATCAATACGGGTGGGCGTCCCTACGTTCCGCCTGTTGAGGGGCTGGACAAGGTACAGATTCTCGAACTCGACTTCAGTAATGGAGCTTGGCGTGCTGCCGGAGAGGTTGCTGGTGCTTGGCGGGGGTTACACCGGGCTGGAGTTCGGCCAGATGTTCCGGCGGTTCGGCAGCCAGGTTACGGTTGTGCATCGCGGCGAGCGGCTGATGGGCAAGGAGGACCCCGACGTAGCCGATGAGGTCGCGTCGATTCTGCGCGAGGATGGCGTAGAGATGCTCCTCCAGGCTGAGACGGTGCGGGCCGAGCAGGATGGTGATGGGACGGTCCGGCTTGCGGTACGGACGCCGGATGGCGAGCGCGTGCTGGAAGGCTCGCATTTGCTGGTGGCAGTGGGGCGCACACCCAACACCGATAGCCTCAACCTGGAGGCGGCGGGAGTGCGGATAGGCGAGCGCGGGTATATCCCGGTCAACGAGCGGCTGGAGACCAATGTGCCCGGCATCTACGCGGTAGGGGACGTGAACGGCGGCCCCGCTTTCACGCACATATCGTATGACGACTTCCGCATCCTGCGCGCCAATCTGATCGAAGGGGGAAACGCTACCACGCGAGGGAGGATGGTGCCGTACACGATGTTCATAGACCCTCAACTCGGCAGGGTAGGTCTCAGCGAGACGGAAGCGCGTAAAGAGGGGCGGAAGGTGCGCATCGCTAAAATCGGCATGGACTATATAGCCCGCGCTCTTGAGTTGGACGAGTCGAGGGGGTTCCTCAAGGCGGTGGTGGATGCGGATACGGGCCAGATCCTGGGAGTGGCGGCCCTGGGCATCGAAGGTGGGGAGATCATGGCGATGTTCCAGATAGCCATGATGGGCAAGCTGCCCTACACGACCTTGCGAGATGCGGTCTTTTCCCACCCCACGCTGGCCGAGTTGCTGAATACTTTGCTTGCGGCTCTCGGTGATTAGACTTCATCATAACGCCGGGCACAAATTACCCTATTCTGGCGATGTGCTAAGCAGAAAGATTTGCTACTATTCCTTCGCTACCATCCCCTATTTCTCTCACTATCAGCGAGTGGCTAGCATACCAAAGTGGAAACCTCGACCGTTATATATGTACAGTAGATTATCGGTGGCTCCTAGCCAGGAAAGGTACGAACGTTGAAGCTTCTCTCATCTCTTGCCGCAGTGCTCATATTGGGGATAGCTATGCTATCACCGTGGCAGGCGCTGGCACGGACGCAGAACGTGGTGCAGCCATCAGAGGGTCCTGCCGTAATCGAGGCGTGGGTTGACGCGCTCGATGCCCAGGATTTGGAAGCCTCTCTTGCACTTCTAGCAGATGAGTTGTTCCTGATCCTCAGCACGGTTGAAGGAGATAGTATTGACACATATTCTGGCAAAGCCGAGATAGAGGAACTGTTACAGGTCTACGTAATGGATAATGTGCGTATCAGGTTGGAGCGCACGCCCCAGGAGGAGAACGGCACCACCTTCTGGACCGAGAGCCGCATGTCTGACAGGCTTGATAAGCTCGGCATCAGCGTGGCAGAATATGTGGGAGAGGCGCTCGTGAGCGGCGGCAAGATAACATCACTCATATACACACCCACACCTGAAACGGAGGCCGCGATAGCGCGCGCGACGGGCGTCGAGCCTACAGGGATGCCTAAGACTGGCACAGATGCGCTCGACATGGAAAAGTGGGTGGCATGGGTCGGAATAGGGTTATGGAGTACGCTGGCAGGTATATGCCTCCTGGTGTTCAACAGGCGTGAAAAGCGGCAATCCGCGTAACCCCTCCGGCGAGAACGTAAAGCGCGCGGCTTCAAATAATAGGCTGCCTCTGTTGGCGGCTCTACTGGTGTGCCTTGCGCTGGTTGGTATCGCTATCGGGGTAGCGGTCGCGCTGACGGCTACAAACCAACCTATTCGAAGCGTGCCAGGCACAACTCAGGCATCGGTCAAGTACATCACCGAGCAAGGGGCGGGTGCGGCAGAGGGAGTTGCGGACTCTGCCTCTCCATGTGGAGGCGCATTTTCCTAGCTCAAGCGAGTCGGTTGATGAGGCGCTATCGGTGGTGCTGATTGAGTTTGTGGACGAAAAGGGTGTCCCCGCGCAATATAATGGGGAGACGCCGAAGCCCGCCGAGATGAGATCCACAATAGACCTTGCCGTATGGACCTATGACGGCTCGCTGCCTGGCTTGCCAGGCGTGTATCACCCGCGCTTTACGCTCAGGAAGGTGTTCGGCAGCAGCATACCCGAAATTGTGGAGCTATCCGGCGCGACTCTGCATGTAAACGCCGAACCTGGCGCGTCCCTCAGAAGCGGATATGTTTACAACGACGCCTCCGACCTCTGGCTGCTCTCGTCGGACGCGGGCAGGCGGCGCAGGCTTACATTCCTGTCGCTGAAGGGGACGGTCCAGTACGCAGAAGCTCCCTCATGGTCGCCCGACGGCACGCGCATAGCCTTTACGTACCTGCCGGAAGTGGCGAGGAGCGAAAGCCCCCTCACCGATATCTGGGTTATGAACCCCGACCGCACGGGCATGATGCAGCTCGTAGCTCATGGCCCTGGGGAGGCGCTTTCTGCTCCCTACTGGTCGAGCGACGGCAAGTATCTCTACTTCACGGTTGAGACCCTGTACCCTGATTCGGCTACGCCTGAGGCCACGCAGCCCGTGCTGGGCGGCTCAACATGGCGGATTGACAGGTTGGAGGTGGCGACGGGAGCGCGCTCAGAGTGGGCGAAGTCGGCACGGATGCCCTCTACAGGAGGACCTGCCGGAGATGTAGTTTACCTGGAAATCGTGGCCGCGGGAGCGGAGCCGAGTGGAGGAGCTAATTCTGAGACACACCGCCTGGTGCGGACAGATCGGGAGGGCGGCGGGGGCGTGGTGCTGGTAGACAATATCCCCGCATTTTCGGTGGTTGGCCCCAGGTTGTCGCCCGACGGTAAGTGGGTAGTATATGCCTCGACCGTCAGCGTGGGCGGTGGAAGTAACGGCTCGCAATCAAGGCCGTTCGACTTCTTCAGGTGGCTTCTCTTCGAGCCGGAGGTGGCTGAAGCGCATGGCCTGCCGTGGGACCTCTTCATGGTCTCGGCAAGCGGGGGTACTCCGGTGAGGCTCACCACGCTCGGAGACGACGAACCGCACGCGGTATGGCTGGATAATTCCACCATCACGTTCGTAGGTGTAAAAGGCTTCTTTACCCTCAAGATAGACGCCGCGGGCAAGCCAATTGGCGACCTGGCCCGCCTGGGCGATGGCTCACTGCACGCCTGGCTGACGTGGCACGGGCCGTAGGGACTTCCGGGACGATAGACGATAGACGATAGACGATAGACGATAGACGATGCGGGGTAGAAAACGTATCAGAGAGGGGCAAGAACTGTAAGTCTATGTCTGTCATTCCGAACGTAGTGAGGAATCTCCGCGCTTGCCAGGTAGATAGATTTCTAGATTCTTCGCTTCGCTCAGAATGACAGGGGAAGAGGTGCTGCTCTTACAAGGCTTATCAAGCATCGCGCCGGCATCCATCGTCCATCGTCCTCGCAAATCTTAAGGCGGTTAGTATTGTATTACCACAACATGCGCTCTATAATGGCTGAGTGTGGGGAACCAGATCAAGTCCACGTCACAACTTACTTTCCCAATTACTTACAGAAACACAAATCAGGAGGCAAGGCACAATGAGAAAAGTTCCATTCATGGTAATGGTCGTAATGGCGTTACTGGCGCTCACCAGCACGCTCGTTTTTGCCCATGATGTTACCGTCACGCTCACCGAGCAAAATGGGTCGGGCCAGAACGGCATGGCGGAACTGACGGATATGGGAGATGGCACAACTATGGTCGTTATCGAGGTATCGAACGGCACAGCCGAGCCTCAACCTGCTCACATCCACGAGGGCACCTGCGCCAACCTCAACCCCAAGCCTGCTTTCCCCCTCAGCGGCGTGGTAGACGGCAGGTCCGAGACGATAGTGCCGGCGGACATTCATGAACTCACGGATGAGCCATATGCCATCAATATCCACAAGTCGGCCACCGAAGCTGCGATATATACCTCGTGCGGCGACATACTCGCTATGGAGCACACGCCCGGTATGCCCACCACCGGCAACGGCCAGCAGGAGCTTATGCTTGGCGCGTTAGCACTCCTCGGCGCGATGCTCCTGGGCGTAGGCGTTCAACTGGCGCGCAGGAAAGCGTAACTTCGTTTCAAGAGAGTTGCTCCACCTCCGACACCTCCCCACACGTGAGGTGGGGGTTTTCAAAATGATAAAAATGGGCGGCATAGCCGCCCATTTTTATCATTTTGAAAGAAGATTCTAATTGCCTACGGATACTTCTGCTTGTAGCGGAATGTGCCAAGTTGTGACAGCAACACTTCAAAGGGTGTCCCTGCCTTCTCAGGGTGCAACTCAAAGACGGCGCGCTCGAAGTATTGCACCGTGTACGTTTTGCCGTCCAGGTCGCTCTTCTCGCTGAACTCGTCGGAGATGGGGTAGCCCTGCTGGGGGAGGCCGCCATTGGCGTTCCAGTAGGTGAGGAATTTGCCTCCTAACCGCTTGCCCGTCTCTTTGAAGAGGACCGATCCCGCGCTCGTATTCGGCTTCTGGTTGGGCGCGCCGTTGGGGTACTTTTGCTTGTAGAGGAAGTTGCCCAGTAGGGAGAGCAGCACTTCGCTCGGCTTGCCCACGTTCTCCGGGTGGTACTCGAAGACGGCGCGCTCGAAGTATTGGACGGTATAAGTCTTGCCGTCCGTATCGCTCTTTTCCTGTATCTCATTGGCGATTGGGTAGCCTTGCTGGGGGAGGCCGCCATGCTCGTTCCAGTACTTGGCGAACCTGCCGCACATGTTCTTGCCGGTCTCTTTGAAGGTGACGCAGCTCGATACTGTGAAGGTTATAGTGCCGTTGGTGATGCCGTTGTCATCCTCCGTCACTACTCGCCATTTGACGGCGTAAGTATCGTCCGGCAGAGGGCTGGTCTTGATGGTCATTTTTGTGCGGTCGGCCCGGTTTACAGTTGCGATCACCCCCGCCATAGGTGTGCCTGCGCCTCCACCGCCCACGACCTGCGCGGATGATTGGTCAACGCTGATATCTTCGGTGAAGATAATCGTGATCTCGGTAAGCCCCGTAGGGACGGTCGTGCCGTTGGCGGGCGTAGAGCTTTTTACCCGGGCGTGAGCCAGCACCGGGCCTGGTGTAATGCATAGGGTCAGCATCATAGAGAGCATGGCTAGCAGGGCGAGTTTCTGCGTACCATTCCACCTTCTAAGAAGCTGTTTAAGAACAATCACCGTCTGCCTGTCATTCTGAGCGAAGCGAAGAATCTCCGAGTTTGGACGTGTGGATAGAGTTTTAGATTCTTCGCTTCGCTCAGAATGACATGGAGGCTGGTGCTTCGGTGTCCATGCGCACTCTTGTTTCGACCCTGTTCTTGAACACCCTCTAAACATAATGGGTTCTCCTTATTATCGCAGGGTTACTGGCCTTGCGCGTTCGGCAAGAACGTCAGACCGTTGGGCGTGTTGCCGACGGGGATGGTCGCCAGCACTTCCTGGCGGGCGGCGTCTACCACAGAGACCGTGTTGTCCTCTGCATTTGTAACGAAGAGCTTGCCGGAGGGGGTGGTTACCACTCCGTGCGTGCCCTTACCTACCGGCACGCGAGTGACCAGCTTGCGCGTGGCCCCGTCAATCAGCCAAAGCTCCGCAGAGCCGGTGTTCGCGGCCCATATCTGCTGGGCCTGCCCGCTCGTAGCATTCTGAAGAGCGAGCATGGCGGGCTTCTTCCCCGTCCTTATGCTGGCGACAGTTTTGCGCTCCTTCAGGTCTACAACCGATATGGAGTTGCCCAGGAAGTTGCTGACGTAGGCTGTGGCGTTGTCGTCTGTGATGATCACCTCGAAAGGGTTGACGCCGGTCTTGATGGCGGTTTCGACCTCCGCAGGCTCTTTCTGCAACGTGATGAGCGAAATGGTGTTGTCTGCCGTGTTAGTGACGAGGAGGTACTTGCCGTCTGGCGTGACCTTCACCCCGTGCGGGGTCTTGCCCACCTTCACTTTATTGAGCAGCTTGCGCCCCGGCACGTCTACCACTGCTACTTCGTCGCTGTTGCCCAATGAGACGTAGAGGCGCTTGCCGGAAGGGTCGAAGGTGAGGTCGTCGTTCGATGCGCCCACGTCTACGGAGGCTATCTCCTTCAACGTTTTCGCGTCGAAGAGTTGCAAGCGGTTCTCGCCGTAGAGCGTCACCCATATCTCCTTGCCATCGGGCGTGCCGAGGACGTGGTGGGGCTGCTTGCCTGTCACGATGGTAGCGTAGGCTTTGTTGGTGGCAACGTCGATTACGGAGAGGTTGTCGGCGGCCTGGTTGGCGGTCAGCACGCGCCCGTCAGGAGTAGGGTAGTCCTCCACTGCCTGCTCGGCAGCGGTTTTCTCCCTCTCTCCGCACCCTGTTAGTCCCATGAGGAGCATGAGGGTGAGGAGGAGAGTGTATAGGGGTCGTTTAGTAGGTGTCATTTAGCCTCATTTCAGGTCCCGCTCGGCGGCTGAAGCCGCGAGCTACATTTACGAAGCCCACCTGCGTGGGCTATATGGTGGATTGGGAAGGGTCATCATTCTAATTTTACCAACTTTGGCCCAAAGCGCGCAGGCGGGGTTTACATATGTAGCCCACAAATTAGTGTGACGGACATGATGCTTTATCTGACATTCCATTCACGCATCACCCCAAAAACCTCTGCGACCTCTGCGTCTCTGCGGTGAATATCGTCTATCGTCCGTCACGGCTCCAGCGGCGTCGGCGTGGCGTTGGGGTCGATGACCTCCAGGCTGGCGTCGGTTTTTACCGGGGGTAGCCCTTCTCGCTCTATGTTGAAGATGAAGAGCCATTCGCCTCCCATCTCCAGGTCTACTCGGACCGTGTAGGTGCCGGGCTGTCCGGGTAGGGGTTCGGCTACGGCGGTGGGGTCTATATGGGCGTGGGCGGGCATAAAGGGGCTTATCGTTATTTTCGCGCCATCTATGGGATTCCTTTCACCATCTACCAACTCGATTGTCAGCATAGCCGTGCCGCTTATGACGGGGCTGGGGTCGGTGCTGAGGCGCACGTCTACCACCTGCCCCACCGACGCCTGTAACCCGTTCGCCTCCGAGAGGTCGAGGCGGAAGGCGGCTTTCAGGTCGGGCGAACTCGGTCCTCTGCACGACTGCCGTTACGAGGTAGCCGCCGTCTAAGGTCAATATTGGCTCCGTCACTTTCCACGTTTGCTGGATGGAGTCCAGCGCGCCCTCGAGAGTGGCCTGGTAGGAGGTGCTGCCCGCGTCTACATCCTGCGGCGTGACCTTGAGGAGCACTTTGGTTACGTCGGTGAGAGGCAGCGAACCCTGAAGGCCTTTGTTGATAAAGAGAGTAAGCTCGTCCCCGTCTATCGAGGGGCGCGTGCTGAGTATGAGATCGTATCCAGAGACATTGGTGCCGACTGTGACAGCCTGGGCGGTGGGTACGGGCGTGGAGACCTGCACTGAGGGGGTTTTACCAGGTACGGGCGTCGTATCCTGCGCGGCAGTATCTGATGCACCAGCGCCGCTCGGTGGGGGTATGAGGGTCAGGCCGCCCGCGCAGAGTAGCGCCACTGCTGCCAGAGCTACCTCAAGCCGAATGTTGCGGCCTAATCGCCGCACAGGGCCGCCATCTGAGGGGGTCTCTTCCTTCGCGGTGCCCAGGAGGCGCGGGGTGAGGCGGCGCAGGTTGATCGCCCCGATACCGACCAGGGCGGCGAAGAGGCCCACCTTCAGGGCGAGCACCTGCCCGTATTGGCTCCCTATGATTGTGCCCAGGTCGTTTGAATGGAGCACGAGGCTGTACGTGCCCGTGGCCGCGAGGATTATGACGCTCGTGATAGCCACCTTAGAGAAGCGGGGTATGGAGCGGCCCAGGAAAGCGCGACGCTCGTCCGGGGGGATGCCCGCCGCTCCAAATGAGGGGAGGAGGGCGAACGCCATGTAGCCGAGGCCGCCCACCCACGAGGCTACCATCACCATGTGCAGCCAATCTATGATGATGGGGAGGGGAAGCCCAAGCACGTGGCCGCCGTGCCCTGCGTCAATGGCCGCCGCGTGGCTTCCAAGCGACTGCCCAAGCATACCGAGCGACGCAACGGCTACCGTTATCTCCCAGAGGCCCGTGCCGCCGCGACGGTTCCACTGCCATATCGATAGCATCATGACCATCAGCAGGACGGCAGTGACGCTCCTGAGCATCCACGTGAAGCCGTAGCGGGTCGAGTTGAGCACCTGCAAGGCGATGTCGTTGCGGCCCAGCGCGTCGAATAGCCCGCCATCCGTTATGGAGGCCACTTGCAGGAGGAGGTCGAGCACGAGGGCGAGTATCAGCACGGCAGCCGTGATCGCACCTATCCGGCCAAAGCGCTTCCCGACGGCGGGCCATACGCTCCTGCCTGTCGCGCCACGCTCAGCGACGGTCGGCTCGACCACCAGCACTGCCACGATAGGCCCGCCTAGCAGAAGCGCGAAGGCTCCCAGGATGATGGCGCGTATCACCCACCTCAGCGGATCGGGGTCCTGGCCGCTACCCTCGAACGGCTCGCCGGTAGCGCCTACTACGGGGACTATTGGCTCGTCAGGCTCAGGCGTGCCCGTGCCGCTATCGGGGCCGCGTATTCGGAATGCGAAGCTGCCCGCGGTCAGGTGGCCGTTTATGGCCGAGAGGGTGCGCCAGACTACCGTGTAAGTGCCTGGCACGAGCGCAGCGGTGAGGGGTGCGGTGATCGTCGCGTCGTCGCTGCCGACCCTGCTGAGGGGGCCGACAGGCTGCTCGCGGCGGGCGCGGTCCAGCACTTTGATCGAGCTGAAGCCGAGGTCAACCGATTCGCTCAGGAATAGCTGGATATCCGCAGGCTGGGCATCGAGCCGGGAGCCTGCTGCGGGGCTGCTCTTGAGTAGCTTAGCGTGGGCGGAGGCGTCGTGCGGCGCTGCCAGGGACGCTATGAGGAGTAAAAGGAAGGCCGAAAAGAGGAGGACTGCTCGCTTCTGCCGGTGTCGGGGGCGCATACATAATTATACCACTCGGCGTTACTTCGCGTGTGGAGGAGGTAGTTGGTGAAGGGGTCGGGGATAAGGGTAGCTGTTCCTACCTATCTCTTTGTAAAAAGCAGACCGTACATAGACTTCCCTTAAGTGAGCGGTTTGGTTTTGGCCTTTATACGGGGAGAGAGCCAGGTAGAGGGAGGCCCTGCGGCTCCTATGTAACTTCACTTCAAATAGGAATCCCTTAAGATGTGAAGTGAAGTTATTAGGAGGTTGACGCTTGCGACACCGGGTGAATCTGTTCTGTACATAACAACTCCTTAAGTGCGCAGAGCAGTTTGTGGGCTTTACTACTATTACTCCCAGGCCGAACGTTTAGGTAAGTTGAAAGGATGTTGGTTGACATAACACATACTATTACTGTGTGGTATCTTAGACCTGTGTAGGGACAGTAACATGAGACTAACAACCTCGAATAACGAAATATACTTTCTATGCCATTCTGAGCGAAGGGAAGAATCTAAAACTGCCTCCAGACGGCCAAGCTTGGAGATTCTTCGCTTCGCTCAGAATGACACGGAGAAGAGTCCTGTTCTTAGCAGACTGTTAGCCTGTTGGAATTGCAGAAAGGCTAAATCTTGGTCTACCCATATGCTGTATACTGTACTTGCTACTACAGCAGGTGGGCATTCAATTCAGTGAGTTTCTAGGTTGGTAAGGAGGAGTGATTATGGCGAACCCTGAGCATTTAGCTGTTTTGAAGCAGGGTGTGAAAGTCTGGAATGAGTGGAGAGACCAAAATCCTCATATAAGTCCCGATCTAGAACATGCGAACCTCAAACGGGCGGACCTCAATGAGGCGGACCTCAGGGTTGCGAATCTCGATTGGGCAAATCTCAGTGAAGCGCGCCTCAATGAGGCGGACCTCGTGGGTGCGTATCTCCATGGAGCAAATCTCAGTGAAGCGTACCTCAATATAGCGAACTTCATGTGGGCACACCTCAGGGAGGCGGACCTCACTAGGGCGGGACTCCATAGAGCGAATTTCAGTCGCGCCGACCTCATACGGGCTAACCTCCGTTACGCGAATCTCGAGCAGGTGCATCTTAGCCGTGCGCGTCTTGAAAACACCATTTTCAGCCAGGCAAGGATGGGTCGGACTGTAATTGGAGAAGTTGACCTTACAACTGCCATAGGGCTTGACACCGTAGAACACAGCGGGCCTTCAACTATTGGGATAGATACGCTCTACCTATCTAAGGGTAACATCCCAGACGTATTCTTACGTGGCGCGGGTGTGCCAGATGAGATCATTGCCTTGCAGTCTACCCTCCGAGGCAAGCCTATAGAGTTCTATTCGGTGTTTATTAGTTACAGCCACGCTGACAAAAGCTTTGCCCGCCGACTGTATGATAGGCTTCAAGGTAGGGGCATACGGTGTTGGTTGGATGAACACGAGATATTGCCAGGGCAGAAGATACATGTAGAGGTAGATCGAGGCATCCGTATCTGGGACAAGGTCTTACTCTGCTGCTCAGCGCACTCACTGACAAGCTGGTGGGTGAATAACGAGGTTGAGCTTGCAATTCAAAAAGAGCAAGGACTGTGGAAGGAGCGTGGCGAGGAGACGCTATCGCTTATCCCTCTCAATCTAGACGGCTATATGTTCAAACCGCAGTGGCGTAGCGGCTGGAAGGGGCAGATAACTGAACGCCTGGCTGCTGACTTTAGGGGTTGGGAGCAGGACAATGCCAAGTTTGAGGCACAGTTCGAGCGGGTCGTGAGGGCGCTACGCACTGGTGATGGAGGTAGGGAAGAACCACCGAAGCCACAGTTGTGATAGAGCAGGCAACAAAAAGAGCGTGCTATTTAGTATCCCTTTCAAAATCGTGTGTAGGGGCCTGAATTGGGTTTGGGCGTGCAATAAATGGCTACTTCCTCGTAGCTGTCGGCGTAATGATCGAGCATGTAGGGAGAGGGAAGGTTCTACTGCTGAAGCGGTCGGAGGAAGTTGCCTTCGCGCCAGGGGTGTGGGAGAATATCGGGAGAATGTATAGCTGCGAAAGGACTGATTGTAACTGATGATTTCGTTGATGTGGGAGCAAGTGCACGCGTGGAGGTTGGAGCAACAGTGTTTGATGCCGAGGTTGGGGTGGGGCAACTTTATTGAGGCGGTTGAGCGCGTGCTCGGAGTGCAAGCGCAGGTTATGTCGGCTGCCGATCTGTCGATTGGTACACGGGTGGATGGGCTGAAGCGCGCAGATGTGCAGAGGGCGCTGTGGCAGGATCGCACGCTCGTCAAGACGTGGGCCATGCGCGGGACTATTCATCTATTTGCCGCCGAGGACTTGCCGCTCATCGTGGCGGCACGGTGCGCGGACGGAGGTCGCTTCAGGCTCCATGACTTCCTCCAGCTTGGCTTTACCGAGGCGCAGTACAACGAGTTCTTGCTGGCGGTGCCTGAAGTGCTTGGAGACGAGCCGATGACGCGGGAAGCGCTGGCGAACGGCGTGGCCGAGCGGATGAAGACGCCTGAGGTGAGCAGGGCGCTGCTTGGGTCAAGCTGGGGGACGCTCTGGAAGCCATCTATGTTCAGGGGCGAGCTTTGCTTCGGGCCTGGCGAGGGCCGCACTAAGACCTTTGTGAACCCCCGCAAGTGGCTCAGAGAGTGGAAGGAGTACACGCCGAAGGAGGCGCAGCAGGAGGTCACACGGCGCTACCTCCGGACGTACGGCCCAGCCACGCCCGGAGACTTCAGCTTCTGGTGGGACGGTGGAGGGAGGACCTTCGGGAAGAAGATGTTCGAGTCGCTGGGGGAAGAAGTGGAGACGGTAGACGTGGAGGGGTGGAAGGCAACCGCGCTCAGGTCGACGCTTGAATCGATGGCGAAAGTGAAAGCGGCGCATAGTGTGCGATTGCTGCCTATGTTTGATGTGTATGTGCTGACGCAAAGTCGTAATCTGGAGCCGGTGCTTGCTAAGGAGCACAAAGGCAAGGTGTTTCGTCCTGCGGCGTGGGTTAGCGCCGTAGTGCTTGTGGACGGCCGGATAGAGGGAGTGTGGGAGTACGAAACGCGGAAGGGTCAAACGCTCGTTACAGTCAGAATGTTTGCCACGCCTGCTGGGAAGGTTCTCACGGGGATAGAGGCTGAGGCGGAGCGACTGGAAGGCTTTCTCGATACGAAAGTGGCGGTGGAGTTTGTGTAGACTCGCTCGCCTCCTCTTGCAGTGAACCCTGATAGCTTGTTCAGGGTGTAGTATGTAAAACTCCAGAGCACTAATACGTTGTGGCGATTGATATTCATTGAGTGGGTATCAGCCAGATGAGGAGAGGAGGTATCCGAGATGGACGAGCTACAGAGAGACCGCTATCTTACTGAGAAAATCATCGACGAGACGATACGCCACGGGCCTATAACCTATCGCCCGGCGCACATGACGCTCGACCAGACCCAGGTCCTATCTCATGAGGACCTCCCTGACGCATTGACGCGCCGTGAGACCGAGGTGCTAAGTCTTATCGCCAGGGGCCTGACCGATGGCCAGGTGGCGCGGAGCCTCACTATCAGCGCCAACACGGTGCATGCTCACCTATGCTCGATTTACAGCAAGTTAGGGGTCAGCAGCCGCACCGCCGCAGCTCGTTTCGCCTTCGAGATTGGGCTATGACGCTGTCAGGGTCATGGGCACGCCGTAACGGGGGCGCAAGGCGATATCATAGTGCGGCTCAAGCACATAACCGGGCTTCAGACGGCGGTGGTATTGCTGGGCTACCATGGCGATAATCAACTGCTGTTCGATTAGCGACAGGTTACTGCCGATGCACAGCCGCTGTCCCATGCCGAATGGGTAGTAGGCGCGGCTTTGGCGCTCTGCGGCCCGTTCGGGCGTGAAACGCTCAGGGTCGAAGCGGTCAGGGTCTTCCCAGTAGCGCGGATTGCGGTGGGTGACATAGGGGCTGAGAATAATGGCGGCGTTCGGCGGCAGGTGGTAGTCACCGAGCTGGTCGCTGCCATAAGAGGTGCGGAAAAAGGTTGGGAAGGGGGGATAGAGGCGCAGGGTCTCGTCCACGATCATGCGGGTGTACTTCAGCCTGGGCAGGTCCTCGAACGTTGGGGTGCGCCCGGCCAATACGTCGGCCAGCTCCGCTTGCAGTTTTTCTTCCACCGCGGGGTGCTGCGAGAGCAGATACCAGGCCCAGGCGAGTGCGGCGGCGGTAGATTCGTAGCCCGCCATGAAGATGCTCATCACTTCGTCGCGTATTTGCCGGTCATCCATCGCTTCGCCGGTCTCCCCATCACGAGCCAGCAACAGCGTCGAAAGGACATCCCCTGTGTCTTCCAGGTTTAGGCGGCGCTCAGCAATCACCCGGTCAACGAGGCTGTCAACGAATGCCAGCGCTCTCTTGAAGCGGCGGTGCCCCGGCCTGGGGATGCTCATTGGCACGAAGAAGCTGAAGACCAGCTTCTCCGAATGGTTGAAAATGACATCGGAGGCCTTGCGTATCGCCCGCGCTTCTTTGTAGCTGATGCTGGTACCGAAGATAGTCTTCAGCAGAATGTTGATATTGATGGGGACCATCTCTTCCAGTAAATCCACCACTTCCCCACGCTCGCTCTTCTCTCGCCAGCGCCCTATGTGCTCGCTAATGACGTCGGTCATAACAGTGACCAGGCCCCGCAGCCTTTGATGGCTGAAAGTGGGGGACATCAGGCGGCGCTGGCGTCGCCATAAGTCGCCGTCGCTCGCAAAGAGGCCATCTCCGATAATCAGCTTGACGCCTCGGAGTATGGGGCCTTTCCAGTAATTAGCCGCGTTATTGACTAAAATATGCCTGACGTAGTCGGGGTGGCTGACAAGGTAAATCGTGGCAGGGCCGATATTCAGGCGAACGGCACCGCCATGGTCCTGGGCTACGTTGACCATGTAGTGGAAGGGGTCGCGGGCTAAGTTGGGGATGACGCCGAGGAATGGATAACCTCGCGGGCCGGGGATGGGCTTCAACTCAGGCACCTCGTTCCCTCTATCGTGCCATTCGGGATGGTTCCTGACTCAGAGGGTGTCCAAAAAGTGTAAAGGAAGGTGTAAAGCAATGAATGTCATTCTGAACGCAGTGAAGAATTTACGATTTTTACGACAGTACACGCTCAGAGATTTCTAGATTCTTCGCTTCGCTCAGAATGACAGGGTAATTGGTGCTTCTCTTTTTGGACACCCTCTCAGAACCGCCCCACCTGCGCCCGCCAACCGGCAAACGCCTCAGCGGTGGCGAAGAATGGGGTAAAGCAGCGGGTCCACTCCTTCGGTAGGATGCTCACGGGCCAGACCTGGTTGCCAGGGTATTTCGCGTCCTGAGGCGCTGGCAGAGTGGCGCTCTCAACCTCAGGGTTATTCACAAAGAGATTCACATAGTTACCATTTGCGTCCACGCTGTAGCCTACCAGAAGCACGTCATGCCTGCCAATCCCGAACCTGTCAGGTCTTATCAGCATAATGGTCGGCGCACCGCGGTCAATCGCGGCAGCCAGGTCGCTCACCCTACCGTGGTCGAAGGGTGCGGTGAAGAAGCCATGCTTCTTACCGATAGCCGCGTTTTGACTCTCGAAAGTGCCGCCGAAGAAGGGCACCTTTATCATCTGACCAAAAATGGCGCGGGGGGCGGCATAGTTGCTATAGCGCTCCGAATCGTAGAAGGAGAGGGCCATCGCGGTGCAGAAAGCGCCACAACCCATGCGGTTAAAATAATTCGGTGGGTCCTGGCTGAGTTGGTACAGGTGCGCAGGCTCGTGAGGTAAGCGACGGACAATCTCGTTTGTGGTTGAATCTGGGGCTGGTTGCATACCGGTGAACCTCCTCGGAGGTAATGTTGCGAGAATAATCCAGCCTGCCATATGTAGTGTGCAGAGGAGATCAGTAGCTTAGCTACTGATTCTTGCAGCATTACTCAAATGGACACAGTGCGTGCGAATATAATGGGAAAAGAAGGTATTCGACACGCAGCAGGTCGAAGACGTTGATAGCCCAAGTCAGCCTTATAGTACCATTTGGAGGGAGGCTTGTCAATCGTTACCTTGACTACTTCGTGATGGCTGTGGTATGCTTATGACCTAAACCCTGTGATGGACAGGTCGTATAAAGGTTTTGATCCTAACTAGAACTTTGGGAGCCGGCAGCGGATGGGGCTGCGTACGCCTGCAAGGGTAACGCAATAACCTGAAGAACGGCACCCACCTGCGTAAAGCAGGTTCAAAACCTCTACGACCGCCTCCGGGGTTTTTAATTGTGGAATGCGGAGTGCGGAGTGCGGAATCAGGAGGCTGAGTGGGGTATAATAGCCCTATCTGAAGCTATCTGATTGCTATTCCGCACTCCGCATTCCGCATTCCGCATTCCGAACTCAAAAGATGCTGCTCACTCTCATTGGGCCTGACCGCTTCCTGGTGGGGCAGGCTTTACATAGTTATATCGCCAAGTACGCGCCTGAACAGGGTGGCGGGTTTGGCGGCGCGGACGGGATGGGGAGCCTCAATTTGACCCGGCTGGATGGCGCGCGCCTGATGCCGGATGAGCTAGCGCGGACTGCGCAGTCGCTTGGGTTCTTCGCCGAGACGCGGGTCGTGGTCGTTGAGGGGCTGCTGTCGCGCTTCGGGGGCGCGAAGTCGGCGGAAGAAGGCTCAGCTAATGAGCCTCCAGCTAAGGGACGTGGCAAGACCGACCCCGGCCTTGTCGAGAGCTTCGGGCAGTTATTTGGAGCTATACCTGACTCGACGGTGCTGATACTGGCCGAGCGAGGGGGTGTTGCGAAGAACAACGCGCTGCTCAAGGCGGCGGCTCGCTATGGCAAGGTGGAAGAGTATCTGCCTCCGAAGGGTGCGGCGCTGGAGCGTTGGATAAAGGAGCGCGCCGCGTCGGTGGGGGTGAGGGTCACCCCGGGAGCGCAGGCGGCGCTGGCTGCGGGGTTGTCCGATCTCCAGACGCTCGCGGGTGAGCTTGATAAGCTCGCGCTCTACGTGGGCGAAGGTGGGACGATTGACGAGAAGGTGCTGCGCGAGATGAGCTTCGTTGCGCGGCAGGACGATGTCTTCGAGATGACCTCGGCTGCCGCCAGGCGCGATACGCGGGGTGCGCTCCAGAGGCTGCACTACCTGGTGGAGGGGGGTACAGCGCCTGAAGGGATATTGCCCGTGCTGGCCTGGCAAGTGCGCACGCTCATACAGGTAAGAGATATGCTGGACCGGCGGGTGCCGGAGGGTCGCATGGCCGAGACTGCGGGGTTGAGCGATTTCGTGGTGCGTAAGAGCGTCGGGCAGGCGCGCCAGTTCACGATGGGCAAGCTGCTCGATATACATCACAAGCTGTTGGAGCTGGACCATGCCGTAAAGACCGGGCGCGCCGAGGCGGATATGACGCTGGATGCGTTGGTGGTGGAGATGTGCCGGTGACGGACGATGGACGATGGACGACAGACGACAGACGACAGAAGGCAGAAGGCAGAAGGCAGAAGGCAGAAGGCAGAAGGCAGAAGGCAGAAGGCAGAAGGCAGGGACGCCGTTTATCAGCTAGATAAGTATTAAACCAAAAAACCGGAGAGTGTTAACCTCCGGTTTTTATTACTTGCCTGGTGGGGCTAGCTCGCGGCGGCTTTGTTGAAGCGCTTCATGAGGCGCGACTTGCGGCGGGCGGCCTGGTTGCGGTGGATGACGCCTTTGTTGGCTGCCTTGTCAAGCGCGCTGATGGCACGCACGACGGCGTCGGCCAACTCGTCTATATCGGCTGTCGCAACCCTGGTGTTAGCCATCTTGACGTATGTTTTGAGCGCGGTGCGGACCGGCTTGTTGCGTATTCGCTTGCGCTCGCTGGAGCGTATCCTTTTGAGTGCTGACTTGATGTTTGCCAATTGACCTTGACCTCCCTGGATGCCGGAGCAATAAAATAGCGGCAGTGCCGCCTAACTGTTTGCTGAAAGAGGCCCCACGCCGAGGGCCAACAGTGATTATATCAGACTCCGGGCCAAAGCGCAACCTTGTTGGGACGATGGACGATGGACGATGGACGATGGACGATATTCACCGCAGAGACGCAGAGAGCGCAGAGGTTTTGGAGTGATGCGTGATGCGTGATGCGTGATGCGTGAAGAGTATTAATTCTTATTCCTTCTGTCGTCCGCCATCTGTCGTCTGTCGTCAAGCGAAAAGCTCTCGCATGGCTGTTAGGGCGCCTGAGAGGTCTTCTCTTGAGCAGGCGGTGCTGAAGCGCAGGTAGCCTTCCCCTGCCGGGCCGAAGATGACGCCGGGGGAGGAGCCTACTTTCGCGTTGAGGAGATATCTTGTCATTGCCCACGAGTCGGTCAGACCCTCGGGGCTTCGCCAGTTGTCTGCGATCTTTAGGAAGGCGTAGAAGGCCCCTCTGGGTTTAGCGCCCTCGAAGACGGGGATGCCGTGGAGACCTTCATAGAAAAGGTCGCGTCGGGCCTGGTATTCGGTCTGGAACTCTCGCAGGCAGTCCTGGGGGCCTGTGAGCGCGGCCACACCACCCCACTGGGCGATGGAGTTGATACTGTTGCTGGTGTAGAGCACTATCTTCTGCATTCGCTCCATCAACTGCCTGTCGGGCGTGATAACGTAGCCCAAACGGAGGCCAGTCATCGCGTAAGACTTGCTGCATGTGAATACGGAGATAGTGCGCTCGTACATACCTGGCAGAGATGCGAAGCTGACGTGCTCCGCCCCGTCGTATATGACGTGCTCGTAAGCTTCGTCGCTGACGACGGTCAGGTGCGGGTTATCCACGACTATATCTGCTATCGCCTCCTGGTCGGCGCGGGGTAGAACGCCCCCGGTGGGGTTGTGGGGTGAGTTGATCATGAGGGCGCGAGTGCGAGGCCCTATCGATGCGCGCAGCTCTTCGGGGTCGAAAGTCCAGCCACGCTCCTCGTGAAGAGGGACGCGCCTCACCGTGCCGCCGCATAGCGTTATGAGGTGCTGCACGCAGACCCAGGTGGGGTCGGGTATTAGCACCTCATCACCCGGTTCGAGCAGGGCACTGAAGAGGCAGTATAGGCCGTGCATACCGCCGTTCGTGACGATAGTCTCGTTGGGACTCTCGATGGGGATGCCGTTCGCGGTGTGGCATTTGGCGACGATAGCCTTGCGTAGCTCGATGATGCCCGCCGAGGCCACGTAGTGGGTGTGGTCGTCGTGCAGGGCGCGCACCATAGCCTCTTTGATATGTTCGGGGACGCTGAAACTAGGCTCGCCGCTTTCGAGCCGGTACGGTTTGTGCAGTTTCAGAATGGCGTCCCGCACCAGGACGATGCCAGATAGCTCCACACGGTCAATCACTTCCGCCATATGAGCCTCCTTTTATCCGGTGTCCACCGGAACGTAAGGTGTTGCCCGGACAGCGGTGGCCGGTGCGCCGATATTGTTCTAGACATGATGCAGATATGCCGCTCATGTGAGCCAGGCAAAGTGTATAACGGGAATAATCTCTTGTCAAATTGCGTATGGAAAGTAAGAGTTCAGAGTTGGGGTAAGGAATACACCTGTAGGGGCGAGATTTATCGCGCCCTACACCCCAGTTCTAATCACTTACATTGAGGAGTGGCGAAGGCCCAATTGAAATAATGGAATGGAAGATGCATCTCTCAGTTACTGAACTGACTTTGGGACATGGGCCAGGAGTAGAGGATGATACAGATAGGCACGTCCGGTTGGGTCTATAAGCATTGGATTGGCTGTTTCTACCCGCCGGAGATGAAGCAATCGGAATGGCTGGCGCACTACGCCCGCCACTTCTCGACGGTGGAGATCAACAGGAGCTTCTACAGGCTGCCTACGCACGACAATTTTCGCGCCTGGGCACAGCAAGTGCGGCACCAACCAGGGTTCCTTTTCGCGGTGAAGGCGAGTCGCTACCTGACGCATCTGAAGAAGCTGTACGGGCCGGAAGAGCCTATAGCGCGGCTGGTGGGCGCGGCGGAGGGACTTGGGTGGAACCTCGGCCCATTCCTGTACCAGATGCCGCCGAGGTGGCCCGCCGACCCCGCCCGTCTGCGCTATTTCATAGAGCGCCTGCCACGTCACCACCGCGCTGCGCTAGAGTTCCGCGACGGCTCGTGGTTCTCGACTGAGATACTGCGGATAATCGAAGAGGGAGGCTGCGCGCTGGTACGGGCGGTTGGGGGGTGGCACACGCCCCTGGAGGTGCCGGATGTGGGGCCGTTCCGGTACATACGCGTACATGGCGGGCAGTACGGCGTGGGCCTCACCGAGGGGGAGCTACAGTTCTGGGCCGAGCGCATCGCCCGCGACGCCTCGCATGGATTGGACGTGTACGTCTACTTCAATAACGACCCCGCCTGCCACGCGATTTACAACGCGTTTAGGTTGCGAGAAATGCTCCAGTAGTTACGAGTTACGAGTTACGAGTTACGAGTTACGAGTTACGAGTTACGAATTACGAGTTACGAGTTACGAGTTACGAGTTACAGCAAATCCAACTCGTAATTCGTAACTCGTAACTCGTAATTAAGGTAAGCCGTGTATCGCCCTTTCTTCTGCCCGCGAGGGGTGGATTAGCTCGAAGAAGAGGTTGGCACGCTCTTTGGGGCGGGGGATGCCTTCGGAGGCGAGACGCTCTTCCAGGCGGTTCAGACCTTCGGTGATGGGTGCGGGATCGCCTGTGGTTAAGGCCTGGATGATGAGTGGAGCTACCCGTTCGGAGTCGTCCAGGGTGCGCATTTCGGCTTCTAGCCAGTGGTCGAGGGGGACCCAGCGCCATTCCAGCGCGAATACGAGGCGACACAAGGCCCTCGCGCCACGGTCTACCAGCAGGCGAGATGCGCCCTCGAAGCCGCGCTTGAGGGTCTTAGCGGCACGGCGCGGCGGTATCCAGGTGTCAATGGTGGCGTGCAGCAGACGCTTGTGGCGGAAGTCTGCGTCCATGCGGCCCGCCGCTTCGACTGCCTTAGCCACCTGCCCGTCGCGGTCGAATAGCACGCCTACACGCTCGTAGGGCCACCTGTCGAGGTCGATAGAGGACGTTGCTTTGCGCTGCAAGTCGGTGAGGGTAGTGTACTGGGCGTCATAGATGAGTCTGCGCGTCTCCCCCTCGCCTTCAATTAGGACTTCACTGCACTCGGCGGGAGAGAGCTTGGCGTGCGCTTCGTCGGTAAGAAGCACCTCAAGGTCGTCGTCTGATAGTGCGTCGGCGTGCCCCCGGCTGCGCGAGCCGACGAGGAGAACTCCAAGCACCTCCGGCTGCTCAGCCCAACGCGCCAGGCGCTCGGTCGTCTGGGGGAATAGGTCGTTCATGTGATTTGTAGTCGATGAAGCATAATTAGGCATTATTTAATCACAAAGAACACAAAGACACGAAGAACACAAAGATTATTGGAGGATGTATTTACCTCAACGATTGTCTGCGTACTTTGCACATCTGCGGTAAAGCTGTAATAGGGTGTTTAACAACAGATGTAAAAAGAGTGTCATTCCGAATGTAGAGAGGGATGAGGTCTCTATCCACCTGGCAAGCTCGGAGATTCCTCACTACGTTCGGAATGACAGGGATGTGTGTGCTTCGTTACGCCAGGCTCCTCTGCCTTTACAATAGTTGTTAAATATGCCCTAAGAATCTTTGTGTACTTTGTGACTACTACTGTCGTCAATAGTCCGTTCCGCACTCAGGGCACTTCTTCGTCCTCTGCTCGCCAGGCGGGGTCTACTATGCAGAGGAACTTGAGGTCTGTGTAGCCGGTATTGTCTATATACTGCATCGCGTTGGGAGGGACGTAGACTGCATGGCCGGGGCCGACATGTTCCGAAGCCTCGTCAACGTGCATCTGGCCCGTGCCTTCGAGGATGTAGTACACCTCAGATGCCTTCAGCTTATGTGGCAGCGACGCCTCGCCCGGCCTGACGACGGCATGCGCGAGGCTGTACCTGATCGATAGAGGTATATTATCAGGGTGGAGTATCTCGCGCAGGTTGGTCTCGTCTCCCGCGACGAACTCCTCACACTCCTGGACGTTCCTTATTATCATCGCACGTAGACCTCCATCGCGGCGGCCAGCCCCGCGCCTGCCTTTACATCGTGACCCTGGGCGCGCAGAGTTGTTTCCAGCGCGGCGAGGAGTTGTAGCACGAACTCCTGTTGCGAGCCGTACCCCATCAATCCGACGCGCAACAGCTTGCCCTTCAATGGACCGAGGCCGCCGCCGACCTCTATACCGTGATTGGAGAGTAGAGTGCCACGGATGCTCATCTCGTCCAGTCCGTCCGGCACAGTGACGGCGTTCAGAGGCCACAGGCTCCACTCCTCGTGGGGAAGGAAGCCCAGGCCCATCGCCTCGATGCCTGCCCGGAACGCCAGGTGGTTGAGTTTGTGTCGCTCCCAGCGCTCCTCCTTACCCTCTTCGTGCAAGAGGCGCAGGGCGGTGTGTAGCGCATAAATTAGGGGGGCGGAGATTGTATGATGGTACTGCCGCTCGTCCCAGTATTTGGAGAGGAGGAGGGGGTCGAAGTAGAAGCTGGGGGGCGGGGTATCTCGTTCTGCCAGCCTCTCAAGGGCACGCTCGTTCATGGTGAACGGAGCGAGGCCGGAGGGCGCGCCCAGGCACTTCTGGCTGCCGCTGTAGCAAACGTCTATGCCCCACTCGTCAACTTCAAGGGGCTGCCCGCCGAGGGAGGTTACAGCGTCCACCACGAATAGGGCGTCTGCCTCGTGGGCGGCTTCAGCGATGGGAGCGAGATCCTGGTAGACGCCTGTGGAGGTCTCGGCGTGAACGGCGCAGACTACGCCGGGGTGCGCCCGGATGATGGCGTCGCGCATCTTCTTTGGGTCAAGAGGCATCCCCCATTCCGCGTCCACCCTTGTGAGCTTGCCGCCAAGCCGCTCAACTATCTGGCACATCCTATCGCCAAAGTAGCCCATCACGCCGACCACTACCGAGTCGCCAGGCGCGATGGTGTTCGTGAGAGCGGTCTCCATGCCCGCCGTGCCCGTGCCGGAGAGGGCGAGCGTCAGGCGGTTCTGCGTGCCAAAGACGCCTCGCAGCATCTCCTCGATCTCCTGCATCATCGCCAGGAGCGCCGGGTCGAGATGCCCAAGCGGTGGCATGGAGAGGGACCGTAGCACCTCCGGGTCAACTTCACTCGGTCCTGGCCCCATGAGGAGGCGCTTGGGCGGGCGGGCGATGGCTATCCGCGTGTTGGCTTGCTGTTTGGTAGGCATGGTGGGGTCTCCTTGCGTGACGATGGACGATGGACGATGGACGATGGACGATAATGCGTGATGCATGATGCGTGATGCGTAATTATAAAGCACTGGCACACGGGTACAATGGCAGTCTAGGGTAGGGGTGACGCAAAGTCGGATACGGCACGTGTAAGCTCGCACAAGACTCTTTTACATGTCATCCTGAACGAAGTGAAGGATGACATATATACAATTACATCATAACCGCCACTTTGTATCTGCTCTGGCGATTGGAAAGCTGGGAAGATATGACGAAACCTCGTATAATAGGTGCGGCGTTCCAAAACCCTAAAATTACAAGGAGGAAAAGTAATGAGGAAGATGAAAAAAGTTGCGGTGTTGTGCGTGTTGAGCGTCGTCGGGGCGTTAGGGCTGGCCGCCTGCGGCGATACTCCTGCGACCAGCACGCCCGTAGCGCCAACGACTGCTGCTACGACAGCGCCGACCACCGTGATGGAGCAGCCGACTACTGAGCCTACGACTGCGGCTACCACTGTTGTAAGCGAACCCACAGCAGTGCCTACCACCGAACCGACCGCTATGGTAGTCGAGCCGACTACCGTGCCTACTGCTATGCAGGGCGAGCCTACAGCCGCAGCCACAGCGGGGTCCAGTGGTGGATTGAAAATCACAGGACCTGGCGCGGACCTGTTAAACAAGTACTTTTCGACGTTCAAGGATGTAAAGACGTACCACAGCGTGACAGAAGTTGAAGCGGCGGGTATTACCACCAAAGTGGAGACCGACTTTCAAGCTCCCGACAGGTCCCGCTCGATTATCGATAGTGCCGCAGGGAAAACTGAGTCGATCTTAATAGGCAACGAGATCTATACGAAGGCGCTCGGGATGGATTCATATATCGTTACGAACTCACCCACGTCGGTGAGCGATATGATGAATGTGGCCTTTTTGCCCTTCGTAGATAAGGCGGATATCGCCGGTGATGAGACGATAGAGGGGGTTGACAGCACACACCTGACGTATACTTACGACGCTGACCAGGTTACACCTGGCTCAGGTAAGGTTACCGTAGATGTGTGGGTAGCTAAGTCTACCAACTTCCCGGTCAGGCAGAAGGTAACTACAGCCGGGGCTGTCGCCACCAGCAGTACGATTACTTACTCGAAGATCAACGAGCCTGTCAGCCCGGCTATCGAGAAGCCCACCAACATTATGACGATACCGGGCATGGACACCACGCCGGTCCCGTAATTTAGCAGGCAATTTAGTAGCTCATAGCCAGTAGCTGGCGGTGACTAACTGCCAGCTACTGGCTATGATTCACACCTGATGTCTACTGACGGCGACCACAATCTGTTTGTGCCCAGGGGCGAGCCTGAGAGTGCCCACGAGCCTCACATCGTGTTGCGCTCGCAAGCGTATAGCAGGCTCCTGGAGGCAACACGCGCACGCTTGCCGTCTGAGACTACGGGCGCGCTCGTGGGCACTCTACAGGATAGAGAAGGGCGAGCGGAGGTACTCATAACGGGTGCAGTGCCTGTAAGTCTCGTCTCATCCGGGCTTGGGGTAGCTCCGAGCGAGGGTGAATGGGCGGAACTTAAGGCTCGCCTCGCCTCCGAAGCTGCGGAAAGTGCGGGGCTGGGTGAGCAAATCGTTGGATGGTTCTACGCCGACCCGGGCACCGGTATATTCCCGCCTCGTATAGATGCGGCAGCGGTTCATGCTGCACTGACACCTGAGGCCGCTATCTTCCTCCTGATGAACCCGTCTAGCGACCGTGGGGCTTTTTACACGTGGCGTGACGGAAGCTTCGTGCCTGTAAAGGGTTTCTACGAAGCCCTTGATGGGGGAGATGAGGGGGCGATAGTCCCGTGGGATGGGGAGGTTCCAGGGTCTGCCGCGTGGCTGAGTGGGCATGGTGCGGCTGCTGATACAGGCAGGAGTACCAGCCCTCTTACGGAGGAGAGTGTGGAGGCTGGGAGCATTTCCGCAAACCGGCGGCGAACGCGCCTCATCGCGGGGGTTGTGCTGGGGTTGGTTGTGGCTGCCGCATTGGTGGGAGCGCTCTTCATCTTTGGGAGAGAGCGCCAGGCGACGCTCGTGCCCTCTCCCGTGGAGACGCAGACAACAATACCGGCAACCCATAGCCCTACGGCTGAGGCCACTACATCTCTCTCTCCTACCCAGGCACCGTCTACACCCGTAGCTACGGGTGTATCCATTTTGCCGACGAGTGTGGGGACGGGCGTCCCACTTGCTGTAGCTACCGCGCCTGACAGGGTGGTGACCGCACCCGTAGCGACAGGAACTGCCGCGCCAACAGCACAGGCGACACTTACTCCCATACAGGCTGTTACCTACACGGTGAAGGGCGGCGACTCTCTGAGCATTATCGCGGCTAACTTCGGCACTACCGTGCAGGCAATTGTGGAGGCTAACAATCTGGACTCGACTGTCATAGTACCTGGGCAGATCCTTACTATCCCAGCGCAAGGCGGCCTCGGCGGGGTAGGAAGCGCAACACCCGCGATTACCCCTACAGGGGTTGCCACGTCTATTCCACCTGCCAACGCATCGCCTACTGAGGTGATACCCCGGGCTGTGCCGTCGTCGGTCTCAACGGCTGGTACCCGGTAGCTGCTTATTCAGGTGTCGTTGACTAAGAAGTGCTAACAGAACCTCTGTAGGGGCAATTCGTGAACCGCCCTGGGTTGAGCAGATTTGTCCCCATCAGGGCGGTTCACGGGTTCTTGGTCTACGCCCAATTCAGGCCCCTACAGATCAAATCGTCGGTTTTGTTATGAGTTCTAAATCGTGCCTGCCTAATCAGGTAAAGGGACAGTTGTATCAATGAGCATAATATACAGGAGGAAGATGCACATGAGTAATGAAGGGCTTATAGCCAAAGCATCAACAACCGTTGACGCCCCCATCGCCAAAGTGTGGGACGCGCTTACTAACCCTGAAGTAATCAAGAAGTTCATGTTCGGCACCGAGGCTGTCTCGGAGTGGAAGGAAGGGAGTCCAATAGTTTGGAAGGGCACGTGGGAAGGAAAGCCATACGAGGACAAAGGCGTAATTCTCAATGTGGAACCGCAACGAATGCTACGGTATTCCCATTTCAGTCCTCTTTCCGGCGCTCCAGATGTTCCAGAGAATTACCACACTCTCACTTATGAGCTGTCCGAGAAGGGAGATGGGACTCTCGTTGTGTTATCTCAAGATAATAACTCGACCGAAGAAGAACGCGACCATTCGCAGGGGATGTGGGAGAAGATGCTGGCAAGCTTGAAGAAGGTCGTGGAGGAATAGGGGAACCCATAGAATCATCTCTCATAAATGGATATATCGATGTAGATGTAGATGTAACGCCGGCGTCTCGCCGGCAAGCATGGATACGTGGATGCCAGCAAGATGCTGGCGGTACGGATATTTATGAGATGGCTTCTACTGCCCATACAAGGTTGCCCTCATCATCGAAGGGCACTTGTGACGGCTCGCCTGCCTGAGTGAATTCGGGGCGGTGCGCGATTTCCTTCCACAGTGGCTCGGAGAGCCGTATAGCGTCGAGGCTGAGGGTGTTTTGGACCCAGACGACGCGGGCTAGCGCCGGATCGGATTTGCCACAGGTCTTGAGCGCGGCGGCGATTGCCATGCGATCATTGGGCATGAAGATGGGGATACGCCCGCTCGGCAGGTTGGTGGAGGTGAGGGCGTTTACCCACGTGGAGTGGAGGTCCAGGGCGTGCACCACGCGCTCGGTGGTCACGTCCGCCATGCCGAGGCCGGTAGCGTTCCCGGCGGTATGCTCGGTCAGGTCCAGCACGACGATGCGGTTGATGTGGATTGTGCCGCTTGCTCCCGTCACTGAGCGTCCGGTTACGTTAGGGTCCATGCCCGTGCCCGACACGTCTTTGCCTATCTCCCTGACCACCAACACGTCTAGCTCGTCAAAGAGGAGGCGCGCCATGCAGCGCCTCGCCTGCCCAAGCAAAGCCTCTTCGCGCTCCAGGAGGCGGTTCGAGGGTATCGCCTCGACGTGGGCTACTTTGTGGTAAGCGTTCTCGACGGTAGCGAGGCCGAAGGAGAAGGGCGTATTGGCCTGGATGATGGGGAGGGCTTCGCGTAGCCGCTCGCTCATGCCCTGAAAGCCTTCAGCATGGAGAGCTATCGCGCCTGCGTGCTTGCCGAGGCCGATAGCGAGCATCTTTACCAGGCCACTTTCGATTGGCCCGTGGAAGGATGTGTGCGGCTTGATGCGGTTGATGGGTATAACAAGGTCGGCTTGCATAGCCAGCCTGTCGAAGTAGAGGGGTGTGCCGGATGGCAACCTGCCCACCTCTACGACCTCCATAGAGGAGCGTATGGGCGCGCCTGCGGACGCCTCGGTCACGCCTAGCTCGGCCAGCGTCGCTACCTGGCCCTGGGCAGTTGCGCCGCCGTGGCTGCCCATTGCGGGCACGATGAACGGGTCGCACCCCGCTTCTTTGAGCACGGCTACGGTCGCCGCGACAATCTCCCGCAACGAGGCCAGCCCACGGCTCCCTACGCCGATAGCTACCGACTTGCCGGCTTGTAAGCGCTCTCGAATCTCGGGGCGGGCCAACTCTCGCCGCACAGCGCCTGCTACATTGGCTTCTCGCGTAGCGTCGAACTTCTGACGCACGGGGACCCAGCGAGGGATGGGCACTTCTGCAGAACTCTGCCACCCATCTCGGTCGGGTACGTTCAGTACTATCTTAGACATCACATTTCACTTGGCGGGGCTTGCCAGGGCGCGATAAATCACGCCCCTACGGGCTATACACGTCATGCGCCACGCTCTATTCTACAACCTTGCGGTGCGAATCGCGTACTGTGACATAACGTCACGCAGGGTAGACATGACTTCTGTGAGGTCGTCTTCGGATACGTGGCCCATGTGGCCGATGCGGATGATGCGGTCCTCGTGAGCGCCCTGGCCGCCAGCTATTATGATACCTCGCTCGCGCATTGACGAGGTTATTTCGTGGGCGGTGAGACCTTCGGGGACGTTCAAGGCGGTGACGGTGCGGGAGGCTACACTGTCGTGTGCGAACGGCTCAAGGCCAACGCGCCTGGCCTCCGAGCGCACGATATCGCGCAGGCGCTCATGCCTGCGGAAGACCCTCGGCAGCCCCTCGTCCATTATGAGGCGCAGGGAGGCTCGCAGGCCGTACAGGAGGGATACGGCGGGCGTGTATGGGGTCTCGCCCCTTGTGAGAAAGCGCTTCGCCTCGGCAAAGTCCCAGTAGAAGCGTGGGAGGGTGGCTTCGCGTGTAGCCTGCCATGCGCGCTCGCTCACAGAGAGCATAGTCAGGCCAGGAGCGGCCATCCACGCCTTCTGGGAAGCGGTTATTGCTACGTCTATTCCCCACCTGTCTACAGGTATGTCGGCGGCCCCGAGGGATGAGATAGCGTCAACCACTAGGAGTGGATTTCGGATTTCGGATTTCGGATTTCGGATTTGGTGCTGATCTTTGAGTGTTGTAGGCTGCGTGTTCGTTGTGTGGTTTCTACGCAAATCCGAAATCCGAAATCCGAAATCTGAAATTATCTTGCTTGCGGCCTCGACGTCGTTTTGCACGCCTGTGGAGGTCTCGTTGTGGGTCATGAGGACGGCTTTGGTTTGGGGATTGTTCTCCAGGGCGATTTGGAGGAGGGCGAGGTTGGCGGCTTGCCCCCAGGCGGAAGCGATACGGATTACGCGCAACCCGAAGCGTTCGGCTATCTCCGCGAAGCGCTCGCCGAACGCGCCTACGGTGAGCGCTATGACGGTGTCCCCTGGCGAGAAGAGGTTAGCGATAGCCGCTTCGAGGCCGCCCGTGCCTGCCGCTGGGAAGACCAGCACGTCGCTCTCCGTCTGGAAGCAGTGCTTGAGGCGCTCGGTGACTTCGAGCATGAGAGCGCGAAACTCCGCTCCCCTGTGCGAGATCATCTCCCTGTTCATCGCCTCCAGTACTTCGTCGGGGAGTGGTGTGGGGCCGGGTATTCTTAGTTGCATGAGATCACCTCCGGGACGTGATGCGTGATGATTGAACCGCCAAGACGCCAAGAGCGCCAAGAAACCGCCAAGATTTTTATGGATTAGTTGTCTATCGTCTATCGTCTATCGTCCGTCGTCCATCGTCCATCGTCAGACGCCAAGGCAGAGCTTCTTGAGGCGGGTGAAGAAGGGGCGATATTCGGGGCGGTAGTCGGCTGAGCCTTCGCGCATGAGGAGGGACAGCCCCTTTATCACGAGGGGGCGGAAGCGTGGTTCGGTCAGCAGCTTGCAGCAGCCGTCCATTCCGGCTGCCATTACGACCAGCGCTGCCAGGCTTTCGGTGTGCAGATAGACGGGAGCGACCTCGTGGACGTGGCCTCGCTTCTCTACGCCGCCGTAGCCGACGAAAAGCTCAATGTGCGGGCATACCTCGGCATCAGATGCGCCGTCGCCTATGAGGAGGGTTGCGTGGCTCTGTTTACCGGGAAGATGTCCCTCCGTCGTCGGTCGCCGGTCGTCGGTCGTCCCCGGCAAGGCTTTCAGCACCTCAGCTTTGCCTCCTGATCGGCAGAGAGGGTTAGCGTCATCGAAGCCCGCGTATTCTCCTCGATCATCGAAGAGGAGGTCGTTGGCGTGGAGGCTGTGCCGCTGGCACGCCTAGCTTCTCGGCCATCGGCAGGAGCGCTTCGCGGTAGCCGCCAGAGAGGAGATGTACGTCTATCCCCAGGTGTTGGAGGGCAGCGACCGCAGGTACGGCGTCTTCGACCAGTGTGGAGGTGTAGAGCCGACCCAGCGCGACTAGCTGCCTGCGGTTCGGCTTGATGAGGTCGAGCCTCCTGCCGAATACCTCCTCGAAGCGGACATGCCCGCCCATCGCAAGGCGGGTAAGCTCGGCTACCTCGTAAGGGACACCGTTCATGGCCGCAAGCTCGTCTATCCCCTCTATCTCCGAGAGGGTGCTGTCGCAGTCGAAGACTACGCGGTCGAATGGCTGCCAGTGGTTCAGGGGGTGGGCCGTGATGCGTGACCTCGCTTCGCTCCTGTGATGCGTGACGCATTCGGGCTTGGCAAGGACTTCGGGGTTGATAATGTGGGCCGGGTAGTCACCGACCAGGACGGCGCGAACCTGCTCGGCTACCTCAAGGGCGGAGGCGCGCATCGCTTCATGGGTCGTTCCGCCCAGGTGAGGGGTGAGGATGACGTTGTTGAGGGTGAGGAGGCCGCTTGCGCGCAGAGGCTCGCTCTCGAATACGTCCAGGGCCGCGCCTGCTATGTGGCCCTGCTTGCAAGCTGTATACAGAGCGTCCTCGTCCACGACTTGGCCGCGTGCGCAGTTGATCAGGTAAGCGCCGGTCTTCATGAGGTCCAGCTCGCGTGCGCCTATCAACCCTATCGTGATGGGTGTGAGGGGGACATGGAGGGTAACAAAATCGGACTGGCGAAGGAGGTCATCCAGCGGCACGAGGGGCACGTCATCTCTCGGCTGTAGGAAGGGGTCGTGGGCTATCACTTCCATGTCGAGAGCCATCGCACGCTTGGCGACTCCCGTGCCTACCTTGCCCAGGCCGATGATGCCGAGGGTCTTACCTGCGACCTCACACCCTACGAAGTGGTTCTTGCCCCAGACCCCCTCGCGCAGGAGGGTGTGCGCCTGGGGGATGTTGCGGCAGAGTGCGAAGAGGAGAGCAATCGTGTGCTCAGCGGCGGCTCGCACGTTGCCGTTGGGGGCGTTTACCACGGCGATGCCGTGGCGGGTGGCCGCTTCGATGTCTATATTGTCCACGCCGATGCCTGCCCGCCCCACCACCTTGAGCCGCTTGCGCCCTGCCTCTATCAAGTCGGACCGCACAGGCGTGCCGGAGCGCGTGATGAGCGCATCATAGGCCCGTACCTCGCGCAGTAAAGCGGAAGGCGCGACCCCTAGCTTAACGTCTACATCAAACTCGCGCCCCAACCGCTCGATCCCCACCTCATGCAACGGCTCTGTGACCAAGTATTCTCACGTGACACCCCCTCTTGATTGTAGATTGCAAATTGTAAATTGCAGATTACGGATGAGAAATTTACAATTTACAATTTACAATTCGCAATTAAACAAAAACGCCCGCCCTCAACGCGAGGACGAGCTGCTGCCCGTGGTGCCACCCCAGTTCGCCGTACCGTCTCCGGTCCGGCCTCTTCGAGTGCTCCGGCCTCACCATCGAGGCTGCCGACACACTCTAGCTCTATAACGGGAGCGCCCGGCGCAACTTAGTCATGCCTACCCTGCTGGGGTTACACGTTTCCGAAGCGCGGCTACACCGAGGGAAAGTTCGATGTACTATCGCCGTTGTCTATTTCTGTGTTGAAAGTATGATACATGATGGTGGAAAGGTTGTCAAGACGGTTTTCCACAGAGGAGAAGGAATTCTTCTTTTTCACTCAATTTATGGCCCTTCAAGGGCCATAAATTGAGTGAAAAAGAAATAAAAGATACATGGAGCGCGATAAATCACACCCCTACAGATATGTCTTGGGCGAGGGCGATGGCTCCCAGCACGCCTGCGCGGTTGCCGAGGGCAGGGGGGACGATGTAGCTATCTATGTCCGCAAGTAGCTGAGGCGCTTGCACATAGCCGTTGAGTAGACGTTGCACCTCTTTACGCACCATTGGGAAGAGGTGGGACTGGTGCATAATCCCCCCACCCATTACGATGCGCTCAGGCGAAAGGACGCAGATGAGGTTGACCAGGGCCAGGGCGAGGTAGTGGGCTTCCAGGGGCCATGCGGGGTGATCGGGCGGAAGGGTCTCGCCTCTTCGACCCCAACGCTGCTCCAGCGCGAGGCCACACGCCAGCCCCTCCAGGCAATCCCCGTGGAAAGGGCATGCGCCTGGGAAGGGGTCTGCCTCTCGGTCGTGCGGTAAGAGCATGTGCCCCATTTCCGTGTGCACCATCCCGTGCACCAACCTGCCATTGACAATCGCCCCTCCGCCTATGCCCGTGCCGATTGTGAGGTATACGAACGTATCCAAACCCTGTGCAGCGCCCCACCTGTGCTCGCCAAGCGCGGCAGCATTTACATCGGTGTCGAAGGCTACAGGCAGATGGACGGCGCGTTAAATTGTATTCGCAACGTCGATGTTGGACCATCCTGGTTTGGTTGTCGAGGTGGTGTAGCCATACGTTGGTGAGGCAGAGCTAAGGTCCAAGGGGCCAAAGGTGCCTATGCCGATAGCCGCGATAGGCGCGAGAGCCTGTTGCTCGCGAAGGAATGCTATCGCGCGAGCCAACGTCTCCTGGCTAGTCGTCGTGGGGAATTCGGTTGTCGCCCGCAGGTCGTCGGGGCCGGTGCCTACTGCACAGACGAACTTAGTCCCGCCCCCTTCAATACCGGCATAAATGGGCTTGTTTGATCCATCTTGGTTGTGCATTGGTCCTTCTTCCCTTGTTCTGCAGCAATTGTGCAATCTGTGAGAGTATTTGCCGTAAGTATTTACGCAATTATACCTGCTCTACATCTGTGGGTGGCGAATAATACAGATGTAGGGGCGAGATTTATCGCGCCCTGGTCGATACTTGTTTTTAGGGCGCGATAAATCTCGCCCCTACTTTTCGCCACTCTCTGCATCTATCGCGATGTATAATGTAAGTGGGGAGTTTAGATATGCTTACAAAGCCAGCGCCGCAAGAACCTAAATCGCCGGTAAGGGCCGTTACGAAGGCCATTCAGGGAGGAGCCGGGCCCCGGAATGGTGCCGGGCCGGACCTGGAGAGCCATGAGAGCGTCATCGGTGGCAACGTGCTGCGCGCAGCGGTGTTGGGTGTGAACGATGGCCTGGTGTCGAACCTCAGCCTGGTGATGGGCGTGGCAGGGGCTGAGCTGGATGGTAGGGCGATATTGATTACGGGGCTGGCGGGATTGCTGGCGGGCGCGTCCTCGATGGCGATGGGGGAGTGGCTGTCGGTGCAAAGCTCGCGGGAACTTAATTCACGGCAGCTAGCGATAGAGAAGCAGCACCTGGCCCAGATACCGGAGATCGAGGCGGAAGAGTTCGTGCAGATGTATAAGGCGAAGGGGCTGTCTGACGAGCTGGCGCGTGAGGTGGCGGCGCAGCTTATGGAGAACCCTGACCATGCGCTCGATACGATGGCGCGTGAGGAGCTTGGTATCAACCCGCAGGACCTCGGAGGGTCGGCGTGGCAAGCGGCGGGAGCGTCATTCGCGTTGTTCGCGGTAGGGGCTATAGTGCCTGTCGTGCCATTCTTCTTTCTCGGCCACATGGATGCGGTGATGGTCAGCCTGGTGGCGAGCGCCATCGCCCTGTTCGTGATAGGGGCAGGCATCACGCGGCTTACAGGGCGGAGCATACTCTTCGCGGGGACGAGGCAATTGCTCTTCGGCCTGGGCGCTGCTGCGCTCACTTATGGCATTGGGAGGCTTATCGGTGTGAGTGTGTCGGGGTAAGGACGACGGACGACGGACGATAGATTTCACCGCAGAGACGCAGAGACGCAGAGATTTATTGAGGTTTCACGTTTCACGCATCACGTTTCACCGCCGGTCCCCAACCTGGTACGCTCTCCCTCGATTTCATTGCTTCGAGCGTGGCCTCTCGGTCTGAGGCGGAGGCTTTGCCCGCTCGAACGACGGCCCACCTGAGGAACGCGCCTCCGGCCAGGGCTGATATGGAGGCTAGCGCGCCCCATAGTCGTTTATGATGTTTCGATTGAGTGCCGATGGCTTCTAAAAGCGTAGCGGCTACCATCGCGGATGCCGCACCTGCCATGAGCGCGCCTGTTTGGCCTTCGCGGTATGGCTTCGCTGCCGCGCCTGACGTGATGATGTAACCGCCCAATAAGGCTAACTCGGTTATGCCGGAGGCCATTTCCAGCTTGCCTAGCGCCGCTTGCTCATCTTCTCCCGCTCCTCTGAAATTACTTGCAAGATTGGTAGCAGCTATACCGGTGCTGAAGGCACTCGCTGTGAAGAGCGCGCCGAGGAGGGGGCTGGCGTTCCACACGGGGATGCTGGTTGTGCCGAGTAGCACGCCTGTGTAACCTGCCAGGACGAGGGAGCTTGGGATGCCCAGTCCCACGAGCAGTTGCTCCGGCAGCAGTTTGTACAGGAAGCCTATAAACGGTAGCTTGCCCTCAGCCGCCAGCATTCTTCCGACCGTCAGGGTCGCGCCCGCACCGTGCACTGCGAATGCCCATGCGCCCAGGTTCATAGGAGATGCGGGCTTGAAGATGCGTAGCATGTGGTGGAAGCGCGTCGGCACCCCCAGGTCATCTATCAAGAGGATAGGGCAGGGGAGGAAAGTGGCAAAAGAGACGTAATGAGCAGTGCGAGCGAGCTTCTTATGGCGTTCGCTGTTAAACACCTCAGCCAATGAGCCAACTAAAGCTGCACCTGCGGAGATGCCGCCCAGGTAGAAATAGGCAGCAACCTCGTGATTCCAGACAGGACGCTTGAGGATGGGCACATCGCGGTAGGCGTCGGCGGGGTTGAGGTGCGCCGCGCCTAAGGGGTTGCGACTGGCTCCTCGCTCTCTTTCGCTCATCTCTCTTTTCCTGAATGTTTCTCGAACTCCTCTGCTGTGATGCCAAAGATGAGGTCATCGAAGTGCTGGCCCTGGGTGTAGATCATCCTTCGCAGGCGGCCCTCTAGTTGGAACCCCAGGTGCTCATGCAAGCGTATAGACGGCTCGTTGAAGCTATAGACGTGTACTGTGGCTTTCTGGTAGCGCAACTCCTGGAAGAAGTAGAGGAGCACAAGTGTAATCGCTTCGGAAGCATATCCTTTGCGGCGGTGCTTCTCACCGATGGCCAGGCCGTATCCGAACGTCCCGTTGCGGGGGTCGCATGAGTGGGTATTTATTGTACCAACCATCTCTCCCGAAAGGGTTTCGATCACCAGACGGAATATATCATTCTCAGGCTCTTTGGTAGCTTCGCGCTCTGTCCAGCGCCTGGTGGCTTCCTCTGATTTGGGGAAGGGGAGGTAGTAAGTTTGCCTTGCCGTATCGCTGTCGAAGTTCCACTCGTAGAACTGTTCCCAGTCGCTCGGCTCGATTGCCCTTAGCCTGACACGTTGGCCTTGCCAGAAATAGGTGCTCACTCAGATTTACGACCTCGTTTTGCACTATATCTTTCAGAGCGCACTTGGTGCACCGTTTCGACAGCAAGTTTTATAGCTTCTTCCTCCGATAAAGTATCCTGCATAGGAGGCGATAGGAGCACATCGAAATCCTTCTCACGTTGCTCACGTTCTATCTCCTTGAGACGAAGATACTCATCAATTCCTACTATGACGGCCAGTCGTCTGCCACGCCTCGCAAGTACAAAGGTTTGCCCGGCATAGGCGCGGTCTGTCAGTTCCGGGAGATTTTGTCGAGCTTCCGCCAGGTTGATATTATTCATAGTTTAGTCTCCTTGTTGTACATATTGTACAACACTGTTAGGCGAATATTCTAGCCGTCAACGTCGAATTCGTAGACAAGCAGCGTCTCTGAGTAATCATCTGTACCTGCCAGGCAAGCACCGTCTGGTCCGAATATGAAAGAGCCTCCAGGGAAGTCCTCGTCCACTGTTGCTCCGGTCTGGGTTGCAACGGCAATGTATAAGTGGTTGTCCCGTGCGTATATCGGGAGCCGTTCGGCGAGGTAACCTTTGTACCAATCGTAGCCATCTTGCCACTCGGCAGCGGTGATGCGGCGCTCATAGAGGCCGGGAGCGGACGAGTGGAAGACTATGCGCGCACCCTTTCGGGCAAAGGTCGTGAAGAGGTCGGGGCGGTCGCTGTCGGCGCATACAGCAAGCGCGCATTTTATCACTCCACCCGGCAGAGGCAGCTCGAACACAGGCATCCCCTCTCCAGATGTGAACCAGTCAGCTTCTTCATCAACGACGTGCACTTTGCGATAGTGGCCGAGGATGCGCCCACCCTGGGCCAAGATTTGCGCGATATAGGGCTTACCTGCGGGATTTGTCTCTATGAAGCCTCCTGACGCGGCGATTTTGTGACGCGCCGTCAGGCTCACGAAGTGTTTAATGTAGGACGAATCTATAGTTTGTACGCTGTCCGGGAACGTAAGTGGGTTGTTGTAGCCCGACAGACCCATTTCGGGGAATATGATAATGTGGCAACCTGCGGCAGCGGCCTGGATCATGTACCGTTCGGCGCGCTCAAGGTTGCCCTGCCAGTCTCCCTTCTCGCATCGCATCTGTGCCAGCGCGATCTTTAGTTCTGTCATGCGGCCTGGCCCTTCACCTATCTTCTCCCCAGCACCACGGCGCTGACCAAGCTCAAACCTATCCCCACGATGGCGCTCCACATGTATTTGCGCTTCATAGATGCAGTGGGCATTATAGGCGCGGGAGGGAGGTTGTATGCAGCGGGTTCTTCGGTGAGGAGGAAGAAGGCGTTGAGGCGCTTGTAGTCGCCCACATCGTCTGCGCCGTACAGGTAGGCCTGCGGCTCCCTGGTGCGCACCTCGCCCAGGCGCTCTCTTGCCTTCTGGCGTAACTCCTCGACGGGGCCGAACTGGATGGAGTTGGTGGGGCAGGCTTTGGCGCAGGCTGGCTCGATGCCATCTTTCTGGCGGTCGTAACAGAGAGTGCATTTATGCGCTTTGTGGTCGATTTCGCTACGCTCCAGTACGCCGAACGGGCAGGCTGCGACGCAATAGCCGCAGCCGTTGCAGATGTCCTGCTGGACGTAGACGCTGTCGAACTCGGTGCGTATGATAGAGCCTGTCGGGCAGACTTGCTGGCACGGGGCCTCGGTGCAGTGCTTGCACACGTCGCTGTTGAACAACCACTTTACCGATATTGGATTTTGGATTTTGGATTTTGGATTTTCTATACTGCCTTCTGGAGAGTCTGTCCATCGTCCATCGTCCATCGTCCGTCGTCGGCAGAGCGATTTCGGTGAAGGTGACGTGACGCCAGGTGGTGGCGGAGAGGTGGCCGGTGTTATCGTAGCTCCGGCCAGACCATTCCATGCCATCGGCCGGGAGGCCGTTCCACTGCTTGCATGCGACCTCGCACGCCTTGCAGCCTATGCAGAGGGTTGCATCGGTGAAGAAGCCCATCGCTTCGTGCCTGGGCGGGGGGTCCACCAGCTTGATGCCTTCCCAGAAGCCGGGCTTGACTTCTCCATCCATAGCTTTCTCCTCTCAGAATTCACAACAAAACAGGAACGCCTAACTCGTAGCCCGTAGGGGCGTACCATCGGCACGCCCCTACAGAGATTATCACTTGTTAGAACAGGAGCACCGTGCCGATGACTATGAGCCATACCGCGAAAAGGGCGCTGCTAATCGCAACTATTACCCCGGCGGGCTTCCACCCTGCAAACTCCAGGTTGCCCAGGAATATGCCAATGCTCAAGATGACGCCGACCAGCGCCAATATCGGGTTGAGGACCGACGCGTCCATCAGGGCAAACCCTATAAGCGCGCCCCAGATGCTCAACGTGCTGAAGCCCAGGAACTCTCCAACAGTGACACCAAGGTAGGTGTGGAATGCCTCAAAGACGGTCTCGGTGGCGTCGCGGGTGGCCTGACTGGAATTAGGGTCGATGTATTTGGCAGCTAGCAACCGGACTAGAAAGACCCACCGGATCAAGCCTAACAGATTGAATATGCCTGCCAGAACGCCAAATAGAGTGGCAATTCCCAGGTAAGAGATAGTCCTGTCCCGGCTGGCGTTGCTGATGACTTCATGCAGCAAGAGGACTGTTGGAAAGATGAGCACGGCAGATAGAGCGAACAACAGCCAGAGAATAGTGAGTTTGTTGCCCCCAGCATGGTACTTGCGTAATATCTCACCCGTAGGTTTGCGTAGAATATCCGGATACTCGAAGCTGCGCCTCAGTAGCTCAAAGGGCACGATCAGCCAAAATCCTGAGACTATCAGGAATACGCCAGTCACAATAGTTAGGGTTAAATCGCTCAAAGCTTAATCTCCTTATTCTTTATTCCTACCGTGTCATCGTCCACCGAGGAAGGTATGTGCCGACGACCAGGGTTATAGAAACAAATCCACATCAGGCCGTTCGCCCCTCAGGTTGGGCCTGGTGGGGCGTGTCGGGCATAGGCTCTTTGCTTGGGCGCTTCCCTACCTGGACCGAGGGCACATCCGAGGGCTTCGCCAGGCGACCTTTACGCACCTGGCACATGAACGCTTTGCCTTCGTGCATCGAGACGTTCGGTCGGTGATGATAGGGATCAGCTCGTTGGCCTGGCTGCCCGTGACTTCGCCTGAGTAGCCGAAGTGGATCGGTACGCCAATCTGGTGAACGCGCTCCCCCTGGATAGTCAGAGTGTGAAGGCGTGGCGTGACCATCGCACGGGCCTCGATTTCGCCTCGCGGGCTGCTGACTACCACCAGTCGCCGTGGTCGATACCGCGTTCGGCGGCAAGCTCAGGACTCATCTCGACAAACATGGCGGGCTGTAATTCGTTGAGCCAGCTATCGAAGCGGCTACATCCCCCCGCTCAGGTAGTGCTCGGTGAGGCGGTAGGTGGTTGCGACGACTGGGAATTTTGGTTTTGGATTTTGATTTTGGATTGCTATTGTCCGTCGTCCGTCGTCGTCGTCCGCCGTCGGAGGGGTCGCGACGGGGTTGAGGGGCGACGTCGGGGATGTCGGCGGTTGGGTTGGTCGCGTTGGGGTAGAGTGGGTTGTCGTACGGGCGACTCTATCAGGCTCGTAGTGGGTGGGGAGGGGGCCGTCTTTGATGCCGGAGGGTGCGAAGAGCCAGCCTTTGCCGTCGGAGTGCATGATGAAGGGGGAGTCGCCGTCTATAGCGTCCATGCCCTGGGCCTGTCGGGCGAGCGATAGGCCGGGGGCTTGTCGGGCGGGAAGTCGGGCGATGTCAAGGCCGGTCCACTTCCGCTGGTCGGGGTCCCACCAGATGTACTTCTTACGCTCGCTCCAGGGCTTGCCTTCGGGGTCGGCGCTGGCGCGGTTATACATCATGCGGCGGTTGGCGGGCCAGGCGAAGCCCCAATTGAGGTTCACATGCTGTCGCTGTGGTCGGCACGCGCTCGGCTGCCGCGGTTGCGCCCTTCTTCGGGGTAGACGCCGCAGTATATCCAGCAGCCGCAGGCGGTTGTGCCGTCGTCTTTCAGCTCTTCAAAGCTCTTTAGAAGGGCGAAGTGCGGAGTGCCTGAGTTGGTCGCAGATCGAGAACTGCGGTAACTCGTGCGTTCACCATCTGACTTTGGACTTTGGACTTTGGACTTCTGGACCAAGCGATAGCCGTTGATCTCTTTGAGCACCTTCTCGGCGTCGGGTTCGTCCTGCGATACGGCTCGGTGTGCCGTCTGGGAGGATTTCGGGGTGGTCCTGGGCGTAGTCCCAGGTGAGATTGAGGAGGCCCTGCGTCGCGCTGGCGGGTGCTACCGGCGTATAGCTCTTTCAGGCGGCGGCCCAGGTTGCAGATGAACCAGAGGTCGGAGCGGCAATCGCCCGGGGGGTCCACCGCCTTGTCGTGCCATTGGAGCAACGCTGGGTGTTGGTGAGGGTGCCGGGCTTCTCCGCGCCTGCGGCGGCGGGGAGGAAGAAGACTTCAGTGCCTATTTGTGATGGGTCGGGGTTGTCAGGCCCTTCCTTCCAGAAGGTGGCGCTCTCAAGCAGGAAGAAGTCGCGCACGACCAGCCAATCGAGCTCAGTCAGTGCTTCGCGGTTGAGGCGGGCGTTAGGCGCGCCCACAGCCGGGTTCTGGCCCATGAGGAAGAGACCCTTCACCTTCGCCTTTGGACATCTCGACGAAGGTGCATAGCTGGGAGTGGTCGCCGCTCATGCGTGGCAGCCAGCCGAAGCCCCAGTCATTCTCGGCGGTGGCGGCATCACCATACCAAGCTTTGAGCAGGCTTACCATGAACTTGGGCATGTTGGCCCAGTAGCCGGTCTCCACCTTCTCATTTTCCAGGTACTCACTGAGGCTGTTGTGCTTGCCTCCTTCGAGGGCTGCAGGAGGTAGCCGGGGAGGAGGTTGTAGAGCGTGGGGATGTCGGTGGAACCCTGGATGCAGGCGTGGCCGCGCATCGCCATGACCCCGCCGCCAGGGCGGCCCGCGTTGCCCAGCAGCAATTGAAGCATGGCGGCGGTGCGGATAATCTGCACGCCTGTGGTGTGCTGCGTCCACCCGACGGCGTACACGATGACTCCGGTCCGCTCCCGACCGGAGTTGGCCATCATCGCCTCGGCCACCTCCAGGAACTGCTCGATGGTGCAGCCGCACGTCTCGGCCACCATCTCCGGCGTGTAGCGGGCGTAGTGCCGGCTCAGGATGTTGAGCACGCAGTTGGGGTGCTGAAAGGTGGGGTCGCGTTGCGGTTTGCTCTCGCCGTGCGCAGCCGAGCTTTGGGTCCAGGACTCCGTGCTCTGGCGTGCTCAGGTGCGTCGGCTGCGGGTGGTGGCTCCTGCCCGGCGTAGTTCCAGTTGGCGTCATGCATGTCGTACGTGCGCTCTATCGGGGTCGAAAGCCGGAGAATATGCCTCCGTTGTCTTCGGCGTCCACATATCCTTCGTTGATGATGGTGCAGGCGTTGGTGTAGTGCTGCACGTACTCTTTGAACCAACGGTCCTGCAGCAAGTACCTGGTTGATGATGCCGCCCAGGAAGACGATGTCGGTGCCGGTGCGGATGGGCACGTACTCGGTGGCGCAGGCCGAGGTGCGGCTGAAGTGGGGGTCTACGTGGATGACCTTCGCCCCATGCTCGCGCGCCTTCATGACGAAGCGGAAGCCGACGGGTGGGCCTCGGCCATGTTGGAACCCATGATGAGCACGCAGTCGCTATTCTGGAGGTCTTCCTGGAAGGTGGTGGCGGCTCCTCGGCCGAAGGTGGCGCTCAAACTGGGCACCGATGCGCTGTGTCATATGCGGGCCTGGTTCTCGATGGCGACGATGCCCAGGTTGTTGAAGAGCTTCTTGATCAGGTAGTTCTCTTCGTTGTCGAGCGTGGCCCCGCCCAGGTGCGACATGGCGAGGGTGTGGTTGAGCAGGTCGCCTTCTTCGTCGCGCTCTATGAATGTGGCGTCCCGCGTCTCTTTGGTCAGTTGCGCGATGCGCTCCATCGCCCAGTCGAGGGGCTTGACCTCCCAGTGATGGCTGTAAGGTGCGCGGTAAAGACCTGCTTCTGGCGGTGGGGGTTGATGGTTAGCTGGTAGGTGTTGGAGCCTTTGGGGCAGAGGGTGCCTTCGTTGATGGGGCTGCGCTCGTCTCCCTCGATGTCTACTATCTGCCCGCCTTTGACGTAGATGCGCTGGGCGCACCCCACGGCGCAGTACGGGCAGACGCCGTTCACCGAAACCGCATCACGTATGCGCGAGTGCTTGGCGACGGAGATGGGGGAGAAGGGTTGGGGGGAGGTGGTAGGGTGGAGTTGGAAGAAGGGGTTGGATTTGCGATTGGGAGTAGGCATGTTTGTTCTCTTTTGTTAGGGTTTGAGGCTTTTGAAGACCCAGAGTTCCTCTGAAGTAAAGCCAGCATAATCGAGTGTATAGGCAAGGTTACTCCCACTCATGGGGTTCCAGGCTTCCGCTGCTCCTAAGTAGTGAGATCTTGGTGAGATGCTGACTAACTCCCAACCATCCTGCCCCAGCTTTGCAAGAAGCGCATCGAGCAGACGCTCGTCATACCCTTCTATGGTTATACTCCAATCAGATGCGCGCCCAAATACCTTGCCCTCTTCCTTCTCCCATTTTCGTTCCCCTCTTTCACTTGCTAACATCTTCGCGCATCAACACCTGAAACCCTGCCTGCTCGAAGTGGCGGTCGAACGTTAGGACGGCAGTCACGCCAGCTTCCCTCATGACGACGAAGGAGATGCAGTCTACAAGTCCCCAGGCTTTGTCCTGATATGCTTTGTAGATTCCGAATGCCTGTTCAAAGAGCGATTGGGTTAGATGCACTACCTCCATATCTTCGGAGGTCAAGAAGCGTTCGATTACTCCAACTGCCTCACTTTTGTGAGTGCGCGCCAAAGCATTACCGACCTCCAATAAAACGGCATCAGTGGTGAGCAGAGGATAACCTGCTGTCTGTCTGGCTATCTTACGCGCCTGTTCATGGTATTGGTCGCGCCGGTTAATAGCTGCGACAACAAACAAAGTATCAACAAATATCCGGCTCGACACGCTTCTCTCCACTTAGATAGAGGTCGAGATTGGCCGCGAAGTCTTCCGGTCCATCAATTTGAATTTCAAGTAGTTTGGACATGAAGCTTCGCCTATCATTCTTTGGCCTTATCAGGTTGAAGCTCCTAATCCACTCATACAGTCGGTCTAAATCTTCTTCTGGCACGCTGTCAATCTCTGCTTGGATTAGTTCCTTCGTAGTCATCTGATGGCCCTCCTTTCTATATTACTATTGACAAGTATAGCTCATATTTATAGCTCTCGTCTCACATCATTTATGGCCTCCAGGGCGGACACACCTTCAGGCCAGTCAGCACTAATTTCATCCCCTTAGCCTTAAAAGCGCATTCCATGCGCCATTTGCATCTCGTTCGAGGGATTGTTGACCTTTCTCATGGGTAAAACGGAGCTTGATTGTCTTGCGTTCCTCACCTTTATCAAAGTGGCAATGCACAGCTTCCTGCACATTCTCATAAAGTTGTTCTATTGTATCCGCTTCGGTGAAGATAGATTCGCCCAAAGCGTGGGCTATGTATCCGCCTTCGGGTGCTTCTTCAATCAAGAAGATAAGTTCGCTCATCTTAGACCCTCTCATCCATAATTGGGATATTCGCGTTCCAAGTCTAATAGTTCTCGTAATAGGTGTGCTAACTCAATTTTAGTACATTCGGAATGTTCTCTCCGTAGCTGCTCTTTCAATGCACTAACATATTCGTTGCGTTGCCGAAACATCTGCTCGATTTTTTGTGCAGGGGACATGCGGGCGTATAGCTCAATCTGCTTCATGTCGGAGGGGTGCCAGCCAATGCGACGTAAGAGGTCGACGCCATCTTTGATAGGAGGTAGCTTGAACGCGTGGTCGGGCTTAGTGGGGTCGCTCATGTACGCATTATAACCCACAGTAACAGCCTATATGTGAGAGCGACGCAGAGGTTCGATAAGGAAAGAGAAAGCTCACTTAACCTTGTTGAGCTGCCGCAGCCCAGCATCTATGTACTCACTCAGGTCTGTCGACAAGTCATGAGGAAGTAGCCCTGAGAGCACATCTTTCATACACTCCAGATGCATCTTCAGTCCGGCGGTGGGGATGCCGCGCGCCTTGAGGAGGTCCTCGACCCAGGCCATATGGTCACCGAAGAGATCAGGCGTCAATAGGAGGATAGAGGCAGCGAGGGCGGTCAGGTTATGGCGGGTATCGCTGAAATAGAAGTCGCGCTGGCGGGCGTTGTAGAGGGTGACGAGATCAGGGCGGCGCTCGAAGTGCAACCCCATGATGCGCTCGGCGAGCGTATCTAGCCGGGCCGTTATGAAGTGGCTGGCTCTTTCGTTCCATGGGTCGCTGGCCGCCGCATGGGAGCCGCCGGAGTTTCTGGTAGTAGGTGTAGTCACTTATGGTCCCTTTTCGATGTCCCCTCTTTCTACATGGGCGGTTTTACGACTGAGACCCTCCATCAGGACTGCTTTCGCGCAATTGCTGAAGCAAGCCCATGACGTCTGCTTGCGCCCAACGCTCCAGCACCTTGCCGTCTCCAACGCGGAAGATGTGCATCGCCCGCATTGCTATCTGATTGCCGGTTGGTGCTATTCCCAGGAAACTGCCCCGGTGAGCGCCATGGCCTATGCCCCGAATGACAACGCGGTCCCCTTCAGCGATTGTATCCTCGACGGTGAAGTACCAATCCGGGAAGGCGTTGCGGAAGATGAGGCTCATCTGCTTGAATGCTTCTCTGCCTGGAGGTATACCGGGGGGCGCGTTATGCTCCACATAATCGGATACGAGCAGTTCTTCCAACTCCTCGAATCTCCCCTCATTTGCCACGTTATCTACGAGGCGGTGGACAAGTGCCTTATTCTCCTCGGTTGACATATCGCTTCCTCCTTTGACAAAAGTCCAAACCATTTAAACGCCAAGACGCCAAGATAGCAAAGAACGCCAAGTTATTTGTTGGTTCACCGCAGAGACGCAGAGTGCGCAGAGATTTTGTAGAGAATAAAAGTTAGAACTCACGCATCACGTTTCACTCGCTCATCCCCCGCGTATACGTTCAGCCTACCCTGGCGAAGGAAGGCAACCAGGGTCATACCAGCTTGCCGTGCGAGGTCTACCGCAAGACTGGAGGGTGCTGAGAAGGCGGCTAGCACCTGCACGCTGGCTATGAGGGCCTTCTGGACGATCTCAAAGGAGGCGCGGCTGCTGACTACCAATATATGTTGATCTAGAGGTAGCATATCTCCCAGCAGGGCGTACCCTATCACCTTGTCTACAGCGTTGTGCCGACCTACGTCCTCGCGCAATACAATCAAGTTGCCGTCAATATCAAACAAGGCGGCAGCATGGAGGCCACCTGTTTGCGTGAAGGTCTCTTGGGCGGCGCGCAGCTTGACCTCAAGCGCGTAGAAAACCCCCGGGGGAATTTCGGATTTCGGATTTCGGATTTCGGATTTCGATTTTGACGCGTTAGACTTTGGACTTTGGACTTTGGACTTGAGGTTATCTGTTCGATGCTGGTCTTGCCGCAGAGACCGCAGCTTGAGGAGGAGATGAAGTTTCGGCCCCAGCTTCCAGGTTCCAGGAGGGCGCGGTCAGTAGGGAGGACGTTGATGACGTTTTGCGCCTGGGAGTCATCGTCTGGTGGGCAGTGAGCTATCGTCTCGATATGGTGTTTGCCCGCTATGATCCCTTCCGTGAAGAGGAAGCCTGCTGCAAGCTCGGCGTCATGGCCGGGAGTGCGCATCGTTACGGCTACATCCTCCCCGGCGAGGCGGATTTGGAGCGGTTCTTCAACCGCCAGGTAGTCCTGGGTCCGCTCGTAATCGTCCCCTTTGTAGCGTATCACAACCTCGCGCACGCTGCTAAGTGCGGAGTGCGGAGTGCCTGAATTGGTCGCAGACCAAGAACCTGCGGGATAGTCTACGGAGATGCCCACCGTCTCCGGCTCACTCATAGAATTTGTGGGAGTAATGGCAGGCTGACCGTGCATGGCCTATTCTAAGTCTTGCTTTGCAGGGCGTCAACCTGCTCTTTGGGCATCAAAAGAGCCGTGCGCCTTTTGCGTACACGGCTCTTTTGGTCCAACGGCGGTACTCTACTCAATACATCAGACGCTCAGCACCAGACGCATGGAGAGTGCCCTTACCTGTTCAGACCCGTCTCCAGCAGCTTGCCTGCCGCTTCAACCATGCTGCTCTTCAGTTCACAATCCTCAAGGAGGCTGGCAGCATTGTTGAACTGTAAGCCCGCTATAACCAGGTCTATCCCCTGCGGCTCCTTGAACAGGCGGTCAAGCTCCCTCCCCCACGGCTCAGGCCTCGGGCCTGTCAACCACGGCTCAGGGTGTGGGCCTAGCAACCACGGCTGGGGATATGGACCTAGCAACCACGGCCAGGGGTCAGGCCAGGGTATCGGCCAGCGGCGAGGCGGTGGCATCTCGCAGAATTGGACAGCGAATTGTTTGACCATCCTGCCTGCTGCCACTTGAAACTCATTCCCTAAGTCCTCTCTTTGCATGGCCATCCCTGCCTGCTGGAGCATGGTAGCCGTGTTGATAACCTGGGTAGCAACCAGGGCGGCAGCCACCCCCATAACCGGCCCACCTGGCCCCAATGGCCCGGAGTCCTCAGGGTCGGGCATCCCTCCCCGGCTGTTGAATACCGACAGCAGCGTCTGTGTATTGACTTCTATTCTCTCTTTCATTGAGCCCTCCTTATGTTCTTATTCTAACGAACACCTAACGCCTCTCACTTTTTGGGTGTGCCATACACTACCATACTGCACTGCGCTGCCGGGCGTATCACCAGAATCAGTTAACTTTGCGATAGTATGGTGCCTATGAGAAAATCTGGAGTGCCTTCTTCCATGCGATTTCAAGATGGTCCACGCACGTGGAGGAGCTAAGAAGTGCTAACAAAACCTCTGTAGGGGCGGTTCGTGAACCGCCCTGGTGGGGACAAATCTGCTTAACCCAGGGCGGTTCACGAACCGCCCCTACGGAACCATCGCTGGTTTTGTTATATGTTCCAAGACTGCATAGTAGATGGGCTGTTTCACGGGGTAATATAGCCGAGTTAGTATTGAATTCCTGTCACGTTTTACCGTTGCTACGCACAAGCCGTATGCTACAATACGAGGTACTTTGATGGGGGGCAGCATACGACGTTGAACAGCGTAGCGATGCCGATAAGTGGTGGCTCCATGTCGAGGCTGCGGGTGTGGGTAGCCGTGGGCGCTTTGCTCGCCATAAGCCTCACGTTGCGGCTGGTGGGTATCGGCTGGGGAATACCGCATTACGATGCAGTGCTCTGATGCCTTACACAGAATATCGCCACTCCTACCACCTGGACGAGGGTAAATTCCTGTCGGGGCTGGCGCTTATGGAGCCGTCAGCGGGGAATTTTGACGTGAGCCTCCACCATTGGGGAACGCTCCAATTCTATTTGATATACGGCGCGCTACTGATAGGATCAGTTATAGGAGTGGTGCCTGCGCCGTGGGAGGGGGCTTTCCTTACGGGTAATGTGGATGCTTTGCCCATGATGTATGTGCTTGGGCGGCTCGTCTCGGTCCTCATGGGTGTGGTGGGGACCCTTGTAGTCATTGCGCTGGGAAAAGCGTTGGGTGGCTGGCGCGCAGGGCTGGGTGCGGGGGCTGCCTACGCGGTCGCCCCTCTGGCTGTGGCGGGAGCGCATTACCTTACCAACGACATAACTATGAGCGTGCTGCTTGTAGGCTCGGTCTACGCTGGGGTGAGGGCGGTGCAGAGCGGGGATGGTAGGTGGCTGTTGGGCGCGGGGCTGCTACTGGGTCTGGCGACCTCAGCCAAATACTCGGCGGCTTTCGGAGCGTTCGCGCTGGTAGTGGCACAGATGGGCTTACTGGTAAACGAAAGGCAGAGAGCGGTCAGTACAATGGTTGCTTCGGTTAGCTCCGAGGCGGATGCAGGCCGAAGACACGCTCACCAGGACGCTGCTGGTGCTGGCGCTGCCCTGGTTGGGAGCCGTGATAGGGTTTCTGCTGGGGGAGCCTTATGCCCTCTTGACGCCCCACATTTTGAAGGAGGGCTTACAGCAAGCGTTGCAGGGTAACGCCTTCGACCCCTCACAGGGCTTAGGACCACCACTAGAGATGCTCGGCTGGCAAGTGCGCAATCTCGCGGAGTTTGGAATGACCCTTCCACTTGCTCTGCTCGCGGTTGGAGGAGTGGGAGTACTGGCGCTTCGCGGACAACGGACGGCGGATGACAGACGACGGATGATAGAAGGCAGAAAGCAGAAGGTAGAAGGCAGTCGAGCCTTACGTATCACGCATCACGCATCACGTTTCACACCATTGTTCGTCGTCCGCCGTCCGTCGTCCGTTGTCCTAGCCGCCCTGCTCGGCCTGCTGGTGGGGCTTGCGCTCAATAGAATACATATGCTGCGATATACGCACGTGCTGCTGCCATTGGCGGCTGTGTGCGCAGGGATAGGTTGGGCCGCTATCTCTCCAGCGTTACTGCGGTGGGGGGTAGGAGCAGTGGCGCTGGCCGTTGCGGGGTGGATCACGCTGGGGCAGCTTTCTATGATGGCGGGGGCGCACCCGGCGAACAGCCTGCTTTCGTGGCTACAGGCTAACTTGCGCCCAGGAGACGAGGTGGCGAGCCTCTGGCCTGAGTATCCCCTGTTGGATCAGCGCAAGTACCAGCTCGTGCGCCTCGACCCCTGGAGGCCCGACATCGCGCCTGGTGACCATCCTGATTACATCGTCCTGGACGATATGGCCCTGGGACCTGCCACCGAGAGGTTGACGAGCCTGGTGGTTAGCGAGTACAAGGAAGTAGCGCGCTTCGGCAGCCGCCCCCAGGTGTTGGGCAATTCATGGGACGAGGGAGATACCCCGCACGATTGGAAGTATAGCCACCCAACTTTCAAGGTGTACGCGCGGAAGTGATGCGGCGCATCCGCAGTTAGAATCACGAGGAGGACCAGATGAAAGCTCTACGGAACGGTTTTGCGATTAGTCTACTTGTATTGGTCTTGGTCGCGTGCGGTGGGCCTGCAAATCAGCCGGGCACGCTCCCCATCGCCCAGGAGCCAACTCCCCTGGTGAGCACGGTTCAACCTACCGAAACCGAAGCTATGCAGCCTGGCCGGCAAGCCGGGATCAACATCACCCAAGCGCAGTATGACGAGGCCTTGGCCAAATGGCGCGCCGCGGGGGTGAGCGAGTACGAGATGATGGCTGAGTACCAGGCGTTCTCGCTATACGCGGGTACATTGACGCTACAAGTGAAGGGTGGGGAAGTAGTTGAAGTAATCAGCTTCGAGCGGGGCGGCAGGGCTGCGGGCACACCTATACCCAACCCCGCAGACTTAAACTTCCTCACGATAGAGGCATTGTTCGAGCGAATAGGCGAAGCCCTTGCGACCAAGCCCTGGGATATAGGCGGAAGCGAGTTTGGGATACCTTTCGACTACCAGGTAGAGTTCGACCCTACTCTTGGCTATCCCAGCCTGCTGCAAGTGACGGCGCTGCCCAATCCCATCTCTGGCGCTCAGGTAGCCGATGCCGACAGTACCACGCGAGTGCTGAGTGTGAAGAAGGTAGATGCGGCGGTCGTACCGGGGATGCCCAGGACGGGTGCATCATCATGCCCGTAAAGTCCTAAAGGGCCTGTAACAACGAATGTACAAAGAGTGTCATTCCGAACGCAGTGAGGAATCTAAAGCCCTATCCATACAGCCAAGCTCGGAGATTCCTCACTACGTTCGGAATGACAGGGAAAATGGCGCTTCGTTATGGCAGACTACTCAGCCTTCGTCATTATTGTTACACAGGCTCTTAGGATGCAGCGCAGGGACGCAGCGCACTTGACCCTTACGCATCCTGACTGCCAGCCGGTGCCTGCCCTAGATGCTCGGCCAGGAGGGTGATGAATTCGTCGGGCGCTTCGACAATGGGGGAGTGGCCGACGCCTGGCATAACGATATGGGGTGCGCCCAGGGCGGCTGCGGCACGGTCCGCGTTGGCTCCTCCTGTAAGCACATCTAGCTGCCCGCTGATGACCAGGGTGGGCACGCCTGTCTCTCTTAGCTTGTCGCCAGGCTTCCAGTCTATGAGGGCAGGGAGGTTGCGTAAAGCTGCCTCGATGCGCTGCTCGTGAGCCTCGGAGAGGAGGTGCTGCCAGAAATCGTCGTCTGGCGTGGTAGGCGCTTGAGCCTTTAAAGCCTGCCCGAAGAGGGCGCGGTCGTTCTTGATGGCGATTTGGGCGGCGGGGATATTGTATGCGGCAGGCATCCCGTCCACCCATGCAGGCGAGACGCAAGTGAGCGTGAGCACGCGCTCCGGGTTTTCCAGGGTAAACTGCATGGCAACGGCGCTTCCAAGTGAATGGCCTACCAAATGGAACCTGTCCAGGCCCAAACCATCACAGAAGGCGCGCAGGTCGGCGGCCATTTCAGGCATAGTGTAGTCGTTGTCAGGCCCCTCGGTCTTGCCGCGCCCTCTCATGTCGTAAGCGATGCCGCGCAGACCTGGGTTGAGGCGTTCCAGCACTGGCCCCCACCATGACGAGGTGGACCAGTTGCCGTGGATAAAGACCACAGGCGTGCCCTCGCCCCGCTCGATGTAATGGATATTGAGGTCGCCCGCTTGTATAGATGGCATATATTCTCCTATCTTATTGGTCCAAAATCAAAGTAGTCGGTAGTTGGATTAATCACAAAGAACACAAAGAGACGAAGACCACAAAGATTTTTCGGAATTGCCAATACTCTACCTTTCTCTGCATCTCTGCGGTGAACAAACCATCAATTCCTTCGTGGCCTTTGTGTCTTTGTGTCTTTGTGATTAAATCGTCGTCGTTATGCATTACGATTGAAGAATTCAAGCGCTGCCTCGCTGAACTCTGTTGCGTCTTCCAGTGCGGCTGCGTGGCCGAGGCCGGGCATGACGAGCAATTCGGCTTTGGGCATGCGCTCAACGATGTAGCCCGCCAGCTTTGGCGGCGTCAGTACGTCTTCCTCACCTACGATTACCAGGGTTGGCATCTCTATCTTGTCTAGTTTGTTACGGATGTCGTGCACCATAGCGCCTTTTACGAGGTTCATAGCCCACTCGATGGGCATGTTGACCCCTTTCTCGCGGAATGCGAGGAAGGTCTCATAGTTCTTTTCCAGGAATCGCCCGCCCCACACCCAGGGGGTAGCTACATCGAAGCGCAGGGGCTGCCCCCTACCTCCATCGCCCGCACCCAGGAGGTGAGCTTCACGGTGAGGAGGGTGTCTACATAGGGGTATGCTCCAGACACTACCAGCGAGATTACGCGTCCGGGATGGTCTGCGGCGTAGCCGAGGAGGGCAGCGCCGCCGTTGGAGAGGCCGATGAAGTGCGCTCGCTCGATTTCCAGAGCGTCTACCAGGGCCACCAGGTCCTCCGTGTGGAGGCGGGTCTCGTAGACGTGGTCGGGTTTACTCGACTGCCCCTGCCCCCGGCAGTCGTATACGAGGCAGCGGTACTTCTCCTCGAAGTGGGGCAGGTGCGCATTCCAGCTTGCCGTATCGGTCAGCAGGCCATTGATGAAGACCACCGTCGGACCTTGCAAGTTCCCTCGAAACTTGTAGTACAACTCTATACCGTTGACGCTTACCTTAGCCATCCTTTTAGAACCGCCTTCCTCCATCTTCTGATTCCCAGGCGTCAGCCCAGGCGCGTATCCTGTCGTGGTGAGGCTCCCAAGCCCTCCATACGGACTCGGCCCAGAGCCGCACCTTCTTATCGTGATCGCCTGCGTCAGTCGCGCTGAGCAGATCGAGCACCGTGATGGAACCTAAAGAAGGAGGCGGTTCGAGCCAGGGGAAGTCACGTCCCTTGTGCTTCTCGATAAAGCGCGTAATGGCGGCTGTGGCGAAGATGGGGCCGAGGTCACGTTCCAGGACCACGCAGAGTATGAAGAGGTGCGCGCACACCGACTGGCTCGATTGCTTGCCCGGCACTCCTGGGTGTTGGGCTGCGTAGGTGTCAACCGTGAGTCTGCTCATCACGCCATAGGCCGGGGCGTCATCACTTCCGTAGCCGCGAGCCAGCAGCTCGCCATAGGCTTGCCAGCAGCCTGGCGACGCGCCAATATAGCGGTGGGTGGGACCGTCGCTGTCGGGGACCAGCGCCCCGCATGCCTACGCATGGTATCAGTTTTATACTCTCTATCACAGCCCATGTCCTCCCCTCAGAGGGTAAGGAATATTTCTTTATCTGTCAATAATCGACCCTTCAAGGGTCGATTATTGACAGATAAAGAAATGAAAGTTTGGCTGGGCGCGCCAATTCAGGCCCCTACCAGCTTTGGGCGCTATTTGTGTCAAGGAGGGCGCGCTTGTCTACTTTGCCCGCGCCCGTCATAGGAAGTGCGTCAATGAATGCGACCGACTTCGGCACTTTGTAGCGGGCGAGGCGCTGGCGGCAGAACTCTATTACTTCAGCCTCCGTAGCGTGGCAGCCTGGGCGCAGGACGATTACGGCCCGACCTACTTCGCCCCACCTGGGGTCGGGAAGCCCTATGAGTGCGGCGCTTGCGACGGCGGGGTGCGCGGCAAGCACGCTCTCCACCTCGGCGGGGTAGATATTCTCTCCCCCTGAGATGATCATCTCTTTGAGTCGCCCGACTATGTAGTGGCATGCCGCCGGAGTTGCGGCGGGCAAGGTCGCCCGTATGGAGCCAGCCGCCTTCCAGGGCGCGGGCGCTCTCTTCCGGGCGATTCCAGTAGCCCGCGCACACCTGCTTTCCCCTGATGAGCAATTCACCTACTTCGTCGGGAGCGCAATCGTGGCCGTCCTGGCGTACCACCTTTACTTCGACGTGGAAGAGGGGGTAGCCTACCGCGCCCGGTTTGCTCTGTACCTCCTCATCCGGCAACCAGAAGGTGTTGGGGCCGGACTCGGTCATGCCGTAGCCGGTCTTGAAGGGCACGCCGCGCTCCCAGAAGCGCTCGAATACGGGGAGGGGGCATGGCGCGCCACCACTTATCAGTATGCGAAGATGGGAGAAGTCGGCGTTTTGCCAGGCGGGATGCTCCTGCATGGCGATGAACATCGAAGGTACCCCGAAATAGACCGTTACGCCGTACTCGCGCATCAAGCTGTAGACCTGGGCAGGGTCGAAGCCCCGGCAGACGATAGAGGTGCCCCCTATATGCACAAGCGGGGCTGTGAAGACATTTAATCCGCCCGTGTGGAAGAGAGGCGCGTTGAGGATGGTTACGTCGTCTGGCCTCAGTCCCCAGCTTACCACTGTATTGATGGAGTTCCAGGTGATGCTGCCATGCGTCAGGATAGCCCCTTTGGAGAGGCCCGTGGTGCCGCCTGTGTAGCATATCACCCAGGGGTCGTCAGGGGCTATTTCAACTGTGATTGGGGATGTGTCGTCCTGTGCATTGCGCTCGGTGAATAGCAGGTCGTCAGGTGAAGCACGTCCAACCTCGTCAAGCGCGATGAAATACCGGACGCTGCTGGCGCGTTCTCGCAAGGCATTCATCTGTGAGGCGAACTCAGGGCCGTAGATGAGAATTGTGGGGGAGGCGTCCTCTATCAGCCCCCCTAGCTCATGTGTCGTTAAGCGCCAGTTGAGGTTTTGCAGGACCGCGCCAATCTTGCCGCAGGCGAACCAGACGTCCAGGTACTCGACGCAGTTCATGGAGAGGACGGCTACGCGGTCGCCCTTCTTCACACCTAGCGATTGAAGGAAGCGTGCGGTGCGGTTGGCGGCGCGGTTCCATTCGCGGTAGGTGATCTCGCGGCCATCGTGGAGGGTGTCGATCAGCGCCACCTTGTTGGGGAGAGCATCTCGCGCCGGGCAAGCCAGTCCACCTGCATCTCCTACAACTCCTCTCCAGGCTCGTACACCTGGACCTCGAACTTGCGAGGCGCTTGCTGGGTGACGTGGTACATCCTCCCCAGGCCAAGCACCCGTTTCGGTTCATTATCTTCTACGACAAGGCAGATCGGCTCGTCAAGCCCATATCCATTCCTTATCCCGGTCCACTCCATGACGGTGAGCAGGCGTGGGAAGCCCCCAAGCTCGCTGAAGTGCGGCTCTACCAGGCAACCTGTCAGCAGGCCCAATCCCTCCCCTAGCAGCAGGCTGATGTCGCCCTCGACCCCCTCGTAAGCACCCCGGTAGCGAACGTAATATTCATTCTCTTGGGCGGTTACGATGCCGCCCCAGGTGGCGCATTTCTCAGCCGCAAGGAGTGCTCCCGCCGAAACGCCCGCGTATGGGACTCCCTCGGCGTGCATCTCGCGTATGGTATCACCTAGCACCGAACGCACGTAGATGCGTTCGTAGACGCGAGTATCGCCCCCGCACATGTAGATGCCAGTGCAGTCTCTCAGCGTGTCCACCATCCCGGCATCTGGCTCCCCTCCATGCTCCGCCGGTCCGATATGGACCGCCTGCACACCCCACTCTTTCCAGGGCGCTATGATGCGCTCGACGTATGGAAGAGACTTCTCACCTCCTTCACTTAGTACAGCAATCTGTGCAGTAGAGCCGCCCGCCGCCTCGATAAAGGGGCGCGAGGTCTCGGCAAAGTTATCGTGCTGGTCACCGAATAGGTAGGTGAGTTTGGGCATTATGCTTGTAGTTCAAGGTTCAAGGTTCAAGGTTCAAGGTTCAAGGTTCAAGGTTCAAAGTTCAAAGTTATCGTCTATCGTCTATCGTCTATCGTCTATCGTCTATCGTCTGTCGTCCATCGTCTATCGTCCGTCGTCCATCGTCCGTCGTCCCCTCACCCCCACCTTATCACGCTCGCACCCCACACGTAGCCGATGCCTGCGGCGACCATTACCATGAGGTCGCCTGGCTTGAGGCGGCCCGAACTCTATGCCCTTCTTGATCGATAGAGGCTGGTCTTGCTGGCCCATGTGGCCGTAATCGGAGAGGTAGAAGGTCTGGTCGTCGCGCAGGCCAAGCTCGCGCAAGATGTAGTCGTGGGCGGAGCGCTTCATGTGGAGGATGTTGAGGTAGCCAATATCGGCGCGAGTGCAGCCGCTCTGGGCGAGTGCGTCGTCTATCACGCCGAGGAAGTTGCGCAGGGAGAGGGCGTCGAGGCGCGACTTCATCCCCTCCGGATCGGGCACATCCAGGAAGTTGCGATGTGATTTTATGTTCTCAGGGGTAAGAGGTTCCATCGTGCCCCCGGCGGGCACTATCACATCCAGGGAGAATGAGCCGTCTACGCGCAGGGCTGTGCCGAGAAGGTGGTTATGGAGGTAGTCTTTTCGCAGGAGGATTGCTCCACCCCCAGCGCTGAGGTTGGTGAGGAAGCGCGAGCGCGGGTTCTCGTAGTCCACGAGGTCACCGTTGCGGTAGCCTCCGGCTATCAAGGCGGTACGCACGTCCGGTTCTGAAAGCATGAGGGCGCGGGCCATCTTGAGCGCGCCTATGGTTGTGCCGCAACGCATCTGCACGTCGAGCGCCCATGCGCGATGCGCTCCCAGGTCGTGAGCCAGCTTGATGCCCGCCGTCCAGAGAGGGTACTCCTTCCACTCCTCGGTGGTGCAGAGTACCACGTCTATCTCTTCGGGCGAAATATTGCTGTTTGAGAGTGCGTCCTGCGCGGCCCAGAGCGCCATGGCGTTCGTGTGGTCGTTGGGTCCGGGCACAGGCTTGCGGGCCAGGCCGAACTTGTCCCTGATGACTCCTTCGGGGATGCCTGTGCGCTCGGCGATCTCAGCCGCTGTTATGTACGTCTCCGGCACGTAGGTGCCTACGGAGACGATGCCTATATTAGCGTCTTGCATAAGTACTTATGGCCTTATAGTCGTGATGACGCCTGTCGTCCGAGTTCAGTTGCTCTTTGTCAAAAGTCACAAGGGGGAGACCTAGCGTCATGGCGAGTGCCACATAGTATGCGTCTGCTCCTTTGAAGTTCAGGTTGGCCGCAAGGTCAGTCGCATCTTCAACCAGTGCCTGGTCTATCTGCACCAGGCTCATCTCAGGCATCGCAAGGAGTTGACTGGCCGCAAGATGTCCTCGCGCCGGTATTCCAGTGATTCTTGAGACCGCCGATGCGGTTTCAGTAACCAGCAATACTGGGGAAACTAGAGCGCCGCTACGTGCCAAGTGGAGATTGATCCAGGTAAAGGCAGTGGCATGATTGCTATCGTTGGGGAGAACCCTGCTGACCCATGCACTGGCGTCTATCACAACGGCAGAGGGCAAATGGGTCGTTACCATAATTAGCGCCTGATGTCGCTTATTACGTCCGCTACGTTTATAGTTCCCGTCAAACCAGCACTGATTTCTGCCGCGAGTGCATCAATCTCAGCAATTGCGACGCGTGGACTCGCTTGGTGCGCTGCCCAAGTTGAGCAGGAACCAGCCGCGCTACAATCCTGCCTCTATTGCTCACACCAATAATCTGCCCGGTCTCTTCAATCTCGCGCAGAACCTCACTCAGATGTTCTTTAAGTTCCTTCACACCTATGGTTTTCATAGTGGCCTCTCACCCGTTCCAAGTAACTACTTAGATGACTACATTGTACGGTGGATGGGCAAATGTGTCAAGGCGTTGTACCTCTGTAAGAGTGCAGCGTTGGAACGAAGAGCATGCCAGTAGGGGGTGATTTATCGCGCCCTGATGCGGGTTGGACATCACCCTGCAATGTGCTTAGAGGCAAGGGCGCGATAAATCACGCCCCTATAGTTACGTGCGTCGCTCCCCTTGCTGCTGGATCAGCTTGGCGACCAGGCCGGTCCAGCCGGTCTGGTGGCTGGCGCCGAGGCCCGCGCCGTTGTCGCCGTGGAAGTACTCGTAGAAGAGGATGTAGTCGCGCCAGTGGGGGTCGTGCTGGAAGCGCTCCTGCGCCGCCGAACACGGGGCGCCTGCCGTCGCCGTCGCGCAGGAAGATGCGGATCAGGCGCTGCGATAGCTCGTCGGCGATCTCGTCCAGGCGTGAGGTAGCGGCCTGAGCCGGTGGGGCACTCGACTTTGAAGTCGTCGCCGTAGTAGTGGTGGAACTGCTGGAGCGACTCGATGATCAGGTAGTTGACGGGGAACCAGATCGGGGCCGCGCCAGTTGGAGTTGCCGCCGAACAGGCCGCTGTCGGACTCGGCGGGCTGGTAGCTCGACCGTATATTGCCCTGCCGTCAGCGTCGAGCACGTAGGGGTGCTCGGCGTGGTAGCGCGAGAGGGCGCGCACGCCGTAGGGCGATAGGAACTCGGTCTCGTCGAGCATCCGGCGCAGCACGCGCTTCATGCGGTGGCCGCGCAGGAGGGCCAGCAGGCGGCGCTCGCCCATGCCCGGCTCGTGCCAGCGCGACACCAGCTCGGCCAGTTGGGGGCGGTTGCTCAGGAACCAGTCCAGCCGCCGCTCGAAATCGGGCAGCTTTTCGAGCAGCTCCGGTTCGATGGTGGTGACGGCGAAGAGGGGGATCAGGCCGACCATCGAGCGCACTTTGAGCGGCAAGTGCGCCTACTCGGTGTTGAGTGTGCAGCACATCGTAGAAGAACTCGTCCTCCTCGTCCCAGAGCGAGATGCCGTCGCCGCCGATGTTGTTCATCGCGCTGGCGATGTACAGGAAGTGCTCGAAGAACTTGGTGGCGATGTCTTCGTAGACCGTGTTCTGCCGGGCCAGTTCCAGCGCGATGGTCAGCATATTGAGGCAGAACATGCCCATCCAGCTTGTGCCGTCGCTCTGCTCGATGTGGCCGCCGGTGGGGAGGGGCGCGCTGCGGTCGAACACGCCGATGTTGTCCAGGCCCAGGAAGCCGCCCTGGAAGACGTTCATGCCCTCGGCGTCCTTGCGGTTGACCCACCAGGTGAAGTTGAGCAGCAGCTTGTGGAAGACGCGCTCCAGGAAGGTGCGGTCGCCTTTGCCCATGCATGCTTCTGCTCGATCTTGTAGACGCGCCAGGCGGCCCAGGCCAGCACGGGCGGGTTGACGTCGCCGAAGGCCCACTCGTAGGCGGGTATCTGGCCGTTGGGGTGCTGGTACCACTCGCGGCCCAGCAGGATCAGCTGATCCTTGGCGAAGTCGGGGTCCACAAGCGCGAGCGGAATGCAGTGGAACGCCAGGTCCCAGGCGGCGAACCAGGGATACTCCCACTTGTCGGGCATGGAGAGGATATCGGCGCTGTTGAGGTGGCTCCCATTCGCGGTTGCGCCCTTCCGCGCTCTGGCGGGGGCGGCGGCTGGTTGGGGTCGCCCTTCAGCCACTCGCCCACGTCGTAATGGTAGAACTGCTTGGACCAGAGCATCCCGGCGAACGCCTGGCGCTGCACTTGCCGCTCGTCGTCGTCAGCGCGGGCGGCTGGAGAGCGGCGTAAATTCGTCGGCCTCGGCATGCGCTGGGCGAAAATAGAGTCGAAATCGTCGAAGGATTTCGGATTCGGATTTCGGATTTCGGATTGACTTGAGAGCCTTCGTCCTTCGTCTTTCGTCCTTCGTCCGGTGACGTGCGCAGGCGCAGGCGGATGGTCGCAGTCTCGCCGGGTTCGATGGTGAAGCGGTAATGGGCGGCGGCCTTGGTGCCCTCATGTCGGGGTTGACCGCTTCGTCTGCCCGTACACTATGGCGTTGTTGATGCCATCTTTGACGTAGGGCGAGGGGTTGGGCGCGCCATAGAGACGCTCGAGGTTGGTGTCGTTCTCGGTGAAGAGGAGATCAGGCGCGCCGTCGCAGTGCAGGGTGTAATGCCCCAGGCGGCATATGCGCTGATATGCGGAGTGAGGAGCCGCCTTCTGCATCCTACTCGCTACCTTCTGATCCGTCGTCCGTCGTCCGTCGTCCGCCGTCCGCCGACATGGTCGGCTTGGGTAGATCGGTGTTGCCCCAGCTCCAGGTATTGCGGAACCAGAGGGTAGGGAGGATGTGTAGCTCGGCGGGGTCGGGGCCACGATTGGCCGCGCTGATGCGGATCAGGATGTCTTCGGGGCCGGCCTTGGCGTACTCGACGAATACATCGAAGTAGCGGTCCTCGTCGAAGATGCCGGTGTCTATAAGCTCGTATTCGGGTTCAAGCCTGCTGCGCTTGCGGTTGGTCTCCACGAGGTCGGCGTAGGGGAATGCACGCTGGGGGTACTTGTAGAGCATCTTCATGTAGGAGTGGGTGGG